>CACZIT010000024.1 GCA_902781315.1 uncultured Prevotellaceae bacterium
TCGAAAGCGGATGCAAAAGTACTGCTTTTCGGCGAACCCACCAAATATTTTCTGAAAAAAATGCACGGAAAATACGATTTTTAACAAATAATTGATTTAAGTCAAGCATCTGAAGGGAAAAATAAGCGGAAGAATGGGCGAAAAGGGGTGAGAAAGGGGGTTATGGACATGAAGGAGAAAAAGTGGGGTCGTAAGAGCAAAATAAGTAAAATTTGCGGGGAAAACAAATTAGACTGGTGAGGAAAACAAGTTGGATTGGTGGGGAAAACAAGTTGGATTGCAAAACAAAATGGGCGAATTGCGGAAGCAAAACGCCCATAGGGGTAAAAAGAACGGCATGCGTTGCCTAGGAGGACAGCATGCCGTACGTGTTTGTGCGGTATATTATATTAATAAATAAGGAACGCGCACGTCAGAGGGGGAGGCGCACTTGGTGGGTGCCGGACTGATAAAGGCGCGAAGCGGACTGCCCGGGAAGCGTGACAGTGGCAGTGGTGCCAGCGGGAATGGTGAAGTTCCAAACCCACTCGTTGCCCTCGTAGTGCCATGCGCTCTTGATGGTGCCTGCTGCCGAGGGGTATTCTGCGGTGAGGCTGCCAAGGCGCTTGTCGGGGACGGGCTTCATGATGATGTGGCGGAAACCGGGCTGAGCGGGATCGGCAGCGATACCTGCTGCGGTCTCCCAAAGCCACTGGCAGACGCAGCCGTAGGCATAGTGGTTGAAGCTGTTCATACCGTTAGGTCCCAGTCCGCTATCCTTGCGGTAGCTGTTCCAGCGTTCCCAGATGGTGGTGGCGCCGTTGTCGATGGAATAGAGCCACGAGGGGTTCTTGCGTTGGAAGAGCAGGTCGTAGGCGATGTCGGTCATGCCGTTGTCGGTGAGGGTCTGCATGAGAATGGAAGTGCCGAGGAATCCCGTCTGCAGACACTGTCCGTGGTCGGCGAAGTTCCGGCGGAGTCGGTCGATGGCGGCCTGCCGGGGCTGTCCGTCGAGGAGTTGGTTTTTCAGAGCGAAGAGGACCGGCGTCTGCATGGTGTTGAGAATGTCCACCTTGAACGTGCCGTCGGCATTCAGGAACTCGTCGCGCAGGTACTGCCAGGCCGTGTCGGCCATCTGGCGGTAGGGCTGGGCATCGCGGCCGATGGCCTGGGCCATATCTGCCATCATCTGGGCATCAATGAGCCAGTAGCTGGCACTGAGGTAGTTCCAGTAGGCGATGGCGTCGGGCAGCGGCTTCCAATGTTCGTCGAAGGCCTTGTTGACGCAGGTCTCGAGGGGATCGTAGCTCAGCCAGTCGGCCCACTGGTAGTTGCCGTTTTCGGCAACAAGCGTCTGGTGGTTATACTTGGTGTCGTTGACATGCTGCATGAAGCGGTCCATCGACTCGAAACTCTCGCGGATGATGTCGGTGTCGGCAAACTGCTTCCAGACGGTCCAGGGCACGATGATGCCTGCGTCGGCCCAGCCGAGACGCATCATGGAGGTGGGCTCAGAGCCATACTGTGCAGTGGGCGACACGCCGGGATAGGCGCCCGTGGGGCTCTGGCTGTCGCGCACGTCGCGCATCCATTTGTGGAAGAAGCTGCGGGTGTTGGCAAAGAACGATCCCGTCTCGGCGAACACCTGCGTGTCGGCCATCCATCCGAGTCGCTCGTCGCGCTGCGGGCAGTCGGTGGGCACGGAGAGATAATTGGAGCGCTGGCCCCAGATGGTGTTGGCGATAATCTTGTTGACATCGGCATTGCCCGTGGTGAGGGTGCCCGTCTCCAGCTGCCGGGCAATGGAGCTGACGGGAACTGAGGTGACGTCCTTGATGGTCACCTTGTCGGTGGCAGTGACGGAGATGTAGCGATAGCCGAAGAACGTGCACTGGGGCTGATAGCTGACAAAACGGTTGCCCGGGCCGAAGGTGTAGGCGAGCTGCATGCTGGTTTTCTGGACGCGCAGGTTGCGGCGATGGATGCTGCCCTCTGGGCCGTCCATGCCCCTGCTCTCGGCCCCGTTGCCGTCGTTCAGTATTTCAGCGGGCAGACAGGTGAGCACGGTGCCCTCCTTGGCCTTGAAGCGGAAGGCTGGCACGGCAGAACAGTTCTGACCGAAGTCAACCACGAGTGTCTCGCCAGGGTTCAGGGTGATGGTCTGGCCGGGCTCATAGCGCCGCTTGACAACCACGGTGCCGTGATAGGGCTTGGCGCTGCCTTCGGCATTGTTGAGAGCGGCCTGAGAGGGTTCTGACGCGTTGACGACACCTTGCCATACGTAGGCCTGCACGGGGCTGAGCGTCAGGTCGCGGCGCAGGTAGACTTCAGCTCCTTCTGAAGGGAGAATGTCGCCCGAGAACTCGTTGTTGGGTTCGGGAGCGGCAAACTGGCTGAAGTACTCCTTGCCGAGGGGCATGGGGCGGCGGGCATCGTAAGTCTCGCCGTCGAAGATGCCGGCATGGGTGACAGGGCCTGCTATGGCTGCGCGCCAGTGGCTGCAGTCGGTGGGGAACCGCTGCATGGTGCCGTCGGCATAGGTGAGCTCGAGCACGGCACGGAAGGCGCACTTCTTACCTATCATGCCCTGGTGGTCGCCGGGGGTGACAATCTTGTCGGCCCACCAGCCTGGGGTGATCTGTGCAGCCAGGAGGTTGCGGGCGCCATTGCCCTTCTGGAAGACATCGGTGACGTCGTAGGTGAAGGAACGCTTCGTCTTGGCATAGTGGGTGAAGCCGGGTTTGAGGACTTCGTTGCCCACGGGGCGGCCATTCAGGTAGAGCTGATAGACGCCGAGGGCCGTGGTCATCCATCGGGCGCGGACAACGGGCTTGGCATTGGTGACGGTGGAAAGGAACCAGTTGGCGCCGTCGGCAGCGAGGAAAGCGTCGGAGGCTTTTTCGGTGACGACGGGTGCGTCGACGACGGATATCCATTGGGACTTTTCCCAGGCATCAGGGGTGAGCGCCTGGGTGCGAGTGCCGACGGTGGTTTGGGCTGTGGCCTGAAGGGTTGTCAGGGCCAGAGTGAGGAGGAGTAGTTTGGTTGCCATAAGGTTTAGGTGCGCCTGCGGCGCGGTTAAGAAGGGTTGAGAGGCACCTAAAGGCGCGGTTGAGAAGGGTTGAGAGGCACCTAAAGGCGCGGTTGAGAAGGGTTGAGAGGCGCCTATGGCGCGGTTGAGAAGAGGGTTTTTATCAAAAAAGCGGAATGGAAGGCCGATGGGCACTTTCATTCCGCTATGATGATGTATGGGGATTAACGCGTCATGTCGAAACCGAGTCGGATGCCGTCGTAGTTCTTCGAGAGATCGCCGATGGTGCTGAGGGTCTGATTGCCGCTGATGGCAGAGACAGCCTGGAGCACGGTGAGCAGTTTCTTCGACTCGAAGAGGATGCTCATGCCGCCCGTGGTCTTCTTGGCATAGGCAGGCATGGAGAAGAGCAACGTCTTCATCGTGATGAGGCACTTATCGGGATCGTAGGTGTAGGTGCCCGAGATGGTCTTGCCGTCAACCTTTCCTGCAAACTGTCCGTCCTGGGTGAACTGCAGATAGGTGTTGGAGGAACTGATGCCCAGCGAGGAGTAATAGGTAGAGAGTTTCTCCTTTGCGGTGGTGGCAGCCACCTCACCGCCTGCCTTGGCAAGGAGGTTTTCCGAGGTGAAGGCTACACCGGGCTGGCGATACTTCCACGTGCCGATGAGGTCGGCCTGAGAGGGTTTATCGAGTCCGATGACGCTTGAGAGCACGTTGCCGATGGTTTGACCGTTGGTCACTGCTCCAAGTACAGAACCGAGGATGTCGCCCACGCCTGAGCCTGAGCCTGAGGTGCCGAGTGCACCGCAACTAGTGAGGGCCGCGATGGCGACGCCTGCCAGAATAGTTTTTGCTTTTTTCATTGTTGTTGTTATTTGTGCGCCGGGGCGCGAGTTAGAAACGTTGAGGGGCGCCTGACGGCGCGAGTTGAGGGGCGCCTACGGCGCGGTTGAGAAGGGTTGAGATGCGCCTAAAGGCGCGGTTGAGAAAAGTTGAGAGGCGCCTAATGGCGCGGTTGAGAAAGGACTACTATCTGTCTCTTCCCATGAAGCGCAGCAGGTAGAGGAAGAGGTTGATGAAGTCGAGGTAGAGGCTGAGCGCACCCATCAGTGCCACCTTCTGGGCCGTTTCGCCCATGTCTTCCTGCATGAGCAGCATCTGCTTGATCTTCTGCGAGTCGTAAGCCGTGAGGCCGACGAAGACGAGCACGCCGATGCCGCTGACCACGAGATCCATCATCGTGCTGCGGAAGAACATGTTGGCAATGCCGGCAATGATGAGTCCGATGAGTGCCATGAGGAGCAGCCGTCCCCAGGAGGTAAGGTCTTTCTTCGTGAAGTAGCCATAGACAGCCATGACGCCGAACGTGCCGGCGGTGACCAGGAAGGTCTGACCGATGACGCTCATCGAGTAGAAGGCAAAGATGGATGCCAACGTTGCTCCGTTGATGACGGAGTAGAGGATGAAAAGCAGGGTGGCCGTGGTGAGCGAGAGTCGGTTGATGCGTGCCGACACGTAGAACACCAGTGCCAGCTCGGCAATGATGAGTCCGAAGAACGTGAACTTACTGGAGTAGATGGCGCTCAGCAGCACGGGCGACGATGCCACGCCGTAGGCTGTGATGGCCGTGATGGCGAGTGCCAATGTCATCCAGATATACACCTTGCGCATCAGCGCGGGAAATGCCTGCGACAGCGCCAGCTGGCGGTCGCTCTCATAGGAGGTGGGAGTGTCCCATCCTTCCCATCTCTTTTCTTCAAAATCTTTGTATTCCATATTGTTTTCTTTTTTTGTTTCCGCTGTGTCTGCAAGTGTTTGCAATTTGCTCTGCATGCAAAGGTAGCGTTTTTTTCTGATAATACAAAATCCGTGCCAATGTTTCACTTTTTTTATCATTGTCGAGAAGAGGCATGCCAGGTGCCTACGCCTCTTCAGAGTTTTGCGAGGAACCGTTCGCGGCTGACGATGTAGCGCACGTGGGTGCCTTCGCCGATGACCAGGTCGCCCTGCATGGCGACGACATGAAAGGTGAGGCGACGGTCTTCCACCTCCATCAGCTCAGCGGTGGCAAACACCTCCGCCCCTACGGGCGATGGTTTCAGATGGCTGACGTCGATGTGGGCGCCTACGGTGGTTTGTTCCTCTGGCAGTTCCTGATCTACTGCCAGCATGGCAGCATTTTCCATGAGGGCAATCATGACGGGTGTTGCCAGTACGGGCATGTCGCCCGAGCCCATAGCCTGGGCGGTGTGAGCGTCGCTGACAAGGAGGACGCTGGTGTGAGTAAGTCCGATGTTCATCATTTCTATTATGATCTACTGAATTATTGTTGACGAAGCAAAGTTACGGATTTTTCTTCAGCTGACCAAGAAAAACGACTTTGATTCGCTGAGCACCCATGAAGTTGTCGCTGAAAAGGTCGATTATTTGACAAACGACAGGAATTTATGGGCAAACGGCAACATATCCAAGTACAACTTATTAAAAAAATGCATAATTTTGCAGCGATGAAATTTATAAAGAAACATATCGACTGTGCAATATGCCTGCTCAACATCCAACAGCACGACGGTCTCTTCCATGTCCATCTGGAAATAGACCTTTAGTGATTAGGATAACAATAGAAATATAAAGAAATTGAGTCAACTGACTCAAAATTTGCATTATGGAAAAGACACATCTACGAGCCATCGCTATAGATGACGAACCCCTGGCTCTCAACATCGTTGACACTTTCTGCCAACGAATGGGAAACATCGAAATCAAGACCTTCACTCACGCCAGCGAAGGACTTGCCGCCGTACGCATAGAACGGCCCGACGTGCTGCTGCTCGACATTAACCTCGGAACAGCCAACGGAATAGAGTTAGCACGCTCTGTTCCAGAAGACACATGCATCATCTTCACCACCGCCTTCACCGAATATGCCATCGACGCCTTCAACCTCGATGCCATCGACTACCTGCTGAAACCCTTCTCCTACGAACGCTTCCAAACAGCCATCAACAAGGTCGTCCGTCGGCAGCAGCAAGAACTGCAGCCCACCATCACCGTGAAGGTCGGTTACAAGAACGTGGTCCTGCCCCTCAGCGACATCAGCTATCTCGAAGCTATGGACAACTACGTGCGCCTACACCTGACCAACGGGCAGAAACTCGTCACGCAGACCACCCTTTCGACACTCGCCGCTCAACTGCCCGAATCGCTGTTCGTGCGCGTCCACAAGTCATTCATCATCTCGCGCCGGCAGATTGAGAGCTACTCACGCCAGCAGGTGTTCCTCCACGGCGAGCCCCAACCCATACCCATTGGCCGCACCTACAGCGCCGCCTTTAGCAAGCCCTGAAGCGGAGAAGAAGAAACAGGGGGAAAAACGATGGTCACCCGATGCCTCATGGCACGGATGACCATCTTTTTTAAAAAGTGTCGGCATTCGGCCTCACGGCTTGAACAGCCTAAATGCTTTAACAAAAATATAATCGATTATGAAAAAATTATCATCTTATAGAATGCAAAGTTACCAAAAAGATTTCACCCCCCAGCCACCTCCATCGAGGCAGTCTACCCTGTTTAACATTTTAAACACAAATTTACGGGCAAACGGACAACGCGGCACGCCTACATACCACAAAATAAACGTTTGTTCGCCACACGACTACCGTTTCACGAATCTACCACGGCGTGGTAATACCTTTACCACGGCCTGGTACATCGTTTACCACGGCCTGGTACATCGTTTACCACGGCCTGGTACATCGTTTACCACGCCGTGGTAACCAATCTGGTAAACCGCTCGCTGCTTCATACCGCCATTTTCCATATATTCCGTCGGCTGTCACAACACCCCCCAAAACGCTGATCAGCAACCTTTTTCCCGGTGACACCCTTATCCAACCCATCACCCACGTAACCCGTTGAAAGCAAGCCGTTTAAGCCCACATGTAACGGGTGACACCCCTTTTTCAACTTTTTTCTGAAATAAGTAATTACTGTCCCCCGTTATAGCGGTTTGCACATCAAAAAAAGGTGCAGCCCTTCGCTAAGGAACCGCACCTTCTTCAATAATTGCACAAATATAATACTAATTATCACCCTTACGGGATTTGTCGTTAATCGTCCCAAAGATTTTTGGGAGAGTCGTCGGAAACAAAGTCATCCTCGAAATGCTCCTTAGCAAAGTCATCACCTGGCTTCGGATTAAAGGATATGACTTCGTCCTCCATTAACTTATCAGATATATAGACTACTAAAATTTCGGGCTTTACATACTCTTTATTCATACGTTTCATTTATTTTACATTAATTTTCTTAGTCCTACCATCGGTGTACTTGATGATATTCACTCCCTTAACAAGATGCTCCACCTTGATGCCACCCAGCGTGTAGATGCCTTCAATCTCGGCCTCAGTGGTCTGAGCATTGTTGATACCATCGGTTTCACCATCGCCTTCTACGATGAAGAAATTAGGTTTAGCATAATCAGCATTCTCGCCTCTTGCGGTAGCTTTGATATACCAATGATAAGACCTTAACGTTGCTGTTTCGGAATTAGGTTGTAATTGGCCTTTCTTATTCAATGAGTACCATGTATAAGCAGGCTCCCCACTGTAATCATCATAATTTCCATAGAAATCATAATTGAAGTCAGTGGTTTCCACATGTAGGCGTGAAGAATTGTCTTTGGCATAGAGCTTTGTATTATTGACCTCAAATACGAAGTCTGTTAAAGCATTCTTAGCCTTAATAACATACGGTCTGTTACCTGTAAGTTTAGTATTAGCACCTACTTCTTGCACGTATACATAAATTGCCGTATTGTCAGTTACCTCACCACCTATTTGATTTGCTGCAGAAATCAAGTGAATCTTATAGAACTTAAAGTTTTCGAGATCCTTTTCGCTTATAGTATAGTCAAACGGCACATACCATGTTTGGAATTTTCCGACTACTCTTTCTTCAAAAGTGCGAGTATAGGTAATCTTCTCAGCATTAGCTACACCATCAACATACTTGTAAGGTACATCGTGAATCAGCTCATAGATACCAGCAGCTTCCTTGGTCTTGACTGCGAAATGATAACGTTCCTTCGTAGCATCATCGGTATTGTCAGTAACGATATATCCTTCAGCGCAGTATTCGTCAGCAGGCACCTTAGTGTACACGCCACCAGAAATTTTCAGAGTAGCCTGGTCGGCAGTGACAGCGCCGCTGTACTTGCCGTCAGTGATGGTTACAGAGCCAGACACAGCGCTTACAGCACCGTTCACGACAACACCTTCGCCCAGGGCTACGGTACCGCCATCAACACAGAGTCCCACGTTGTCGCCATCGCGGAAGCTAATGGTCGTGTTCTTGATGGTTGCATTACCCGTGTTGAAGTTGAATACGGGAACCGACTTGAGACTCCAATATTCATAGGTAGTGCCGCTGTAATCAGGATACGTACCTCCATTGATATTACTGCAATCGATGGTCATACCATCGAGCGTCAGGTCGCAATAGTTCTGCATCATCATCTTGAGATTATTCTCTTCCGATGTGGCAGCCGAGCTAATGGTACCATTCTTCAGCGTCAGCGTATTGCCTGAAGCAAAATGCATTGCTTGCGACTTTGTACGAGCTGAACCGACAGCATTCTTAGTCACATTATAAGAATGGTTGTCGAAATCAATGATGATGTTCAAGTTCGCATTCTTCTTGCTATCTGCAATCTCGAACGCAGAACCATCCTCAACATCAACAAGCAGCTTGATGGTAGTCTCGGCACCAGCCTCGCAAGCGTTGATAGCCTCCTGCAGCGTCTCGTACTTCTCGTCACCAATAGCTGCAATGTAGTGAGCAGGAGCAAGCGTACTCGTACCGTTACCATTGTCCACCCACTTGTAGCCGTCGGGAGCGGCGATAGCAGTCAGTGTATTGCTCTTGCTAACAGTAGCCTTCTCAGGTGTAGCTGCCATGGCAGCCTTGGCACTTGCATCAAGGACGATGTTGCCTGTCATCGTGCCAGCCTCGAGCATCAGCTTGAAGCCGTCCTTGGCATCATTGTTAGAAGCAAACACCTCTACATCACCGTTTATCTTGCTTTCACCCTTCACCGTCACGTTGACGGAAGGATAGCTTGCATAGCGGCAGACATCGAAGGCGAAACCGCCGGCGGGGTTGGCGTTGATGGTCGTACCGTCGATGACAATGTTGCCGTTGTTATTAGACAGCGTGTAAGCTGATGTATAGTTGGTGTTGTTCAGCGTCAGCGTCATGCCCTCAAGGGTCAGGTCGCTGTAGTTCTGGATAAGGATCTTGGCCTTCTCGGAAGTGATCGTACCACCCTTGAAGGTGATCTTGTTGTCCTTCAGGAGCTGGAAGCCGTTGGTCTCGGTGCCGGTCGAACCGACAGTGGCGCCGTCAACAGTGTAGGTGTGGCCTGCAAAGTCGACCGTCAGGCCCTGAGAGAACGTGCCCTGAGGAGCCTTGATGCCGTTACCGGTGCAGTCGGCAAGCAGAGTGATGGTCTCACCGTCCTCGGCGGCTGCGAAGGCAGCCTCGAGAGTCTCATACTTCACATCGCCAATATGGGCAACATACTCGCATGGTTTCAGCATGCTCGTTCCGTTGCCGTTATCTACCCACTTGTGATCAGCAGGAGCTGCAGCTACGAAGTTATCGCTCTTTGTAATGGTGCACTCGTCGGCGTTACTGCCAAGAACAATCTTTCCGTTGAGCGTTCCAGATGTCAGTTTCAGAACAGAAGGAGTTCCTTCGGTCTTCTTCTCGAAAGCCACCTCAATGTCACCCGTGATAACGCTTTCTCCTGTCAACTCCACGGTGTTGCTGGCATAATTGCCCCAACCAGAGTCAACGTCGAAGGCCTTGCCGCCTTCCTTGGCTGTAATTTTGGTGTCCTTAATTACGGTATTGCCGTTGTTGGTCGAAAGCACATAGTTGATGCTGTTCGTGCCTTGAGTGGCATCGAGCGTCATGTTGTCGAGCGTCAGGTCAGAATAGTTCTGGATCATCATCTTCACATCAGCATTGTTGGCGATGATAGAACCGTTCTTGAAGGTTATCTTGTTGTCCTTCAAGAGTTGGAAAGCCTGTGTTTTAGTGCCTGAGCTGCCAACTGTAGAACCATCCATTGTGTATGTGTGGTTGTTGAAGTCGATTGTAACGCCCGTTGTGAACTTGCCCTGAGGAGCCTTGATGCCGTTTCCGGTGCAGTCGGCAAGCAGGGTGATGGTCTCGCCGTCCTTAACCTCTGCCCATGCAGACTCGAGAGTCTCGTACTTTACATCACCAATCTGGGCAACATACTCGCAAGGCTTCAGCGTGCTCGTACCGTTTCCGTTATCTACCCACTTGTAACCCTCGGGAGCGGCCTGAACAAATTCGTTATCCTTCGATACAGTTGCCTTGTCGGCGCCCTGGGCCATAATGATTGCACCGTCATGAGTACCGGAAGTAAGCATCAGGCTCAAAGCATCAGGTGTATTGGTCGAACTAATTTCTATGTCGCCCTTGATTTCGCTGTTGCCTGTTACGTCAAGGCTTGTTGCCTTGTAACTGCTCCATGTGCAGACGTCGAAGGCTATCTTGTCAGCACCAACAACTTTAGTGTCTTTAATAACGCTTGTTCCGTTGTTGAAACTCATGATGTAATCCTTGCCGCCGTACTGGTTCGTACCGTCAATAGTCATGTTCTCCAGTGTAAGGTTCGCGTAGTTCTGGATGATGCGCATGATGTTCTTGGCGGGATCAACTGCCTTTGTGAGGTCTTCCTCAGAGATGTTGATCGTACCGTTCTTGAACACTATCGTCGAATTCTTCAAAAGCTGGAAGCCGTTGGTCTCGGTGCCTGTAGAGCCTGCACCCGGCTTGTTAAGTGTATAGGTGTGACCATCGAAGTCAACTGTGAAGTTCTTTCCAGAGGAAACCGACATGCCGCCAGCGTTGGGAACGTCAGCAAGCATCAGGATAGTCTCACCGTCCTTGACAGCTGCAACGGCCTCGGCAAGCGTCTCATACTTAACAATGTTCTCGCCTTCGCCAATCTGGGCAACATACTCGCAAGGCTTCAGTGTGCTCGTACCGTCTCCGTTATCTACCCACTTGTAACCCTCGGGAGCGGCCTGAACAAAGTCGTTCTTCTTAGTCACGGTTGCCTTGTCGGCGCCCTGGGCCATGACAATCTCACCGTTGTGAGTGCCGGAAGTGAGCGTCAGGCTCAGAGATTCAGGAGTATTGGAAGAGCTGATTTCAATGTCACCTGTGATTTCGCTGCTGCCAGTCACCTCAAGTCCGGTTGCCACGTAGCCGCTCCATGTGCAAACGTCGAATGCTATCTTGTCAGCACCAACAACTTTAGTGTCTTTAATAACGCTTGTTCCGTTGTTGAAACTCATGATGTAATCCTTGCCGCCATACTGGTTTGTGCCGTCAATAGTCATGTTCTCCAGTGTAAGGTTCGCGTAGTTCTGGATGATGCGCATGATGTTCTTGGCGGGAGCAACTGCCTGTGTGAGGTTTTCCTCAGAGATGTTGATCGTACCGTTCCTGAACACTATCGTGGAGTTCTTCAGAAGCTGGAAGCCGCTGGTCTCCGTGCCGGTAGAGCCTGCACCCGGCTTGTTAAGGGTGTAGGTGTGGTTCTGGAAGTCAACCGTGAAGTTCTTTCCAGAGGAAACCGACATGCCGCCAGCGTTGGGAACGTCAGCAAGCATCAGGATAGTCTCACCGTCCTTGACAGCTGCAACAGCCTTAGCCAGCGACTCGTACTTCACATTGCCAATCTGGGCGACGTAGCTGACAGGATAAATCTTCTTGCCGTCCTGAGTGACGGTGATTTTGTCTACGCCGTCTGCTGTGCGGTCGTCAACCTGAACAAGGCTGTTCAGAACAACGAGGGCGTCGGAAGAAGACGCTTCTGGGAAATTCTCGTTAGTTGTGCAGTTCGTTATGGTCACATTAGCCTTTAGCAACGTGGTGCCGCTTGTAGCCTTTACGTTTATGGCTGCTTTATTCTTCGTATCGCTATTGAACGTACATTGGTCTACAATCACATTATTTTCTTCAGAACCTTCACGATAGACATTTAGGAATTTTCCTTTTCCGTTGAATGTGCAACTGATATATTTTACAGTACTTGGACCGTATACCCACATGTGGTAATCGGGATTGGTCTGCTCAAACGTGCAATTCGTGAAGTTCATGTCACCATATGAGGTGAGCCTTCCGTTGAGTTTGCAGCCTTCCATGTTGATAGTTCCGGCATGCTGGAAGCCATGGTAATCAACGTTGCCAAAGT
Organism: uncultured Prevotellaceae bacterium; assembly: GCA_902781315.1. Lineage (GTDB taxonomy): Bacteria > Bacteroidota > Bacteroidia > Bacteroidales > Bacteroidaceae > Prevotella. The sequence goes on from CACZIT010000024.1 coordinate 12,312, forward strand.
TGAACGTCACATTTTTGAACGTAGCACCATTGGGTACACTTGCAACGCTGCCTGCACTTGTGTGGGTAAATACCACGCCATCGACAGCGCCTTCAATTGTTACGTTATTTGGCAAACCGGGAAGTGTATATTCACCAGCCTTGATGATCTTAATCACGTCATTGGCTTTTGCCGCTTTTACAGCATCGGCAATGGTCTCATACTTGGTCTCACCAATCTGAGCGACTGGGGCAGACTTGATGACTTTATTGCCATTTGCTTCGACATTATTTGTAGCAGAACCACGACCGACAATATCGCCAATAGTTGTAGGACGAGTATCCTTATATCCATTGGTCAAATCCTGAGTAACGGTTACGTTTTTTGCAGTATTGTTGGTAACATTGCCATCTGAGTAACCAACGATACCGCCGAGGTCACGGTAGGCAGTAATTTTGACGCCTTCAACTATACAGTTGTTGATGGTAAAGTCAGTTGCATTATAGCCCATAATACCACCGGCCTTATCGCCATTGTCATAAGAGCCATCAACAATCTCTGGTGTTGACTTAATCGTACCGCCAATAACTTTGCAGTTTTCAATAGACGAACCTTTCGCATCATTCGACGCGTAAGCCACGATACCGGCAGCAAAATGCGTACTTGTAATGTCCACATTCTTCAAGGTGAGATTTTTTATTGAACTTGGTATAGTCGTTGTAGTCGTACCTGTTTGAATCGTACCTGATGCAATCGAACCAAATAAGCCTGCAGTAGCAAATTCAGGTTCACTTGAATTAACCTTCAGGTTACTAATGGTGTGATTACAACCGTCAAAAACACCTTTGAAAGCTGTTCCTGGATAGGAACCCATTGTTTTAGTACCTATTGGAATCCAATCCTCCCCTTGAAGGTCAAGGTCCGCAGTGAGTTCCACTGTTTTACCAGCATAAGAGGTTCCGCTGTTCACAGCATCACGGAACTCTTTTAGCTTTTGAACAGTGGAAATCTTGATGACGTCCTCTGCGGACTGTGCGGACGCCATGCCTGCCACTATTGATAATAGCGAGAGGCAGAAAAATCTAATCCAATGTTTCATCATTTTTTAGTTATTTATTAATAAATAATGTATTGCCAATCGAGTGACGGCGCAAAGGTAAGAAGATAACAGGAAGGGGCTATGTGGAGAAATATGTGCTTTTAATATCGTTAACACCCTTGAACTATAATTTACGGGTGAAATGCACTTTTACCCCTGCAACAATGCAAACTTATGCCATCATTACAAAATCCCACCTAGGCCGCGAGGGTCCGGGTGGGATTATTTTAGGATTTCTTTTTTATGGCTGCACTTTAGAAGCGGAGGGTGCCGCCTCGGAGGATGTCGGAGTGAGAGAGGGTGCAACCACTCCCCTCACTCGAAGGAAGGGGCTGGGAGCCGGGTTTCTTTTCCAACGTGAAGGTGCGGCCGTTCTCGAGGTTGAAGGTGGCGCACCGGAAGGTGGGGGCGCTAAGCTGATAGTAGGGTGTGCCGGGACAGACGGGATAGAAGCCGAGGGAGGAGAAGATGTACCAGGCCGACATCTGTCCGGCATCGTCGTTACCGGAGAGGCCGCCGGGGGTGTCGTTGTACTCGGTGGCGAGTATGTGGCTGACGACGCGGCGGGTCTTGTCGTTGCGCCCGACGTAGTTATAGAGGTAGGGGATCTGGTGGCAGGGTTCGTTGCCGTGCCAATAGAGGACCTCCCCCGACCCCTCCGAAGGAGGGGAGGGCCTGCCGGGTTGAGTGGGGATGCCGAACATGGAATCGAGTTTCTCTTCGAAGCGCTGCGGCCCACCCATTGCCTGAATGAGGGCGGGAATGTCGTGGGGCACGTAGAAGGAGTAGTGGCAGGTGGCACCCTCGGTGATGTAGGACTTGCGGTGGGTGAGGTCGGTGTTGTTTTCGAAGCGGCCTGCCTTAGCCTTGCCTTGAGGCGCATGACGGCCATCGGCCCAGCCGGTGAGGGAGTTAATAACGTTACGCCAGTTCTCAGAACGGCGCAGGAGCTGGCGGTAGTCGTCGGGTGTGCCGAAGTCGCGGGCGAGCTGTGCCACGCAGAAGTCGTCGTAGGCATACTCCAAGGTGCGCGAGGTCTGTTCGTCGGTGTGGAACGCGTCGAGGACGTGATCCTCCATAGGTATGTAGCCATACTTCAGGTAAGACTGCAGGGCGCGGCGGCCCTTGCCGTTCTTATAGTCAGCCTCATAAGGCGACGTGAAGGCATTCTGGCGGAGGTAGCGATAGGCGAGCCCCGCCCCCGGCCCCTCGGGAGTAAGGACACCCTTGACGTAGGCATCGGCGAGGACGGAGGCACAGTGGTCGCCAATCATGGCGGCGGTGTAGCTGTTCCAGCAGGGGAAGATGGGCATCCAGCCACCGCGGTCGGCGAAGGTGACGAGCGACTGCATCATCTGAGCTGAGAGCGAGGGGAGGATGATGTTGTAGAGGGGATGCAGGGCGCGATAGGTGTCCCACATGGAGAAGTCGGTGAAATAGGGTTCGTCGCCGGCATCGCTGAACTCGCGGGGCAGGAAGGAGGCGCGATAGAGGGCACCGTAGAACTGGTTGACGCGGGCGCGGTCGGGGTCTTCGACGTCGATGGTGTGGAGGCGGTCGATCCAGCGGTCGGCGAGTTCGGTCTGCATCTGCTCGAAAGACTTGCCGACAGCCTCAGCCTCGAGGTTGCGACGGCAGGCATCGCGGTCGGTGAAGGACGAGGCAGCAGTGAGCGTGAGCTGCTCGCCGTCGGGTACGAGGAAGGTGAGGTAGACGCCTACGGGTCGGGCGAGCTCGGGGTGATGGGTGGCAGTGAGGTCGGAGGGCGAGGGCTGTTGGCGAATCTCGGTCTGGAAGGGGAAGATGGAGTCGCCTGAGAAGGTGCCGTAGGCAATGAGTTCTTTCTCCGCTTCGCTACGAAAGCCCCCCTGCGGGTCGAGCGGAGAGAGTGATGCTTCGCAGCGGTTGAGAAGGTTGAGAGTGCTGCTTCGCAGCGGTTGAGAAGGTTGGGAGTCTTGAGAATTATGGGAGGCTTGGGAGTTTTGAGAATTATTATAGGAGAGGAGGAAGTGGCCGCTGAAGCCAGCGGGCTCGCCCCAGCCCTGATAGATGCGGTGGACGGGGTTGTAGCCATAGATCTCGTGGCGCAGGGTGTCGATGCAGACGTAGCCCTGGCCTTCGTCGGAGTTGGGATTGATGAGGATGTGGACGAGGCGGGAGGTGGGTTGCTGGGGAGTGATTCTCAGCATCGCCGTATGGCTGGAGGCGGTGAGTTCGGCGCGGAGATGCTCGTCGGGCAGGGTGACGGCGTAGTAGTGGGGATGGGATACTTCGGCATCGTGGCTGAAGCGGGTGGCCCGCGAGGTGGGTTGCGTGCGGAGGTCGCCGGTGATGGCAGCCACAGTGAAGGAGCCGTAGTCCTGGGTGCAACCACCTACAATCCAGTGGCTGTTGCGGAAGCCCTGGAAGAGTGTGTCGGGATAGTAGTAGGGTGCGATGCACTTCTGCTCGGTGTCCTGCGTCTGGGGTGTCCAGAAATTCTGGCCGTTGGGAGCGAGGACAGCGGGCAGCGTCTGGCCATGTTCCTCAGAACCCTTGCCGAAGAGGCCGGCCGTCTGGGTGTTGGCCTGCGCCGTGCCTACCATGGTGTTGAGGGCCGTGAGCTGCTGCAGATGGTCGAGGCGATGAAGGCGGTCGGCGACGTAGGACTTGATGGAGGACCAGGGGTAAAAAGGAGACCCAGCAGACCCAGCAGACCCACCCCCCTGCCCCTCCCTGTGAGGGAGGGGAGTAGATACCATCTTCTCATTATGCAGGAAAAGCACCAGTGTGGTAGAATCGGTGGGGACTTCACCTATGGGTTTGAAGAACACCATCTGGAGATTAGCGGCCATGGGGAGGATTTCGTCCATGTGGTCGTAGGACGTGTCGCTGAGGGAGGAGAGCTGGAGCAGGGAGAGCAGGCGGTAGAGGTTGGTATCGTGGCCGAAACGGAAGGAGGCTCCGTGGCGATTGCGCGAGATGACGTAGTCGGCATCGTACTCGATGTTACGCCACAGGGTGCGGGCAGCACGGGCAGGGATGCCGTTGCTCTGCGGCAGCCGGCCGTTGCAGATGGTCATGCGCTCGTTGTTGGCCTGATAGACCGCCAGCATCTCTTCGGGCGTGAAGAGGTCGAAGAGGTTGATGGGGAGCTCGACGTCCTGCATGTCGGTGGCGATGGTGAAGAGCTCGGAGAGCAGGCGGACCGTCACCAGACGAGTGGTTGCCGGGGTGATTTCTTCATTCGAAGATTCCTCTTGGAATACCTTCGAGGGGTCTTTGAAGAGGGAACGCATGAAACGGTCGGGGTTAACACGCGGCTGGCGTTTTGTGCGCTTTTCAAGGGCTTTCACCTCGGGCGTGTTGTCGACGAGCCATTCCATGTCGGCCTCGTGTGTGGCAATGTCGATGGAGAGGCCAGGACAGAGCTCATGCAGACGGTCGGTGAAGGCCAGCATGCTCTGGCGGCAACGGTCGACGGTGCTCGAACGTGCCCATATTCTTATGTCGTCGGGGGCGAAGACCGAAGGATAGCGCTGGGCCATGCGCTCGGCAATGCCTCGATGCTGACGGGCACCAAGGGGCGTGAGCCGTCCACCATTGCCACGGGCGTTCTTCCACACCTTCTGCAGCCGTCGGCGGACGTTCTTGCCCAGCGGGGTGAGGTTCTTGGTGTCGGCAAACTGCGCCAGCACCCACTCGTAGCGCTCGTCGTCGGGCAGCCAACGCGAACCGTGGCGACCATAGTGGGAGATGTAGAAAGGCTCGTAGCCGGCAGGGACTGCCACGTTTGCAACGGGCGTCGATGCCGAGACGGGATAGGCGTAGTAGACGCCCCCGAGCTGCTCAGGCGACTTCTGGGCATGAGACAAAGTAACAAAGTAACAAAGTAACAAGGTAACAAGCGCTCGCTTGCGAAGCAACAAATCAGCGACAGTTGCTACTGGGTTACTGACTTTGTGTGCACTTGCGATAGTTGGATTATCAGAATATTTCATATTGACTTTTTCGTTATGTTACCTTGTTACTTTGAAAACACGGACATGACGGGCCGTCCCACCCACGAGCGGGGAGGCGTGAGGCCAAGGATGTAGGCGATGGTGGCTGCCGTGTCGTACTGCATCATGGGCTCCTGGATGACGAGACCGGAACGGATGCCGTGGCCGCAGATAATGAAGGGATGTTCCAGCTCGAGCAGAGTCTTTCCACCGTGGCCCTTCCCTACTCCACCGTGATCGGACGTGAGGATGATGACGGTCTGTTCGTAGATGCCGGCAGTCTTCAGGGCCTGAACGAGGCGACCTACGTAGACATCGAGTTCAGCCAAGGTCTGGTAGTACTCCGGAGTGTCGTGGCCGATGGAGTGGCCTGTATGGTCGAGCTGATCCCAGCAGACAGCAAAGAGCGTGGGCTTGCGCTCGATGATGAAGCGCTCGGCCATCTCGCAGAGCAGGGAGGTATGGTGCTCCCAGTCAGATGCGAGGTCGTAGCAGTCGATGGCTATGGAGTCGACCACATGCTTGATGCCGTCCCACTCGGCGATGCAGCCCGTGACGACGTCAGGACGTGCCTTGCGCAGGATGGAGAAGATGGTGGGGAACTTGCCATGCTCGTTGAGCTCGACGGAGGGTATCTCGGGTGTATGGGAGTTCCAAGTGGTGTAGCCATGGAGCTCGGGACAGGAGCCATTGAACATCGACGCCCAGTTGACGCCCGAATCGGAAGGCAACACGGAACGCTTCTTCACCGTGTAGCAACCCTGGTGCATGAGCGATTGGATGTTGGGGATGTCGTGAGCCTTGGCCAGACTGTAGCCGCCCCAGCCATCGATGCCGATGACGAGCACGTGCTGGGCCTTGGGCTTGATTTTCGACTTCGCTTCAAGAGGAGTGGCAAGAAGCAATGAGAAGAGGAGGATAAGGAGGGACATATGGAGTTGAGTGTTGAGAGTTACCTTTTTACCTTGGAAAACGTGAGGGTCCAGTCGATGCCGAGGGGGTTGTGGCGCATCTCTAGGACAAAGGGGAGGGATGGCAGGGAGTGGGGTTGCGACACGGTCGCAACATACGGGGACGGGAGAGCGATGAGCATCTCGGTAGCATCGATGTCAGCACGGACACGGAGGCAACTGACGGGAGTGCCATCAGGAAGAAGGCGCTGCTCCTTGCTAACGCGGCGCCAAGTGATGCTGTCGTAGAGGAAGGATCCAGTGGAGAGCAGCGACTGCAAGGCATCGCGGGAGATGAAGCAGAAGGTGCCGCGGGCGTTGTGATGGATGGTGCCGTCGGTCTGCGGGGAGAGCCAGCAGAAGCCCGTGGCATGGTCGACCTCGGTGCGCGGGATGCGGTAGGTGGTCTGCTTGCAGATGAGCGAGAGGGTGTCGCCTTGCCAAGAACATGACAAGGGCCACGTGCGGAACTGGCGGTTGAGGGTGAAGGAAAGAGAGCCAACAGTAGTAGACTCACCAACGGCAGACCCAACAACAGCAGACCCACCCCCCTGCCCCTCCCTGTGAGGGAGGGGAGTAGATACTCTTTCTATTTGGCTTTCTTGCTGACCATCTTGCAGCAAAGGGATATTACTCCCCTCCCTCACAAGGAGGGGCTGGGGGGTGGGGCTGTGGGGGGTGGGTCTGCCGTGGTTGGTTCTGTTGGCAGGCCGGATGAACACCAACTCTCCTCCCTGCATCAGTTGCTGGTGGGTGATGCGGGCGCCTTTCAGTCGCTTACCATTCAGGTAGGCAACTTTGAACGTGTCGCCTGTGCCGCTGGTAGTGACGTGGAGCCTGCGACCGTTCGGCAGGCGGAATGTGTACTCGGGCAGCAGAGGGAGGTTGAGCAGATAGTAGTCGGTGCCGGCATTGGGATAGAGCCCCATCATGTGGAACGCCAGCCAAGAGGACATGGCCCCCGAGTCGTCGTTGCCCGGCAGACCGTCGGGACGGTCGGTGTAGTTGTCACGCACAATCTGATGGATGCGCTGCGTGCTGAGGTCGGGGCGTCCTATCCAATGATAGAGGCAGGGCGTGAGAAACGACGGTTCGTTCTGCACGTTGTAGTAGCCTTTCTCGAAGAAGAGGTCGAGGCGCTGGCGGAACTGCTTCTTGCCCCCACAGGCACGGATGAGTCCCGGCACGTCGTGCGGCACGGAGAGCGAATATTCCTCACTGGTGGCCTCGTAGAAGAACGTGGACCACCACGGCAGATACCATGGTGCCACCTTGGTGACAGGGGTATAGGGAATCGTGGGACGGAACACATTGGAATGGCCCCACGGCACACTGTCGAGCCAACGCCCTTGGGCATCCTTCGGCAAAATAAAGCCGCGCATACCATCCCACTCGTAGTCCTTGCGCCAGAGGTTGCGCCACGAACGCGACTTCTTCAGATATTCCCGAGCGAGCGTCTTCTGCCCCAAGCCACGCGCCACCTGCGCAATGCACCAGTCGCAGAAGGCATATTCCATGGTTCGGTTGCCGGCGCGGTCGATGCCATAGGGGATGTAGCCCAGGTGGTTGTACTCCGTGAGTCCGCCACGGCCGTGCTTCTCGTGGTCGGCACCAGGGTCTACCGTGGCATCCTTGAGCATGGCCTCGAGGGCCAGTTGATAGTCGATGCCACCCAGTTGCTTCGCAAAGGCATCGGCAATGACCACCTCGGCATTCGAACCTCCCTGCGTGCGACCGTTGCAGTCGCCGCTGCGGGCATCGGGCATGTAGCCCTCGCGTGCGTATATATTTAATAAGGAGTTGACGATGGCGGTCTGCCGGTCAGGGCAGAGGAGGGTGAGCAGAGGCGATGAGGTGCGGTAGGTGTCCCAGATGGCATAGTAGTCGTCGTAGTAGGAGCCTACCCCCTGCCCCTCCCTAAAGGGAAGGGAGAAAGGAGCCTCACCCGTCTTGTCGACAGGCATGAGCATGGTGTGATAGAGGGCAGTATAGAACATGCGGCACTGCTCGGGAGTGCCGGCAATCTGGACCTTGGAGAGTTGTTGCTCCCAGGTGTTGCGGAGGAGGGAGAGTTGGGTGTCGAAGTCGTGGGCGGGGATGTTGCGGCGCGCTTGGTCGACACTGACGTAGGAGATGCCTATCTTCAGGTTGACAAGGGTGTCATGAAAGCGGAGAGAGGCGTGTTGGAGAGTTGTGACAGAGTCGCAACATACGAGAAAAGGCTCATCGGTCTGTAGGCAGAAGAAAACCGTGTAGGCATCGCCATTATTCCAACCGCCGCGGATGGTGGTGTGGCCCGTCACTTCGTGGTCGCTGACCACCTGCAGGTTGCCGCCCACAAACTGCTGACGCTCACGCAGATTGGGCACGGAGTCCTTGCCGAGGAAATGGGTGACGTCGACGAAGAGGAAGCCTGCGGAGGGATAGTGGATGCGATAGAACGAACAGCGCTCGGCGGTGGTAATCTCGGTGCGGATGTCCGAATCGAAAGTCGTGGAGTAATAGCCAAGTGCAATGTCTTCGCTGACGCGCCGCTGGGGAATCATTCGCCACGGCTGGCCAGGCTGTGCCGATGCCTGTTCGACAATGGTGGCAGAGGGCAGATAGGGCTGGATGAGCACGTTGCCATACTTCTGGCCGCCGCCAGTACCGCTGACGTGGGTCTGCGAAAAGCCGAGCACGGGTTCGGGCATCTGAGCCCATCCGGCATTGGGCAACACCCCGCAGTCGGGCCCCGGCTTCACCATGCCAAACGGCATGCAGGGGCCGGGGAACGTGCGTCCCACCCCAACGCTGCCGATGCGCGGGTTCACATGCTGCCACACCTGAGCCACCAGCGTGGAAGCCATCATGCAGAGTATCGTCAACAAATACTTTCTCATGCTATATTCGTCCTTGCTCGTGATAGCTATAGTAGGCACCGTCGCACACGATGACGTGGTCGAGGAAGTGGTAGCGCATGGTCTCGCAGGCCTTACGCACACGCTCGGTCAGTCGGTCGTCGTCGCGGCTGGGGTGCGGATTGTTCGACGGATGGTTGTGGCAGAGCGCCAGCACCGTGGCATTCGAGAGCACAGCTTCCTTCATGATGAGGCGAACGTCGACAGCGGTTTCCGTGATGCCGCCTCTGGATATTCGCACCGCCTTGATGAGTCGGAAGTTCTGGTTCAGGAGCAGCACCCAGGCCTCTTCGACGTCAAGGTCCTGCATGCGGGTGTGCATGTATTCATAGATGTCGGGCGCCGACCCCATCTGCTTGCGTTCCTCGGCTTTCTCGCGCTGGCGGCGCTTGCCCAGCTCGCAGGCAGCGAGGATGCTGATGGCCTTCGCCTCGCCGATGCCTTTGTACAGGCAGAGGTCGTGAATGGACTTCTTCCCCAGCGTGTTCAGGTTGTTCTGGCAGTCGGCCAGCACCATCTTCATCAGGCCGACGGCACTCTCTTCGACCGAGCCCGACCCAATCAGTATCGCCAATAGTTCGGCATCGCTGAGGGCCTCCGGTCCCAGGTCGCGCAGTTTCTCGCGCGGCCGGTCTTCCTCTGCCCACTGGTTGATACTTAGTTTGTTTGTTTCCATCGTCAGTATTTTCGTAAGGTTTTATTCTCCGTAGTAAGTCCCCATGAACAGGATAGCACCCGTGATGTTGTCTTTAATCATATAAAGGAACGGGCGCGTGGCATGGAACGTGCAGTTGCGGTATTGCGGCGGACGAGCAGCACCGACAAGGAAACTCTGCTCGGTCACGGCGGCGGCCTTCGTGCCGGTCTCGCTGACTTCAATGCGGGCCTTCTGCTTCATTTCCGATACGTAGACGGGCACGCCACGTTCTACATAGGCCAGGCGGCTATAGTCTGCCCGACGGGCGTCGAACATCGAGCGCACGCCCAGTTGCTGCATCACGGGGATGAGGGGCTGCTCCACTTCGGCCTCAAAACGTGGGAACAAGACATCTACACGGCAAGTGGTGCTCTTCTTCCATACCTTGTCGACATCATCGTAGCTGATGCTGCTGAGCAGGCGGTCGAGACTGCTGTCCTCATCGGGCAGCAGCACCACCATGCTGCACCCATCCGTGTAGGGCAAGGCCAGCATCGAGTAGCCATCCCCCTCGCCATAGCTGAAAAGATGCTTCTGGTGCATCAGCGGCAACTTGACTGACGTGCCATCGGCCAGCGTGAAGTCTATTGGGCGGGTGCCGCCAGCATCGAAGACGTCGCTCCATTGGCTCTCGAAATAGACGGCATTCAGGGCAGTGAGCAGCGTGTTGGGGTCTATCTCGTCGACCATCTGCGGAATCATGCCGCGTGTCTGGCTGGCGCACCAGTCGTTCACGCTCTTCACGTTCAAGTCGTTGCTGATGCAGGCCCGATAGTTCCCGACGGCCTGGCTGCGGAAGTCTTCCTTCAGCTTCCACTTCGGGTTCACAAACAGCGCGTTGGCCATGCTGAAGCAGGAGCCCTCGCCGTCGCCGGTGAGGTAGGGAATCAGTTTCTTGTAGAACGCGTTCGCCGCCTCGGGCTGGCAGCCGAGCAGCTGGCAGACCTCGTCCTGCGTCTGGCCGGCAGCGCCGTTGTTGGTCATGCTGAGCAGGCAGGCAATGCTCAAGGGCGACAGTACGGTGCTCTTCTGCCTGTTGACGGCCCGTAAGAGTCTGAACGAAAAGTCGTTCACGGCATGAAGGATGGACTCCTCGCCGTCGGTCAGTTCGATTCGGCGGCGCTTGCGAAGGGGTACGACCACTGATTCGTCGTCCAGGACGATGAGCATGTCTTGCTGCACTCTCATTCGCTTTTTGGGAAAACCTACGAACGCAGCTTCCACCTCGGCCTGCATATCGGGCACCTCGATGGAGAATTGACCGTCGATGTTCGTGACTGCCGGCGATTTCTTGTCGCCAACGACTTTCACCGTTGCCCCGATGACCGGTGTGCTGTCAGACGAAGCAACGACCCGACCACGGATGGTCACTTGTGCATCGGCCACTCCCGAGATGAGAAGGAGCAGCCATAGTAATAGAAGTTGATGCCGCATAACGATTACTTGTAGAAGTTCTTTTCGAAGGCCGTGAACTCATCCTGCTTCAGGACGCAACGCTTCCACCAGGCTTTCAGGAAGCCGAGGCCGTAGCCCATGAGCTGGACGAAGGCGGCGGGCACACTGAGCAGGCCGACCTTCAGACTGCGGTTGCGAATGCTGGAATCGATGAAGATGATGAGAGCGTAGAGCAGCAGGGGCGACAGGGCCAGAGCGGCGACAACCAGTCCGATGTAGGTGACGACGAGTCCCATGTTGCAGCCGGGCCGACTGGCTGAGAGGAGCCCTATGAGGGCAAAGACGAGGGCCACAAGCGCAACGAGCGAGAGCAGCAGCACGCCGACCGTGAACACCATCGGAAGCATGTGGACGAGTTTCATCGTGCCGGGGTGACGCTTCTCGAGGTTGATGCGGGCGATGCCGGAGTTGAACACCTGGCGGAAGAACTTGCGGAAGTCGGTGCGCCGCTTGTGCCACACCCACGCGTCGGGCAGCAGGGCGGTCTTGTAGCCGGCCTCGACGATGCGATAGGAGAAGTCGATGTCCTCGCCGAATCGCATCTTCGAGAAGCCGCCGAGTTGTTGGTAGACCTCGCGTCGTATGCCCATGTTGTAGGAACGGGGATAGAACTTGTCGAGTTTTGCCTTACCGCCTCGGATGCCGCCCGTGGTGAAGAACGACGTCATGGAGTACGAGATGGCCTTCTGCACTGGCGTGAACGACGGGTGGGAGGCGTCGGGACCGCCGAAGGCGGAGAAAGACCCACCCCCATCCCCTCCCGAGGGGAGGGGGGCTTGATTAGCTTCAAAGTTGGCTTTGTCAGCAGAAAGAGATTTCAAACTCCCCTCCCCTCGGGAGGGGCTGGGGGTGGGTTGTTGGTGGCTGCGTGTCGCCTCCTCCACCGCCTTCAGATACCCCTCGGGCAACACCACGTCGCTGTCGAGCACGATGAGCCACTCGCCCTGTGCGCGCTCGGCACCGTAGTTGCGGCTCTGGCCCGGGCCGCTGTTGGGCTTCATGAAATACTTCAGGTCGAGTTGGTCTTCGTATTTCCGGCAGACCTCCTCACAGGGCACTTGCGAGCCATCTTCGACGATGACGACTTCAAAATCCTTTACTTCCTGCCGGCAGAGGCTCTGCAGCAGTTCGTCCACTTCGTCGGGACGGTTATAGACGGGCACAATGATTGAGTATTTCATGATGTCAGGGTTTAAAAAAAATGAAAACAGCCATGCGCTTGATGAGCAAATTCACTGAATTTGGTCGGCAAAATCAGTGAAATTGGTCAGCAAATTCAGTGAAATTGCATTTCAAGAGCATAGCTGTCGTTAGAAAAAAGTATTGTTCTCCATGCTCGGGCGCACAGCGCCCAGGCACGGATGTGATTGCAGGGGAGCAGAGCCCGGGGAGGCTCTCTTACTCCTTCACGCGCTGCAGGTAGGAACCGTCGCGGGTGTCAACCAGCACGAGTTCGCCCTCGTCGATGAACAGGGGCACGCGAATCTCAACACCAGTCTCGAGCGTAGCGGGCTTCAGGGTGTTGGTGGCGGTGTCGCCCTTGATGCCGGGCTCAGAGTGAGTGACGCGCAGCGTGGTCTTCACGGGCATCTCGGCATAGAGGATGGTGTTGGTGTCGGCATCGCTGACCACTTCCACCACGTCGCCTTCCTTCATGTAGTCGACGCCGGTGATGAGGTCCTTGGCAATGGGAATCTGGTCGTAGGTCTCCTGGTTCATGAAGATGTAGTCCTCGCCCTCCATGTAGAGGTACTGATAGGCACGACGCTCCACGCGCACGTCCTCGAGCGACTCGCCGATGTTGAAGCGCTTTTCGAGCACGCGGCCGCTGACGACGTCCTTCAGCGTGGTGCGCATGATGGTGTTACCCTTGCCCGGCTTCACGTGAAGGAAGTCGATGCAGAAATACAGCTTGCCGTCCATGCGGATGCAAGTACCTTTCTTGATGTCTTGTGATTTGATCATTGTTTTGTTATTGATATAATTATGATATAGAAATTTCGCTTCAGAGGCCGAAATGCGGTGCAAAGTTACAAATAAAATATAAAAAATCACAGTTTTTTCGATTAAAATTCTCATAATTCTTTGTTATTTCGAAAATTATGTGTACTTTTGCACCCCAAAGTTACGATTACGTAAGAAATAACAACAAAATAAAACGATAATAGAACAATGAAAAGAACATTTCAGCCCCACAACCGTCGCCGCGTGAACAAGCATGGTTTCCGCGAGCGCATGGCAACGAAGAATGGTCGTCGCGTGCTGGCTTCTCGCCGCGCCAAAGGCCGCAAGAAGTTGACCGTATCTGACGAGAACCACGGAAAATAAAATTCCGTTCAAGCAAGCATGACGACAAAAGGCAGCATGGGTAGCGATACCTTTGCTGCCTTTTGTTTGCACAGAAACGCAAAAAGTGCGCAATTATTTTGGTATTGCGCGCGGTTTTCATTATCTTTGCACCATAAAACTAAGAATGAATCAATGAAGACATCGGAGTTTTTCGGAAAATTCAAAAGCGGCTACCTGTGGGGCAACCTGCTGGCCATGGCGCTGCTGGTGGCGCTGCTGGTGTTCGGCGTGGGGTATGCGCTCGACGTCTACACCCACCACGGCGAGAGCCTGACGGTGCCCAGCGTGAAGCACAAGAAGTATAAGGATGCCGAGCGCATCCTGGACGACCTGGGCCTCATCGTGATGGTGGGTGACACGGGCTACGTGAAGACGCTGCCCCCCGACGTGGTGCTGGAACAATCGATAGAACCCGGCGAGCACGTGAAGTCGGGCCGCATCATCTACCTGACGGTGAACGCGCTGACAACGCCCACCATCACGCTGCCCGACATCATCGACAACAGTTCGTTGCGCGAAGCAATGGCAAAACTCTCGGCAATGGGCTTCAAGCTGGCCATGCCGCAGTTCGTGTCGGGCGAGCGCGACTGGGTCTACGGTGTGCTGGTGAACGGCAAGCACGTGGCCACGGGCGACAAGATTTCGGTGGAGGACTCGCTGGTCATTCAGGTAGGCAACGGCCTGCGCGACATTAGCGACTCGGTGAACTACATCGACCCGATCTATCCTGAGGAAGAAGAGGAAGACGAGATTGACGAATTTGAGGCCGTAGGGGCAGAGAAGACCAACGAGCCGACGACGACTAACGCTACAGAATAAGACCACACATCATGAACGAAGAATACAGGGACGAACTGGAACTGGCCGCCGAGGAACTGGAGGATGCTGCCGGGGATGCTGAGTCGGATGGGCTCTACGAGCACTTCCGCTTTGTGGCCGACCCGGGACAGGCTCCGCTGCGCGTCGACAAGTTCATGCAGGAGAAGATGCAGCACTCGTCGCGCAACCGCATCCAAAAGGCTGCCGACGCAGGCTTCATCCACGTGAACGACAGCCCCGTGAAGAGCAACTACAAGGTGCGTCCGGGCGACGTGGTGACGCTGATGCTCGACCGCCCGCGCCACGACTCCACCATCGAGGCCGAGGACATACCGCTGGAGATTGTCTACGAGGACAGCGACCTGATGGTCATCAACAAGCCGGCCGGCATGGTGGTACACCCCGGAGCAGGCAACTTCCACGGTACGCTCATCAATGCCATTGCCTGGCACCTGAAGGACGACCCGCGCTTCGACGCCAACGACCCGGAGGTGGGACTGGTGCACCGCATCGACAAGGACACCAGCGGTCTGCTCGTCGTGGCCAAGACGCCCGAGGCAAAGTCGAAACTGGGCCTGCAGTTCTTCAACCACGACACCCATCGGTCGTATCTGGCCCTGGTGTGGTGTAACTTCACCGAAGACGAGGGCCGCATAGAGGGCAACATCGGGCGCGACCCGAAGGATCGCCTGCGCATGATGGTATTCCCGCCCGACTCGGAGATAGGCAAGCCTGCCGTGACCCACTGGCGCGTGGTGGAGCGCTTCGGCTACACGACGCTGGTGGAATGCCGGTTGGAGACGGGCCGCACGCACCAGATTCGTGCCCACATGCGCCACATCGGCCACCCGCTGTTCTGCGACGAGCGCTACGGCGGCACCGAAATACTGCGCGGCCAGCGCAGCAGCACCTACAAGGCGTTCATCCAGAACTGCTTCAACATCTGCCCCAGACAGGTGCTGCACGCACAGACACTGGGTTTCCGCCACCCCTCCACGGGCGAGCAGATGGACTTTACCTCGCCGCTGCCACAAGACATGCAGCAACTCATCGAGAAGTGGCGCGCCTATATCCACGGCACCACTGCCGACACTTTTGCAGAATAATCAATAACATCATATCACTATGAACACAACGAAAAGAACCATTGCCATCGTCTGCGGTGGCGACTCCTCCGAGCACGACGTATCGCTGCGCTCGGCACAAGGACTCTATTCCTTCTTCGACCACGACCGCTACAACATTTTCATTGTCGACATCAAGGGGCTCGACTGGCACGTGAACCTGCCCGACGGCACCACGGAGAAGATTGACAAGAACGATTTTTCCTTTAAATACGACGGCAAGACCGTATGGTTCGACTATGCCTACATCACCATTCACGGCACGCCGGGCGAGAACGGCATCATGCAGGGCTACTTCGACCTGCTGCATATGCCCTACTCCACCAGTTCGGTGCTCGTGGAGGCGCTGACGTTCGACAAGTTCGCACTGAACAACTACATGCGGGCTTTCGGCGTGAATGTCGCCGATAGCATCCTCCTGCACCGCGGCGAGGAAAACAAGTACACGGAGGAAGAGATAGAGGCCCGTCTGGGCATGCCCTGCTTCGTGAAGCCCACGGCCGACGGCTCGAGCTTCGGCGTGTCGAAGGTGAAGAAAGCCGACCAACTGGCTCCCGCCCTGCGCAATGCCTTCATGGAGTGCGAACAGGTGATGATAGAGCGCTTCATGGATGGCACCGAGGTCACCGTGGGCTGCTACAAGACGAAGGAGAAGACAGTGGTATTCCCCGTCACAGAGGTGGTCACCACCAACGAGTTCTTCGACTACGACGCGAAGTACAACGGCCAGGTGCAGGAAATCACGCCTGCCCGCATCTCGCCCGAACTCACCGCAGCCCTGCAGGCCGAAACCTCACGCATCTACGACATCCTGCACTGCAACGGCATCATCCGCGTCGACTACATCGTCACGAAGAATGCCGACGGCACCGACCGCATCAACATGCTTGAAGTCAACACCACCCCCGGCATGACCGCCACCAGCTTCATCCCCCAGCAGGTGCGCGCCGCCGGCCTCGACATCAAGGAAGTCCTGACCGAGATTGTGGAGAACCAATTTTAGTTTAGAGCGAAGAGTGAGTAGTGAATAGTTTATGATTAGCTTTGACAAAATATGGTACTGAAAAGGAAAGAAAGCCCATTAAGAATAAAATCTGAAGCTTATTCCATCAGAATTTCTAATCTTTATCACTTCTTGCTTGACACAAAGAATGAAAAAATTGTTGCCAATCAAATCTATCGTAGCGGAACCAGCATTGGTGCAAACATAGCCGAGGGGCAGTTTGCTCAAAGTGAAGCCGATATGATCAACAAGTTTTCTATAGCCCTGAAAGAAGCAGGTGAGACGGAGTATTGGCTGAACAACCTTTTCAAGAGAGGGCTTATAGAGGAAAAAGGCTATATTTCTATGCTCAATGACAATACTGAACTGATTAAAATGTTGGTAACTTCTATCAAGACTCTGAAAGGGAAACAATCGTAAAAGCTAATCATAAACTATTCACTTTTCACTATAAACTATTCACTATGTTTGATGAAATCCGTCCCTATGAGGCCAGTGAGATGCGACAAGCCTTCGAGGAGTTGCTCGACGACCGACAGTTCAACCTTGTTTTGAAAGGGTTTGCGCCATGGTTGCCGAAGGCGGTGCGCAAGGGAGTGTTGCGACTGGCTTTCACGGGTGTGAAGACACCGCTCGACTTCCAACTGCGGTTTATGAAGCCCGTGGTGAAGTACATTATGCGCAAGCATACTGACGGCTGCCGGTTCGACGACGCTGCACTGAAAGGCTTCGACTCGAAGACACTGCAAGACAAAAGCAAGGAAGCGCAGGTGGTCGACGCCGACTCCTCGCCCCGCTACACCTTCGTGAGCAACCACCGCGACATTGTGCTCGACTCGGCACTGCTCGACGTGATGCTCATCGAGAACGGCTACCCCACAACGGTGGAGATAGGCATCGGCGACAACCTGCTCATCTATCCTTGGATCAAGCGGCTCGTGCGCATGAACAAGGCGTTCACCGTGCGCCGCTCGCTCACACCAAGGGCCATGCTGGAGTCCAGCCAGCTGATGAGCAGCTACATCCATTACGCCGTGAACACGAAGCGCGAGAACATCTGGATAGCCCAGCGCGAGGGACGCGCCAAGGACAGCAACGACCGCACCCAGGACGCCGTGCTGAAGATGCTGGCCATGGGCGGTGAGGGAGCGCCTGCCGACCGACTGCGCGACCTGAACATCGTGCCGCTCACCATCAGCTACGAATACGACCCCTGCGACTACCTGAAGGCGCAGGAGTTCCAGCAGAAGCGCGACAACCCCGCCTTCAAGAAGAGCCGCCAGGACGACCTCGACAACATGAAGACGGGCATCTTCGGCTACAAGGGTCGCGTGGTCTATCGTTGCGCCGCCCCCATCAACACGTGGATAGACGAACTTGCCGCGCTGCCCAAGACCGAGTTCTACACGGCCCTCAGCACGCGCATCGATCTGGAGTTGCACCGCAACTACGAACTCTATCCCTGCAACTACATCGCCCTCGACATGCTCAACGGCAACCGCGAACAGGCCAGCCACTACTCTGAGGCCGACGTGGCCGAGTTCGAACAGTATCTCGCTGCCCAGCTGGCTAAGGTCAGCCTGCCCGAGAAGGACGACGACTTCCTCACCGAGCGCATGCTGACCATGTACGCCAATCCGCTGCGCAACTATCTGGAAGCAACAAAGTGAACAAAGTAACGCCATTCCGACATCATGAGCATCTTCAAAAAATCACTCACCTCTTTCCTATTACCTCTTACCTATTACCTATTACCTATTACCTTCCTCACCGCCTGCACCTCGGAGAGCTACGAAACGGGCGACGGCAAATACAGCTATCTGCGGGCCGACTTCGGCGAGATACATACCGCGAAGCCTCAACAGGTGGACTACGCCGTCAACGACGAAGGACGCCGCATCAGTTTCGAGACCGCTCCCACAGTGAAGTGGGCCGAGAAGGGCGACACGCTCTACCGCGCCTTGCTCTACTACAACGACCTGCCCGACAAGGCAGCCCGAAGCATCAGCCTGCAGCCCGTCTACGTGCTCGCACCAAAGGCGGCCGCCGACGTGAAAGACCCGCGCCACGACCCCGTGACCTTCGAGAGTGCCTGGCTCAGCACCTGCCAGCGCACCGACCTGGCCATTGCTGTCGACTCGCTGTCGCGCGAGGCCGTTACCCACTACCTGAACATTGCCTTCCTCGTGAAGACCGGACAGCCCGATGACGAAAAGGCACGACAGACCATCGGCATGATGAGCGAGCAGACCGACGACGGTAAGCTGCGACTCACCCTGCTCCACGATCAGGGCGCCATTCCTCAATACTACAGCACCCGTATCTACGTCAGCATCCCGCTCTCCGACAGCCAGTTGCAACGCGGTATCAGCCTTTGCATCAACACCTACGACGGAGAGCTCATCCGAACTTTTTAAGTTCTTTTAACCTTGACATTCTACCTTTCCAGTTGTAATAAAGGTAGCATGACCATCGAGACCTTCGAACAAGACTGAGAATATGAACAGGAGAACCATCAGAAGCCTGTAATAGATACAAAAAAGGCATCAGAAATCTCGGTTTCTGATGCCTTTTTTAGCTTGCGGATGTATAAGAAAGCGCGACAGGTCGCGTCGCTACATGATTCGGGTGGTTGCTACACCCTGATTCTACTTCAGCAGTCGCTTCGAGAGTTGCTCGAGCATGTCGGCCGTCATGGCGGTGATGTCGTACTGCGGCTGCCAGTCCCACTCGCTGCGGGCGGCACTGTCGTCGAGGCGGTCGGGCCATGAGTCGGCGATGGCCTGCTTCAGCGGGTCTACCTGGTACTCCATTTCGAACTCCGGACGCAGCTTCTTGATTTCGGCGAAGATGGTCTCGGGTGCGAAGCTCATGGCTGCCACGTTGAAGCCGTTGTGATGGACGAGGCGCGTGGGGTCGGCCTCCATGAGCGAGATGGCTGCGTGCAGGGCGTCGGGCATGTACATCATGTCCATGAGCGTACCCTCCTTGATGGGGCACACGAACTTCTCGCCGCGCACGGCCGAGTAGAAGATGTCGACAGCGTAGTCGGTGGTGCCACCGCCCGGAGGCGTCATGTAGGAGATGATGCCTGGGAAGCGCACTGAGCGTGTGTCAACGCCGTACTTATGGTGGTAGTACTCAGAGAGCAACTCTGTGGTGACCTTCGACACACCGTAGATGGTGCGAGGTCGCTGAATGGTGTCCTGCGGTGTCATCCAGTGGGGCGTCTCCGGTCCGAAGGAGCCTATGGAGCTGGGTGTGAACACGGCACACTTGTGCTCGCGGGCCACCTCGAGGATGTTGAGCAGTCCGTCGATGCCGATTTTCCAGGCCAACAAGGGTTTGCGCTCGGCCACCACTGAGAGCAGTGCGGCGAGATTGTAGATGCTGTCGATGTCATACTGACGCACCACTTCGGCAATCTGCTCACCGTTGGTGACGTCGGCGATGGCCGAGGGACCTCCGTCGCGGAGATCGCCCGTAGGTTCAGCACCAGGGATGTAACCTGCCACGACGTGCTCGGCGCCGTAACGTTTGCGAAGTTCGCGGGTCAGTTCGCTGCCGATCTGACCTGTAGAACCAATCACTAATATATTCTTCATATTCGTAAATAGGTGTTAGATATTGGTTGTTTTCTTTTTTACGGCGCAAAATTACGAAAAAGATGAAAGATGAAAGATGAAAGATGAAAGTTTTTTCGTTCGCTTTAACTTCTTTAACGTCTCGGAGGGTGATTTATTGAAATATATTTTGTTATTTTGCAGGAAATTAGGTGCGACCTATGTGCCTGAATACCTGAAGACGTTAAACTGTAAATCATCAATATCAAATCGAAAATCTAACATCATGTACGGAAAAATGAAGGAACATCTCGCCAACACGTTGGCCGAGATTCGCGAGGCAGGACTCTACAAGGAAGAGCGCCTCATTGAGAGCCCTCAGCGTGCAGCCATCGAGGTTGCCGGTAAGGAAGTGCTGAACTTTTGTGCAAACAACTACCTGGGCCTGAGCGACAACAAGCGCATCATCGAGGCCTCGAAGAAGATGATGGACGAGCGCGGCTTCGGCATGTCGTCGGTGCGCTTCATCTGCGGCACGCAGGACATCCATAAGCAGTTGGAGAAGGCCATCTCGGAGTATTTCAAGACCGAGGATACCATCCTCTACGCCGCCTGCTTCGACGCCAACGGCGGTGTCTTCGAGCCGCTGCTCACCGACGAGGATGCCATCATCTCCGACGCGCTGAACCACGCTTCGATCATCGACGGCGTGCGCCTCTGCAAGGCTAAGCGCTATCGCTATGCCAATGCCGACATGCAGGACCTGGAGCGTTGCCTGCAGGAGGCTCAGGAGCAGCGTTTCCGCATCATCGTGACCGACGGCGTGTTCTCTATGGACGGCAACGTAGCCCCGATGGATAAGATTTGCGACCTGGCTGAGAAGTACGACGCCCTGGTGATGGTCGACGAGAGCCACTCGGCAGGCGTGGTAGGCAAGACGGGCCATGGCGTGAGCGAGTTCTTCAACACCTACGGCCGCGTGGACATCTATACCGGCACACTGGGCAAGGCCTTCGGCGGTGCACTGGGAGGCTTCACCACCGGCCGCAAGGAGATCATCGACATGCTGCGCCAGCGTTCGCGCCCCTATCTGTTCTCCAACTCGCTGGCTCCCTGCATCATCGGCGCCTCGCTCGAGGTGTTCAAGATTCTGGGCGAGAGCAACGAACTGCACGACCGCCTCGTGGAGAACGTGGAGTACTTCCGCGACAAGATGATGGCAGCCGGCTTCGACATCAAACCCACCCAGAGCGCCATCTGCGCCGTGATGCTCTACGACGCCAAGCTCTCGCAGGTCTATGCCGCCAAGCTGCAGGAGGAAGGCATCTACGTCACGGGCTTCTACTATCCCGTGGTGCCGAAGGGCCAGGCCCGCATCCGCGTGCAGATTTCGGCAGGCCACAACCGCGAACAGCTCGACAAGTGCATTGCCGCCTTCATCAAGGTGGGCAAGGAGCTCGGCGTGCTGAAGTAGTTTTTGAGGGCAGTCCGGAGGTTTCGGGAAATACGGAAACTCCGGAATAACCAGGAAAAAAGAATTCGGGCAGACACTTCTGAGGAAGCGTCTGCCCGAATAGTGTTTTTTAGGGGGATGTGCAAATTGGGCACAGAACGCCCTGAAAGGGCAGCATCACCTAGCCCAGGGCAGCGCCCTGGGTGGAAGGGCCGCAATCAGACCGTGCCCTGAAAGGGCAACACCATTAAACTCCAAGGATGCTGCGCAGGCGGTCGATGTCCTGCTCGGTGGTGGCCCACGAGGTGACAAAGCGGCAAATCATGAGCGAGGCATCGTGAGGGGCAGGGCCCCAGAGCGTGAAGTCCACCTGCTGCTTCAGCTCATGGGCACGGGCTGTGGGCAGGAGCACGAACTGCTGGTTGGTGGGCGACTGCATGTAGAACTCGAACCCAGCCTCCTGCAACACCTGTTTCAGCTTTTCGGCCATGAGGATGGCGTGGCGCGCAATGTCAAAATAGAGGTTGTCGGTGAACAGTGCATCGAACTGCACGCCCACCACGCGGCCTTTGGCCAGCAGCGCGCCGTGGCGCTTCACGTTGGAGAAGAAGTGCTTCGGCGCATTGCCGCGCGGAAACACCACTGCCTCGCCGCAGAGCGCGCCCACCTTCGTGCCGCCGATGTAGAACGCGTCGCAGTGGCGGGCCAGCCAGGGCAGCGAGATGTCGCTGGCAGGCGACATGAGTCCGTAGCCCAGGCGTGCACCGTCGACGAAGAGCGGCAGGTCGTGCTGGCGGCAGATGGTATACAGACGGCTGATTTCGTCGGCCGTGTAGAGCGTGCCCATCTCCGTGGGATAGGTGATATAGACCATGCCCGGCTGGGCCACGTGGTCGCGGCTTTCGTCGGCTTCAAATAATTGCAGATAGTCAGCCAGCGTCTGGGGCATGAGCTTGCCATCGGTGGAAGACAGGCCGATGACGCGATGGCCGCTGGCCTCGACGGCTCCGGCCTCGTGGACGTTGATGTGGCCCGTGTCGGCACTGATGACGGCCTCGCATGTGGCCAACACCGAGTCGATGACGGTGGCGTTGGCCTGCGTGCCTCCCGAGAGGAAGAACACGTCGGCATCAGGACACTGGCACACCTGACGAATCTTCCGTCGTGCACTTTCACTCCACTCGTCGAAGCCATAGGTCAGACTGGTCAGCCCATTGGTCTCAACGAGGTGCCGGAGCACTTGCGGGTGTGCTCCGTTGTTATAATCACATTCAAATGATAGCATTGTGTTTCAGCAACTTACTGTTTGGGCATGATGAGCCACAAGACGAGATAAATGATGGTGCCGGGGAAGCCCGTAGTGAACACAGTGAGCAGCACGTAGATGAGACGTACCATGGCGGGGTCCCAATCGAAATAGTCTGCAATACCGCCGCAGATGCCGGCGATCCAACGGTCGTTCGACCTCAAAAGTTTCTTTCCTGTTGCCATAATCATTATTATTTTTGGTTGTTTCTATGGGTATGACGCATGAAACAACCAAAAAGTTGCACCCGGGGGTGCTTTTTTTATTCAACAAGAACAGACCTGTGGCCCGTTTCTAGAAGTCTTTGATAGGCGGAATGATGGCACTGAGATCACTGATGACCTCCTCACGCTTACACCCCTCACGCGACACGATGAGAATCGTATCGTCGCCAGCCACCGTGCCCAACACACTGGGTATGTTGGCATTGTCGATGTTGTAGGCAATGAGGCTGGCATAGCCGGGCCGTGTCTTAATGATGCCCAGGTTGCCCGAGAAGTTGAGCGAAATGAAGCCTGGACTCTCCAACATCTCGCGTGCCTTCTGGGTCGAGTGCACCCGTTTGTACATTGTTTCGTTAGGCAGTACGTAAACATACTTGCCATTCATGGATGCTGCCTTGGCCACCTTCAGTTGCTTCAGGTCGCGACTGAGCGTGGCTTGAGTGAGCTGAAAACCTTCTTTTTTCAACTCCTGCAGCAACTGCTCCTGATTGCCCATCTCCTTGCTCGAGATGATCATTTTCAGGGTTTCAATTCTACTAGCCTTAATTTTCATGTTGCATATACATCCTTGATTCAGTTGCAAAATTAGTTGTTTTCCCTCATTTGTGCAAATTTTTTTACAAATAAATCGTCGACGATGACAATATTTTTACTTTTTTTTTGGTTTTTCGCGCAATTTACACTAACTTTGCACCGATTTTTATCAATGCGCGCGCATATATAAGAGAACCATGAAGAGAATCATTTTCGTACACGTCTTATTGCTCGCAGCGATTGGCGCTTGGTCACAAAAGGTTTACGACGTGACAACCTACGGTGCACGCGGCGACGGGAAGACTGATGATGCGACAGCTATTCAGCAGGCCATCGATGCTTGCTCGGCTCAAGGCGGGGGAACCGTTTTGTTCCCTGCCAACCACATATTTCTGGCAGGTCCTGTCCAGTTGAAATCGAATATCGACCTGCGTTTAGAGGCCACAGCTGTGCTCATGGCCAATCCCGACGAAACTATCTATCAGCTGAGTGCCTTCGGCCAGAACCGCGGCGAGGGCATGCTCTGGCTGTGGGCGCAGGACGCCGAGAACATCACCATCTCCGGCCGCGGCACCATCCACGGCAACGGCATCCGCTTCATGGGTGCCGAGCTCAGCGACTCCTACGAACTGAAACCGCTCGCCGACCCGACGTTCGACCCCCGTCCGCATGTGCTGACGCTGACGAATGTCAAGAACATCGTCATTCGCGACGTGACCATCCGTGAGGGTGCCTATTGGACGGTGCACCTCGTGGGCTGCGACGGTGCCGTGATCGACGGCATCCAGTTGCTGAACAACCTGAAGATTCGCAACGGCGACGGCATCGACCTCGACCACTCGCGCAACGTGCGCATTGCCAACTGCTACATCACCTCCGGCGACGACTGCATCTGCCTGAAGAACCGCCGCGAGAGCGAGCAGTACGGCTCGTGCCACGACATCGTGGTGACGAACTGCGTGATGGCCTCGCGGTCGTGCGCCATCAAGATTGGCTCGGAAAACATGGACTCCATCTACAACGTACTGTTCGACAACTGCATCATCACCCGCTCCAACCGCGGCCTGGGCATCCAGAACCGCGACGAGGGCACGGTCACCGACGTGACGTTCTCGAACATCCAGATGGACTGCCGCCTGTGGTCGGACGTGTGGTGGGGCAAGGCCGAGCCCATCTACGTGACCAGCTACCCCCGTGCCAACGGCAACCACAAGGATGCCAACTGGCGCTTCCCGAAAGGACAGATTGAAGGCCGCTGCGGCGAAGTGAGCCGCATCCGCTTCTATAATATCACCGCCACCTCGGAGAACGGCTGCTTCATCGGCGGCGACACCAAGGACAAGGTGAACAACATCACGCTGAATAATGTCGCGCTGACCATGCGCAAGCAGACGCAGTATGCCGGTGGCCAGTACGACAAGCGCCCCTGCCGCGGCGAGGGCTTCGTCACGGGGCCTGTGCATGGCGTCTACGTGGAGCAGGCCAGCGACGTGCGTGTGGAAGGTCTGCACGTAGACTGGGGGCGTGATGCGTTCCCCAACAAAGGAGAAAACCTATTTTTTAATCAACCAAATCAATAACTATTATGCTTAAAGTACGATTCTTTAATTCACGGAAAGCCAAAAAAGCAGTGCTTTCGATGGCTCTCTTAGTGTGCAGTACGGCAGCAATGGCACAAGGCCAGGTGACGGGTGTCATCCGCGACGCGCAGGGTGAACCGCTCATCGGCGTGAGTGTCGTTGAGGCTGGAACTCAGAATGGCGTGGTGACCGATGTCAACGGCCGCTACACGCTCAACGTGAAGCGTGGCGCCAAACTGAACGTCTCTTACGTGGGCTTCGAGCCGCAGACCATCAATGCCGGCGAGAGCATCACGCTGCAGGAGGACAACCAGTTGCTGAACGAAGTCGTCGTCGTAGGTTACGGCACGATGAAGCGCAAGGATGTCACCTCGTCCATCACCACCGTGCAGGCCAAAGACCTGAACCAGGGTGTGTTCACCGATCCCGGCCAGATGCTGCAGGGTAAGGTTCCCGGACTGGTGGTTTCTTCAACAGCCGACCCTAACGGCTCGCCCACCATCACGCTACGTGGTGCTTCCACGCTGCGCACGGGTGCTGCCATGCAGCCTTTCTATGTAGTAGATGGCATTCCCGGTGTCGACATCTCGATGGTGGCTCCCGACGACATTGAGTCGATCGATGTGCTGCGCGATGCTACCGCAACGGCCATCTACGGTTCGAAGGCTGCCAACGGTGTGATCATCATCACCACCAAGAACGGTGGCGAGGAGCGCACCAACGTGACCTACAACGGCTATGCTGCTTTCGACAACATCCTGAAGACCTACGACGTGGCCACGGCCAGCGAGCTGCGCCAGTATGCCAAGGACAACGGCGTGACGCTGAAGGACGGCGGTGCCGATGTCGACTGGCAGAAGGAAGTGCTCCGCACAGGTATCAGCCACAACCACAACGTGGGCATCAGCGGTGGAAACGGCAAGACCAGCTACATGATCAGTGCCAACCTCATGAAGCGTGAGGGTGTCATCAAAATGACGGGCATGGATCGCTTCAACGTTCGCTCGCTCGTTTCGACCAAGGTACTGAAGGACCACCTCACCCTGTCGATGGGTATCAACTCGATGTACGGCAAGCACTTCGGCGTGCCCATGGGCAACGAGGGTGCTTCAGTGCTCGACGCTATGAACTACTACTCACCCACCAACGCCATCAAGAATGCTGACGGCACATGGACGGTAGGCGCTGGTTCGAAGAACTACAACCCGCTTGCCATGATGGAAGAGAATACTTCGGAGACCATCTGGAAGCGCAACCAGTTCCTCGCCAAGACCGCCCTCGAACTTTGGAAGGGCTTCTTCTGGAATGTGAACTATTCTTGGAGCAACTACCAGAGCACCTACAGTGCCTACAACACCCGCAACTCTCAGTTCGAGGGTATCGGCAACAAGAACGGTCAGGCTACCCGCAACACCTACTTCGGCCGCGAGCAGACCTTCGAGACCTACCTGAACTACGGCTTCACGCTGGGCAAGAGCAAGATCGACCTGATGGCCGGTTACTCTTGGGAAGAGAAGAAGAACAACGACGGCTTCGGCCTCAGCGTCGAGGGCTACTACAACGACGACCTGAAGTGGTACAACATGTCGTATGCCCAGACCATCCTCGGTGTTCAGAACTCTGTTCAGAGCGGTTACGTTGAGAACATCCGCAACATTTCGTTCTACGGACGTGCCAACTATTCGTTCGACGGCCGCTACATGCTGCAGGCCACCGTGCGTCGCGACGGTTCGTCAGTCTTTGGTAAGAATAACCGCTGGGGTACATTCCCCTCTGTTTCGGCTGCATGGAACATCACCGAGGAGAACTTCATGAGAAACCAGAACCTCTTCTCGAACTTGAAGCTCCGCGCCGGTTATGGTATTTCGGGTAACGCCATGGGCTTCGATGTCTATTCTTCTTATGCCACCTACGGTGCTTCAGGCACATTCGTGTACGACGGCAAGACTTACCGCACGTACGGCGCTACAAAGAATGCCAACCCCGACCTGAAGTGGGAGTCAACGGGCATGCTGAACGTCGGTCTTGATTTCGGTTTCCTGAAGAACCGCATCAATGGTACTCTCGAAGTTTATCACAAGAAGACCAAGGACCTCATCTGGAGCTATCCTGTTCCTACCACCAAGTATATCTATAGCTGGCTGGATGCCAACGTAGGCGAGATGACCAACAAGGGTATCGAGCTGACCGTGAACATCGACGCCATCCGCACGAAGAACTTCAACTGGATGACCAGCATCAACCTGTCGCACAACAAGAACACTGTCGACAAGATGCAGAACGAGCAGTACAACACCACCAACCTCACCCAGGGCGATCCCATGGTGGCTGGTGTGTCGGCAAACGGCTGGACTCAGCGCATCATCGAAGGCGAGCCCATCGGTACGTTCTACACCTATCAGTATGCAGGCACCGTCAACGGTCGTTCGGAGTACTACGTGCTCGACGAGAACGGCAACCGCACAGGCGAGACAACCAACAACCCGGGTCTGAAGGATCGTTCCATCACGGGTTGCGCTCAGCCTAAGCTCAACGCTGGCTGGAACAACAGCTTCAGCTACAAGAACTGGAACCTGAACGCATTCATCACCGGCGTGTTCGGCAATGACGTCTACAACGGCCCGCGCGCTCACTACAACAGCGCCCAGATGTTCTCCGATGGCAAGAACGTGCTGAAGGAGTTCCTGACCTTCCCCGCTGGCGATGCTTCGGGCTCGCTGCCCTCTGACCGCTGGATTGAGAAGGGCACCTACATCCGCCTGCAGTCGCTGTCGCTGAGCTACACGTTCCGCAACTGCTTCAACGACTGGATTCAGGACCTCACCCTCTATGGCACTGCCAACAACCTCGTCACCATCAGCAACTACAAAGGTCTCGACCCGGAGGTCAACCTCGGTGGCATCGATCCCGGTATCGACTATCGTTGGAGCCGCTATCCCCACACACGCACCTTCATGGTCGGTGTGAAGATCAACTTTGGTGGCAGCAAGTCGAAGAAGGCTGCTGCAACAACCAAGTATGTTGACAGAGAGGTGATCAAGGAAGTTCCCGTTGTCAAGGAAGTCGTTAAGGAAGTTCCTGGCAAGGATAAGGAAGTGCTTGTTCAGAATACCTACATCGTCACATTCCCCGTGAACTCGTCTGAGATCTCTAACGTGAATGAGCTTGCTGGCATTCCGAAGGGTGCAACCGTTGAGGTTGTTGCTTATGCTTCACCCGAGGGTAACACCGATGCAAACCAGAAACTTTCGCAGGAGCGTGCCGACGCTGTTGCCAAGTATCTGCAGGACAAGGGCGTGAACGTAACGCGCATTGTGGCTAAGGGTGCTGACACCAATCATGCTAACCGTATTGCTATCGTGACCGTAAAGTAAAATCATTTAATCAGATTCGATATTATGAAATTAAATAAATTAATTCTTGCAACAGGCTTATTTGCCGTAGCACTTACAAGCTGTACGGATTTGGATGTCAGTCCGAATTCCCAGTACACTGAAGACCCCAGTAAGAATTCTGGTGTCGACCCCATGCTTGTGGTAGAAGCCAAGATGGCTGATGTATACTTCCATCTGGCCGGTACGTTTGGCCGCCGTTACATGGAGGCTCAGTGCCTGGCTTCTGATGAGTTCACAGCTCTTGCTTTTGATGGTGGTTACTATGATGCTGGTACATACGCTCATCAGGCTCTCCATTGCAGCGAGGCCACCGATGCTTCGCTCGACTGGTATTCTGATTTGACATCCGGTATCACGAAGGCTAACACGATCCTTGAGGAACTGGGCAGCAGCGCTTCCGATCAGATGAAGGCTCCCGCCCGTGCCATGCGTGCTTATTTCACATGGATCCTGATGGACAGCTTCGGCGACACGCCTATCCTTGAGAAGGTGCCCGCCGAGGGTGAGGTCGTGGCTCGCTCGCCCCGCAAGGAAGTGGCCGAGTGGATCGAGAACGAACTCCTGGCTGTCATTCCCGCACTCACCGAGGACGTCACCGAGAACACCTATGGCAAGCCGACCCGCTGGATGGCTGAGGCTCTGCTGGCCAAGCTCTACATCAACTGGGCTGTCTACACCGCTGAGTCGGTTGATAAGTATGACGCCGCAACGGCTGCTAATCCGAAACTCGACGATTGCATCACCATCTGCGACGACATCATCAGCAGTGGCAAGTTCAACCTTGGCACCGTCGACTACCTCCACAAGTTCTCCTACGACAACAGCTGGAAGGTCGAGGACTTCATCTACGCCATGCCTTACGACGCCATCGACCGTCAGGGCTTCCAGTGGGCTCGTCCCCGCTCGTTCAAGCAGCTGAAGAACTTGATGCCCAACGTCTATGGTTCTTCCGACAAGTTCACCCAGTCGTTCGGCGGCAACATGGTCGTAACGCCCGAGTTTGCCAAGCTGTTCAACCTCGAGGGCGACATCCGCAACCTCTGCATCCTGCGTGGCGATGTCTACAACCGCGATGCCAAGACGCTGCGTCCCACCTCCGAGCCGTTCATGTACAATGGCAAGCAGGTGCACTTCACCGAGAACATCACCCTCATCAAGCAGGACAACACCATCGACGTGGGTAACGACGACAACGCCCTCATGCAGGGCTGCCACTCCATCAAGTGGTTCATCACTCCCGCCGACTACAACAACGGCCGCAACCAGTCGAACGACCTGCCGCTGTTCCGCTATGCCGACATCCTGCTCATGAAGGCCGAGGCCCTCACACGTCTCGGACAAGCTGGTGCCAAGGACCTGTTCAACCAGATCCGCGCCTATGCCAACGCCCCGCTGATTACTGCCGAGCCTTCGCTCGAGGAAATCTATCAGGAGCGTGGCCGCGAGTTCTTCGACGAGAACTGGCGCCGCAACGACATGATTCGCTTCGGCCACTTCGAGGACGAGTTCTTCCCCCACTACAAGAACTTCCCAGATGCCAACTTCGACAAGCGTCACCGCATCTTCCCTGTTGAGCAGGAGATGCTCGACCTGAATCCCGGTTGGACCCAGAATCCTGGCTACTAAGTCGCCCGAGGTCAAAAAAGCGACCATATTCCATAAAAAAGGGAACGGAATCTTTGTCCGTTCCCTTTTTTGTTGTACCTTTGTAGTCACATAACCTGAAAAACTTTATTATTATATATTAGACTACAACGACAATGGAAAAGAAAAAGCGAATCGTCACATTCGGAGAGATACTGCTGCGCTGGTCGAAGGGCGGAGCACAGCGACTCAAGCAGGGCAGCGACTGGACAGGCAAGTTCGGAGGCTCGGAGGCCAACGTCGCCGTGTCGCTCTCCATGCTGGGCAACAAGGTGGGCTACGTCTCGCGCGTGCCGCAGAACGAGATGGGGCAGGCCTGCCTCAACGAACTGCGCTACTACGGCATCGACACGAGCGACGTCGTGCGCGGAGGCGACCGGCTGGGCACCTACTACTTCGAGGCTGCCGCCGGACTGCGCCGCTCGCAGGTGGTCTACGACCGTCGCGGCTCGTCGTTCTACTCCTGCGCACCCGGCATGTTCCCCTGGCGCGACATCTTCAGCCGCACCGACATCTTCCACTGCTCGGGCATCACCTGCGCCGTCTCGCCGTCGGCCACCGAGGCCACCTTCGAGGCCGTGCGCACCGCCAAGGACATGGGACTGCGCATCACCTGCGACATCAACTTCCGCAAGAACCTCTGGCGCTACGAGGGCGCCGACGCCCATCGCACGCTGAACGCCCTCATGCAGTACAGCGACTACATCTTCGGCGACCAGGACGAGTGGGAAGTGGCAACAGGCGTAAAGCAGGTGCCCATGGACCACATGCAGGCCGACACCGAGCTCGACATGGAGGCCTACCGCCGCTACTTCGACGAGATGCACCGCCAGTTCCCCCATTGCCGCGAGATGATGCTCGGACTGCGCAACCAGATCACCTCCACCCACCACACGCTCACGGCGCTGCTCTGGTACGAGGGCGACATCTATCAGGCCCGCATCTACGACATCTACCCCATCGTCGACCCCGTCGGCGTGGGCGATGCCTTCGTGGCCGCCTACATCCACGCAGCCGAGAAGTGGCCCGGCCAGCCGCAGCGCTGCCTCGACTTCTCGGTGGCAGCCTCGCAGCTGAAGAACTCTGTGGCCGGCGACTTCAACCTCGTCACCGAAGACGAAATCCTCTATCAGCTCGGCATCCGCGACGACCAGTAAGCAGCCCCCACCCCGTCCAGGGAAAGGCTCCTCAGCACCTGCGCGCCTACCCTCCGTCAGGGGAAAGGTTCATCAGCCCTTGCGCGGCCCCACGAAGCGGCTCATCAGCAGCCCCACCAGCGTGCCCAGCACAACGCCCAGCGAGTTGGCAAGGAAGTCCAGCCACTCGCCGCTCCTACGGCCACCCGTGCAGTAGGCCTGCGCCAACTCTATCAGCCCGCCCATCAGCAGCGGAGCCAGAAATGCCAGCAGCAACAGCCTGCCGGCATTTTTTTTCGCGTGCTGCCGCAGATACTCCCACCAGACCACCGCCGTCAGCGTGCCGTACATCACCAGGTGAGTCCACTTGTCGATCAGGCTCACCTCGCTCAGCGGCGTGTCGGGCAGCCACGGCGTCAGGCACAGCACCCAGATTGCCACCACCAACAGCGACGACAGCCTGTAGCGCTTCAGCAAGTCCAAAAGTTGTTGCATCATTTTCATAGTCATTTTCTTCGTTTCCGGCCGCGAAATTACAAAAATTATTCTTCCCGCGCAACGATTTGTTACGAATTATCACTTTTTCTCGCAAACTTTTTATAATTTTGCAGTCGAATATCGGTTTTCATAACAAAAACTACGATGGCACATACTACGGAGAGAGCAAACTTCGGCAGCCGCTTGGGCGTCATTCTCGCCACGGCAGGCTCGGCCGTCGGCCTGGGCAACGTATGGCGATTCCCCTACATGACGGGCCAGAACGGCGGCGCAGCCTTCATCCTCATCTATCTGGGCTGCGTGCTCCTGCTGGGCATTCCCTGCATGCTCAGCGAGTTCATCATTGGTCGCCACGGCGCTGCCAACACCAGCCGCGTCTATTCCAACACCACCCTCGACCACAACGCCCAGCTGGCCCAGAGCGGACTGGCTGCCCACTGGCTGGCCTTCCGCCGTCTGTTCCCGAAGTTCATTGGCCTGCTCGGCATCCTCACCGGCTTCCTCATCACCAGCTACTACGCCGTGGTCTCGGGCTGGTGTCTGCAGTACATCTACGCCTCGGCGGCAGGCCAGCTGCAGGGCGATGCAGCCTACGTCACCCAGTACTTCCAGGAGTTCTCCGCGTCGCCCCTGAGGCCCGTATTCTGGACCGTCGCCATCCTCCTCATCACCCACCTCGTCATCTGTCGAGGCGTGCGCGGAGGCATCGAGCGCGCCTCCAAGCTGCTCATGCCCACGCTCTTCCTGCTGCTGCTCGTCATCGTCGTCGCCTCGTGCCTGCTGCCCGGCGCCCGCGAAGGCATCGAATTCCTCTTCAAGCCCGACTTCTCGCGCGTAGACTCCGGCGTATTCCTCGGCGCCCTCGGCCAGTCGTTCTATTCGCTCAGCATCGGCATGGGCTGCCTCGCCACCTATGCCAGCTACTACAGCCGCCAGACCAACCTGCTCTCGTCGGCTGTTCAGATATCGTTCGTCGACTCGCTCATCGCCATCCTCGCCGGACTCATGATCTTCCCCGCCGCCTTCTCAGTGGGTGTCAGCCCCGACAGCGGCGCCTCGCTCGTGTTCATCACCCTGCCCAACGTCTTCAACCAGGCCTTCGCCGCCATGCCCGCACTGGGCTATGTCGTCGCCCTGTTCTTCTACGCCCTGCTCTCGCTGGCCGCACTCACGTCGCTCATGTCGCTCCACGAGGTCTCCACGGCCTTCTTCCACGAAGAGTTCCACCTCACGCGCAGCCGCGCAGCCCTTATCGTCACCGTGCTCTGCAGCATCATCGGTGCCTGCTGCTCGCTCTCGCTCGGCGCCGTCGAGGGCATCACCCTCTTCGGCCGTCCGCTGTTCGACGTGTTCGACTTCGTCACCGGCCAGATCTTCCTCCCCGTGGGCGGCTTCCTCACCTGCCTCTTCCTCGGATGGATGGTGCCCCGCCGCCTCGTACGCGACGAGTTCACCAACGAGGGCACCGTCTGGACCCACTCCTGGATCTTCACCACCTTCCTCTTCCTCATCCGCTACGTCTGCCCGTTGGCCATTGCCGCCATCTTCCTCCACCAGCTGGAGGTCATCTGACCCGCCATCGCAGCCAGACATCTGTAAAAACATTTGGTCGAAAATACCCAGTTAATTTTTAAAAATTCCCGACTGCAAATTTTTTTTCCGAAATACGCCCGTATTTCCGCAAAGTCTCTAACGTGTTGTGGGTCAAACGGTTAGCCATTTAAGACCCCCAACCCCCTATGTTAGGGGGCTTAAAACGATAGGTTTAGACCACGTAAACCATAGGTTTAGTCAATCTATCTCATTGAGTTGCATGCTCCATCTCATAGAGTTGTATCATCCAAACCATAGGTTTAGCCGAGTCAAACCATAGGTTTAGCAGGATTCCCTTCCCTTTAGGGAGGGGCTAGGGGTAGGCTCCTCATTGTTTCACGCTCTATTTCATTGTTTCACGCGGAGGCCGTTTTGTCAGAAAAATTCAGTGGAAGGGCATAGGCACGAGATAGGGATAGCCAGCCAATTCATTGGAAAGTGTTTTTGGGGGTCATAAATAATTGATACACAGACAGAAATACGATACTCCAACAATTGAACAGTACAAAATAGTGCAATATCGAAAAATTAGAAATCGAAGAGTTTTGCAGAGCAAAACCAGCCTTCAAAGGCATGCAAGTTTTAACAGCTTGTTAAGATTGTTTAACTTTTAATTTTGAGGCAATTTTGCCATTTGCCAAGTCTGGCTGACAACAGTTGCTCGTTTTGGGGCTTTGCCGATAGCACGAAAATCAACGAAAAAAAAGGTTCTTGTACCGCAGTTGTATCTTGGATGCTCTAAGCATTTGGGATTCAACGACGGTTAATAATTCAAATTCAACGAAGAAGAAGAAAAAGGACATTCAGACGTGCCAACATTTATGGTTCGACAGAGAGATGATTACCTGTGATAATGCTGGATTTAGTCAGAATACACTCGTATTTATGTTAAAAAAGCTGCTGAAATATTTCTTTCTTGGCAAAATGTTTTGATGTTTGACAAAAAAGATATAATTTTGCAACGGCAAACAGAGATATGACAGCAACGGAAGCTATATTGAATTACGCAGTGGCACAAGGTGGTACCTTCCATCGGAAGGACCTGTTGCGTGAAGTTGCCCGCCAGCAGACGGGTATCAAGGACAGTGCGATTACCCTCCAGATTAACCGGATGCTTGCATCAGGCTCGCTTCGCAGGGTAGGTCATGGTGTGTATGAATTGGCTCATGACAGTCTGCCAGAATTCGTATATCAGCCATCAGAGACAGAAAAAAACATCTATTTGAGTCTAAAACAGAAGTTTCCACTCCTTGATATATGTATTTGGAGTCCACGGGTGCTTGCTTCGTTCATGCTCCATGTGCCAGACATCGGCTATGTTTTCGTTGATGTGGAGAAAGATGGTATGGAGACGGTATTCCATGCATTGCAGGAAATGGAGCTTGGCAGAAACATCCTACTGTCACCGTCACCCATAGACTGCGACCGCTATCTGACGGGTACTGATGCCATCGTGGTACGTCAGTTGATAGGTCAGTCGCCATTGACCATCGTGAATGGCTGCCAAGTACCACGTATAGAGAAAATCCTTGTGGATGCCATTGGCGACAACGAACTGCAGTTCGCCAGCGGTTCCGAAATATATAATATATATGAGTATGCGCGTGAGAGGAATCATGTCAACATGAGCAAACTGATGAGATATGCCTCTCGCCGCAACAGGAAAGAGAAAGTAGAACATATCATATACACGATAGACCATGATCAATCCCAAGAGTAGAAGCCTTGAATGGATAACCGAAGCCGCCCGCCAAATAGGTGTCCGCGACATTGCATTGGTAGAAAAGACCATCCGTGCCTTTTCTCTGCTTGAAGCACTGACTCGCTCTGGCTGTCCCTTCATCTTCAAAGGTGGCAGTTCGCTGATGCTCCACCTGAACACCAGCAAACGATTGTCAATAGACATTGACATCATCTGTCCTCCAGGAACCATCATAGAGGACTATCTTAGCCAGTATGCCGAAGAATACAGCTTCGGCAAAGTGGAACTCGTAGAGCGCATCTCGCGCACAGATGTACCGAAGCAACACGCCAAGTTCTACTACGAAGTGAGCTATCCCGGTAATGGTGGACAGGACAAGATACTGCTTGACGTGCTCTTCGAGGAAACGTACTATTCCCAGATTGTGTCGCTACCCATACAGAGTCCGCTACTGGTGACCGACGAGCCGCTTGTCATGGTTAGTCTGCCGAGTCATGAAGATTTGTTGGGCGACAAACTGACGGCTTTCGCTCCACACACGACGGGCATCCCATTCTTCAAGGGCCATAAGAAATGTACGATGGAGATTATCAAGCAGCTCTATGACGTAGCCTCGCTATTTGACATCACGGACGACCTGACCATCACCCGCCAGACCTTCATGAAGTTTGCCATGGTGGAACTGCAATATCGCAACTTGCCATCAGATGACATTCAACAGGTGCTTGACGACATCTACCAGACAGCCATCACCATCTGTATGCGCGGTTTGGCGAATCCGGAGGAATACAAACTCCTGCAAGATGGCATTAGCCGTATAGGCAATTTCATTCACAGCGAGAAGTACACCTTGGATTCTGCCATCATCAATGCAGCCAAAGTGGCTTACCTCAGCCGACTTTTAGAGAATGGAATTAACGAGATACGACACTATACACCTGACGATATAGGTATGTTGGCATCACAGGCTCTTCAACTCCCTATGCCTACCAAACTCAACAAACTTAAAAAGACACATCCCGAGGCATTCTTCTATCTAAACGAGATTCAACGAATGGGATAGGGCGAGGGCGGTTCTGAGCCGTGTTTTAATGATGGAGCTTCCCCGTGGGCGGGAGAATGAACCGCTGTGGCAATGAAGCAAATATAACATCAAGGCGGGCGAGGATGGGAAACAGCGCATCCTCGCCCGATTTGGTTGAAAATACACCCCAAAAATAGAAAAATTGAGTTTGAATTGAAAATAATCACATTTCCGCTTTACATTTTCTCCGTCTGAACTGTATTATAAGTGTATGACACGAAAAGATGTTGAAAGTCTGTTCAAGACACACTACACGCAGATGTATCATCTGGCACTCACGTTGCTCTGCAGACAACGCAAAAGCGTTCCTCTTGGCGAGTGTGCATCATCGCTGTCTGAATGTGTTGCAGCACAAACAGGTGCAAGAACGATTTGCACGCCTGCTTACCGAGGATGCTGATACACTTATTAGCGACAATACAGCGGTAGAGCAAATGCAGATGGAAGAACTGATGCGCTACGTGAGGGAGAACCTGTCACCGATGGAGCAGAACATCTTCCGACTGCGCTACCTACGAGAAATGACCTGCCAGGAAGTGGCCGAAGCGCTGAACGTCAGCCGCCAGACCGTCCACACCCACCTAAAGCAGTCTGTGGAGAAAATAAGAAAGTATTTCAATTCAAACTCAAAAGCAATATGATGACCGAAGAAAAGCGTATAGAGTGGCTTCTGGAATTACAGGAACACCCCGAGCAA
>CACZIT010000025.1 GCA_902781315.1 uncultured Prevotellaceae bacterium
GACATTTCTGTTGTGCAAGAAATATGTACAATAAAATGAATTTTGTCGCTTTGCAAGCAAAATCCCACTAAACCCTATAGGTTGCGGATTTGAGGTTAATCAAGGAGGACATGATATAGTAAAAGAAGTCACGATAGAAATTAATGGGGTTCCTACTAGATTAGATTTCGTCGGCTATGACAAAAATGGTGTATTGTCGCTATTTGAAGTATAAAATGGCCCGAAAGCATCATTTACAAAAAATCAAAAAATTATATGGCCACAGATAGAGAATAATTCGTCTTTCTTTAATCCCAGTTCCAATTCTATGCAATTTATTCCTGTAGGAACGAATGCCGCAAAGTTTAACGAACTGCTCCCGTTTGAGATTGCACGTAAACCATATACGGGAAATTTCAATGCTACGATAATTTGGTATTAAATACAATGATTATGGATTATTTAACGAACAAAGAGAATCTCATTAAAAAGATGATTGAATGGGGTTTCAAACGAAAGAACAAGAATATATTTAGGAGGATAGAAAGAGATGCTGTTCTCGATTTCTACTTCTCACATTACACAAGAGGAGCAAATCATATAAAATATTACACCATAAATGTTAATGTTTGGTATCCAGAAATTGATAGAGTAAAAAAAGCCGGGCATTTCTATTTTGGAATTCCTAATTCTATCATTTGGAACGATTTAGGTCATTTGATGGGGTCTCCTGTCCAAAAGGAATATGGAATTTCAGATGATGAAGATGAGACTTCTGTTAATATGGTTGTTGAACGAATATGTAGTGATTTGTCGGTTTATGCGTTACCAATTATGGAGAGGTATTCGTCTATCTATACTCTCATTGACGATTTTGAAAAAGGACTACTGGAAAGGTTTCATGTCAGTAAGCAAACAATGGCTCTTCTGTATTTAATATATTCTGGTAAGGCAAAAGCCTCTGATTATGTCTGTCAGCAACTTATCCTCTTACGAAGAAGCGGGTCAGGAGAACCTGGATTAACTATCCATGAAGGAAAAATTGCTGGGATGGATTCTGTAACAGTATCCGTCAAAGGGAATGAATTAGCTTTGTGGGAGGATTTGTACGAAAAGATAAAGGCTTTTCATTGAAAATCTGGTTATCATATTCATATAGCTGCTACATTTATGAACGAGAATGTCCTCGCGGCAACAACCCAGATGTTTTTCGCGATTTTCTTGCATTCGGTGTCTGGATGTTGTATCTTTAGCTGCGCCGAAGATACTCCCGCTCGGGATAGCAAATCAGAAAAAAGTGTTTTTTGCTTTGCTTTCCGCCCGCTTATTCGTATCTCTGCAGGCGGAAAGTGGTGGTGAGAGCCTTGAAGGGCGACTGACGAAGCGGATGGCGGCTGACAAAGCGGATGTCGTCAGACGATGGCGGCGTCGAGGTGGCGCTTCAGGTCCTTGAGCTGGTCGCGCAGGGAGATGAGGGTCTCGAGGACATCGTTGGAACGGTCGACACCCTTGCGGTTCTCGTTGAGATACTTGCGAGCTGCGGCCAACTTGAAGCCGCGCACCTTCACGAGGTTGTAGATGAGGCGCACCTGCTCGATGTCCTTCTCCGTGTACTGGCGCACGCCAGTGGAACTGACGGTCTTCGGGCGCAGATGGGGGAACTCTTTCTCCCAGTAGCGCAGCAGGCTCTCGTTGACACCCAGCATCTCGGCCACTTCCTTGATGCTATAGTAGAGTTTGAGGTTCTTATTTGGATTCAGTGCCATGTGGATATTTACGTTTTACTGTTTTACGCTTTTTTTTCTTGCCTGATGGTGTTTTTGCCACCTTTTGCAGTTATTTGGGGCAAAGATAGTAATAAAAATTGAGAAATCAACTGCTTTTCTCATAAAAAATTGTAACTTTGCACTCAAATTGTTTATACGACCCTCTATCGTAAATAAGTAAATCGTAAATAAAAAAAATGATGACAGCAAAAGAGATTCGCGAATCTTACAAGAAGTTTTTCGAGCAAAAGGACCACGTGATTGTGCCTTCGGCTCCGATGGTAATCAAGGACGACCCCACACTGATGTTCACCAATGCCGGCATGAACCAGTGGAAGGACATCATACTGGGCACACGCCAGCCCGAGCCGCGCCGCCGTGCCGACTCACAGAAGTGCCTGCGCGTGAGCGGTAAGCACAACGATCTCGAGGAGGTTGGCCACGACACGTACCACCACACCATGTTCGAGATGCTGGGCAACTGGTCGTTTGGCGACTATTTCAAGGAAGGCGCCATCGACATGGCTTGGGAGTATCTGGTGGACGTGCTGAAACTGAACCCCGAAGACCTGTACGTGACCGTCTTCGAAGGCGACCCCTCGGAAGGTCTGGAGCGCGACGACGAGGCTGCCGGTTACTGGCTGAAGCACGTGCCTGCCGACCACATCATCAACGGCAACAAGCACGACAACTTCTGGGAAATGGGCGACACGGGTCCCTGCGGTCCGTGCTCGGAAATCCACGTGGACTCGCGTCCCGCCGAAGAGAAAAAGAACGGCAAGCCCGGCCGCGAACTCGTCAATCAGGACGACCCGCAGGTCATCGAAATCTGGAACCTCGTGTTCATGCAGTACAACCGCAAGGCCGACGGCTCGCTGGAGAAACTCGCCATGAACGTCATCGACACGGGCATGGGCTTCGAGCGCCTGGTGCGCATGCTGCAGGGCAAGCACTCGAACTACGACACCGACGTGTTCCAGCCCATCATCAAGGAGGAAGAGCGACTGACGGGACTGAAATACACCACATATGAGGAGGAGGTCAGCCAGGGCACCCATACGAAGCAACAGGAAGACACGAACGTGGCCATGCGCGTCTGCGCCGACCACCTGCGTGCCGTGGCCTTCTCCATTGCCGACGGCCAGCTGCCGTCGAACGCCAAGGCTGGCTACGTGATTCGCCGCATCCTGCGCCGTGCCGTGCGCTATGCCTACACGTTCCTCGGCCAGAAAGAAGCTTTCCTCTACAAGTTGCTGCCCGTATTGGTTGAAGAGATGGGCGACGCCTTCCCCGAACTGAAGGCCCAGCAGCAGCTCATCGGCCGCGTCATGAAAGAGGAGGAAGACTCGTTCCTGCGCACGCTGGAGCGTGGCATCAACCTGCTGAACGGTGCCATGGACGAGCTGAAGGCTCACGAGAAGACCGTGCTCGCCGGCACCGACGCCTTCCGTCTGTTCGACACCTACGGCTTCCCGCTCGACCTGACTGAGCTCATCTGCCGCGAGAACGGCCTGACGGTGAACGTAGACGAGTTCAACGCCGAGATGCAGAAGCAGAAGGACCGCGCCCGCAACGCCGCCCAGGTGGAGAGCACCGACTGGGTGGAACTGCGCGAGGGCGAACAGCAGTTCGTGGGCTACGACTACACAGAATACACCTGCCACATCCTGCGCTACCGCAAGGTGACACAGAAGAAGAACACGTTCTACGAACTCGTGCTCGACCAGACGCCGTTCTACGGCGAGATGGGTGGCGAGGTTGGCGACCAGGGCGTGCTCGTGTCGGAAGAGGAGACCGTGGAGGTCATCGACACCAAGCGCGAGAACAACCAGAGCATCCACATCGTGAAGCAACTGCCGAAGAACGTGGAAGCCGAGTTCATGGCCTGCGTCGACGTCGACAAGCGCCGCGCCATCGAGTCGAACCACACCTGCACCCACCTGCTGGATGCTGCCCTGCGCGAGGTGCTGGGCACCCACGTCGAGCAGCGCGGTTCGCTGGTCACCGCCGACGGTCTGCGCTTCGACTTCTCACACTTCGAGAAGGTGACACCCGAGCAGCTGCGCGAGGTGGAGCACATCGTTAACGAGAAGATTCGCCAGAATATCCCCCTCGAGGAATACCGCGACTGCCCCATCGACGAGGCACGCGAGATGGGGGCCATCGCCCTGTTCGGCGAGAAATACGGCGACAAGGTGCGCGTGGTGAAGTTCGGCGACTCCGTGGAGTTCTGCGGCGGTTGCCACGCCAAGGCCACCGGCCAGCTCGGCATGGTGCGCATCACCAGCGAGAGCAGCATTGCCGCCGGCATCCGCCGCATTGAGGCCATCACCGGCAAAGAGGTGGAGGCTATGTGCGACATGATGCAGGACTTCATGACCGACCTGCGCACGCTGCTGAACAATGCTCCCGACTTGCTCACCACCGTGAAGAAAGCCATC
This sequence comes from uncultured Prevotellaceae bacterium, assembly GCA_902781315.1. GTDB lineage: Bacteria > Bacteroidota > Bacteroidia > Bacteroidales > Bacteroidaceae > Prevotella. The sequence goes on from CACZIT010000025.1 coordinate 4,187, forward strand.
GCCGAGAACAAGGAACTGCAGGGACAGGTGGACGAATTCCAAGCCCAGAAGGCAAAGGAACTGAAGCAGAAGCTCATTGAGAACGCAAAGGAGAAGAACGGAGTGAAGATCATCTCGGGCGTGCTGCCGCTGGATGCACAACTCGTCAAGGACCTCGTGTTCCAGCTGCGCACGCAGTTCCCCGAAGCCTTGCTCGTGGCCATTGGCTGCGCCACCAACGGCAAGCCGACGCTCACTGTCTCGCTGAGCGACGACCTCGTGGCCGAAGGCAAGAACGCCGGTCAACTGGTGCGCGAGGCTGCCAAGCTGATGCAAGGCGGCGGTGGCGGTCAGCCCCACTTCGCCACGGCTGGCGGCAAAAACGCCGACGGTCTGTCGGCAGCCCTCGACAAGGTACTTGAACTGGCATTCTAATCAAAAAATTATCAAATCCCTATGGAAATCAACATCATCAAAGGAGAGAAGATCGTAGTGGAACTGGCCGGACGTCTCGACACGAGCGCTGCGCCCACACTGAGTGAGGAAATTGAAGATATCGTCAACGAAAAGAACGATGTAGTGTTCGACTGCAAGGAGCTGGAATACATTGCCAGTTCGGGACTGCGCGTGTTTCTTCAGGCGCAGAAAGCGCTCAACGCAGCCGGCGGCACGCTGAAACTCATCAACGTGCAGCCCACCGTGCAGAGCGTGCTCGACATGACAGGCTTCTCGATCTTCCTGGATCTGAACCAGTAATCCACCCCATCAACACCCCCTCCGGCCACAGGCCTTTGTACTCACTTAAACCGGCTTCAGAAAGTATGAAACAGCTTAGCTTATCCACCTCACACATGGCGAAATGGGTCTTGCCATTTTTCCTCATGCTCCTTCTGCCTTACGAGGCTTCGGCCATCGACATCAAGGGCAAGAAGGACAAGACCATTATCGATGGCATCTGCTACTCGCTGAATGCAAAGAAGGAAACAGCCATCGTCCTGAAAAGTGCCGAACCATACTCTGGCGACATCGTCATCCCTGAAAAGATTGAGGCCGACAGCCTGACATACTACGTCGAGGAGATTGCCACCAGTGCCTTTGAGAAATCGACAGGCATGACATCGGTGGTCATTCCGAAGACCGTCAGCAAGATTGGTGCCCGCGCCTTTGCCGGCTGCTCGAGCCTGAAGGCCATCGAACTGCCGAAGAGCGTCGAAGAACTGGCCACGCAGTTGTTTGCCGACTGTTCGAGTCTGGTCGACGTGACACTGCCGAAGAGCATCCGCAAGATGAGCACGGGCGTGTTCAAAGGCTGTAAGTCGCTGGAGACCATCAGCATCCCCTTGAGCATCACGTCGCTGCCCCACAGCACCTTCGAGGAATGCAGCAATCTGAAGTACGTAGACCTGCCCACAGGCATGACGTCCATTTCCGGCAACGCCTTCGAAAACTGCTCGTCGCTGGAAGAAATCAGCATCCCCACGGGCGTGAAGAGCATCGGTTCGGAAGCCTTTAAGGGATGCAGCAGCCTGAAGGCCTTCACGTTCCCCAGCAGCCTCAGCAAGGTGACGAGCAGCGTGCTGGAGAACTGTTCGTCGCTGGAGGAACTGCACCTGCCCAACTCGGTGAGCGACATTGCCAGCGAGGCTTTCCGCGGATGCTCGTCGCTCGACAGCCTCTACCTGCCCAACTCCATCGTGAAGATAGGCACGGCGGCCTTCCGCGACTGCAGCAACCTGCGCCGGCTGACGTTGCCCAACGGCCTCGTCAACATAGCCAGCGACCTGTTCCGCGGCTGCACCAACCTGGAGACCATCGCCTTCCCCAACAGCCTGAAGGAGATTGGCAGTTCGGCCTTCGAGGGATGCACCAGCCTGGCAAAGATCACGCTGCCGTCGTCGCTGAAAGAGATTGAGGGCTCGGCCTTCGACAAGTGCAACAGCCTGATGGAGGTCAACGTGCTGGGCGCCGCCCCACCCAAAATCAACAGCAACTCGTTCAGCAAGACCACGTTCCGCGAGGCTGCCGTGAACATCAAGAAAGGGTCGCTCGGCAACTTCCAACTGAACAAGCAGTGGGCAAAGTTCCTCGACCTGATAGAACGATAAAGAAAAGAAACGGATAGTCTATGAAGAAAAATATCATGAAACTGATGGTGCTGGTGGCGGGAATGATGTTTGCGCCGGCCAGCATGAACGCACAGGAATCAGCCGAAGTGGAGGCACAGGTGGACCTCGTGAGCAACTACCTCTGGCGCGGCATGCAGAAAGGCGGTATCAGCCTGCAGCCGTCGGCCAAGGTGAAGTGGCAGGGTGCCTATGTGAAGATGTTCGGCAGCAAAGGATTTGCCAATGGCGACGAAGAGGAACTGGACCTCTCGCTGGGCTACGAGTTCCCGTTCGGACTGAACATCGGCGTGAACGACTACTGGCAGACGGGCATAGAGCCGCGCGACCTCTATTTTGCCTATAACAAGGAGACCACCGGCCACCGTCTGGAGGGTAACATCGGCTATACCTGCCGCTACGGCAGCCTGCAGGCCTACTGCATCTTCTACGGACACGACACGAAACTGAACGGACAGCAGGCCTACTCCACCTACATAGAACTGACGGTGCCGTTCCGCCTCGGAGGCCTCAGCTGGGAGGCAAAGGCGGGCTTCACGCCGATGGAGAGTGCGGGTGTGGCAATTCCCGACTATTCAACCCTGAGCGAAACCCACGATTACTTCTATGCCGAAGGTCCGGCATGCGTGTCGGCATCGGTGCGCGCCACGAAGGAGATTCGCCTGCGCGGTGGCCTGACGTTGCCCGTGTTTGCCGAACTGAACACAAATCCCTATCTCCAGACGGCCCGCATCATGGGAGGCATCGGGATCAAGGTGACAAAGTGACAAAGTGACAAAGTAACAAGGTGACAAGGGACCACGAGCTACGACAGAGAGACGCTTTCGTAGCGCAGTGGAGAGAAAAAAAGGTAACGAAAACAGGGAGATTCGCTACTTCCAATTTACGAGGAAGACCGTTTCGGTAGCGCGGGTGAAGGCGGTATAGAGCCAGTGGATGTAGTCGCGGTTCAACATGTCGGCCGTGACGTAGCCCTGGTCAACATAGACGTGGGCCCACTGTCCGCCCTGCGCTTTGTGGCAGGTGACGGCATAGGCAAACTTCACCTGCAAAGCATTGAAATGCTCGTCTTCCTTCACTTTCTTCAGACGTGCCTGCTTCGGGCGCACGTCGGCATATTCTTCCAAGACTTTATTATATAGCTGGTCGCTCTGCTCGCGCGTCAGGGCAGGAGCCTCTGTGGTGAGCGTGTCGAGCAGCACCTTCGTATGCAGTTCGTAGTCGTTGTAGTCAGGGAACTGCACCCAGACGTCGGCGAAGCGGAAGCCATAGAGTTCGTGCACATTGCGCACGCGCTGTACGACGGCGTGGTCGCCGTTGGCGATGAAGGAGAGGTCGCTGCCCTCGCCCGAGGAAGTCTTCTCGCGCGAGGCAACCGTGTAGTTGTTCTTCACCACCATCAGGCGGTCGCCCGTGGTGAGTTCCTCCTCGCGTCCGAGGATGGTGTTGCGAATGCCCATGTTGTAGACGTTGGCGCGCTTGTTGCTGCGCGTCACTACCATTGTCTCGTCCATGCCCACGGCACTATAGCTGGAGGCCAGCGCCTCAATGAGTTCGTCGCCAGGCACGCGCCGCACGTCGGCAAAGCCCTGAAAGCGCACGGCAGGCACCACCACCTCGCCATCGGCCGAGGCCAGGGCGGCACGAATGCGCGTGGCATTCCAGAGGATGCCGCTTTCCTCGCTCTGGCGCACCACTTCGTTGAGCGTGCTCTCATAGACGTGCATGCCGTAGCTGCGCAGCACTGCAGCGTCGAGCGCCGGCGCCTCGTCCTCGCCCACAGGCGGCAACTGGGCGGGGTCGCCGATGAGCATCATGCGACAGTTGCGGCCGCTGTAGACAAACTGCACGAGGTCGTCGATCAGGCTGCCGCTGCCGAAGAAGCCCATGCCTTCGCGGGTGCTGATCATCGAAGCCTCGTCGACGAAAAACAGCGTGTCGCTGCTGGCATTGAAACCCAGGGCGAAACCGCTCTCCAGGCTTTTCTGCCGATAGATGCGCCGATGGATGGTGGAAGCCTGCTCGCCGCTGTTGAGCGAGAACACCTTGGCCGCCCGGCCCGTCGGGGCCAGCAGGACAAGCTTCTGCCCCAGCCGCTTCAGCGTGCGCACCAGGGCACTGGCCAGCGTCGTCTTGCCCGTGCCCGCCGAACCGCGCAGAATCATCACCGACAACCCTTCACGGTCGGCCAAGAACTGGGCGAAGCACTCCGTGGCGGCGTGCTGTTCGGCCGTAGGCACATGGCCCAATTGCAGTTCCACCTGCATCACAAACTCCTGTAACGTCATTTTTTTCTTGAAGCCTTCTGCTGATTTGCTTTTCAATGCCACAAAATTACAAAAAGTCGGGAGAATGACAAAAATTAAAAAAATAATTTTGCCATACAAGCGGTTTTCACTACCTTTGCAGTGCTGAATAAGAGGAATATGAAGAAAAAACTCAACCACAACCTGCTGCTGGCCCTGTGTGTCGCAGCACTCGCAGTGCTCTGCGTGCTCAGCATCGTATTGTAGAAACCCGAAAACCCAGAAACCAGACATGGACAACCGACTGATCATCCGCATCAGCAAAACTTCGATGGCATTTGCCGTGGCCGACCCGACGGCTGAAAACCAGACGCTCTACGAGCCGTTCCTGACCAAGAGCGGCATCTCTACCGCTGCCAACCTGCGCGAGGCGTTCCGCTCGGCCGACCTGCTCAACCGCGGCTACCAGCGCGCGCTGCTCGTCGTCGACACGCCCACGCTGCTCGTGCCCCTGCAGGAACTCGACGAAGACGCGCTCACCACGCTCTACCACCACACCTTCACCGGCTACGAGACATGCGCCATCCACCACCAGGTGCTGCCCAACCTCAACGCCGTCGTGGCCTTCGCCGTCAACCGCGACCTGCAGCTCGTCGTGGCCGACCACTTCGCCGACGTGCGGCTGGCCCATGTCATGCAGCCCATCTGGGCTCACATGGTGAACCGCAGCTACATCGGCACCCGCCGAAAGCTCTATGCCTATTTCCACGACAAGAGGTTCGACGTCTTCGCTTTCGACAAGAACCGGTTCCGCTTCTCCAACCGCTTCGACGCCACCACCGTCAACGATGCTGCCTATCACCTGCTGCACGTATGGAAGACGCTGGGTATGGACCCAAAGGAAGACGAACTGCATCTGGCCTACGCCGTCAGCCAGCCCCCGACGGCCGACGAGCAGTCGCAACGCCAGCTGACCCTCGACATGCTACACCGCTACGTAGCCAAGGCCTACACCATCAACCCCACAGCCGAACTCAACCGCGCTCGCATCACCCAAGTCAAAGGGCTGCCCTTCGACCTGATGCTTGCCATTCAGAAAAACTAACCATGCGCATCATCACAGGACAATTCAAAGGCCGCCGATTCGACATTCCGCGCACCTTCAAGGCACGCCCCACCACTGACTTTGCCAAGGAAAACATCTTCAACGTGCTCACAGGCTACATCGACCTTGAAGGCGCCCGCGCCCTCGACCTCTTTGCCGGCACAGGCAGCATCTCGCTCGAACTGCTCTCGCGCGGCTGCTCGCAGGTGGTCAGTATAGAGGCTGACCGCGACCACGCACGCTTCATCAGCCAATGTGTAGCCAAACTCGGCGTCAGCAACCATGCCCTCATACGCGGCGACGTGTTCCGATTCCTGAAGAATCCCTCACAGCCCGCCTTCTCATTCATCTTTGCCGACCCACCCTACGCACTGCCCAACCTGGCCACCATTCCCGACCTCGTGCTGCAGTCAGGGCTGCTCGCACCCGACGGTGTATTCGTCTTCGAGCACGGCAAGCAGAACGACTTCTCCGACCATCCCCGCTACCGCGAACACCGCGCCTACGGCAGCGTCAACTTCACCCTATTTACCTAAGAAACCCGCGAAAACCTAAAAAAGTGAAAAACTGTCCTTTTTATTTGGTAGTTCCATAAAAAAGGACTATATTTGCGCATTCAAACTAACATAAATTGAATACCATAAACCTATAACCAAAACCAAAAACCAAAAAACATTACTATGGAAGTTGTAAAAATTATGCAGGACCTGGAGCGCAAGCATCCGGGTGAGCCTGAGTTTCTGCAGGCTGTGAAAGAAGTTCTCGAATCCATCAAGGACGTCTACAACGAGCATCCCGAGTTCGAAAAGGCAAAGCTCATCGAGCGCCTCGTAGAGCCTGAGCGTATCGTGACGTTCCGCGTGCCCTGGGTTGACGACAAGGGCGAGGTTCAGGTGAACATCGGCTATCGCGTACAGTTCAACTCGGCCATTGGCCCGTACAAAGGCGGCCTGCGCTTCCACCCCTCTGTAAACCTTTCCATCCTGAAGTTCCTCGGCTTCGAGCAGACCTTCAAGAACGCACTCACCACACTGCCTATGGGCGGCGGCAAGGGCGGATCGGACTTCGCTCCCCGCGGCAAGAGCGACGCTGAAATCATGCGTTTCTGCCAGGCCTTCATGACCGAACTCTATCGCCACATCGGTCCTGACATGGACGTTCCCGCTGGCGACATCGGCGTTGGTGGCCGCGAGATTGGCTATCTGTTCGGAATGTATAAGAAGCTCACCCACCAGTTCCAGGGCGTGCTCACCGGCAAGGGCCTCGAGTTCGGCGGATCGCGCATCCGTCCTGAAGCAACGGGCTACGGCGCCATCTACTTCGTTCAGCACATGCTCGCCACGAAGGGTCTCGACCTGAAGGGCAAGACCGTGGCCATCTCTGGCTTCGGCAACGTAGCATGGGGTGCTGCCAAGAAGGCCACCGAGCTGGGTGCCAAGGTTGTCACCATCTCTGGTCCTGACGGCTACATCTACGACCCCGCAGGTCTCGACGACAAGAAGATTGCCTACATGCTGGAGCTCCGCGCCAGCGGCAACGACGTCTGCCAGCCCTACGAAGAGGAGTTCGAAGGCTCGAAGTTCTTCGCAGGCCGCAAGCCTTGGGAGCAGAAGGCCGACATCTACATGCCTTGCGCTACCCAGAACGAGCTCAACGGCAACGATGCCGACATGATTCTCGCCCAGAACCCCGTCTGCGTAGCAGAGGTTTCGAACATGGGCTGCACCGCCGAGGCTGCCGAGAAGTTCGTCGCCGCCAAGACGCTCTTCGCTCCTGGTAAGGCCGTCAACGCAGGTGGCGTTGCTACCAGCGGTCTGGAGATGACTCAGAACTCCATCCGCCTCAGCTGGGCCAACGAGGAAGTCGACGAGAAGCTGCACTACATCATGTCGAGCATCCACGAGCAGTGCGTGAAGTACGGCACACAGGCCGATGGCTACATCGACTACGTGCGCGGTGCCAACGTCGCCGGCTTCATGAAGGTTGCCAATGCCATGATGGCTCAGGGCATTGTGTAAGCTCGGCGTAGCCAAGTAAACACAAAATGCCATGATGGCTCAGGGCATTGTGTAATACAGAGCCTACCCCCAGCCCCTCCCTAAGGGAGGGGTGCATATCAACCAAAAACTGAATATTATTGAGTAATAAGCAGTTCACATACCAAAGAGTGTTACGCGCAGTCTTGCTGTGCGTAGCACTCTTTTCGTTTCCTCTTTTCACTTTCCACTCTCCACTTCTTTCTGCACAGACAGTGGAGAAAGGCAAGGCCACCTTCTACTCCAAGCGCGCTACCGGAACACGCACCGCCAACGGCGAACGCCTGCATCACGACAGCCTCACCTGCGCTCATCGCACCTATCCCTTCGGCACCATGCTGCGCGTGAAGAACCCGGCCAACGGCCGCGAGGTCGTCGTGCGCGTCACCGATCGCGGGCCCTTTGTGCGCGGGCGCATCATCGACCTCTCCTGGCGCGCCGCCAAGGAACTTGGCATCTTAGCCGCCGGCGTAGCAATGGTGGAGATTGAGAAAGTAGAGCCCCACACAGGCGTACCCTACCGCCAGCCGGAAGAAGCTGCCACCCTGCCTGACTTCGAGATTACCACCCCCACCGCCACCATCTACGACGAATGGCAGGAGCGCATGCGCGAGCGCAACACTAAACCTTCAGAGGAACTGAAGTCGAACAAGCAACCGAAGACCGCCACCAAACCCGCTCGCACCACTTCCAGCAGCGGCACCAAGGCTGCTCACACCACTTCCAGCAGCGGCGCCAAGGCTGCTCGCACAACCACTGGCAGCGACTCCAAGGCTGCCACCAACACCTCTGCAACCGACGACAAGCAGGAGCAAGGCACCCTGCACAACATCATCGAGCGCATCAAGAACATCAGCATCTTCTAGCAGTTTTTCACGGCGCAACAAATTCAGCGTAATCATTGGTTGTGAGCGCGCTCAAGAGGCTACAGCCCCATCCCTGCGTATTCGCGGGGCTTTATTGATGTTCCAATGTCAACATAGCTTTGTTCTAATACCTATAACTCCATGAGTTAATACCTGTAGCTCTTAGACCTACAGCTATCAGTTCTTAGTTCCAGACCATCTGGAACAAAGCTCCGGCTGGCTTAGCCCTTTCTGTCTTTTCCTTCAAACAAACGAGATGCTCCCGACGCAGCAATGACAGTCTCACTTAAACACTTTTTAGGCATTTCCCTATGTTAAAATAGGGAAATGCCCTTTTGTATGTTGGAATTTATGATTATTTTTGCATCGTGAAGAAATAGACCAACAACAATTTAATAAGGAAAAAGAATGAAAAAGAACATGATCATCATTGCTGCCAGCGCACTGCTCATCAGCAGTTGTGGCACCTACACGGGCAGCGGGGCTTATACGGGTTCGACGCTCGGCTCTATCCTGGGCTCGGCTATCGGAGGCATCACCGGCGGTCCGCGCGGACATGACGTGGGCACGATTGTAGGCATGGTGGGCGGTGCCGTAGTGGGCAGCGCCATCGGTGCTGCAGCCGACCAGAAGAACAAGCAGGAGGTGCGCGACCACTACCAGCAGGTGATGGAACGCAAGGCTCAGCAGCAGGCCGAACAAGGCAACTACAGCAACTTTGAGAGCAACCGAGACTATCTGGACAGCGGCTTTGATGCTACGAACAGCGGCGACGACCGCATCTACGATTTCCAGAGCAGCGACTACACGGGTGACTACTCTGCACAGCCGGGCAACACGGTGATGCCGCTGGAATCGAGTGTCGACCAGTTGGCCATGGGGCTGGAGTACACGCCGGCCATTGAGATACGCAACGCACGCATCGTGGACGACAATCAGGACAGAGCCATCAACCGCAACGAAGTGTGCAAGGTGATCTTCGAAATCTACAATCACGGCAAAGAGCCTATCTATGACGTTCAGCCCACTGTGGTGGAGGCCAGCGGTAACCGCCACATCTACATCTCGCCGAACATGCACGTAGAGCGCATTGATCCAGGCCGCGGCATACGCTACACGGCTGTGATGAAAGCCGACAACCGCTTGAAAGACGGCACGGCACGCATCTGCGTCTCAGTGCTGCAGGGCAACAAGGCTATCTCGAAAGTCTGCGAGTTCAACGTGCCGACGAAGAAATAGCCACCATCACCACATTCGGGACTCCCACTCTATCTCCACAATATTGACCGACGAGACGGCGTCGCTGCCCGTCTGGTTACAGAAATAGGCGTAACGGGGCCAACCATCGGGGAAATAGTCGGTATAGATGATGACTTGCTGACTGTCAGTAGCCGAGGTGGGCTCCGTTACTTGTGTAAAGACCTGATAGTCGCCGGCAGAAGCTGACTCGTCGTCGGCATCGGCTTTGCCTTGCGAAGCATTGACGATGACCGAGGTGCCGTTTTCCTCTTCCTCATAGCGGCCCAGGTTGAAGGAGCGGCCGTGATTACCGAAGAGCAGGGTGAGGGCATCCATCTGCTCGAGGAACCGCTGCTTGGAACCGTAGGTAGTGTCAAGTTGGCGGTGGATGTCTTTCATCATGTCGGGCTTCGACCGCTTGGCATAAAGGGCAGGATTGGCTGCATAGATGGCACTGATCATGGAGTCGCACTTGGCATAGACTTGCGTGCGCACGTCCTTCAAGTTCTCAATGTCGCGCACACGGCCCAGCTCATCGGTGGTAAAAATGACGCGTAAACCCTGCATGCTTTTCATCATCTCGTCCAGGATTTCGCTTTGTATTTTGCCGGCGGCAGGACGGTTGTAGGCGAAGCCGAGAAGCACAAACTCCAGGCGGTAGCCTTTCGACGTACTGTCGAGTACAGCAATGCGGTAGCGACGCTCAGCACTGCTCATCACGGCAGTATCGCCCTGAGCGATGTGTAGCTGCTGATCTTTCTGGGTGTAGACAATGGTGTCGGTTTTCGTGAACCAAGCGACAACGTTGACAGCCGAGTCGGCGGCCACGGTGTCGGTTGCTGCTTTGGCGGCATCCTGAGCCTGGCTGACAGCGGCGGCCAACAAGGCCATGAGCAGGAGTATAATATGTTTCATAGCTACAATTGTTTCAAAAAAAATCTTCGACCTGCCAGCATGCAAGTCGAAGATTCTTATAGAGGGAAATTTTACTTCTTTCTGCGAATTCAGCCTCTTGCTTATTCAGCAGTTGCCTCGGCCTGGGCTTCTTCAGCGGCGGGTGCCTCAACGGCAGCCTCTGCCTTGGGAGCAGCCTTACGGCTACGGCGTGTCTTCTTGGCAGCCTTCGGCTCCTTAGCCATGTTCTCGTCGAAGTCGACAAGCTCGATGAAAGCAATGTCAGCACCGTCGCCCTGACGATGACCGAGCTTGATGATGCGGGTGTAACCACCGGGGCGCTCGCCCACCTTGGGACCCACAACACCGAACAACTCCTTCAGAGCTTCCTTGTTCTGCAAATAGCTGAACACAACGCGATGCTGCGTGGTGGTCTGCTCCTTGGTCTGGTTGTTCTCAGCCTTTGCTCGTGTGATGAGCGGCTCTACATACTTCTTGAGTGCCTTTGCCTTGGCGAGGGTCGTAGTGATTCTTTTGTGCATGATCAGCGAGATGGCCATGTTGGCAAGCATGGCACGGCGATGGTCTGCAGTACGGCCCAGATGGTTGAATTTCTTACCGTGTCTCATTGTTTACTTTTCAGTCTTGATTTAATTTGTACTTTGAAATATCGGTTCCAAACGACAGATTCAGACCCTCGAGCAAATCATCAAGCTCAGAGAGCGATTTCTTACCAAAGTTGCGGAACTTCAGGAGGTCAGTCTTGTTGTACTGTACCAAGTCGCCCAGCGTCTCTACATCGGCAGCCTTCAAGCAGTTGAGGGCGCGAACCGAGAGGTTCATGTCGATGAGCTTGGTCTTGAGCAACTGGCGCATGTGCAGCACTTCCTCGTCGAACTCCTGGTTGGTCTCCTGATCGGGATTCTCAAGCGTGATCTTCTCGTCGGAGAACAGCATGAAGTGGTAGATGAGGATCTTGGCGGCCTCCTTCAGTGCGTCTTTCGGGTGAATGGAACCATCCGTTGTGACTTCGATGACAAGCTTGTCGTAGTCGGTCTTCTGCTCGACACGATAGGGCTCGACAGCGTATTTCACGTTGCGGATTGGGGTGTAGATGGAATCGATTGGGAGTACGTTGACGTCGGTGCAGTACTCACGGTTCTCGTCGGCGGGCACGTAGCCACGACCTTTGTTGATAGTGAGGTCAAGCTGCATCGAGGCTTTGGCATCTAAATGACAAATCACCAAATCGGGGTTTAACACTTCAAATCCAGTCAGATACTTACTGATATCACCAGCTTTGAATTCGGTGGAATTCTCTACGGTGATACTAACTTTCTCATTCTCGAATTCTTCTACTACTTGCTTGAATCGAACTTGTTTGAGATTCAAAATAATGTTGGTGACATCCTCCTTCACGCCGGGTACTGAAGAGAACTCGTGCTCAACACCGCTAATCTTCACGGTATTGATAGCATAACCCTCCAGTGACGAAAGCAGAATGCGGCGCAAGGCGTTACCAATGGTCACACCGAAGCCAGGCTCAAGAGGACGAAATTCGAACTTACCGAACTTGTCGTTGGCCTCCAACATTACAACTTTATCGGGTTTTTGAAATGCTAATATCGCCATTAATTCAATGATTTTATTTAGAGTACAACTCAACGATTAACTGCTCCTTAATATTCTCAGGGATGTCGGCGCGCTCCGGCTTGTGCAGGAACTTACCGCTCTTTGTCTGCTCGTCCCATTCAATCCAAGGATACTTGCTGTGGTTGAAGCCAGCCAGTGCGCTCTCGATAACCTCGAGCGACTTAGCCTTCTCACGCACACCAACAACCATTCCCGGCTTCACGGCGAACGAAGGAATATTTACAACCTTGCCATCGACGACGATATGCTTGTGACCGACGAGCTGACGGGCAGCTGCACGAGTCGGGGCGATACCAAGACGGAACACTACATTGTCGAGTCTGCACTCCAAATTCTGGAGAAGCACTTCACCCGTGATGCCTTCAGCCTTGGCGGCCTTTTCAAACATATTACGGAACTGGCGCTCGAGCACACCATAGGTGTACTTGGCTTTCTGCTTCTCTGCCAACATGACACCGTACTCAGACTGCTTTCTGCGACGATTGTTGCCATGCTGTCCAGGAGGGAAGTTTCTCTTGGACAAAACTTTGTCGGCGCCGAAGATGGGTTCACCAAATCGGCGTGCAATTTTTGATTTCGGACCTATATACTTAGCCATAATACTTGAATAAAAAAATCTTAGGATAAAAAAATGTGAGGTTGCTCGCTTATACCTTACGACGCTTCGGAGGACGGCAGCCGTTGTGCGGCAGCGGCGTAACATCGACAATCTCGATGACCTCGATACCAGTGCCGTGGACGCCACGGATGGCCGACTCACGACCGTTACCGGGACCCTTCACGTAAGCCTTCACCTTGCGCAGACCAAGGTCGTAGGCCACCTTTGCGCAATCCTCTGCTGCCATCTGGGCTGCATAAGGAGTGTTCTTCTTAGAACCGCGGAATCCCATCTTACCAGCTGAAGACCAAGAGATGACCTGACCCTCGCTGTTGGCCAATGAGACGATGATGTTGTTGAACGAGCTATGTACATGGAGCTGACCAATGGCGTCAACTCTTACGTTTCTCTTCTTAGATGTTGCTTGTTTCTTTGCCATGACTTAAAACTTTAATCTTTTTGATCGTTAAACATTAAAATTACTTCGTGGCCTTCTTCTTGTTAGCAACAGTCTTCTTCTTTCCTTTACGGGTACGAGCATTATTCTTTGTGCTCTGACCGCGCACGGGAAGACCATGACGATGACGTACTCCACGATAGCAACCAATATCCATCAGTCGCTTGATATTCATCTGGATCTCGCTGCGGAGATCACCTTCTACTTTGAATTCAGCGCCGATGATTTCACGGATCTTGGCTGCCTGATCGTCGGTCCACTCGTTGACTTTCAGGTCGCGGCTCACGCCGGCCTTGTCCAATATCTTTGCTGAACTACTTCGACCTATACCGTAGATATAGGTCAATGCGATTTCGCCACGCTTATTCTGGGGCAAATCTACTCCAACAATTCTTATTGCCATTTGTTGTTAAATGATTGATAATTAAATGTTTAAATACTGATTTTCGCTAAAAGCATGCAAAGTTACGCATAATATTTTGATTATCAGCGTTTTTTTGCATTTTTAACATTATCCCTGACGTGTTTTGAACTTAGGGTTCTTCTTGTTGATCAGGAACAGACGGCCTTTACGACGTACAATCTTGCAATCTTCATTGCGCTTTTTTAATGATGCTCTTGTCTTCATATCTATAAAAAAATTATTTGTATCTGAACACGATTCTGCCTTTCGTCAGGTCGTAGGGACTCATCTCTACCTTCACCTTGTCGCCAGGCAGTATTTTAATGTAATGCATTCTCATCTTGCCTGAAATATGGGCGATGATCTGCACTCCATTCTCAAGTTCTACACGAAACATAGCATTCGACAGCGATTCGAGAATCGTTCCGTCTTGCTCTATTGCGGATTGTTTTGCCATAAATTGTTTAACTATTCTCCTTTAAGATAAAAACGATCTATTGTACCGAAGTTGATTCTATATCATCAAATGTGGATAATATTTCGGCCTTACCGGCACGGACGGCAATGGTATGCTCGAAATGAGCGGCAGGCTTGCCATCACGGGTGCGCAGTGACCAGCGGTCTTTGTCGAGCCAGATATGCCGGTCGCCCATCGTTATCATGGGCTCTATAGCGATACACATCCCTTGCTTGAGCAAGACTCCGTTACCACGCTTTCCATAATTAGGCACAGGCGGGTCTTCGTGCATCTGGCGGCCTATACCATGTCCCGTGACTTCCCTGACTACTCCGTAGCCAACTCCTTCACAGTAATCCTGCACTGCCGCACCGATGTCGCCGATGTGTTTCCCCGACACAGCCTGCTCGATACCCAAGTAGAGCGATTCCTTGGTGATGCGAAGGAGTTGCTGAACTTCTTCCGACACCTCGCCTACGGCAAACGTGTAGCACGAATCGCCATTGTAGCCATCCAGAAGGGTGCCGCAGTCAATGGAGACAATGTCACCTTCACGCAGGATGGTCTTTTCGCTTGGTATGCCATGCACCACAACATCGTTCACCGACGTGCAGATGCTGGCGGGGAATGGCCCTCCAAAAGGATTTGGGAAGTTCTTGAAGGTCGGAATGGCTCCGTAATCCCTGATGAACTCCTCTGCGATGTGATCCAATTGGAGGGTCGTTACACCTGGTTTGATATGTTTCGCCAATTCGCCGAGCGTTTTACCAACAAGTTGGTTTGCCCGGCGCATCAGCTCAATTTCATCTTCGGTCTTCAGATATATCTTCATCCCGCAAGATAAGATCAATATGCAGACACTCCGCTGTTACGGGTATGGCCTGAGTTGAGCAGACCGTCATAATGACGCATCATCAGATGGCTCTCAATCTGCTGCAGCGTATCGATCACCACACCCACAAGGATGAGCAGTGACGTACCACCGAAGAACTGGGCAAATGCCTGCTGCACATTGAGCAGACCAGCCAGCGCCGGCATCACGGCGATGAAGGCGATGAAGAGCGAACCGGGCAACGTGATACGCGACATGATGGTGTCGATATAGTCTGCGGTGTCCTTTCCGGGCTTGATGCCGGGAATGAAACCATTGTTGCGCTTCATGTCTTCTGCCATCTGTGTCGGGTTCATCGTGATGGCGGTATAGAAATACGTGAAGAGGATGATGAGGATGACATAGATGATGTTGTACAGCAAGCTGCCGTTGTCAAGCAATGAACGCACAACCCAGCTGGCGTTCTCCGACTGATAGCGGACAAAAGCAAGCGGGATGAACATCAGAGCCTGGGCAAAGATGATAGGCATCACGTTGGCTGCGAACAACTTCAGGGGGATGTACTGACGTGCACCACCATACTGTTTGTTGCCTACGAGGCGCTTAGCATACTGCACGGGTACTTTGCGAACACCTTGCGTGAGAAGGATAGCAGCACAGATCACAGCATAGAGGATCAGAAGTTCTGCGATGAACATGATGATACCACCACCAGAGATGGCCTGCAGGCGGGAGCTGAACTCCTGGAAGAATGCCTGGGGCAGACGGGCGATGATACCGATCATAATGATCAGCGAGATACCGTTTCCAATACCCTTATCGGTAATGCGCTCACCCAACCAGAGGATGAACATGCTACCTGCTGCGAGGATGATGGTAGCGGGGAACATGAAGACTGTCCATGAGATACCCGTCGACAGTGCCTGACTAGCCTGCATCTTAAGGTTCAGCAGGTAAGACGGTGCCTGGAAGAACAGGATTGCCACTGTCAGATAGCGAGTATACATGTTGATCTTCTTGCGGCCACTCTCACCCTCACGCTGCATCTTCTGGAAGTAAGGTACAGCGACAGCAAGAAGCTGCATGACGATAGAAGCTGAGATGTACGGCATGATTCCCAGTGCGAAGATAGACGCATTGGAGAATGCACCACCAGAGAACATGTCGAGAAGGGACATCAGTCCACCCTCAGTCTGCGAATGCAGGTTGTTCAGACTAGTCGGATCGATACCGGGAAGCACCACGAATGATCCGAAACGGTAAATGGCCACGAACAGGAGGGTGATGAGGAGTCGCTGGCGCAAATCCTCAACCTTCCAACAGTTCTTCAGGTACTCTATTAACTTCTTCATTTTTCTTAGATAATAGTTGTGTTACCACCTACTGCCTTGATAGCCTCTTCGGCAGTTTTCGAGAAAGCATGTGCTTCGACATCGAGTTTGGCCTTCAGCTCACCATTGCCGAGAATCTTCACGAGCTTCTGCCCGCTGAAGATACCTGCAGCCTTGAGCTCGGCGATGCCGATCTTAGTGAGATTCTGTTCCTCTGCAAGTTTCTGCAGTGTAGCCAGATTGACAGCAAAATACTCCTTGTGGTTGATGTTCTTGAATCCAGACTTCGGCACACGGCGCTGGAGAGGCATCTGACCACCTTCGAATCCAATCTTCTTCTTATAGCCAGAACGAGCCTTTGCACCCTTGTGGCCACGGGTAGAAGTACCGCCGAGTCCCGAACCGGGACCGCGACCGATACGACGACGTGAATGGGTAGAGCCTGCTGCTGGTTTCAAATTATTTAACTTCATAACTGTTCTTGTTTAAAAAGATTACGTGTTGTCCAAAAATTACTCAACCACGGTCACCAGATGATGAACCTTGCGGATCATTCCACGGATACTGGGATTGTCCTCAACCTCAACAACCTGTGAAATCTTGTGGAGACCGAGTGCCTGAAGCGTGCGCTTCTGGTCGATCGGATAACCGATTTTGCTTTTGATTTGCTTAATCTTAATTGTTGCCATTGTCTTTCCAATCTTTATCCGTTAAACACCTTGTTCAGATCGATGCCGCGCTCAGCAGCAACAGTATAAGCATCGCGGATCTCGCAAAGAGCTGCGATAGTAGCCTTCACCAAGTTGTGGGGGTTCGAAGAACCTTTTGACTTGGCAATCACATCGGTAACACCGACGCTCTCAAGCACCGAACGCATGGCACCACCGGCCTTCACACCTGTACCAGGAGCGGCAGGACGGAGAAGCACCTGTGCGCCATCGAAGGAATACTCCACCTCGTGGGGGATGGTACCCTTCAGCAGGGAAACCTTAACAAGGTTCTTCTTTGCAGACTCGACACCTTTGGCGATAGCGGCGGTGACTTCGCCAGCCTTACCAAGGCCCCAGCCAATAACGCCCTTACCGTCACCAACAACGACGATAGCAGCGAATGTGAAGGTACGTCCACCCTTGGTTACTTTTGTAACACGGTTGATGGCTACCAGACGGTCTTTCAACTCAACGTCACTATTTACTTTAACTTTATTCATTGCCATAATCGTTTAAAATTTAAGACCACCCTTACGAGCACCGTCAGCCAGTTCCTTTACACGGCCATGATAGAGATAGCCGTTACGGTCGAACACTACTGCCGAAACGCCAGCAGCCTGAGCCTTCTCAGCGAGAAGTTCGCCGACCTTTGCTGCCTGCTCCTTCTTAGGCATCTTCTCGAGACCGAGAGATGAAGCCGAAGCGAGGGTGCAACCTGTCAAATCATTAATAACCTGTGCGTAAATCTGCTTGTTGCTGCGGAACACGCTCAGACGGGGACGCTCAGCAGTGCCGTTTACGCTCTTACGAATTCTGTACTTTATCTTGATTCGTCTTTCAACTTTCTTTGTTGTCATAATAATTAATCTGTGTTTTGAACGTTAAACCTAATTATTATTTAGCTGCGGCTGACTTACCCGACTTGCGACGGATAACCTCACCCTTGAACAAGACACCCTTACCCTTATAAGGCTCAGGCATACGGAAAGAACGAATCTTTGCGCAGATAAGACCGAGCAACTGCTTATCGCAGCTTTCCAGAATAATCTGGGGGTTCTGGTTGCGCTCCATCTTGGTTTCAACCTTCACTTCCTTGGGAAGCTGGATGAAGATGGGGTGCGTATAGCCGAGAGAGAACTCAATGATATTTCCCTGGTTCGACACACGATAACCTACACCCACGAGCTCAAGCTCTTTCTTATAACCCTCGCTGACACCAACAACCATGTTGTTGATCAGAGCACGATACAGACCGTGGAAGGCCTGCTTCTGCTTGATGTTCACGGGGCTTTCTTCATTAATCTCGAAAGTGATGTGTCCGTCCTCGATCTTCATGTCGATGGAACGGTCAACCTTCTGTGAGAGTTCACCCTTCGGGCCCTTCACGGTAACGACGCCGTCCTTGTCCTGTGCCACTGTGACACCTGCGGGAATGCTAATTGGCAATTTTCCTATTCTTGACATATTCAATCCTCCAATTAATAAACGTAGCAAAGCACCTCGCCACCAATCTTCAGGTCGGCAGCCTCTTTGTTAGTCATTACACCCTGAGACGTGGATAAGATGGCGATACCCAGTCCGTTGATAACTCTCGGCATGTCCTTGTAGCCGGTGTACTTACGCAAACCGGGGGTAGACACGCGCTTCAAATTCTTGATAGCGCTGGTTCTTGTTGCAGGGTCGTACTTCAAGGCAACCTTGATAGTTCCCTGAGGGCCGTCTTCGATGAACTTGTAGTTCAGGATATAGCCCTTCTCGAAGAGGATCTTGGTGATTTCCTTCTTCAAGTTCGACGCAGGAATCTCCACAACACGGTGATGAGCCATGATTGCGTTTCTGAGCCTGGTCAGATAATCTGCTATTGGATCTGTCATAAAATAAATGTTTAATTAATCGGGACTCCCCCGACAATATTAAAAAATAGAAATCTTCTTGTGCTACTCCTCCGATTACCAGCTTGCCTTCTTCACGCCGGGGATAAGACCTGCAGAGGCCATCTCACGGAACTGGATACGCGAAAGACCGAACTGGCGGATGTATCCCTTCGGACGACCTGTGATCTTGCAGCGATTGTGCAGACGGATGGGGTTGGCGTTCTTGGGGATGGCCTGCAACTTGCGGGCAGCCTCGTAGGCTTCGGCGGGATCCTCAGATGTTGCGATAATCTTCTTCAGAGCTGCGCGCTTTTCAGCGTAACGGGCTACGAGCTTTGCACGCTTCACCTCGCGAGCTTTCATTGATTCTTTTGCCATATCTCTTAATCGTTTTTAGCGTTCTTGAATGGAAGTCCGAATGCCTTGAGCAGGGCGTAGCCCTCTTCGTCGGTCTGGGCCGAAGTGACGAACGTGATGTTCATACCCTGGATGCGGTCGATCTGGTCGATGTTGATCTCAGGGAAGATGATCTGCTCCTGCACACCGAGTGTGTAGTTGCCACGGCCGTCGAACTTGCTCTCGATACCCTTGAAGTCGCGAATACGCGGCAGGGCGATACGCACGAGCTTCTCGAGGAACTCATACATGCGCTCGCGGCGCAGTGTCACCATCACACCGATGGGCATCTTCTTACGCAGCTTGAAGTTGGCGATATCCTTCTTCGAATAGGTCGTAACGGCCTTCTGGCCTGCGATGGCAGAAATCTCGTTGATGGCTACGTCAATAATCTTCTTATCCTGCGTAGCGTCGCCAAGACCCTGGTTGATAACAATCTTCTTCAGGACAGGAACCTGCATTGCTGAGGTATAGTTGAACTGCTTCTGAAGTTCGGGAGCAATCTGCTCCTTATAAACTTTCTTTAATTGTGCTGTATCCATTACTTAATCTCCTCTCCTGACTTTTTAGCGATACGAACCACATTCTTGCCCTCATGCTTGACAGCAATGCGGGTGGGCTTGCCACTCTTCGGGTCGATCAGACTCAAATTTGAGATATGAATCGGAGCCTCCTGCTTGATAATGCCCCCCTGAGGGTGCTTAGCTGAAGGCTTGGTGCTCTTAGAGACGATGTTGACGCCTTCCACGATGGCACGGTTCTTCTCAACCAGTACCTTGAGCACTTTACCAGTCTTGCCCTTGTCCTCACCGGCCAGAACAACGACTGTATCATTTTTCTTAATATGTAACTTACTCATTACTGTGTACTTTGTTTAAAGGATTAAAGAACCTCAGGTGCCAGTGAAACGACCTTCATGTTAACGGCACGCAGTTCACGGGCCACGGGGCCGAAGATACGGCTGCCGCGGAGCTCACCTGCGTTGTTCAGCAGCACACAAGCATTGTCGTCGAAGCGAATATACGAACCGTCAGCGCGGCGGATTTCCTTCTTTGTACGAACGATCAAAGCCTTCGAAACGGCGCCTTTCTTCACGTCGGACGTGGGAATGGCATTCTTCACGGCGACCACGATGACGTCGCCCACGCTGGCATAGCGGCGGCGTGTACCACCGAGCACGCGAATGCAAAGAGCCTCGCGGGCACCGCTGTTGTCAGCAACTGTAAGTCTTGATTCTGCTTGTATCATAATTACTTAGCTTTTTCTACGATTTGTACTAAACGCCATCTCTTTGTCTTCGAGAGGGGGCGGGTCTCCATAATGAGCACGGTATCACCGATGTTGCACTCATTCTTCTCATCATGTGCATGGTATTTCTTTGTCTTCTGGACAAACTTACCATAAATCGGGTGCTTCTCCTTGAACTTGGCTGCAATAACAATGGTTTTATCCATTTTGTTGCTGATCACGACACCCTGTCTTGTTTTTCTTAAATTTCTTGTTTCCATCTGGACCATTGTTATTTGTTAAGTTCTCTCTGGCGAAGTTCGGTCTTCATGCGAGCAATGTCACGACGAGCGGCCTTAATCTGTGAGGGATTCTCAAGCGGAGCAATCGAATGGTTCAGCTTCATCTGCTGGAGTTTTGCCTCGGCGTTCTCCACCTTCTCGACGAGATCTTTCAGGTCGAGTTCTTTTATTTCGTTCATCTTCATAGCTTAAGCGTTTTTATCGTAATCACGTCGTACAACAAACTTTGTCTTTACCGGCAGTTTCTGAGCACCGAGGCGAAGAGCCTCCTTGGCGATGTCGAAACTTACGCCTTCTACTTCGAAGAGGATGCGGCCCGGTGTCACGGGAGCCACCCATCCTGCGGGGTCACCTTTACCCTTACCCATACGCACGTCGGCAGGCTTGCGGGTGATAGGTTTGTCCGGGAAGATGCGGATCCACACCTGACCTTCACGGTTCATATAACGGTTGATAGCAACACGAGCGGCCTCAATCTGGCGGCTGTCAATCCACTTGGCATCAAGCGTCTTGATTCCGAACGAACCGAAAGCCAGCTGTGTACCTCTGTGGGCGTTGCCTTTATTGCCACGTCCGTCCTGAGGTCTTCTGTATCTTACTCTTTTTGGCTGTAACATGATAGCTTCCTTTTTTAACGGTTATTGTTTCTCTTACGGTCACCACGGCCACGACGCTCACCGCGACGCTCGCCACGACCGCTGCCCTGCTTCTCCTGCGAGAAGTTAGGAGTCAGGTCGCGCTCTCCGTAGACCTCTCCACGGCAGATCCATACCTTGATGCCCAGCAGGCCGACCTTGGTCAGAGCCTCTGTGGGGCAGTAGTCGATGTCGGCGCGGAATGTGTGCAGCGGAGTACGTCCTTCCTTGAACATCTCGCTACGTGCGATTTCAGCACCGTTCAGACGACCGCTGATCTGCACCTTGATACCCTCAGCGCCGGCGCGCATCGTGTTCTGAATAGCCATCTTGATGGCACGACGGTAAGCAATCTTACCCTCCACCTGGCGAGCGATGTTATTAGCCACGATGTTAGCATCGAGTTCGGGTTTCTTCACCTCATAGATATTGATCTGAATATCCTTCTTATAGAGCTTCTTGAGCTCTTCCTTCAGTTTGTCAACGTCCTGACCACCTTTACCAATGACAATACCCGGACGGGCTGTGCAGATAGTGATGGTGACGAGTTTCAGCGTACGCTCGATGACAATCTTCGAAACGCTGGCCTTTGCCAGGCGCTCGTTCAGATACTTACGGATCTTCATGTCCTCCACGAGGTTGTCACCGAAGTTCTTGCCACCGTACCAATTTGAATCCCAACCGCGGATGATGCCCAGACGGTTGCTGATTGGATTAACTTTCTGTCCCATTCTACTTAATTATTTTTCGTCATTAGTTTTGGTATCTACAAACAGTGTAACGTGGTTGGAACGCTTGCGGATGCGATAGCCGCGACCCTGAGGGGCGGGACGCATGCGCTTCATCGTAACACCTTCGTCGACGAAGACACGGCTCACGTAGAGTTCACCGGCCTCAGCCTTGCGATCATTCTTAGCTTCCCAGTTGGCGATGGCCGAGCGCAGCAGTTTCTCAACGTCTGCAGCGGCCTGCTTCTTCGAGAATCTCAGTACTCCAAGTGCGCGGTCGACCTCCATGCCGCGGATCATGTCTACGACGTAGCGCATTTTACGCGGAGAAGAGGGTACGCCTTTCAGCTTGGCGAAATATTGTGTTCTGAGAGCTGCCTTTCTAGCTTCGGCAGCGAGTTTCTTTCTTTTACCCATTATTGCTTCTTGTTTTAAATGGTTCTACCCTGCCGATTATTTCTTGTTACCAGCATGGCCGCCGAACTTACGTGTCGGTGAGAACTCTCCCAGCTTGTGGCCAACCATATTCTCGGTAATGTAAACAGGGATAAATTTGTTTCCGTTATGAACTGCAACAGTGTGTCCCACGAAGTCCGGGGAAATCATTGATGCTCTGGCCCACGTCTTGACGACAGTCTTCTTACCGCTCTCGTTCATGGCGAGAATCTTCTTCTCGAGCGATACGTTGATGTACGGGCCTTTTTTAAGTGAACGACTCATAATTTACTCTTAGTTAACTTGTTTACTTCTTGTTAGCTCTTTCAATGATGTACTTGTTCGAAGCCTTCTTCGGAGCACGTGTCTTAAGACCCTTAGCGTAGAGGCCCTTACGTGAACGCGGATGTCCACCAGACTGGCGTCCTTCACCACCACCCATCGGGTGATCGTGCGGGTTCATGACAACACCACGGTTGTGAGGACGACGGCCCAGCCAGCGAGAGCGGCCTGCCTTACCCGACTGCTCAAGAGCGTGGTCGGAGTTGCCCACACTACCTACGGTAGCCTTACAAGCAGAGAGCACCTTGCGGGTTTCACCCGAAGGGAGCTTAATCACACAGTAACTGCCTTCACGAGAAGTCAACTGAGCAAAATTACCAGCCGAACGAACGAGCAGAGCACCCTGGCCCGGACGCAACTCGATGTTGTGGATCACGGTACCAACGGGGATGTTTGCCAGCGGCAGGGCATTGCCAACCTCGGGAGCAGCCTCTGCGCCCGACATCAGTGTTGCACCCACCTGCAGTCCGTTAGGAGCAATAATGTAACGTTTTTCACCATCAGCATAGAACAGCAAAGCGATGCGAGCCGAACGGTTCGGATCGTACTCGATTGTCTTCACCACTGCTGGAACACCATCTTTCTCACGTTTAAAGTCGATCAGACGATACTTTCTCTTGTGACCGCCGCCCATGTAGCGGACTGTCATCTTACCGGTGTTGTTTCGACCACCAGTAGAGCGCTTACCGAAAACGAGAGACTTCTCTGGCACGGATGCAGTAATATCCTCGAACGTGCCAATAAGTAAAAATCAATTGTCTCGCCCTCTTTCAGAGTAACGATTGCTTTCTTGAACGCGTTCTTCTGTCCTCTCACGAGACCTGCCTTGGTGTAGCGCGAAGAGCGCTTGCCAGCATAGCGAACCGTGTTCACGTCAACCACTGTAACATTGTAAGTGTCCTCGACCTCTTTCTTAATCTGGAGCTTGTTGGCCTCGGGACGCACAACGAAACCGAAACGGTTTTCCTGCTTCTCAGTGATTTTGGTCATCTTCTCAGTGACCAGGGGCTTAATGATAAATGCCATATCTCAATTCTCCTTTTTACTTGTTTAAGACTCCGTCGATTGACTCCAGCGACTTTTCTGTCACAACAAGCACGTCAGCATTCAATACTTTGTAAGTGTTGAGTGCCGATGCCGTCATAACCTCAGCGCGCTGCAAGTTACGAGCCGACAAATATACATTTTTCTCAACTTCCGGCAAAAGAAGAAGCAGCTTCGAACCCTCGATTTTAAGATTTTTAGTAAGATTTACGAAATCTTTTGTCTTGGGAGCCTCGAAGTTGAAGTCCTCAACAACGATGATGGCATTCTCCTGAGCCTTGTACGAGAGAGCCGACTTACGAGCCAGCTGCTTCACCTTCTTGTTCAGCTTGAAGCTGTAGTTGCGGGGTTTCGGACCGAACACGCGGCCACCACCCTTCAGCAGGGGCGACTTGATATCACCACGACGTGCACCGCCGCCACCCTTCTGGCGGATCAGCTTGCGGGTCGAACCGGTGATTTCGCTTCTTTCCTTCGACTTGGCAGTGCCCTGACGCTGGTTAGCCAAATACTGCTTCACATCAAGATACAGAACGTGGTCATTAGGTTCAATACCGAAGATAGCCTCGTTCAGTGTAACCTTTCTACCGGTCTCCTGACCGTTGATATTCAATACGCTAACTTCCATCTTACATTTCAATTAAAAGAGTTGAACCATTGCAACCGGCGCAGCTGCCCTTCACGAGAAGAAGGTTGTGCTCCGGAATAACCTTTAACACTCTGAGGTTCTGGGTCGTGACGCGGTCGCCGCCCATCTGGCCGCCCATGCGCATGCCCTTGAACACCTTTGCGGGATACGAGCAGGCACCGATTGAACCCGGCTTGCGGGCGCGGTCGTCCTGACCGTGAGTGGCCTGACCCACACCACCGAAACCGTGGCGCTTCATCACACCCTGGAAGCCCTTACCCTTAGAGGTACCAACCACGTCGACAAACTCGGCATCGCCGAACAGGTCGACGGTGATTGTGTCTCCGAGGTTGTACTCCTCGTCAAATTTGAACTCGGCCAAGTGCTTTTTCGGTGTTGTACCGGCTTTCTTGAAAACGCCCAGCATAGGCTTCGAGGTTCTCTTTTCCTTAGCCTCGCCGAAGCCCAACTGATAAGCCTTGTAACCGTCCTTCTCGACGGTCTTCACTTGAGTAACAACACAAGGACCAGCTTCGATAACAGTGCACGGTACATTCTTACCGTCGGCACTGAAAACGGATGTCATTCCGATTTTCTTTCCAATTAATCCTGGCATTTCAGTTTAAAAATTTAATAATAATGTGAATTGATATTTTCTTTTTAAGCGTCAGCGCAAACTTACGCACACAAAAACCCACTTAAAAAGAGGAAGCACTCACTTCTTCGCATTTGAAGGTTAAGTGGCTCTTTATCAGGGTATTGATAGCTTTCAGCCAGCGCAATACGCATTTTGCGGGTGCAAAGGTACAACTTTTTTGTCATTTCAGCAAGTGTTCTTACCCATCAGAATAAAGATTTACAGATTTTTAACACAACAAACAACCGTGGAGCCATTCTTCTCACGAATAAAACCATGGAATCTCGAACATAGGAGGGGTAGTCCCCTCCTTCTAGAAGGAGGGGTAAGGGGTGGTAGAGAAAAAAAACTGTTCGACCTTTTCCTAAATGTATAATTTATAATAGGTTATGTCATTATTCTTCTCTACCACCCCTACCCCTCCTTCCAGAAGGAGGGGACTACAAATTGACTCCTTTCTTTATTTTAACATCCCCAAGACTGCGATACGAAATGTCATGCTAGTCGCCCGTATACTTGCCAACAAAAAGGATGACGCCTGAGGAGGCTTCCCTGATGACGTAGACAAAGGGACGATTGGCGTGGAACTCAGTCTTGGGATAGGAAGGAGTGGGACATACTGCCGTTGATAAGTTGGCGCCAGCAATGGTGACGGCTGCAGCTTCCGATCCTTCCTCGTTGACCTTCACCTTGGCTTTCTGCCTCATCATGCTGATATAGACACTCCCCTTTTCACACATGTTGGGTATCTCTGCAAAGTCCGTATCGAAAGCCAGATGGATGCCCATTTTCTTCATCAGCGCGATGAGCCCGCCTGCTTCGTCGGTATCCGATGCTGTTTCAAAGCGGGGCAGCTTTAAATCCACCTCATAGCCTTGGAAAGTGTTCCCTCCAGCGTCGCACCAGCCAGGGTTGTTCAGGATGTAACTGTTCGTCACTTCGTTGATGACATCGTCGGTGGTCTTGCCTTCCTCAGGCAGCAGTACCGTCATGTTCCACAAACCAGAGCCATAGGGAATGATCACAGCCGAATAAGTGTTGTTCTTCAGATAGCTGATGAGCACGTTCTGATGCATCATGGGCAGCTGCGTCTTTCCCTTATTGGTAGTGAACGTCTCCGTCTTGGTGTTCTTCGTTTCGAACTTCGATGCCCAGTCGGCTTTGAAGTAGATGGCATTGAGCAGATAGGTCACCACATCAGGATTTACCTCATCGAGAATGGTGGGAATCATGCCGTTTGTCTTCTCTTTACACCAGTTGTTGATATGGTCGAGCGTCGTTGGCGACTTGAAGTCGAGGGCTTCGGCCTTGGCATCGTAGTACGTCTGCATGTCCTGCTGGAACTGCGTCTTCAGCGTAGTTTTGTTCTTGTTCACGAACAGGGCATTGGCAATGTCGAGCGTCACCTTCTCATCCACCTTCGGCAGGTTGTCGATGAGGTTCTTGCAGTAGTCGTTCACCGCTTGTATGCCTCCCTCATGGAAGCCCAGCGTCTGCTCCAGCTCCCGCTCGGTCTCTCCCACAGCAGCATCGTTCACCATTCCTAACACATAGGTGATGCTGAGCGGTGAGTATATAAAACTCTTGCCACGGCAATCAGCCTCGTTCACCGTCTTCAGGAAGTTCAGTGTGAAACGGTTGTTGTCTGTAGCAAACTGCTTTTGCTCCTGCGTCAGCTCAATGGGCTGCGTCTTCTCCAGCATGTCCACCACTCTCTTGGCCTCACCAAGGTCTTCGCTCATTTCTTCTGATGAAGAACATGAGAGCAGCCCGCCACTCAGCACGGCGGCTGCAAATAAAAAAAGATTCTTTTTCATAAATTTATTTGCGTCTAAATATCAAGTACAAGCTATTGTCGCCCCAGTCTTTATCAGGAATCTCCTCCCATTCCATCATATCTTTCGATATAATCACCACCTTGAACTCATAGACGATCCGGCCATAGTAGGCTTCGGTGTTCATGAGACGCATAGTGATGTGATTCCCATCTATTTCATACTTGAAGGCTCCCGTTGCAGGAAATGGGTTGCCCATGCCTGTGCCGTCAGCATGAAAGGTGAAATTCCACATGTCGGCGGTATCACCATAGTTGGGATTTACACTATGATGGCTCGCCATCCACTCTCCGACTATGCTCCTATCACTCACGACGACATCTTTCTCATCGTCGCTACACCCTGCCACCATCACAGCCATGAGCAAAGGCATCAGGTAGGCCGTTAGCTTTTTCATCTTCATATACTTATACACTTCATTTTGTTTCGTTCTGCCAATAAAACGCCAAACTCTTCAAATCCTTGCATCGTGAAACGTTAAAAAAACAAAAGCGGTGCATCCATGATGGACACACCGCTTTATGATAAGATTCTTGAAATCTGCTCAGAGGTATTAGACCTTGATTTCCACCTCAACACCGCTGGGGAGTTCGAGCTTCATCAGAGCGTCGACAGTCTTGGCGGTCGAGCTGTAGATGTCAATAAGACGCTTGTAGTTCGAGAGCTGGAACTGCTCGCGGGCCTTCTTGTTGACGAACGTACTGCGGTTCACGGTGTAGATGCGCTTGTGGGTGGGGAGGGGAATCGGACCGCTCACAACGGCGCCGGTAGCCTTCACTGCCTTCACAATCTTCTCGGCTGACTTGTCGACCAATTTGTGGTCGTAGCTCTTCAGCTTGATACGAATTTTCTGACTCATGTTTTAATTTACGATTTAATGATTTATAATTTACGATTATTTTAAAGAGGAGGAGTCGCCAAAGAGTCATTTGCTCAGCGACCCTCCCGCTTTGTTCGTTTTCTCCCCTCCTTCGGAAAAGTAGGGGTGAGGTATTTACACCAGGTCGGCGCGACCCTTCACCTCTTCCAGCACAGCCTTGGCGATAGAGCTGGAGAGCGGTGCATGGTGGTCGTACTCCATCGAGCTGGTGGCACGTCCGGAAGTGATGGTACGCAGGGCTGTCACGTAGCCGAACATCTCAGCCAGGGGAACCATAGCCTTGATGACGCGTGCACCCGAGCGGGCCTCTTCCATGCCTTCCACCTGACCGCGACGCTTGTTCAGGTCGCCGATCACGTCACCCATGTTCTCCTCGGGAGTGACAACCTCCACCTTCATGATAGGCTCCATCAGGGCGGGGCCGGCCTTCGGGCAGATGTTCTTATAGGCGTTGATGGCAGCGAGTTCGAACGACAGCTGGTCGGAGTCCACGGGGTGGAACGAACCGTCGACAACGGTCACCTTCAGGCCTGTCATGGGATAGCCGCCGAGGATACCATTCTTCATGGCAGTCTCGAAGCCCTTCTGGATGGAGGGGATATACTCCTTGGGGATGTTACCACCCTTCACCTCATTGATGAACTGCAGGTCGCCCTCGGTGTAGTCGGGGTCCTTCGGACCCACGTTGACGATGATGTCGGCAAACTTACCGCGACCACCAGTCTGCTTCTTGTAGGTCTCGCGGTGGTTCTCCACGGTGCGCGTGATGGCTTCCTTGTAGTTCACCTGAGGCTTACCCTGGTTGCACTCCACCTTGAATTCGCGCTTCAGACGGTCGATGATAATGTCGAGGTGCAGCTCGCCCATACCCGAGATAATGGTCTGGCCGCTCTGCTCGTCGGTGCGCACGGTGAACGTCGGGTCTTCCTCGGCCAGCTTGGCCAAACCGTTGTCCAGCTTGGCAATGTCAGCCTGACTCTTCGGCTCCACTGCGATCGAGATCACTGTGTCGGGGAAGGTCATCGACTCCAGCACGATGGGGTGCTCCTCGTCGCAGAGGGTGTCACCGGTGCGGATGTCCTTGAAACCTACGCCTGCGCCGATGTCGCCTGCGTCAATCGACTCCATGGGGATTTCCTTATTTGAATTCATCTGGAACAGGCGACTGATGCGCTCCTTCTTGCCCGAACGGGGGTTGTAGACGTACGAACCGGCCTTCACGCTACCCGAGTAGACGCGGAAGAACACCAGACGGCCCATGTAGGGATCGGTGGCAATCTTGAAGGCCAGAGCTGCTGTGGGTTCATTCTCGCTGGGCTTGCGGCCCTCTTCCTCGTCGGTGTTGGGGTTCACGCCCATCACGGCCTCGGTGTCGAGGGGCGACGGCAGGAAGGCGCAGACGTAGTCGAGCAGCGGCTGCACGCCCTTGTTCTTATAGGAAGAACCGAGCACCATCGGGGTGAGCTCCATCGAGCAGCAGCCCTTGCGGATGGCGGCGATGATCTGCTCCTCGGGGATGTCCTGGCCTTCCAGGTACTTCTCCATCAGGTCGTCGTCGAAGTTGGCAGCTGCCTCGATCATCTTCTCGCGCCACTCGTTGGCCTCGTCGACGAGGTCAGCAGGGATTTCCTCGATGTCGTATTCGGCGCCCATCGTCTCATCGTGCCACAAGATAGCCTTCATCTTGATGAGGTCAACGACACCCTTGAAGTTCTCCTCGGCACCGATAGGAATCTGCACGGGGCAGGGGTTGGCGCCCAGAATGTCCTTCATCTGCTGCACGGTCTCGAAGAAGTCGGCACCCGAACGGTCCATCTTGTTCACATAACCGATGCGCGGAACGTTATATTTGTCAGCCTGACGCCACACAGTCTCCGACTGGGGCTGCACGCCGTCAGCAGCCGAATAGGTGGCCACGGCACCGTCGAGCACGCGGAGCGAACGCTCCACCTCAGCAGTGAAGTCAACGTGTCCCGGAGTGTCGATCAGGTTGATCTTGAACTGCTTGCCAGCATAGTTCCAGTTACACGTAGTAGCAGCCGACGTGATAGTGATACCACGCTCCTGCTCCTGAGCCATCCAGTCCATCGTGGCTGCACCGTCGTGCACCTCACCGATCTTGTGGGTCTTACCTGTGTAGAACAGGATACGCTCAGAGGTTGTTGTCTTTCCGGCATCGATGTGAGCCATGATACCGATGTTGCGAGTCAAATGTAAGTCGCGATTTGCCATTTCTTATAGTGCTTCTTGTTTTGTTATTATTACCTTTGATAATCTTTTTACCTTGCTATTACCTGTATCTTGATTTAGAATCTGAAATGAGCAAATGCGCGGTTAGCCTCGGCCATGCGGTGCATGTCTTCCTTACGCTTGAAGGCACCACCCTGGTTGTTGTAGGCGTCCATGATCTCGGCGGCCAGTTTCTCGGCCATACCCTTACCGCCACGCTTGCGGGCGAAGCTGATCATATTCTTCATCGAGACGCTCTCCTTGCGGTCGGGACGGATTTCAGTAGGCACCTGGAACGTGGCACCACCAATACGACGGCTCTTCACCTCCACCTGCGGGGTGATGTTGTCGAGGGCCTGCTTCCAAATCTCAAGCGGAGCCTTCTCTTCCTTGGCCATCTTGTCCTTCACAATGTCGAGGGCCTTGTAGAAAATGTCATAGGAAATACTCTTCTTACCATCAAACATCAGATGGTTGACGAACTTCGACACCTTCGTGTCGTTGAACACTGGGTCTGGCAATACCAGACGCTTCTTGGGTTTTGCTTTTCTCATTTTTTGTTTAAAATTAAAATTCTGCGTGGGGCTGTCTTCACGTTCTTCAACGTCCGCACCCGGACATTTACTCAACCTTTATAACAATTCTCCAGCAAAACTATTAATAAATATAATAATAATGTGTCCTTTCTGGACCTTTGTTTATTTCTGAAAAGTGAAATGGTGTTCGGCGGTCTACGAGCTTTCAAGCGGCAAAGTTTTCAAGTCTTTCCAGTTTTCCTCCCAACTGGATCGAGTTCCGAAGTGATGCTCACGCATTGCTTACCAACTCCTCAACCTGAATCTTATAAACCGCCGAACGCCATCGGCAGCGGCGTCTTACTTCTTCTGCTTCGGACGCTTGGCGCCGTACTTCGAACGACGCTGGGTGCGGTTGGCAACACCGGCGGTATCGAGTGTACCGCGAACGATGTGATAGCGCACACCGGGGAGATCCTTCACACGACCACCGCGCACCAGCACGATGGAGTGCTCCTGAAGGTTGTGACCCTCACCAGGGATGTAGGAGTTCACTTCCTTCTGATTTGTCAAACGAACACGGGCAACCTTACGCATTGCCGAATTAGGCTTCTTAGGAGTCGTCGTGTAGACGCGAACACATACGCCACGGCGCTGAGGACATGCGTCCAGAGCGGGCGACTTGCTCTTCTCTACGAGATCCTTTCTGCCTTTTCTTACCAATTGTGAAATAGTAGGCATAATTTTACTTTTTTTGATTTATATATATTATTTTGTTAATTATCAACTTTTTACGAAAGCACATATCTCCCCCATTCCTCACGAAAGGACACAATACGGCATTTCGGGCTGCAAAGTTACGAACTTTTCCACAAATACATTAATAAATGCACGATTATTTTTTCGCAACTTCAACTATTTAACAATAAATAACAATTCAATCTCATCAAAAAGCGGCACTACCGAGTGTTTGGCATGCAAATTCTTGTCGGTCAGCTACTTTTTGGGGTACTAACAGCAGCCACGCCCGTGGCAAGGCACATCTGATTCCGCCAAGAACAATAAGGTTCGCCTGTACTAAGTTTCGGAATTTGAACCAAATCAGAACACGCCGAAGAGGTTGTCGTACTCGAAAATTTCAACCGCCTCTTCTTCCACAGGCGTGCGCTTCACAATCTCGTTTTGTTCCCAGAAACCGCGGTCGAGCCCCTTCCGGTCAATGAGGGCCATCAGGTTGTCGTTGAAGCGCAATGTTCCACGGCTTGTGAAATAGCGGTCGGCCACGTTGAACATCACGCCCGTGGTTTCAAACTTATGGCCGTCGGCCGTATAGCTTGTACGAAAATGCACACTGTTCACTTCTGCAAAGCCGTTGTCGAGTTGATAGTTGACGACAAACGAATAGTCAATGGGCCTCACCACGGCCCTATTGCCCACCTTGTGCGACACCCATTCCTTTGTGCTGCGCCCTTCGTACTTCAGCAGCTGAAAAGTCTCTGCGTCCACATACAGGCGCCCCTCGATAGCCCAGGCATTTGAGTCGCGCGGCACGAAGCTGATAACGTAGACACGCCGTTCGTCATCGCCGACCAGGCTCATCTCTGTGAGGTAATCGCGAGCGTAGCCCCGATGCAAGGGAACGAGTTGCTCGGTGGAAGGTATATTTTTTTGGCTAGAAAAAACCGGCACTTGGGCAAAGGTAAAGAAATTGGCAGGGCTGATCGTGCGCATGCTTGCCACCGACAGATAGCGGCCGGTGACCAGCGACATCTCGCTCACCTGAGATGCCGAACGAGCCGTGAAGAACGACTCCAGGAAGGAATGGCACTGCCTGTCGGTGTAGCCCACCTGCCGATAGAAGTAGTTCCCCCTTGTCTTCCTATACCGTTTGTTATCCTTTTTCATACGCTTCAGAGCGTTCTGGACCACCAAGTCGGTGCCCAGCACCACCACCTCACCCAGCATCTCGCCCTCCGAACTGAGCAGAACCTCCTGCCCTATGTCGACAGCCCGCAGGCGTACCGTTTTATAACCCACATACGAGATGCGCAGCACATCGGCCGAATCGGCATCGATGACAAACTCACCCTCCGCATTCGATATGGTGCTGTTCTGCCCACTGATGTAGACCGACGCAAACGGTAACCGCTCACCTGTCTTCGCATCAATGACACGGGCATCGACGTGAAGGGGTAGCCCACCCCCGTCAGAGGGGAGTGCAGAAAGAACTGAAGCGCTCACGAGAAGGAATAGAAGGAGTGTGAGCATTTTCATCTTCATCGTGTCACCTCCTTTGTGATGAAACCGTTCGGCGTGACGCCTTCTGCTGATACGGCTATTGACTCCGTGAAGCCATTGTTCCAGAACGACACACGCACATGGCCCTCATTGTCGGTCACCAGGCTGGGATTCCAGTAGAGCGTGCGACGGTAGTCGCCTTCTTCTGGAAGCGGGTCAAGACTGTAGTCCACGCGATAGAACTCGTCGGGGTCGCTCAGTCCCTGGAAGTCGATGCGATAGCCGTAGAAGTCGGGTT
This sequence comes from uncultured Prevotellaceae bacterium, assembly GCA_902781315.1. Taxonomy (GTDB): domain Bacteria; phylum Bacteroidota; class Bacteroidia; order Bacteroidales; family Bacteroidaceae; genus Prevotella. Next base: position 37,359 of record CACZIT010000025.1, read on the forward strand.
GCGGCAGACCGGCCGGATAGAGCGGGTCGGTCTTGAAGTTGATGATTGACGTCAGCGGCGACGTGCTGCTCTTCGACCGTTCAGCGAAATAGGGTGTCATCACTTCCCGATAACGACCCTCTTGATGAATCAGGCGACGGTCGTCGGCATCGGCATAGAGATAGAGCTTGCTGAAGTTCACGTCGGCAGGGAAGAACTGCATGCCTGGCGCAAGGTTCTCCTTGCGTCCGTAGAAGCCCGGCTCGCGGAAGACGGTCTGCTGGCCATACTCCGGCGCATCTATGAACGTCAGGTTCATGCCGTCCAGTCCCATCAGCATGAGAAGCTTATAGAAGTTGTGATATGAGCGGAACGCCTGGTCGAACTTATAGTCTTTGTAGGAGTGCCACTTGTTGTAGTCGCGCATCGGTCGGGCTTCTTTGCCGGCTATGGTCGCCTCAGCTATCGCGCCTGCGTTTTGCCCACTCGGCTTCAGTTCCTTCGCCTCGCGAAGCACTTGCTCCATGTCGGCAAAGAAGCGGTCGTCAGCAAAGTTGTTCTGATAGAGCCCTTCTCTTGCTTCGTCGGGTTGCCACCAACCGCCCTTGGTCATGTCCTGACCGATGAGCCGGAAGTCATCGTCGTGGTATTCATACAGTTGGGTGTTGAAATCGAAATCGTTGATAGTGCCGAAGATGTTCGAAAGATACGACATCATGTGTCGCACATCGATGACGGCCGCAGGCTTCACACCGCGGAAGTCGGCCCAGCCACGACGCTTCGCCTTCGTCACTTCGGGCAGCACGTAGGCCTGACTACGACGGTCGTAGTAGGTGAAGGGGGCAGCCGAAGTTTTGTTCATAGCCATGTAGCCGTTGCGGAAGATGTTGGGGTCTACGGGTTCGTTCAGGGCGCGCGTCTCGTAATAATCGTAGTTGCGGGCCACGGGCGAATAGGCGTTCATCGGGATGACGTGCTTGCCCAGCAGATAGCCCGGGCGCCGATTCTTGTAGACCGAGAAGTTATGACCCGCCACGCCAGCCTCACCCATGCCGATGACCTCGGCACTCTGCTCGTTCAGCGTGAGCGCCATACGCGACGTCCCGAAGAAGGGATTCAGGTTGAACGTGAAGAAACCGAGTGAGTCGGTCCTGATTTCGGCCGACACAACGCCGTCGTAGGGCGTAATCAACTCGTTGAACACCCACATAGGCTTCTTCAGATTCTTCCACAGCAAGTATTCGTATTCCCCATGGTCGTCGACAACGCGGCCGCGGAAGTTCAGTCCGCGCTCCACCGCCATCAGCGGATCCCAGCGTTCGCCGCTCATCATGCGTTCAAAGTCGTAGCGCGTCCACCCCTGCACCATCATCAGCAGGTCGAGAGCGGTGCGGTGCTCGCGGTCGTCGGCTTCGAAATAGTATTCGGGATGCGGAATGAACCCCTTCACCTCGCTGCCCAGCAGCAGATAGGAAAGCACGTTGCCATCGGCATAGGTGCCGTCGCGGTAGAGTCCGTCGGTGATGGCCATCGACAGTTTGTTGCGTTCTCTCACCGCATTTCCATCGGCATCCACCAGCTGGCAGTCCAGCGTCACCTGCTCGTAAGGCTTCAGCGTCGTGCCCTCTTCAGGCATCGACACCCGCAGGCGCAGACCGTCCATGTCGTGATTGTTCACAAACACCTCGCGCTGGGCCAGCACCTTGCCTTCCTCAGTGAAGAGGGTGAAAATGTTCACGCCCGTCTGCAACGATGCCTTGTCGACGACGACGCTGACACGCTCTGCCGCGGTCATGTCAAGCACATTGTAATAGAGCGTGGTGCCGCGAGACGTCACGCTCAGCCCGAGCCGCATACCTTCGGTCAGGCTGTTGCGGGCCACGCTGGCGCGCAGGGAATCTTCGCCGGTGGAGAACACGTTCAGCACGTAGCCGCGCCTGTGGGCACGGGGCAGACGGAACGTGTAGTCGCGACCTTCATAGGCGACGCTGAGCTTCAAGCCACGCATCAACTCGTCCTCGGCCTCATCGCTCTCGTCGCTGGTCATGCCAAACACACCGCGACCGGCATAGTCGGTCTTGAAGGTGCCCATCTCCTTTCCGTCGCGCAGGAGGCGGCCTTCAATGTTCAGCGTGCGTCCCTCGGTGCTCCGGGCCTGGAAAGCCACACGCGTGGGCACGCCGCGCACCAAGTTGCCACCCTCAGGATAGAAGTCTATCTTCAGCTTGTCGTGCTCGTTGTCGAGCAGCGATGCGGTGGCCTTGGGCAGGCGAGGCATGCGTTTCTGGCCATACTGGCCGTTCTCTACACGGTCGTAGATGGGAAACACGCGGCTGAAGATGCCGGCGTTGCCACGCAGGTATTCCTGGAAACGCTCACCGTAGAAGTCCTGGGCCAGGATGCCCGACAGGCGGTCCCAGCCATGACCGTAGTCGTCGCCGCTCTTCTTCACCGACGGTGGTACGCCGGGTGTGAAATTCAGCATCCATGCCGTGTAGGCACGCACCTCGTAGAAGCCGGCGTTCAGCGTGTCTTTCAGCAGGAACGAGCCGCTGGTCTGACCGTTTCTCACCATCAGCTTCAGCGTCTCAACGGGAAAGCCGATAGGGTTCACGAGTTCTACATAGAGGATGCGGCTCAAGTCAGATGCCTTCAGCGAAGCGCCGTCCACCACGTATGCTTTGAACCAAATGTGCTCGCCTTTATAATAAGAGGTGTTGTCGAAATGCAGATACACGCGCTCTTGCGGATTCTGCCGGGCAAAGCGCTCGAAGTTCTCCTGTCGCTGTGTCAGCAGCGAGTCGGGGGCAGCATCAGCAGCCGAAGGCCAACCTGCAGCAAAAGCACCAGCCGACCACAGCAAGCCGGATGCCCATATCAAAAGTCGGGTTAATAATCTCGTCATCGTTTTCATGTTTGTTCGATTTCTGCTGTAAAGATAGTTTATCCGGTCGCGGCGCAAGCGGGTTGGTGTCGTGGCCTGCGGTGCTGCTGGGGAAGCGATGATGTCCTTCATCTAAGTCTTTAGTTATCATCGCTTTCTTTGGGGCAAAGATAGCACTTTCAGGCCACTTATGCAAGCGTTTTCATGTTTTTAACACGCATTTCCTCTGGTTCCCCCGTTCCTGTAGGGACGTGAAGGAGGTGGCAACCATTAATTGTGCATCTGCCTAACTGTGCAGAGCCAGACGATAGCTTTGCAAACTAACTCAGATTATTTTGCAAATCAACTTAAATTGTTGTACAAATTAACTCAGATTGCCTTGCAATTTAACTCAATTTACAACCTGATTTGCATGACATCGATTATATGGAAGATAGCTTTCAAAAGGACTATTTGAGGAAAACAAGAGGAGCGCTTTAGGAAACAAGCGGACTGACTGAGGACGCATAAAAAAAGCCTCCAACAGGCTAACGCGCAACCTGAAAGAGGCTTTATCGTTATCGTGAAGTGACGGGAAAGAACCTTGAGAAGGGAGCAAGGCGAGACTTCTGCCCCGACGAATCATGACGATTAATAGAGGAACACGCGGAAGTTCTTGGCTGAGCCGGGAGCGCCCTCTTCGGCACGAGGCAGGTATTCGAGGGCGGTGACGGTCTGCTCAGAACCGAGGTCGATGACCAGGAGGTGAGGCATCGATGCTCCGCGCACGGTCTGCCAATAGGTAGACTCTTGCAGGTCGTAGACCTTGTCGAGCGTGTGGTTGCCGTTCTCCTCCTCTGAGTCGGCATACTTGGCCACCCAGGGTTCGCGTGAGAGGCGCTTGCCGTCAGCCCCCTGCAGGTAGAGCTCGGCGATGGCGGTGACGTCCTTGCCGTCCTGGTTGGAAGCCACCTCGATGGCGAGGTAGCGGCCCTTCTTCTGACCGTCGAACTTGATGGTCTGCCAGCCGTTGCCGCCCTTGAAGGCTCCTGCGACGACGGGTGTGGCGGAGTTCAGGTCGGGCTTGTCGCCGATGTTGTTGTGCTTATTGCTCTTCTCCAGCTGCAGCTTGTTGAGCTCGGGCTTGTCCTGTCCCCAGACGACGGTCTGCTTCGGGCCCACGACATCGAGCACGATGATCTCGTTCCGTCCCTTCTTCAGCCAGCAGCCGGGGATGTAGAGCGTCTGTTGCGGGCCAATGCTCCAGATGCGCCCCATAGCGTGGCCGTTCACCCATACCTGACCCTTGCCCCAAGTCTCGAAGTTCAGGAACGTGTCGCCTACCTTCGAGAGGTTGAAGTAGCCGCGATAGTAGCCACTCTTTGACTTTTCGGTAGGTCTGTTCATGTTGCTGTTTTCAACCATTTTGATTGTCTTTACAGCTGTTTCATAACTGTCATCGATGGCCAAATGCCACCATAACTGCGGTTTCCATGTCACTTCGTTGTTGTCAACATCGGCAGTAAGAGTCACATCACCAATGATGCCTTTGTAGTCTTTGATGGCACGTCCGAAGTTAATGCGACCCATACCCTCAACAAGGATGTTCAGCTTCTGTCCTTTCTTGACTGGGGGCAACGTGATTGACTTCTCGTTCTTCACACGGTCAATCTTGCCGATATAATCACCATTGATAAAGACTTGTCCGAAGTCGTGTATCTCAGCAGTAAGTACGCTCTGGACAGGTATTTCAGGAAGGGTTGTTGTGTAAAGTATCATGCCCCATCCCATATCCATTTCCTCAAAGGTCTTGAGCGTACCTTTCTCTTCCTTGCCAATGGCAAACCAAAGATCTGAGAATGTTTTCAGCTCGAACTTAGGAACAGTGATGATAGGCATAGGGGCTTTGGGGACATTGGGCAGTTTCTTGTCTGAGTACTTCTCCATCATCTTGCGCAGCTCCCAGAACTTCGGCGTGGCCTGACCATACTCGTTGATGGGGGCGTCGTAGTCGTAGGAGGTCACGTCGGGGGCAAAGCCGGGCGAGTTGGCGCCGGCCCAGTGGCCGAAGGAAGTACCTCCGTGGGTCATGTAGAGCGAGAACGAGATGCCCTTCGACAGCATTTCGTCCATACCCTCGACCATATCCTTGGCGGGACGCGTCTCGTGGCGGGCACCCCACTTGTCGAACCATCCGCTCCAGAACTCAGAGCACATCTTCGGTGCATCGGGGCGCAGCTCGCCGAGACGACGGAACTGCTGGTCGATGTTGGCACCGGTGCCGAAGTTCATGGTCCAGGTGAGGTCGTCGAGGCCGTTACGCTCGAAGTTGCTGGCCCAGTCACACTGGAAGAGTGCCAGCTCCTTGCCGTAGATGCCGCGCAGGCAGTCGCGGATTTCGCTGACGTAGGGTTTGTCCTCGCCGTAGGAGCCGTACTCGTTCTCCACCTGCACCATGATGATGGGGCCGCCGCGCTGGATGGTCAGCGGAGCGAGCTGCTCGCCCACCTTTTCTTCAAATATCTTCACGCGCTCCATAAAATAAGGGTCGCGCTCGCGCAGGCGGATGTCCTTCTTCTTCAGCAGCCACCAGGGCAGGCCGCCCATCTCCCACTCGGCACAGACGTAGGGTCCGGGGCGCACGATGACGTACATGCCGTTCTTCTGGGCCAGGCGGCAGAACTCGGCCACGTCGTTCTGGCCCGTGAAGTCGAACTGGCCTTCACGCTGCTCGTGGATGTTCCAGAAGATGTAGATGCACACAGCGTTCATGCCCAGCGCCTTGCACATCTTGATGCGGTGCTCCCAGTAGGGACGCGGAATGCGGGGGTAGTGTACTTCGGCCGCCTTCACGATGAAGGGCTGGCCGTTGAGCAGGAAGGTGCCTTTGCCAGTGGTAAAAGTGCCGGGCTTACCCTTCGGGGCAGCATCGGCCACGGCAGGCACCGCCAGCAGCATCGCTGCCAGCGAGAGGATGGAAATGACTTTTCTGAGTTTCATCTTTTTTATTATTAGGTTCAGATTTTCTTTGCAAAGGTACGAATAAGCGAGCGAAATGCAAAGAAAAAGAATATTTTTTTCTTTCATTCCCGAGCGAAAGTATCTTCGACGTATGTCAAAGGTACGAATAAGCGAGCGAAATGCAAAAAGAATTGCGGTTTTTCTTTTTGTTTTCAGAGAAAAACGCTACCTTTGCAAGACGAAACAAAGACAAATAGGACATGAAGAAACTTTTCACCTTATTATTAATAGCTCTCGCGCCTTTCTTAGCCCATGCCCAAGAGAATCTGGATGGACTGGAAGTGCAATTACCAGAAGGCTGGAGTGTCCCAGAAAAACAGGACTATAACAAGTTAAGTGAAAAAGATTGGAAGAAAGGGGAGGGCGCTTTTCGCCGAAATCCGAATGCACCCCAGCCTGATTGGCGCCGGCCTTTAGCCCCAACCCTTCCTGAAGACGAAAAAACACTCATAGGAAGCGCCCTGTGCTTTGCATCTTACGTGGATTTTGCAAATGGAAAAGGAAAAGTTCTGGAGAACGTGATTCTTAGGTCAAAAGCAAAAGAAAACAAGTGGGTGTGTGGAAATGATTTTACATTCAAGTCAAGCAATAAAGCAGATAATAACTATCTGAAGAAGGAGGCTCTTGTAGTAATATTCAAAGACTCTCTTTATGTAAACGGCAGGAAACTCCGTGTGAATGATACTCGTCTGTCTGATGGATATGTCAGGGGGTACCGCTATCAGGATGCCAAAATCTGCTTCGTTGGTTTTTCCCATAATTCCAGTGCATTCGTGCTGCCTGTGCTGACGCCTTGGGCTGTCGGAATTGCAAGTTTCTATGTCTGCATGCATGACAAAGTTTGCTATATTTTATCTTCTGACAACCGCAAGACAAACTACCTAAGAACCGACAATGTGGAAATGCTGATGCTAGGACAGATTGACAGAGACGACCTGTGGACCTGGTATAAAAGTATACCAAAGAATGAATACAAGATGTCAGCGCCGGTCGTGCTGAACATTATGGAGGAACTAAATATGCTGAGACCAAATTAGTAACAAATCATTAATTATATCACTATTATGGCAGACAACAACCAGAAATCGCAGGGACAGCAACTGCAGCTGAACCTGAAGCCCGAGATTGCTTCGGGCGAGTATTCAAACCTCGCACTCATCACCCACTCGCACAGCGACTTCGTGCTCGACTTTGCACGCCACCTGCCCGGCATGCAGCAGCCCGAAGTGTGCAGCCGCGTGATCATGGCTCCCGAGCATGCCAAGCGCCTGCTGGGTGCTCTGCAGGAGAACCTCTACAAGTACGAGCAGCAGTTCGGACGCATTGAGCTGCCCGGTCAGCCCCAACGCACCATCGCTCCCTTCGGCAATGGCCGCGGCGAGGCATAAAGCTGCCGTCCATTCTCGAGTTCCGCCCCAATTTTGTCTTCCAACAACGACACCAGATCGCCCTTCTCGCGCGGTCTGGTGGTTTATGTTGCCCTTTATCGCCACACACTCCAGGGCCAAAGGTAGGCATGAGCCTTGTCGGGGTTAGCCTACCTGTATATCTGTTAATACATCATTAAAATGCTCTTTACCCCAGTCTATCAACGCCGTGAGTACGGGCATCAGCGACTTGCCCGTGTCAGTCAGCGAATACTCCACACGAGGAGGAACCTCTGGATAAACCTCACGATGAACGAGGTGACTCTGCTCCAGATTCTTCAGCGTCTGTGAGAGCATCTTTTGGGAACAATCTGTCATCAGCCGACGGATTTCATTGAATCGTAAAACGCCTGTCTCGCTGGTGTGAAGCATATAGAGCACCAACATTGACCACTTGTCGCCGAAACGACTCAACACTTGCCTGATGGGACAGGCCAAATACTCTGCCATAATATCTGCCATAACTATATGTTTTTTCCTTTTATGCTGCAAAAGTAGCAAATAGTAACCAAGTTTCGGAAATAAACTATGTTAATCTGAGTTAAAGCTGTTTTCTGCAATCCCTTATATCTTCACAATTCCTACTTTTTGGTAACTATCTCACCAAAAAGTGCCTTCTTGTGGGGTAGAAAAATTTGTCATACCTTTGCACCGTCGAAAACAAAATAATAAACATTTTAAACGTATAAGAATTATGAAACAGATTGAGACAATTAAGACAGGTAAGAACTACAGCGCAGTAAGCGTAGGCAAAATGAGTGAAATTATCGAGCACGAACTCCCAATGGGACCGAATGTGACCATTCAGGGTAAGGTGTTTGCAGGACAGGCCGTCGGCGCAACGGGTAGCGAGTTCTCGTTCCAGACACTCGTTCCCGGTCAGGACAGCGGTTTTCTGCACACTCACAAGACCCACGAGGAACTTTACTTCATCCTGAAAGGCGAAGGGCTGTATCAGGTAGATGGTGAGTTTTTCCCCGTCAGCGAGGGTTCTATAATACGCGTAGCTCCCGATGGCAAGCGGGCGCTGAAAAACACTGGCAACGAGAATCTGACAATGCTCTGCATCCAGTATAAGGCCAATGCTTTTACAGATGCCGACAGTCCTATGACAGATGGTAACATTATTCAGGAACCGCTTAACTGGTAGACGCCAATGATACAGAAAGCACTTGACTTTCTGCGCAACCACAATGAGGTGGCTTTCGCTACAAGCGACGGCCACCTTCCTAAATTGCGCATGTTCCAGATTATGAAGCAGGAGAACAACTTGCTTTACTTTTCCACTTCAGCAGAAAAAGCCGTCTGGAAGGAACTGATGCAAAATCCTAATGTAGAAATTCTAGCCTATGCCGACAACAAATCAGTTCGCTGTTCTGGCATGGTGAACTTCGATGTTAAGGATGACGTCAAGAAATGGATATACGAGCATAACACCGTCCTGTCTCGCCTCTATAGCAGCTATGACAAGATTGTCTATTTCCGCCTGCCTATTGCTGAAATGGATTACTATAATCTAACCCCTACTCCCCCCGTATTTCTTCATTTTGACCTGATGGCTGGTGAAATAGGCAAAGGGTTTGTAGGTGAACGATTCAAAACTCAATTAAATCAATCTAAGCATAACGTTTAGCAGATAACAAAGGGGCTTCCTACAACATCTTCTTTAATATCATAAAAAAAAGGCAACCCAGCCTGACCATTCAGACTGGGTTGCCCCAGATATTATTGCAATGTTGCGTTATTCAGCTACTTCGGCATCACCGAAATCGATAACGTTCTTGCGGTTGGCCTGCATGCGGTCATACTCTTCGCGCGAGCCTACCACAATACGATCCCACTGACGCAGACCAGTGCCTGCAGGGATGAGATGTCCGCAGATGACGTTCTCCTTCATGCCCTCAAGGAAGTCCTGCTTGCCACGGATGGCAGCCTCATTGAGCACCTTGGTAGTCTCCTGGAATGATGCAGCCGACATGAACGACTTCGTCTGCAGTGCTGCACGGGTGATACCTTGCAAAATCTGCGTAGACGTGGCAGGCACGGCATCGCGCACCTGTACGGGACGAAGGTCGCGGCGCTTCAGCGAGGAGTTCTCGTCGCGCAGTCGGCGGGCAGTGACAATCTGACCCTTCTGCATGACCTCCGAGTCGCCGGCGTCGGTGACCACTTTCTTACCCCAGATACGGTCGTTCTCCTCGGCGAAGTCGAGCTTGTCGACGAGAGCGTCCTCGAGGAACGTGGTGTCACCCGGGTCGTTGATCTGCACCTTACGCATCATCTGACGGACGATGATCTCGAAGTGCTTGTCATTGATCTTCACGCCCTGCAGACGATAGACGTCCTGCACTTCGTTCACAATATACTCCTGCACAGCCGTGGGACCCTTGATGGCGAGAATGTCACTGGGGGTGATGACACCGTCGGAAAGCGGTGTTCCAGCTCGCACGGCATCGTGCTCCTGCACAAGGATCTGCTTTGAGAGCGAGACGAGGTACTTGCGCTGGTCGCCTGTCTTCGAAGTGACAATGATTTCGCGATTGCCTCGCTTCACCTTTCCCATGGTCACCTCGCCGTCGATTTCACTAACCACGGCAGGGTTGCTGGGATTGCGGGCCTCGAAAAGCTCAGTGACACGAGGCAGACCACCCGTGATATCACCTGCACCACCCACGGCACGCGGTATCTTGACAAGCGTCTGACCTGTCAGAATCTGAGCACCGTCCTCCACAACTACGTGACCACCTACGGGGAAGTTGTAGGTACCGATGACGTTGCCGTCGGCATCCAGAATATCGCAGGAAGGAACCTTCGTGTGGTCGCGCGAGTCGGTGATGATCTTCTCAGTCAGACCCGTGGTCTCGTCGGTCTCAGCCTTATAGGTGGTACCTTCGATGACGTCCTTGAAGCGGAGTTTACCGGCATATTCGGTCACGATGACAGCGTTGAACGGATCCCAACGTGCGATGAGGTCGCCCTTCTTCACTATATCGCCTTGCTTCTTGTAGAGCGAAGAACCATAAGGAACGTTCAGCGTGGAAAGAACAATCTTTGTATTGGGATCGACGAAACGGATTTCGGCCAGACGGCTGACCACCATCTCGCACTCAGCCTCCTGCTCACCCTGTTTCTCGGTATAGGGAACTGTGCGCAGTTCGTCGAACTCGATGCGTGCATCGTTCTTGGCAACGATGGAAGCATTGGCGGCTGCGTTACCTGCCACACCACCGGCGTGGAACGTACGAAGCGTAAGCTGTGTACCCGGTTCACCGATGGCCTGGGCTGCGATGACACCCACGGCCTCACCCATCTGCACCATGCGCTGTGTGGCAAGGTTGCGTCCGTAACACTTCATGCAGACGCCACGCTTCGACTCACAGGTGAGCACGGAACGAATCTCAACCATCTCGATAGGCGATGCCTCGATGGCAGCAGCCTTCTCCTCGGTGATTTCCTCGCCTGCAGCGCAGATGAGTTCGCCCGTGGTGGGATGGATGATATCGTGGACTGACACGCGTCCGAGGATACGCTCGGAGAGAGGCGAGATGACCTCGTCGCCCTGCTTCAGAGCGGTGCACTCAAGGCCGCGCAGCGTGCCGCAGTCTTCCTCATTGATGATAACGTCGTGGGAGACGTCAACAAGTCGGCGAGTCAGGTAACCAGCATCGGCCGTCTTCATGGCCGTATCGGCCAGACCCTTACGGGCACCGTGAGAAGAGATGAAGTATTCAAGCACCGACATACCTTCCTTGAAGTTAGAAAGGATTGGGTTCTCAATAATCTGCTGACCTTCAGCACCAGCCTTCTGCGGCTTGGCCATCAGACCACGCATACCTGAGAGCTGCTTAATCTGGTCCTTAGAACCACGGGCACCCGAGTCAAGCATCATATAAACAGCATTGAAGCCCTGGTCGGCCTCGGTCATCTCTTTCAGCAGGATGTCGCCGAGTTCGTTGTTGACGTGTGTCCAGGCGTCGATGACCTGATTGTAACGTTCGTTGTCGGTGATGAAACCCATGTCGTAGTTGGCCTGGATTTCGTCTACCTCCTTTTGACCCTTGGCCACGATACCTTCCTTCTCTGGCGGCACGATAATGTCGTCGAGGTTGAAGGAAAGTCCTGCCTCGTAAGCCATGCGGTAACCGAGGTTCTTGATACCATCGAGGAACTCGCAGGCACGAGCCATACCGACGTTCTTGATGACGTCGGCAATCATGCCACGCAGGGTCTTCTTCGAGATAATATCGTTGAAGAATCCTACTTCGTCGGGCACGATGCCGTTGACGATGACGCGACCTACAGAGGTCTCAACCATGTGGCGGACATGCTTGCCGTCAACGATGTCATCGACCATTACCTTAACAGGTGCGTGAAGGTCGCACTTGCCCTCGTTGTTGGCAATGATGGCTTCCTCCGGACCGTAGAAGGTGAGACCAGCGCCCTTGGCACCGGGACGCAGTTTGGTAATATAGTAGAGACCGAGCACCATGTCCTGTGAGGGCACCGTGATAGGCGCACCGTTTGCAGGATTCAGGATGTTGTGGCTCTGAAGCATGAGGATCTGGGCCTCAAGGATAGCCTCATTGGAAAGCGGAAGGTGGACTGCCATCTGGTCGCCGTCGAAGTCGGCATTGAATGCCGTACATGCAAGCGGGTGGAGCTGGATAGCCTTACCTTCGATGAGCTTAGGCTGGAAGGCCTGTATACCAAGACGGTGAAGCGTCGGTGCACGGTTGAGGAGCACGGGATGGCCCTTCATTACATTCTCAAGGATATCCCAGATGACAGACTCACGGCGATCGACAATCTTCTTAGCCGACTTCACGGTCTTGACGATGCCGCGCTCAATGAGCTTGCGGATGATGAACGGCTTGTAAAGCTCGGCTGCCATCAGCTTCGGCAGTCCGCACTCGCCCATCTTCAGCTCGGGGCCGACAACGATCACCGAACGGGCTGAATAGTCGACACGCTTACCGAGCAGGTTCTGACGGAAGCGGCCCTGCTTACCCTTCAGCGAGTCAGAGAGCGACTTCAGCGGACGGTTAGACTCACTCTTCACAGCGCTGGACTTGCGAGAGTTGTCGAACAGGGAGTCAACTGCTTCCTGAAGCATACGCTTTTCGTTGCGTAGGATGACCTCAGGGGCTTTAATCTCCATGAGGCGCTTCAGACGGTTGTTACGAATGATGACGCGGCGATATAGGTCGTTAAGGTCGCTGGTTGCGAAACGGCCGCCATCGAGGGGCACCAAGGGACGCAGCTCAGGCGGAGTAACAGGGATGATCTTCATCACCATCCACTCTGGGCGGTTGATGTCGCGGCTGCTGCGGAAAGCCTCCACCACCTGCAGACGCTTCAAAGCCTCAGTCTTGCGCTGCTGCGAAGAGTCGTTGCTGGCGCGGTCGCGCAGTTCGTAGGAAATAGCGTCGAGATCGAGGCTGGCGAGCAACTCGTAAATGGCCTCGGCACCCATTTTGGCGACAAACTTATTGGGATCAGTATCCTCGAGCAGGTCGTTGTTGGGATCCAACTGCGACTGGAGATCCATATACTCCTCCTCACTGAGCAGGTCATACTTCTTCGAACCCAGCAGCTCATTGCCCTCAGCATCCTTCTTACCTTCCAGTACACCGGGCTTGATGACGACATACTTCTCATAGTAGATGACGGCATCAAGTTTCTTGGTGGGCATACCCAGCAGATAGCCTATCTTGTTGGGCAACGAACGGAAATACCAGATGTGGGCAACAGGCACGACGAGCTCAATGTGGCCGCTACGGTCGCGACGCACTTTCTTCTCGGTAACCTCTACACCGCAACGGTCGCAGACGATGCCCTTATAGCGAATGCGTTTGTACTTGCCGCAGGCACATTCATAGTCTCGTGTGGGACCGAAGATGCGCTCGCAGAACAAACCGTCGCGCTCTGGCTTATACGTGCGATAGTTGATGGTCTCGGGCTTGGTGACCTCACCATACGAATTTTCCAGGATTTCCTCTGGCGATGCCAGTCCGATGGTTATCTTGGAAAAATTATTCTTTACCTTTATATCTTTTTTGAAAGCCATATTTCAGAATTTTCAATTTTCAGTTATCAATATTCAATCCGGTTCAGTCGAGTTTCACACTAAGTCCAAGACCGCGAAGTTCGTGCAGCAGCACGTTCAGAGATTCAGGAATACCCGGCGTAGGCATGCTGTCGCCCTTGACAATGGCCTCGTAGGCTTTCGAACGGCCCACGGTATCGTCCGACTTGATGGTGAGGATTTCCTGAAGCACGTGACTGGCACCAAAGGCCTCCAATGCCCAAACCTCCATCTCACCGAAACGCTGACCACCAAACTGGGCCTTACCGCCAAGCGGCTGCTGGGTTATGAGGCTGTACGGGCCAATGCTACGAGCGTGCATTTTGTCCTCAACCATGTGACCCAGCTTCAGGAAGTAAGTGACACCCACCGTAGCCGGCTGGTCGAACTGCTCACCTGTCTCTCCGTCGTACAGACGTGTCGAGCAAAGACGCGGCAGACCTGCCTTGTCGGTCCACTTGGAGAGGTCGTCAAGCTTGGCACCATCGAAGATAGGTGTGGCAAACTTCACGCCCAGCTTGCGACCGGCAGCACCAAGGATGGCCTCGAAAATCTGACCGAGGTTCATTCGCGAAGGCACACCCAGCGGGTTCAGCACGAGGTCTACAGGACGTCCGTCCTCAAGGAACGGCATATCTTCCATACGTACGACCTTCGACACGATACCCTTGTTTCCATGACGACCGGCCAGTTTGTCACCGACGCCAATCTTACGCTTCTTGGCAACATAGACCTTAGCCATCTGCAGAATACCTGGGGGCAGTTCATCACCGATACTGATGGCAAACTTGCGACGCTTCAGCTCGGCATCAAGCAACTTGTATTTGCGCAGGTAGTTCATAATGAGCTTCTGGATGAGCATATCCTTGTGCTCGTCGCCAGTCCAGCCATTCGATTGGATGCCGTCATATTCCAGATTGCGCAGTGTGGCAGCGCTAAACTTGCTACCCTTGGTCACAATCTCTGCTCCTGTATAATCTTTCACGCCCTGACTAGTCTTACCACGGGTGAGTTTCATCAACTTCTCAATCAGGATGTCACGCAGATCCTTGTTCTTGGCCTCGTACTCTTCCTCAAGTTTGGCAAGCAGCACCTTGTCCTGCTTCTTCGACTCACGGGTCTTTACGGCACGAGAGAACAGTTTCTTGTCGATGATGACACCCGACAGCGACGGATTGGCCTTCAGCGAAGAATCCTTCACATCGCCAGCCTTGTCACCGAAGATGGCACGCAGCAGTTTTTCTTCCGGAGAAGGATCGCTCTCACCCTTCGGAGAAATCTTACCAATCAGGATGTCGCCGGGCTCCACGCGGGCACCCACACGGATGACACCGTTCTCATCGAGATCCTTCGTGGCTTCCTCACTGACGTTGGGGATATCGGCCGTAAACTCTTCGACACCACGCTTCGTTTCACGTACGTCAAGCGAATACTCATCGACATGGACGGAGGTAAGCACGTCGTCGCGCACCAAGCGCTCGCTCAGCACAATGGCATCCTCATAGTTGTATCCCTTCCACGGCATGTAAGCCACCAGCAGGTTACGACCAAGAGCCAGCTCTCCATTCTCGGTTGCATAGCCTTCGGTGAGGATGTCGCCGGCCTTCACGCGCTGTCCCTTCTTACAGATAGGACGCAGGTCGATGGTCATATTCTGGTTCGTGCGGCGGAACTTCGGGATGCGATATTCCTTCAGAGCCGGCTCAAAGCTGACAAACTCCTCATCAGGTGTGCGATCGTAGAGGATACGAATAGTCGTAGCATCGATATACTCAATGACACCATCGCCCTCGGCCACAATCATCGTGCGAGAGTCTTCACAAACCTGCTTCTCCAGACCGGTACCCACGATAGGAGCATCGTTGTGAAGCAGAGGTACAGCCTGACGCATCATGTTACATCCCATCAGTGCACGGTGACCGTCATCGTGCTCCAGGAAAGGAATCAGACCAGCCGACACAGAGGCAATCTGCTGCGGCGACACGTCCATGAGGTCAACCTGCGAAGGAGCAACCACGGGGAAGTCGGCGTCCTGACGACACTTCACATAAGTGCGAATGAACGAACCGTTCTTCTTTAGCGGGGCATTGCCCTGACCGATGATGTGCTCAGCCTCTTCTTCAGCAGTCAGGTAGACCACATTCTCGTTATCGAGATCAACCACGCCGTCGTTCACCTTGCGATAAGGAGTTTCAATGAAGCCAAGCTCGTTGATGGTTGCATAGACGCAAAGCGACGAAATCAGACCGATGTTCGGGCCTTCAGGGCTCTCAATCGGGCATAGACGACCATAGTGGGTATAGTGAACGTCACGCACCTCGAAACCGGCACGCTCACGCGACAGACCGCCAGGACCCAGAGCTGAGAGACGACGCTTGTGCGTGACCTCGGCAAGCGGATTGGTCTGGTCCATGAATTGCGACAGCGGATTGGTTCCGAAGAACGAGTTGATGACGCTCGAAATAGTCTTTGCATTAATCAGGTCGGTCGGCGTGAACACCTCATTGTCGCGAACGTTCATACGCTCACGAATGGTGCGGCTCATGCGGGCCAGACCGATAGAGAACTGATTCGACAGCTGCTCACCGACAGTGCGCACGCGACGGTTCGACAGGTGGTCGATATCGTCGACGGTGGCATTCGAGTTCACAAGCTGAATCAGGTATTTGATAATCTCGATGATATCGTCCTTCGTCAGCACGCGGACGCTCATATCGGTATCGAGACCAAGTTTCTTATTAATACGGTAGCGGCCTACTTCACCCAGGTCATAGCGCTTGTCCGAGAAGAAGAGGTTCATGAACACTTCCTTTGCACTGTTGTCATCAGCAGGGTCAGCATTACGCAGCTGGCGATATATGTACAGCACAGCCTCCTTCTCCGAGTTGCTCGGGTCTTTGGCCAGGGTGTTGAAGATAATGGAGTACTTATTGGCCATCTCGGCATCCTTGTGCAACAGCACCGACTGGGCACCGCTGTCAAGAATCTCCGTGATGTTCTCTGCCGTGAGCTCCGTCTCACGCTCCATGATGATATCGTTACGCTCGATGGAAACTACCTCACCCGTATCCTCGTCGACGAAGTCTTCATTCCAACTCTTCAGCACACGGGCAGCAAGCTTGCGGCCGATGGCTTCCTTCATGTTCTTCTTGTTCACCTTCACCTCTTCGGCCAGGTCGAAGATCTGCAGGATGTCCTTATCCTGCTCGAAGCCGATAGCACGCAGCAGCGTTGTCACGGGCAACTTCTTCTTACGGTCGATGTAAGCATACATGACATTGTTGATATCAGTAGCAAACTCAATCCACGAACCCTTGAACGGGATGATGCGGGCCGAGTAAAGCACAGTACCATTAGCATGCACACCCTGTCCGAAGAACACGCCGGGCGAACGGTGAAGCTGCGACACGACAACTCGCTCGGCACCGTTGATGATGAACGTACCGTTGCTCGTCATATAAGGAATCGTGCCCAAGAAAACATCACTCGTCACCGTACCAAAATCCTCATGGTCGGGGTCAGTGCAGTACAGTTTCATCTTGGCCTTCAAGGGTACGCTGTAAGTCAGGCCGCGCTCCAGGCACTCGTCGATAGAGTAACGGGGCGGGTCGATGAAGTAATCCAGGAACTCAAGAACGAAGTTATTACGCGTGTCGGTGATAGGGAAGTTCTCGGCGAACACCTTATACAAACCGTCATTCTTGCGTTCCTCAGGCGGAGTATCCAACTGTAGGAAGTCTTTGAAAGACTTTAACTGCACATCGAGAAAATCCGGATAAGGCATCGGATTCTGCACGCTGGCAAAATTAATTCTGGTATCAACTTTTTTCGAAGCCATAAAGTATGTTTGTTTATTGGACTAATTGGCCTGATTGGCCCAATTTTTCTATAAAAGACACAAAAAGGTTAGGACCCACCGACTGGGAAGATCCTAACCATATTTTCAAAAAAGAATTCGTATTGCTCAGCAATTACTTGAGCTCAACCTTAGCACCAGCCTCTTCGATGGCCTTCTTCAGGTTCTCAGCCTCGTCCTTCGACAGACCTTCCTTAATGGTTGCGGGAGCGCCGTCTACGAGATCCTTAGCCTCTTTCAGACCAAGACCGCAAGCTTCCTTCACAGCCTTCACAACCTGCAGCTTAGCACCACCGACCTCGGCGAGAACGACGTCGAACGATGTCTTCTCTTCCTCAGCAGCAGCTGCACCAGCAGCGGGACCAGCAGCTACAGCAACAGCTGCAGCAGCGGGCTCAATACCATACTCGTCCTTCAGGACTGTTGCCAACTCGTTAACTTCTTTCACAGTAAGGTTTACCAACTCTTCTGCAATAGCTTTAATATCTGCCATTTTTATTTAAGATTTAAATTTTGTTTTACAATGTTGTTAATGTTATCTTTTCGCTTATTGGTTACGCTCAGCGATAGCGTCAAGGAGACCGTGAATCTTGCCACCGGCGTTGAGGCCAGAAACAACATTCTTGATCGGGGACTGCAGCAGTGCAACAACGTCGGCAATAAGCTCGTTCTTGCTCTTGATTGCACAGAGTTCTGCCAGTTTGTCGGCACCCACGAAGATACTCTCTTCAGCATAGGCAGCCTTCAGGGCAGGAATCTCTTTCTTGTTGTCCTTATACTCCTTCAGGAGCTTGGCGGGAACGTTGGCCGTGTTCGTGAACATCATGGCCGTGTTACCCTTCAAAGCACCATACAGGGGCTCAAAATCAATCTCGCTTGCCTCAAAAGCCTTGTGGAGAAGCGTGTTCTTTACCACGATCAGCTTCACGTCGTTCTTGAAGCACTTGCGACGCAGGTCACTTGTGTCAGCAGCGTTCAGGCCAGCAATGTCTACCAGATAGAAATGTGCATATTCCTTCAGCTTCTGTCCAAGCTCTACAACAATAGTATCTTTTACTTCTTTTCTCATTTTACAAAACTTTTAGAGTTACTCAACTGATTTCGGATCAACCTTGATACCCTTACTCATCGTGCTCGAAACAAAGATACTCTTGATGTATGTACCTTTAGCAGCGGCAGGCTTCAGCTTGATAACAGTAGCAATGAATTCCTTTGCATTACCGAACAGCTGGTCAGGGGTCATCGTGATCTTACCAATCGACGTGTGGATGATACCAGTCTTGTCGACCTTGAAGTCAATCTTACCCTGCTTTACTTCCTTCACTGCCTTAGCAACGTCCATAGTGACAGTACCGCTCTTCGGGTTCGGCATCAGGCCACGGGGACCCAGCACACGGCCCAGAGGACCTACCTTACCCATGCAAGAGGGCATTGTGATGATAACATCAACATCTGTCCAACCACCTTTGATCTTGTCAATATATTCGTCAAGACCTACATAATCAGCGCCAGCTTCCTTTGCGGCAGCCTCCTGGTCAGGAGTACAGAGTGCGAGCACACGCGTCACCTTGCCAGTTCCATTCGGCAGCGATACAACGCCGCGAACCATCTGGTTGGCCTTACGCGGGTCCACACCCAGTCGTACGTCGATATCAACAGAAGCCTCGAACTTGGTCGTGGTGATTTCCTTCACCAGGTTCATAGCCTCATTCAGCGTATACGCTTTCCCTGCTTCAATCTTCTCAGCGACTGATTTCTGATTTTTTGTCAGCTTACTCATGTTCTTTTAATTGAAGTTTATAGTTAATTAACCAGGGAAATCCCCTTTCACTGTGATACCCATACTACGAGCAGTACCGGCAACGAGCTTCATGGCTGATTCAACTGTGAAGCAGTTCAAGTCTTTCATCTTGTCCTCGGCGATAGCGCGCACCTGATCCCATGTGACAGAAGCGACCTTCTGACGGTTGGGCTGAGCAGATCCGCTCTGTACCTTGGCTGCCTCTTTCAACTGTACAGCTGCAGGAGGAGTCTTGAGTTCGAAGCTGAACGACTTATCGGTATAGTAAGTGATAACGACAGGAATGATCTTACCTGCCTTATCCTGTGTTCTGGCGTTGAACTCTTTGCAGAATCCCATGATGTTAATACCCTTGGAACCCAGAGCAGGACCCACGGGGGGAGAAGGATTCGCAGCGCCACCTTTAATCTGTAACTTGATTAATCCAGCAACTTCTTTAGCCATTTCTTTTGTTAATATTAAAGTTTGAATGATATGAAAGCCGACCAGAGGATCCGTAACAATCCCTTAGCCTTCTTTCTCGACTTGCATAAAACCAAGCTCCAGCGGAGTTTTCCGACCGAAGATCTTGACCATTACCTTCAGCTTGTGCTTCTCGGCGTTCACCTCTTCGATGATACCACTGAAGCCGCTGAACGGACCATCCGTCACCTTCACTGTCTCGTCGACCATGTACGGGATGGTGATATCATCCACGAGTTCGGTCTCCTCGGCACTGCCAAGCATACGGTTGATGTCCGATTGGGGTACGGGCGACGGGTTGTCCAGTCCGCCAAGGAATCCCAAGCAGTTAGGAGTGAAGCGCAGCGTGTGCGCCACGTCACCAACCAGGTTAGCCTCCACAAAGACATAGCCAGGGAGACTAATCTTCTCCTTGACCACTCTTTTGCCATTACGCAAGGAAGCATGCTTCTCCATCGGTATCAACACCTGAGAAACATGAGCCTGCAGCAGCGGGTTGTGTTTCATCTCAGCCTCGATGTATTCCTTCACCTTGGCTTCCTTGCCACTAACAGCCCGGAGCACATACCATTTCATTCCTGTTTCAGCCATTTCCTTTTACGATTAACCTGGATAAACCATGCTCATAATCCATCTGAACGCAGAGTCCATGCAGAACACTACCAGCGCAATGATAAGGGAAGCAGATAATACAACCACTGCACTGTGCGTCAGCTCACGGCGTGTAGGCCAAGTTGTCTTATGCGCAAGTTCTTCGTAACAAGCCTTGCAATAATTTGCGAATTTCTTAAATGTCTTAAGCATATTATCTTCTATTTTTAGCACGGGAAGGAGGACTCGAACCCACGACCCTCGGTTTTGGAGACCGATGCTCTACCAACTGAGCTATTCCCGTAAGTAAAGCCCCCACCCTCGAGCGGGGGCTTTGTATTGAATTCTAGATTTGTCTAGAGAAACTAGGAACCCCGGATTTCCTCCAGATTCCCTAGGAGGCAAGGAGATTAGTCCTCGTAAACCTCTGTGATCTGGCCCGAGCCAACGGTGCGGCCACCCTCACGGATAGCGAAACGCAGACCCTTGTTCAGAGCAACAGCGTAGATCAGGTCAACAGTGATCTCCACGTTGTCACCAGGCATCACCATCTCAACGCCTTCGGGAAGAGTGATCTCACCCGTGCAGTCCATGGTGCGGAGGTAGAACTGGGGACGATACTTGTTGCCGAACGGAGTGTGACGACCACCCTCTTCCTTCTTCAGGACATAGATAGAAGCCTTGAACTTCTTGAAGGGCTTGATCTGACCCGGATGGCAGAGCACCATACCGCGCTTCACCTCGTTCTTGTCGATACCACGGAGCAGCAGACCTACGTTATCACCAGCCTGGCCCTCGTCGAGCAGCTTGCGGAACATCTCAACACCGGTAACAACCGAGTTCTTGTCCTCACCGAGACCGAGCAGCTGTACGGGATCACCAACGTGGATGACACCAGTCTCGATACGACCTGTAGCAACGGTACCACGACCAGTGATCGAGAACACGTCCTCAACAGGCATCAGGAAGGGCTTATCGGTAGCGCGCGGGGGCTCCTGAATCCACTCGTCGCAAGTATTCATCAGCTCCATCACCTTGTCTTCCCACTTCTGAACACCGTTCAGGGCACCGAGAGCAGAACCGCGGATGATAGGAGTGTCGTCTTCAAACTCATACTGAGCGAGGATCTCCTGAACCTCCATCTCAACGAGCTCAAGCATTTCCTCATCGTCGACCATGTCGCACTTGTTCAGGAACACCACCAGACGGGGAACGTTCACCTGACGGGCGAGCAGGACGTGCTCACGGGTCTGAGGCATAGGACCGTCAGTAGCAGCAACAACGAGGATAGCACCGTCCATCTGGGCAGCACCAGTTACCATGTTCTTCACATAGTCGGCGTGTCCCGGGCAGTCAACGTGAGCATAGTGACGCTTCTCGGTCTCGTACTCAACGTGAGCGGTGGCAGCGGTCAGAGTAGTCTTACCATGGTCTACGTGACCAATAGTACCGATGTTCACGTGCGGTTTGGTACGCACAAAGGTTTCTTTTGCCATAGCTTTTGTTTGTCTATTTGAATTATTACTGAATAATCTGTTTTTCTTCGGGATTGTCTGTCTTAACCCAGGCCGAAGTAGAGCTGTAACTGAGAGTTGAACTCAGGACCTCTTCCTTACCAAGGAAGTGCTCTACCACTGAGCTATTACAGCATTTTCGTTGAGCGGAAAACGGGGCTCAAACCCGCGACCCCCAGCTTGGAAGGCTAGTGCTCTATCAACTGAGCTATTTCCGCGGTTTCCGCAAAAGAGCGTCTTCGGACAGCCTTTCTCTTTGTTTCTGGATACCGGGCTTTACCGAATACGCCATTCTTCTACCGGAAGTGGGTGGTGATGGATTCGAACCACCGAAGTCGAAAGACAACAGATTTACAGTCTGCCCCATTTGGCCACTCTGGAAACCACCCAAATTTTTCGTCTACTCCTGCGTCCCATTTTCGTTCCCCAGCGTCTTGGTGAGCCTCTTGTCGGATTCGAACCAACGACCCCGAGATTACAAATCACGTGCTCTGGCCAACTGAGCTAAAGAGGCAAATCCTTGCAGCCGTCAGGCGTCGCAATTTTAGGACGTGTCGTAAAACGGCTGCAAAGATACGACTTATTTTTGAATCACCAAAATTTTTTCGACTTTTTTTTATTGATTTCTCAATTTTTCCTTGAATTTCGTCAATTGGACCTTCATTGCGTCCACACATTGGTCGATTCCTTCCTCAAAAGTGTCGCATGTCTTCTCTACGAACAACTTGCTTCCAGGAACGGTCACGGTGAGGCTAGTTTCCTTGTTCATCGCCGTGGCGGGCTTCACCACCTTCAGCTGTACTTCGGCCAGTTGGATCTCCTCATACGTCTTCTCCAGTTTGCCGACTTTCTTGTCTACGAATGCCTGCAGTTTGTCTGTGGCATCGAACTTGATAGCTTGAATTTTGATTTCCATAATTACCTCCTATTTTAAAGAGTTATAGTTTAAAGTTTTTAAGTATTTATTTTTTTTGAACGCGAAAAACGTCTTAAATGTCTTAACCCGCTGCGAAGCAGCCTTGAACCACTTGAACGCGCGAAGCGCTTTGAACCGTTGCGAAGCAGCCCTACCCTTCTCTGGGGTGCGCCTTAGCATAGACCTTCTTCAGCTGTTCGAAAGTGGTGTGGGTGTAAATCTCGGTTGTCGAGAGTTTCGAGTGGCCGAGCAGTTTCTTCACACTCTCTATGCCTGCCTCGTTGTTCAGCATCGCCGTGGCGAATGTGTGGCGCAGCACGTGGGGCGACCGTTTCTTCAGCGTGCTGACGCGCGACAATTGCTGTCTCACAAGCCGTCTCACCTTGTCGGGCGTCATGCGCTGCCCGTGGTCGTCGCGAAAGAGAGCCTCCGTCCCCAGTCCGCCCTGCGGTTGCAGGTCGCGCTTCAGCATGTAGCCCTGCAACGCCTCATTCAGTTCCGGACCAAACGGCACCAGCCGTTCCTTGTTGCCCTTGCCCAGCACCTTCACCTGTTGGGCCGCGAAGTCCACCGACGCATCGTCGAGACCCACCAGTTCGGAGAGGCGCAGGCCTGTGGAATAGAACATTAATATAATAGTACGCGCGCGCACATCCTTATAATTATCTGTCCACATCTCGTCGGCAAGCAGGCGGTCCATCTCGCTCTCGCGCAGGTATTGCGGCAGCACCTTCATCCTCTTGGGCCCCGTCAGGCCGTGGGCAGGATCGTGCTCCACCATACCTCTGGATAAGGCAAAACGATAAAGGGAACGCACTGCGCTCAATCTTCTGTTGATTGAGGTGGCAGTGTTTCCTTTATCCATCATGCTCTCCATCCAGTCACGGATGACGTCCGAATCTACCGACTCCCACGAGAGCTGATCATCCAAATTCTTGAAGAAAGCCTCAAACGACCTCAAGTCGTCACCATAGGCTTTCACCGTACGTTCAGAGCGGTTGCGCTCGTAATGCAGGTAGTTCAAAAACTGGTCAATCATCATAGCTGCCACGAGTTTTTCCGTTATTTGGCAACTAAGTTACGAACTTTTTTCCGAACTACCAAATTTTCGGGGAAATATTTTAGATTTCCTCGTTCTGACGCAACTTCTGCACGTAGATGGCGTGTTCCATCTTCAGGCGCTTCAGCACAGAGGGCTTGTTGTACTGCTGACGGCGGCGGAGTTCCTTCACCACGCCGGTCTTCTCGTACTTTCTCTTGAACTTCTTCAGTGCTCTTTCGATGTTCTCGCCTTCTTTAACAGGTACAATAATCATGTTTGTTTGCTTTGGTTTTAAATTTGTTATACTATTATTTAATTCGTTCTGTCAACGGCATTTCCGCGCCTTTCCCGGCCTTATTGCGGCCAGTAGCCACGAAAAGCGGATGCAAAGGTACAGCAATTTTTCGAATCTGCCAAATTTTTCCGCGAGTTTTCATTCCTGAGGGCGAAAAATATAAAAAAACACCTGTGCTCAAGGCAGTCGCTTCAGCCACATGCCGAAGAAACGGTCGTAGACAAGATAGCTGCCTTCGGGTGTCTGATAGACGTATTCTTTGTCTTGCAGCGACTTGAGGGCCAGTTTTACACTGCTGGGCGCAGGCAGGTGGTAGCGAAGGATGAAGTCGAGGGAGGTGGGCGCACTGACTACTCCCTGCCGTGCGATGGCCGTGAGGAGCTGGGCCTGATTCTCTGTCAGCAGATTGTAGTTATTCTGGTAGTTTATTTCCTGTTCTGCGAGAATTTCGCAAACGACTTTGTTGACGGTATCCCGGTTCAGCTCTGCCTTGGACAATCGATAGAGCCGGTTGAGTATTTTTTGGACATACCACGTCTGCCCATCCACCATATGATATAAATAGGAGAACACCTCCTGCGATATTTCCCGCCGCTGTTTTGCAAAAAAGCTATTTGCAAATGCCCGATACTTGTCGGCGTCAATCTCTTTGATAGCCATGATTTGCGAACTATTGAAAAAGGGATGCTTGGGCGACATGAACATCTCTGCCAGCAGATGCTGCTGACTGCCTGAGAAGATGAGGTGAACGTTTGGAATGAATTGGATAATGGAACGGATGTAGGCATCGGCACCTATTTCGCTATACGTGCTTATCTGCTGGAACTCGTCGATAGCAAGGTAACACTGCCGTCCCGATTCCTTCATGTATTCAAACACTTGGTTGAGCGTCTCGCGGGCATTTTCAGGCACCACGTTAAAACTGAAGGTAGGCATGCCAGTTATAGGGTCGGGTGTCATCGTCGGCCTCAAGGCTGCAACAAACCTGTCAAGCTTTCGTTTGATGGATTGGGAGGTAGTATCGAGTTTTCCGATGACAGCATCAGCCACGAACTGCACCATCTGGCTGAACGTCTTCGTCGGGAACACGTCAACATAGAAACATTGCACGTTCTTGTCCATAGCCTTCATCCGCTCGAAAGCATGATGGATGAGCCCCGTCTTTCCTATGCGTCGGGGTGCCATCAGCGTCACGTTGCTGCCGTTGAGCAATGCGGTAACCAGCGTTTCGGTCTCTTTCTCGCGGTCGCAGAAATAGTCTGCACCGAAGTAACCATACTCAGGAAAAGGGTTTTCTAATTTCATATTTTATGTTTCATGTTTTATGAAATACAAAAGTAATACTTTCCGTTGAATCCACCAAACAATCAGACCATTTTTTTGAAAATAAAACCTGATAGTGATAGAATTTCCGTATTTCAGTCATTCATAAGAACAGTTATCCTGCTTGCGAAAATTGAGTGATCTCTTATAAAAAACAGCGGATGCAGGCGGGCCGACATCTTGGCCCGGGGCTGCATCCGCTTTGGTTTTATTGTTCGCAGCCTTTCCCCCCTTCCCTTTAGGGAGGGGACGGGAGTAGGCTCCTATTCTGAAGAACGCACCGGGCGCACGCTTAGGCCTTGGAAGCGACTGGTGCCGGCTTTATAGAAGCCTGGGTTAAATAAAGTTATACTATGCGCACGGGTCGGTTCACGGGTGAAAAGCGAACGCGACCAGTAGTGGCCTTCGCCTCTGTTATTGAGCGAACTAACGCTGCGGTACCCTGCGGCGGGCATGAAAATGGATTTGCCATTTATCTTGCTGGTAATAAAATGGCCAACCACACCATTTAGTGTCGTCCACTCGATGTCAGTGTAGTTGCTGTTGATGAGTTCCTCTAACTGCTCATAGCTTGGTATACGCCACGCCGGTCCCCAGTTCACATAGGCGGCATCGTCCTCAAGGTCAAGTTCGGTCTTTTCATCAGTGAAGCCCTCATAGCCGTAGCTGGTATCATTACAATACTTGGTCATGGTTGTGTTGGAACCCTTGCACCATTTGTAGGTATCAAAACTGAAGTTGGTCTTGCCATCGTTATAGCCTTCCGTCTCACCCCAAGCGAAGTAGTCGCCGTAGTCTTCGGGAGTCGTTGCACCAATATTACAGGTCGCCCACAGTGTGCCACTGGGAAGGCCTAGGTCAACATATACATCATCTTCAACAATGCATACCAAACAGGTGGCTTTCACGCCGCTACCATCTGCTGCCTCACAGGTGATAATGGCAGTCCCAAAATCGTAGGCATCTACTCGTCCACTCCTTACGGGAGCTATACTTTCATTGCTACTACTCCAGACAACGTTTTTGTTGGCAGCATTTTCTGGCAAGACAGTTGCCGTAAGACGCACAAATTCATCTAATTTCAAGAACACCTGTTTCTGCGACAATACAATTTTAGTCACCATTTGCGTAACTGTAACGGAGCAGGTTGCCTTCTTCAAACTGCCACCGGCAGTAGCGGTGATGGTGCAGGTGCCGCCAGCCACGGCTGTCACTACGCCGTTGCCATCGACAGTTGCCACACTCTCGTTACTGCTTGTCCACGTAATGCTGGCAAAGGCGGTCTCGGGAGTAATGCTAGCGGTAAGTTGGGCAGTAGTGCCGGAGTTCATAGAAAGCGTCGTCTGGCTGAGCGTGATGCCTGAGGCCAACGAGCCAGAGTTAGTGTAGTAGGTGTAGACACCCGTTGCATAATCGATTGCCAACAGGTAGGCCGACTCCACCTCGTTCAACACAAAGGTCTTTACGGGAGCACCCGAAGCATTAAACATCATGAGCGTGCCCTGATAGGGACGGAACTTGTAGGTGAAACCCGTGCCATAGTCCGTCGTGCCGTCTTCGTTCAGCGTGAACGAGGTGCCATCAGGTGCATACCACGTGCCGACGACTGACGTATTGTCAACCTGATAGGGACTTCCACCCACGCTGATGGTCTCCTTCGGGGCTTTGCCGAGAATCACGTTTACCAACGAAGTGACGTCGGCAATTGTCACATCATTGTCGTTGTTCATGTCGCCCTTCAGAATGGTTTGGGCGCTTACGGTTGTTGCTGCCAGCAGCAATAGAGCCAAAAGGATTTGTTTAGGTTTCATTTCATTCAGTCGGTTCTCCCAGTCCCACGGAAGACTATTTTGTTATTACATGCAGAAGCGTGGAACTGTATGTTCCACATCTCCAAGCTGAAGGCCCTAGGAAAGCCCCAAAGAAATAAGATGAAAACGGCAGTTCCACGCATACGCGTGAAGCTGTCATGTCTTTCTTCATTTCTTTGAGAGACATCCATAGGTCTCCGAGGATCCTTTGCAATGAATGAAAATTTCCTAGGTTTTCAGCTTGCAAGAGAAGAGCATAACGCTTCTATTTTTAACCACGAAAGTGCGGAGCGGCGGGCACGAGGCTCACCATTCCGCAGCAAAGTTACAAAATTCCGTCGGAATGAGCAAGAGAAAGGGGGAAAAAATCGCTTCCGCTACACATTTTGTGTAACACATTTTGTGTAGTGGATATTTTTGCAGCGCGAACCTTGGTTTCGGATTGTAAGCAGTTTTTGGAAAAATGTCAGGAAACGAGAATTTCTTTTGATTTTTTCAGGACATTTTGAAAACGCGAACTAGAATCGCTGAAGGCGATTAGGCAAGAGGTAATAGGTTATAGGTAACAGGAGAAAGTAAAGGGATTTTACAATTTTGGGCGATTTTTGCGATTTTCTGTTGATAAAAGCATGTGTTTTGAGCGATAAAAGCTATGGTTTCGATGAATAAAAGCAATGCTCTTATCGAGTAAAAGCATTGAGTTTATTCAGGCAGAAATATACTAAAAATCGCAACACACTGATAGTCAGCGGGTTGCGATTTCTTCCATTTTTGGCGTTTTTTCGAGCAAGGGAGCTGTTGGTGGAAAAATCGGCCAAAATGAGGGTGGATTTTTGCGTTTTCGGGGTGGTTACAGATTGAAACCACCCAACGGGAAGCAGTCAGACTACTTCTTCAACAGTTTCGTCCAGATCCAGAGCACGATGACGGCACCGATGGTGGCCGTGCCGATGCTGCTGAGCCATCCCGGCTCCCAATGGATGCCGAGGAGGTCGAACAGCCACTTGCCGACGACACCGCCGATGAGTCCGAGGAAGAGGTCGATCCAGCAGCCTTTACCTTCGCCGCCGGTGAGTTTGCTGGCAATGAAACCAGCAAGGATTCCCACTACGATTGCAACAATAAAATTTCCCATAATGCTTCTATTTTAAGGGGTTAGACATTTCTTTTTCTAGAGCGGCCGACATGCCTGCTGCAGCCACGCGCGGTGGGCTTCGTCGAGATAGGGCGAGAGGGTGTCGAGGACGCGCTGGTGGTAGGCGTTGAGCCAGCTGATTTCCTCGGGCAGCATCTCCTCGACGACGATGGGGCGCAGGTCGATGGGACAGAGTGTGAGGGGCTCGAACTGCAGGAACGGCCCGAACTCGCCCTCCATGTAGGGCGTGACAAGCAGGGTGTTCTCGATGCGCACGCCGAAGCGACCGGGCAGGTAGATGCCGGGCTCGTCGGTGACGGTCATGCCCTCGACGAACGGGGCGGGCTTCCACTCCATGCGGAACTGGTGAGGACCCTCGTGCACGCTGAGGTACTGGCCCACGCCGTGGCCCGTGCCATGCAGGTAGTTCAGGCCCTCGCGCCACATGTACTGTCGGGCGAGAACGTCCATCTGCGTGCCGGCAGCTCCGCGCGGGAAGATGCAGCGCGAGAGCTGGATATGGCCGCGCAGCACGAGCGTGTAGATATGGCGCTGTTCGTCAGTGAGGGGGCCGACGGCAATGGTGCGCGTGATGTCGGTAGTGCCGTCGAGGTATTGCGCGCCGCTGTCAAGCAGCAGCAGTCCCTCGGGCCGAATGGGGATGTCGGTCTCGGGCGTGGCCTCGTAGTGGATGATGGCACCGTGCTCGCCGTAGCCGCAGATGGTGTCGAAGGAGATGTCGCGGAAGCCTTCCTGCTCAGCGCGCAGGGCGGTGAGCTTCTGGTCGAGGGAAATCTCTGTGAGATGCTCCCCCACCCCGATTTTCTCCTCCAGCCACTTCAGGAACTTCACCATTGCCACACCGTCCTTGATCATGGCGCGGCGAAAGCCCTCGATTTCAGTAGGGTTTTTCACGGTCTTCATCGTGGCGATGGGCGACTCACCGCGCACCACTTCGCGCTGCACGGCCTTCATCAGCGTGTAGCTGGTCTCGTTGGGGTCGAGCAGGATGTTGTATTCGAAGTAGTCGTGCAGGCCGCGTGCCACGTTCTCGTAGTCGTCGACGTCGACGCCGCAATCATGCAGGTAGGCCTGCACGTCGGCCGGCAGCTTCACCTTATTTATATATAAGGTCGTGCAGGTCTGCGAGATGAGCAGATAGGAGACGAACACCGGGTTGCAATGCACGTCGGTGCCGCGCAGGTTGAGCGTCCAGGCGATGTCGTCGAGTGCCGAGACCAGCATACCATCGGCGTGCTGGCGGCGCAGGGCCTCGCGAATGCGGCGCAGCTTCGACGGCGTGTCCTCGCCAGCATACGTCAACGGATGAATCTCCACAGGATTCATCGGCACTGGCGGCCGGTCGGTCCAGATGAATCGCAACGGGTCGTAGTTGGTGCGCAGGGTGAGTCCGCCCTCCTTGCGCAGGTCGGCAATGA
Source organism: uncultured Prevotellaceae bacterium (assembly GCA_902781315.1). Classification (GTDB taxonomy): domain Bacteria; phylum Bacteroidota; class Bacteroidia; order Bacteroidales; family Bacteroidaceae; genus Prevotella. The sequence continues at coordinate 66,919 of CACZIT010000025.1, forward strand.
GGCCTTCGACGAAGGCAGCCGAGTTGGTCATGCCGTCGGCGGCCACTTCCTTCGAGCGGCTGTCGCGAAGTTGCTGGCCAAGCCACTCGGGGATGGTGGGCGTGCCGGGCAGTTTCAACTTCATGAGTTGGAACTCCGTGCCCCGTAACTGTTCCTCGGCAGCGAGGAAGTAGCGGGAGTCGGTCCAGAGGGCGGCAGCGTTCATCGTGACCACAGCCGTGCCGGCCGAGCCGTTAAAACCACTGATCCACTCGCGGCCCTTCCAGTGGTCGGGCACGTATTCGCCGTTGTGGGGGTCAGTACTGGTGAAGATGTAGGCTGCCAGATTCTCGCGCTGCATCTCCGTGCGCAGCGCATGTATTCGTTCATTGATTGTCATAGGCTTTGATATTTTATTGTCTCTACAAAGATAGCACTTTTTTGCAAAACCCACATAGCAAAGCCACTCCCTTTTAGATTAAATAACATTTCACGGCGAAAAAACTCTGAACTCTAAACCCTAAACTCTAAACTTTTTTGTAATTTTGCAGTCGAAACAAAAATTTTCAAAAATTATAATCATGACCATCCGTGCCTTCCGCTTCATCGGTGGCATCCCCTGGTCGCAAAACTCTAAATCAACTATGGCATTTTTAACTAACGACAAACTCGTCATCGTCGGCGCAGCCGGCATGATCGGTTCCAACATGGCTCAGTCGGCTCTGATGATGGGCCTCACGAGCAACCTGTGTCTCTACGACGTGTTCTCGCCCGAAGGCGTAGCCGAGGAGATGCGCCAGAGCGGCTTCGACGAAGCTACCATCACCGCTACCACCAATGCCGAAGAGGCTTTCCGCGACGCTAAGTACATCATCTCGTCGGGCGGTGCTCCCCGTAAGGAAGGCATGACCCGCGAGGACCTGCTGGCCGGCAACTGTAAGATTGCCGAGGAGCTGGGTCAGAACATCAAGAAGTACTGCCCCGACGTGAAGCACGTCGTCATCATCTTCAACCCCGCCGACCTCACCGGCCTCGTCACGTTGCTCTACAGCGGACTGAAGCCTTCACAGGTTACCACGCTGGCAGGTCTTGACACCACACGTCTGCAGTCGGCACTGGCCAAGAAGTTCGGTGTAAAGCAGAGCGAGATTAAGGGCTGCGCTACCTATGGTGGTCATGGCGAGCAGATGGCTGTGTTCGGCTCACACGTCGAAATCGCAGGCCGCAAACTCACCGACATCATCGGTACCGAGGAGTTCCCCGCCGAGGAGTGGGAGCAGATGAAGAAGGACGTCACTCAGGGTGGTGCCGCCATCATCAAGCTGCGTGGCCGCTCGTCGTTCCAGAGCCCTGCTTACCTGAGCGTTGAGATGATTCGCGCCGCTATGGGCGGTGAGGCTTTCCGCTTCCCCGTCGGCACCTATGTGAAGACCGAGAAGTACGACCACATCATGATGGCCATGAAGACCACCCTCGACGCTACGGGTGCTCACTTCGAAGTGCCTCAGGGTCTGCCCGAGGAGAACGCCAAGCTCGACGCTTCTTACGAGCACCTCTGCAAGATGCGCGACGAGCTCGTGACGCTCAACATCGTGCCGCCCATCGCTGAGTGGTCGAAGATCAACCCGAACCTGTAAGCCTTCGGACCCGCCCCCTTCAGTAAGGAGGGAGATTGGTAATGAATTAAGCCCTGCCACCCGATTACGGGATGGCAGGGCTCTTTGTTTTGTTCGGGGATATTTATTCTACCTTCAGCACAGGGGCAATCTTGTTGCAGGGAGCAGGCAGCGTGACAACGAGTCCCTCCTTGGTCTGGCGCGCTTTCACGCGGCCGTAGCCAAGGAGTTTGACGCTGCCGACCTTGCGGCCATAGGGGTTGCCCTTCTTCAGCGACTTGATGACGAGCTGATGGTTGTCAGGCCAGCCCATGGCAGTCACATAGAGCACCTTGCCTTTTTGGTTGAAGCGGATGTCGTAGCAGTCCATGTTGCTATACTGGCCGTCGTTAAAGCCCTGGGCATTGAGGTCGATGCTCTTCTCGGCCACAGGGCCTTCGCCGAACACCCGCCACGGCCTCGTGCCGAAGATGCTCTCGCCGTTCACCGTCATCCATGCCTCGAGGTCATCGAGCACTACAGCCTCCTTTTCATCGTAGGTGCCATCAGCGCGCAGAGGAATGGAGAGCAACAGGTTACCATTCTTCGACACGATGTCGACCAGCATTTTCACTACCTGTGCTGCGCTCTTGTACGACCCACGCTCATAGATGCTCGTGTTATAGTGCCATCCACCAATGCAGTTGCAGGTCTGCCAAGGCTCATCGACGATGTAGTTTGGTGCTCCACGCTCCACATCCCACGTCAAAGCCTTGCGCTGCTCTTCATCGAGAATCTTACCAAACACCACAGCCCGAGGGTTGCGGTTATAGAGATGCGTGACAATCTTCAATCCACAATCGCTGATGGCATGGAATGGCAATACCGTTGCATCGAAGTAGATGAGGTCGGGTTGATAGCGATTGATGGCATCAAGAGAACGATCGTAGAAATTCGTGACGAACTCCTGCGAGGGAATAGCGGCCCCGTGTGTCCAGTCCCACTGCTGGTGGATGGCTCCATTCCACCAGGACCGCTCGCTCATGGGATGCTGTTGCTGGTAGAGCTGCTGCGGGTCGAAGCCTTCCCACCATTTGCCCTTGCCGTCTTCCTTCGTGAGATGACCATCGTAGTAGACGCCTGCCTTCGAGCCGTTCAGGTCGTAGCGCTGCGCGGGTTCATACCACGTCCATGCATGATCGGCGTGGAAGGAGATGCCCAACGGCAGGCCAGCCTTCTTCGCTGCCTTCGCCCATTCGTCGAGGATGTCGCGCTTCGGACCGATGTTCTTCGAGTTCCATGGCTGATACTTCGAGTCCCAGAGGTCGTAGTTGTCATGGTGGTTGCCCAGCACGAAGAAATACTGTGCACCACAACGCTTGTAGCGTGCGACGAGTTCGTCGGGATTCCATTTCTCTGCCTTGAAGAGCGGCAGCACATCCTTGAAGCCGAACTCCGAAGGATGGCCGTAGTGCTCCACATGGTATTTATACTCACGCGTACCTTCCATATACAAAGAGCGGGCCATCCAGTCGCCGGAGCCTTCTACGCATTGCGGCCCCCAGTGAGCCCAGATGCCGAACTTCGCATTGCGAAACCACTCGGGTGTCTGATGCTGGCTGAGCGACTGCCATGTAGGTTGATACTTGCCCGTCTGCATCGGCTCGTGAGCCTCCGACACGGGCACTTGGTACTGCTGCGCCGAGACCGTCAGGCTCAAGGCGAAAAGCAGGGTTGTGAGGGTTGCTTTCATTTTTTATAGTTTATAGTTTCAAGTTTATAACTACGTTATGACTTTTGTCACGACTTGACAAAGCTAATGCAAGCATTGCTTTGTGCTCGCTGCTCCAAAAGTTCTAGTTTCTTGCTTTTAGTTTCCAGCTCCTATCTTTTGGTAATGATCGCTCAACTTTGCCGCTTTCATAGCGCAGCGGAGAAAGAATTATTAATTATTCATTATCAATTCTCAATTACTACGACCATGCCACCACGGGCCGGCAGGGGGACGGCTTCAGGCAGCGAATTGGGATGGAAAATGATCCAAGGAGTCTGCTCATTCCCTGCAGAGAGGGGACTACCCGAGTCGGCAAAGCAGGTAATGTTCTTGAACCCTTGAACCTTTGAACGCTGCGAAGCAGCTTTTAAACCTTTTATCTTCTTCAGTCCCTTCAGGCTGACGGTCTGCTGTTCGTCGCGCCCGTTGAGCATACCCACATACCACTTGTTGCCACTACGGCGAGCCATGACAACGTATTGTCCGGGATAGCCGTCAATCAGACGAGTCTCGTCCCAAACGGTCGGCAACTGGCCAAGGAACTGCTGCACCTCCTTGGGCTGTGCGAGGAAGCTCTCGGGACGGTCGGCCAGATGCTGCAATGCCGACTCAAAGACTACCGTCAGCGCCAACTCATGGCCATGGGTGGTGATGTGTGGATGCTGCGAGTCGCTAAAGGCGCAAGGCGTGTAGTCCATCGGTCCGATGACGTTGCGTGTGAAGGGCAGCATGCAGTTATGAGCCGCAGCCTTTCGGGTGAACGTCGGCACGTTGTTATACCATTCGGCACCGTAGACGCCCTCCGTGGAGAGAAGGTTCGGCCACGTGCGTTGCCAGCCGCGAGGAATCGTAGCGCCATGGAAGTTCACAAGCAAATGATGGCGCGCACCGCACTCCAGCAAGTCCTGACAGTACTGCATGTTCATCTGGTTATCACCGGAGAAGAAGTCGATCTTCACACCAGCAACACCGATGCGCTCACACCAGGCGAACTCTCGCTCGCGGTCTTCAGGCTTATTCAATCGGAACTTCGGTCCCGGAGCACCATCGATCCATCCCACCGACGAGTTATACCATATCATCGGCTTCACGCCCTGCTGGCGGGCATACGCCACAGCGTCCTCGACGGTCTTGCCATCCTTCATCTCGTCCCATTCGGCATCGATGAGCACATAGGGCAGATGCAGTGCCACCGCCATATCGACATACTTCTTAATGATGTTGTAATCGTTGGAGCCATGATTGTAAGCCCAGTAGACCCACGACACCACGCCGGGCTGAATCCAACTGGTATCGGCAATCTTACTCGGCTCTGCCATATCGGTGATGAGCGTCGACTCAACGATATCGGCCAGCGAACCCATAATAACTACACGCCACGGCGTATGCCAAGACCCGCTGATTTCAACTTCGTTCTGATCGGGAACGACACGATAGAGTTCGCCTTCGCTATGGAGACACGATGCACTCTGTCGCGATTCAATGTTCGACTCACTGATGAGGGCATACACCGTCTGTCCATGCCGATGGTCTGAGAAGTCGAACAAGGCGGGATAGCCCCATCGGTTTGACGGCTGGCGTCCCCAGCCCGCACTAACAGGTTTTCCATCGAACGCAAGTGGGAAGAAGCCTTCGTAGGCATCGCTCCACGACTGCACCCAACGAGGAGTTCCATCGGGGATTCGGAATGCGGTTTGTTCCGACGAAAAGCGGCAGGGGGGCAGATTCTCCAATTCATAACGAAAGGCGATGCCGTCGTTGCAAAGCCGCATGACGAGCACTTGCTCTTGCCCTTCAGCATCGCGGAAGGTGTAGCGATATTCGTTATATTGATTGGTGCAGTGGAGACGCTTACCTGCCAGCATCGTATAATCCACATCGACGCGATGTCCCTCCCCCGACGCAACGAGGGAAAGAGAGGCTGGTCTTCGTTTGTCATCTGTTGACAGAGACACGCCAACATCGGCAATTGTCAGCACTTGTCGGCCCTGATAAAGCACGTCGAACCCATTTGCATGCGGCTGCAACCCAATGCGACCATTCGGCGAATGGGCTGGTGCTGCCACGACGGACACGCTGCAAAGCAACGCCAACAGCGCGGCTAATGAAACACCCAGAATGGTTTGATTCTTTCCCTTCATAATGATCAGTCTTTAAAACTTGGTCAAAATGCGGAACACTCTACCCGGAGCGGCAGCCCACTCGTCCATCGCCTTTTGTGCCTCCTCGGGAGTTACCTCGCTACTGATGAGACGGTCGACGGGACACGTGCCACGCTCCATGTAGTGGATGACGGCACGGAAGTCCTGCGGCAAGGCATTACGCGAACCGCGGATGTCGAGTTCCTTCTGGACGAAATACTTCGTTTGGAACGACACTTCGCTCTTGGCATAGCCGATGCAGACCACACGTCCCGTGAAGGCTACTACGTCGACAGCCATCTGATAGGTGGGCGTACTGCCCACGGCCTCGATGACCACATCAGGACCAAAGCCACTGGTCATTTCCAACAAGCGACTGTTCACATCGTCGGTCTTCGTGTTCAGTGTGTAGCTCGCACCCATCTCACGTGCCAGCTGCAGCTTTTCGTCGTCGATGTCGGCAGCAATCACGGTGGCACCACGCAGGGCCGAGCGCACCACGGCACCCATGCCCACCATGCCACAACCAATGACGAGGACCACGTCGCTATCGGTCACCTGTGCACGGCTCACGGCATGGAAGCCCACACTCATCGGTTCCACCAGTGCACACTCACGGGGCGTGAGCAGTCCGGCGGGAATCACCTTCTCCCACGGCAGCACCAGTCGCTCGCGCATGGCACCGTTGCGCTGCACGCCCAGCGTCTCGTTGTGCTGGCAGGCGTTCGGCCGACCATTGCGGCACGACGCACACTTGCCACAGTTGGTGTAGGGATTCACCGTGACCACCATGCCAGGCTTCAATCCTTCCGGCACCTCGCTTCCCACGGCCTCGATGACGGCTCCCACCTCATGACCGGGAACGACAGGGAGTTTCACCATCGGATTTCTGCCCAGATAGGTGTTAAGGTCACTGCCGCAAAATCCAACATACTGCAGGCGAATCATCACATCGCCTGCCTTCATCTCTTGTTCGGGGACATCGACAATCTGCATCTGCCGTTCCCCAGTTATCTGTATAGCTTTCATATCTATATGGTTCAAATGCGCTGCGCGCGTTCAAAGCTGCTACGCAGCGTTCAAAGTTTAAAGTTCAAGGTTCAAGTGCGCTTTTACTCACTCATATTTTTAATATACGGTAGCTCGGGCAGGTTGCTGAAGCCATAGAAGCGACAGGCGTTCTCGCCGAGGAAGAGACGTTTCTCAACTTCGGTGAGCTCGGATGTCTTCACGACGAAATCGTACGACATGCGATAGGTGATGGCGGTGATGGTGCGAGGATAGTCAGAACCCCACATCAGCTTCTCCATCCCCACCAGGTCGGCAGCTTCCTTGATGGCTCGCACGGCCGACGGGAAGGGATAGAACTCTGAGTTATAAAGCCAGGTGATGCCTCCCGACTCCACCATCACATTCACATTGCGGGCCAACGATATCTGCTCGCGCCACGCTTCGTTCTCCCATGGCGGTGACTGCGGAGGATTGGCCATACCCAGATGACCGATGGCAATGCGCAGGCGCGGACACTCGGCAATGACCTCGCGCAGCTGGGCAACCTGTTCCATGCCATCTTCCAATGTGATGGAGAGGAATACATCGCGTTCTTCCATCAGGTGGAACAGCTTCATCATCTCCGGCGACGTGAGCGGCTTGCCCAACAGGCGATGACCGGGAATAGCAATGCCGCGAAAGCCTTGCTCCTCAATGAGCCCACGGGCCTGTTCATAAAAACCATCGTGCAAGTAGTCGACCATGCCGCAAGTAAGGAAGCGGTCGGGATAGCGTTGGCTGACTTCAGCGAGATAGTCGTTCTGCAGTCCGTCGATGAACTCCTGCACGACAACGGCTGCCGCCACCTGGGCGTAGTCCATGTTCGAGAGGAACACCTCGGCGGTGTTGCGTCCGTCGGTCATGAATGGTGGCAGCATCTGCACCTCTTCGCCCAGAAACAGCGAGCGTCCGTTCTTCAGTGTGCGGATGGGCTTCCCGTTCCATGTCGTGTCCTGCCTTAGCCACAAATGGCTATGCGCGTCAATAATCTGATACATAACTGTTACCTATTACCTGTTACCTATTACCTCTTCACGAATTCTTCCAGCGCACCCGCTGCTGGTCGCCGATGATTTCCTTCACTTTCTCCACCAACTGCCAGTCGATGGGCTCCTCCACATAGCGGATGTTTTTCAGCACGTTCTCCGGCGAGGCACTGCTGAAGAGCGTCGTTCCGATGCGGGGCGAGAGGCTCGTCGCATATTGCATCGCCAGTTTCTCTATCGGGTAGCCCTGCGCGGCACAGTAGTCCGCAGCCCTGCGGCAAGCTGCGCGCAGGCTCTCAGGAGCGGGATGCCAGTCGGGAGCGCCACGACTCGAGAGCAGCCCCATCGACAGGGGCGACGCACTGATCACGCCCACGCCCTTCTCCTCCAGATAGTCCAGATACTCCGTCAGCAGGTCGTCGTTCAGACAGTAGTGGCAGAAGCACAGCACGCTTTCCACCACACCTGGCTCCACACGGTCGATGACCCACTGCAGGTTCTCGGGCTGCAGGTCGGTCAGGCCCACATGGCCCACCACGCCTTCCTCCTTCAGCCGCAACAAGGCTGGCAGCGTCTCGTCTACAATCTTCTGCAGGCCGCCCGGCAGCGCGGCCTGAAACTCTATGTCGTGCACGTTGATCAGGTCGATGTAGTCAACGCCCAGCCGCTCCATGCTCTCATAGACGCTGCGCCGGGCGCGCTCCCCAGAGTAATCCCACGTGTTGCGCCCGTCCTGACCGTAGCGGCCCACCTTTGTCGAGAGATAGTACTTCTCACGCGGTATCTCCCTGAGTGCCTTGCCCAGCACCGTCTCGGCCTTCAGATGGCCGTAGTAGGGCGACACGTCGATGAAGTTCAGCCCGTTGTCCACGGCCACATGCACGGCCCTGATGCCTTCGTCTTCGCGGATGCCGTGGAACACGCCGCCCAGCGATGACGCACCGAACGACAGCGCCGACACCCTCATCCCAGTCTTTCCAATTTCGTTGTATGTCATATCATTACCTATTACCTGTTACCTATTACCTCTCACCTAAAACACCACCTTCTTGCCGCCCACGATGTAGACGCCCTTCCGCAGTGTTCCGAGCGACGAACTGCCATTAGCAACCTTCCTTCCGCTCAGGTCGTACACGGCAGTATTCTCCATTTTCAATTCTCCATTTTCCATTTGCCCAATGCCCGTCGACACCTCACGCGAGTAGTCGCTGTTGTTCGTCAGGTACATGTCGTCCACCACGATGGTGCCCTGGCCGTTCGACCAGAAACTCACGATGCGCACGTTGTCGGTCTCCAGAGCCTTGCCGGTCTTGTCGCCCGAGGTGTACTTGGCAGTGCTCAGGTTCACCACTATCTGCTTTCTCGAACCGAACGACGATGTGGCGCAGCAGTCGCTCCAGATGCTGTTCGCTGTGAAGATGTTCAGGTGGGCATCGCAGTTCTGAGGCTTCTTCAGCTTCACAACCAGGTACTTATAGCCCGACATGTCGGCGCCATTGGCATATTCCCAGCCCATCTGGCCCCACTGACCGGGATGGAACGTGCGCGTCGCCTCGTCGTAGGTACCCTGAGCGAAGAGCGACGTGTTGATGTATTCCTTGCCGAAGGGGAAGAAGGTCGAGCGCACGCGGAACGTCGCCTCCCACTCGTTGCCCATCGGGTCGCTGTACGTGGCCCTCACCGTCGCAATGCCTTCCTTCAGACCGCGCAGCAGACCGTTCTGCATCGTCACGACGTCCTCACCATCAATCTCGTAGCGCGCCTGGGCGGCAATGTTCTCCGTGTGGCCGTCGCGGAACGTGGCCAACAGCTTCGGAGCCCTGCTGTTGCCCACCATAATCTCCGTTTCTTCCTCCTCTACCGACAGTCTCTCCACCGTCAGCATGTCCTCGCTGTAGCCGTCGAACGTCTCAGGATAGAACGTCTTCTCGTCGAAAGCGCTCTCGGTGGTAAACCAGTCGAAGTCGGCATAACCCACCTCGTCGGCCGCCTCCGTGCCGTGGTGATAGCAGAACAACCCGAAGCGGGCGCCCACAAACACTGTCAGACTGTAGCCCAACTCCGTCGGCTGCCCAATGTCGGTGTAGGTCTGGTTGTCCAGCGAGTAGGCAAAACGGGTCTTGCTCGTACCGTAGGTGATGCCCGCGCGCAGGTAAATCACGCTGTCCACATCCACCGTCACCACTTCCTCGGCAGGACGGAACGCATCCTTCTGCCTCAACGTGTCTTGGCGCCACACGAGCTGCTTACGCCCGTCCTTCATCTCCACAGCCAGCAAGGCGTAGGGGTCTTGCAGAATGCAGATGCCGGCACGGTCGCCCTCCTGCAGGTGACTCACGTCCAGCCTCACCGTGCCCGTCGAAGCCTGGTTGGGCTTGCCGTGGAAAGCAAAAATGCGCTGCGTCAGCATGTTGCGGGCCTGAGTCAGACGAGTGGCCGAACCCGACGCCTTCAAACGAAGCCAACCGGCACGCTCAAACAGCGACCACGCCCCGTTGTCGGGGTTGTGGTTCCATTCCCACTGCATTCCCAACGGATAGCTGCGGAAGTTGTCGGTCGTCGCAGGCTGCTGCGGAGGCATGGGCTGGCGGCTCTTGGGCTTCGCATGCGACGTGTAGGGCACACCGTTGTTGCCCACCACGGGCCAGCCGTCTACCCACTTCACCGGCTGCAGGTTCGACATGCGGCCCAGCGCACCCAGGTCTTCCTGCATCACGGTCCACCACTGACCGTCCTCGCCTTCCACCAGGGCACCCTGGTGCACGGTGTTGGGCTTGCCGTCTATCATCTTCTCCACCAGCATCTTCTCTTCATACGGGCCGAAGATATTCTTCGAGCGGAACACGGTCTGCCCGCTCGGCCAACCGCCATAGGTGGCGTAGATGTAGTAGTAGTCGCCTATCTTGTACAGGTGGCAGCCCTCCAGACCCTCACGGTCCTTCACCACCGTCTGCTCCTGCTTCAGGTTGAAGTCCTCGTCCAGCTCGCACATCTGAATCGTGCCGATGCCACACGCCACGTACGTCTTCCCGCCGTCAAACAGCAGTCCCGGGTCGTAGTACACGCGGCTCAGCCGACGCTGCTCCCACTTGCCCGCAGGGTCAGTGGCCGTCAGCAGCCAGCCACCCGTGTCGTTGCCGTTCAGCAGCAGGTAGAACCTTCCGTCGTGATATTTCATCGAGCAGGCCCACATGCCGGCAGCGTAGGCGTTCTCGCCGTTCAGCAGGTTGTAGCGGTCAGTCGTCGCCAACTGCTGCAGCGGCTGAGCGCAGAACTCCCAATTCACCAGATCAGTCGACTTCATAATCGTCGCACCAGGGAAATGATGCATCGTCGTCGTCACCATGTAGTACGTGTCGCCAACCCTCACCACGTCAGGGTCGGGGAAGTCGGCAAACAGCACGGGATTCCTGTACCTGCCCGTCCCCTGGTCGCTCAGCGAGAGGTTCTCAAAGTCCTTGTGGGGCCAGTCCTTCTGGTAGTAGTCCGCATACCAGTCCATGCAGGCCTTGCCGCAAGCCTCCTCAATGCCGTCGAAAGCCGCCACCACCTTCTGCTTCGACAGCAGCGTGTCGATGTCCAGCAGACAACCAGTGCCCGACAGCGTCATCGAGATGTTGCCGTAGTGGTCCAGCATCGCCTTGAAAGCCTTACCCCACTTCGACGTGCTGCCCGTGGCCCAAGTGCCCCAGTTGCTCTCCACCCACTCGCCGTGCTCGTTGTAGTGGCCCGTGCCAGCCTTCTTAGGACTCCAGTCCACCTCGGTGATGATCACGGGCGCCGTTTCCACCACGGGCACCTGCTTGCGGAACTGTTCAATCTTGTTCGTCGCACTCGGTGTCTCGTCGCTGCAGCCGTACCATCCGCAGTAGTCGTGCACGGCATAGCCGATGTTGTAGCCCTCTATCGGGTGCGTGGCATAGCTCGTGTAGTTAGCCTGCCAACCCGTACCGGGAGCCCAGATGATGCCGGTGTAGCCGTTCGAGCGCATCTTGTCTACGATGGGCTGGAAGTAGTCGTGCAACGCCGACGCGTCGTCCTGACCCTCCGCATTCTTCAGACTCACAGGCTCGTTCGCCAACTCAATGCTGATCTGCCCGGCATACTTCCTCACCGTCGAGTTCTGCGTCACCAGGTCCCACACCGTCAGCAGATACCGCTGGTAGTAGTCGCCCACCTTCAGCTCGCCAGGGCACACACCCGGAGGCCTCACCACCACATACATGCCGTGCTCCATCGCCTTCTGCATCAGCGGCACATACAGCGACTGCAAAAACGTCTTCAGACGCTCAGGGTTGAACTTCCTGATGTCAGCCTCACCCGACGCGTCGGCCGACTGACCGGCCGAGCCGCTCCACGTGTAGCCCTCGCTCGGGTCGTTGGTCCACGCAGGGTCCAGGTGCAGGCGGAACACGTTGCACTTCGCAGCCTCCAGACCCGCAAAAATCTTGTCGAAGTAAGCCTTGCACTTCGTCGCACCCGTCGCGTTGTAGCCCGTGCCCGAGCCGTCCCACGGACTGCCCCAGCGCCAACCGTTGAAGTACATGTTCGGCGTGTCCATCACTCCATGCAGCACCACGTGGTTACCATGCGTGTCAACAAGCCACTTGCCCTCCACCTGCAAACGAGGCAGAGGCTTCACTCCCTGACCCACCACCGACGCCATGCCGGCGGCAAGCAGCAACAACACAAAACAAATTCTTTTCATCATATTAAGGTCCTTTTATTCGTTTACGTCCGCAAAATTACCACTTTTCCCGCAAACAGCCTTTCCCAAACCTAACAAATTCTTTCCCTCAAGTATCATTTTCCCACAACAACCACTACAGAATCATAAAAAAACTCAACTCTACACCCTCAACTCTCAACTTTTTTCGTACCTTTGCACACGCAAAATCCGTGACAGCCGTGAATACTGAAAAACTCTTCCTCATCCATTACCGGCCGCTATGCCTCTACGCACTACACATCCTTGGCGATATCGACAAGGCTGAAGACGCCGTGCAAGACGCTTTCCTCGCACTACTCGAAAACCATTCCGACTGCACTCCGCCACTCCTCTTCCGCACCGTTCGCAACCGCTGCATCGACATTCTCCGACAACAGAAATCCCACCCCACCCTCTCCATCGCAGCAACCGAACCGCTGACCAAGGAAGAACCACATTTCACTGCCGACGACACCGATTTCTACTACACCGCCGCCCGCCTTTGGACCGCCATCGACGCCCTGCCCGACCGCTGCCGGCAAGCTTTTCTCATGGCCAAGCGCGACGGCATGACCTATCGCGAGATTGCCGAAGAGCTGGGCATTTCCGAGCGCACCGTTGAGCATCAGGTGTCGAAGGCGCTGCATTTGCTGCGCGAACAAAAGACGATTTTCTTCCGTCTTTTGTTGTTTCTGTAGTGTTGGGGCTGTGCCTTTTCGGTGCTTGAGCACGCATTAATCGGGACTGGAGCACGCATTAATCGGGACGAAAGCACCGTATGCCCGGAATTTCACTATAGTAAAGTGAACTTTTTACTATAGTAAAGTGAACTTTTTACTATAGTAATATTATCTTTTCACTATGGTAAAGTACCGTTGAAGCATATTTTTTGACGCCGTAACCATTTTTAACACACCGGGAGTAGGGGTTTTCGTGTCTTTTGCCGTTATAAGGGCTGAAGTCAATTGATTTTCAGTGAATGCAAAAGAAGAAAAAAAACGGAAGACATGAAGAAAAAAATAATCTTTCTAATATTATGGATGTTGCCGGTGGTGGGCTGGGCTCAGGGCCCAGCCACCATCCGACAAGTGATGGACGAGATGCACCGCACGCGCGGCGTGAACTTCGTCTACGACTCGTCACTCAACGTGGGGCAGGCGTACAAGGGCCCCGACGTGAAAGCGCTGCCGCTGAAGGACGCGCTGCAAAGGCTGTTCCGAGGTTCGGGCATCGACTACACCTTGAAGGGGAAGTACGTGATGCTGAAAGCCACTGCCCTGCCCCTGCCTAAAAGAAAAGGAGAGGCGAAGCGGTGGACCGTGAGCGGCTACGTGCGCGATGAGCAGGGCGAGACGTTGCTGAATGCGACTGTCTACGACCTGACCAGCGGCCAGGGCACGATGACCAACGAGCACGGCTTCTTCTCGCTGACGTTGCCTGAAGGCGAGCACCGGCTGCGCGTGAGCTACATTGGCTTCGAGGACCATGTGGAAGCGCTCCGCCTGCATGGCAACCGCGAGCAGCAGTTCGTTCTGAAAGAGAACGCCCACGTCGGCGAGGTGGTGGTGACGGCCGACCTGAACTCGCCCGTGACGGGCACGCAGATGGGTAAGCGGTCACTGTCGCAGCAGGACATCAAGACGGAGTTTTCGCTGTTGTCGTCGCCCGACGTGGTGAAGACGCTGCAGCGCCTGTCGGGCGTGCAGGAAGGCATCGAGGTGGCCTCGGGACTCTACGTGCATGGCGGCAACAACGACGAGAACCTCTTCCTCATCGACGGCACACCGCTCTATCAGATTAACCACTCGATGGGACTCTTCTCTTCGTTCAACGCCGACGTGGTGAAGAACGTCGACTTCTACAAGAGCGGTTTCCCCGCACGCTACGGCGGCAGGCTGTCGTCGGTCGTCGACGTGCGCACCAACGATGGCAACTGGGAGCGTCTGCACGGTTCCTATCGCATCGGACTGCTCGACGGCGGCTTTCAGCTGGACGGCCCCATCAAGCTGAAAAGCGAAAAGCTAAGAGAACAGAAGGGGGAGAAACGCGGCGTAGACTTCGGAACGTCGTTCAACATCGGGCTGCGCCGCTCGTGGCTCGACCTGCTGTCGCGGCCTGCTTTCGCCATTGCCAACCACTTCAACGACGAGGAGGACATCACGCTGGCTTACGACTTCTACGACCTGAACGCAAAGCTGACACACATCTTCAACCGTCGCTCGCAGATGAACCTGAGCATCTACAACGGACAGGACGCGCTGACGACGAAGGACGACTGGCGCGAGGCTTGGCAGGGCGACGACTACAGTAAGCTGAGCTACCACGATGTCTACAAGAACCGCTTCCGCTGGGGCAACCTGAACGCTGCACTGAACTGGCGCTACCAGTTCTCGCCGAAGCTGCTGGCGAACTTCACCGCCGTCTACACCCACAACCGCGCCTCGTTGCTCACCACCGACAACGAACGCTCCTTCGACAATCTGGGCAACGTGATCGACCGCATCTACCTGGAGCACCGCTATCGCTCCACCATCAGCGACCTGGGCTACCGCTCGGAGTTCGACTACCGGCCGTCGCCGCGCCACCACATACGCTTCGGCCACGACTACACCTACCATCAGTTCCGGCCGCAGACGCGCTCGCAGGTGCATCTCTGGGGCGTGCAGGAGGAAGCCGACAGCCTCACGCGCAGCAGCCGTAACCACCATGCCGCCCACGAACTGACTCTCTACGGCGAGGACCAGCTGACGCTCAGCGACCGCTGGAGCCTGAACGCCGGTCTGAACCTGTCGCTCTTCGGCATCAGCAGCAAGGCGTTTGTGGGTGTCGATCCGCGTCTGGCCGTGAAATACCAACTGCGAGAGGACCTCTCGGCCAAGGCTTCCTACACGATGATGACGCAGTACGTGCACAAGATATCCAACTCGGTGCTGGAACTGCCCACCGACTACTGGGTGCCCACGACGGAAAGGCTGCGCCCCATGCACTCGCAGCAGTGGGCGGCAGGCGTCTACTGGAGTCCGCGACTGAGGAGCCACGCCAGCCTGACACTCTCGCTGGAGGGTTACTACAAGCTGACGCGCAACCTGCTGCAGTATAACTCCTGGGGCGGACTGGTGCCGCCGGCGCAGAGCTGGGACCAGTTGGTGAGCGTGGGCCGCGGCCGCTTCTACGGGGTGGAGCTCGACGCGCAGTATCGCACGAAGCGCCTGCAGGCCGACCTGGCCTACACGCTGTCGTGGAACGAGCGCCGCTTCGATGACTTCTATCAGGACTGGTACTACGACAAGTTCGACAACCGCCACAAGCTGAACCTCTCCCTGCGCTATAGTTTCAGCAAGAAGACACAGATGTATGCTGCCTGGACCTACCACACGGGCAACCACATGACGCTGCCCACGCAGTATGTGCAGATGCCCGCGCTGCCAGGGGAAGCCTACACCCAGCCCCTCCTTGAAGGGAAGGGCGCCTTCACAGGTTTTTCAACTCACGGGGAATTCATCTACGAGCGACCCAACAACATCACGCTGCCCGCCTATCATCGGCTCGACGTGGGCTTCAACTTCCGCCACACCACGAAGCACGGCCATGAGCGCATCTGGAATCTCTCCGTCTATAATGCCTACTGCCACCTGAACCCGCTGTGGGTGGAACTCGAATACAAGGAACTGAGCTCTAACAAGGTGGACCTGAGCGGCCACCAGAACTTCAGCGTGAAGACGCGCGGCTACATCCCCATCATCCCGTCGGTGAGTTACACGATCAAATTTTAGGCCCACCCCTACCCCTCCCCAAGGGAGGGGCGCTTGAATAGTAATTGCATAATGGAATAAAAACAAACAGAAAATGATGAATAGAACAACAATTCTCAAGAGAATAAGAACGGTGCTCGTCACTGCTATTTTGCTACCCCTCCCTTGGGGAGGGGCAGGGGTGGGCCTCACTTCCTGCACCGACCACTACGACCTGGACAAGCTGCAGAACACGTCGAAGCTGGTGGTCTACTGTTTCCCGACTACTGACGACACCACCTACATCAGCGTCACGGCCAGCGTGGGCGTGAAGAAGTTCACCGATACCCGAGGCATCCGCGCGCTCAACGATGCACAAGTGACCTACTGCGTAAACGGCCAGGAACGGTCCGTGCATCAGCTGTCGGCCCTGCTGCCAGGTGAGGACGAGGCCAATGGCGTGTTCTACGTGCTGGGAGGTCATCGGCCCGGCGACCGCGTGGAAATCCTTGTCAGCCACCCCGACTATGGCGAGGCCACGGCTGAAGCTATGGTGCCCGACGCCGTGCCCGTGAGCCTCGACCGCGTCGTGACCACCACAGAGTTCGACCCCGACTGGTACGACAGCCGCACCTTCCACAAGCTGCTTGCCACCTTCACCGACCCTGCCGCAACGAAGGACTATTATGCCGTTCGCGTCTGCGAGAAGCAATATGCCGGTTCGGCCACGGGCCACGTCTACGAAGGCGGACAGGAAATCAGCACGTGGCACATCAGCAACATCGACGACTACCGGCGCCTGTGTGAGCAATATCCCACCATCGAGTGGGAGGTGGAGGTGAGCGACTCCACCATCAGCTGGCCCGAAATCGCCATCAACGACGAGCCGCTGCTGAATCCGCTCAGCGAGATAGACTCCGACTTCGGTTTCTCGTCCGACTTCTACGGCGGCTTCTGCATCTTCAGCGACGAGCAGATCAGCGGACAGACCTACACCCTGCACCTGAACATCCCCACCTACAACCACCGCGGACAGGAAAACTCCTGGGGCGAGGCCTACTGCGTGCTGCTCTACCGCATCTCGCCGGAGTTCTACCAGTTCCTGAAGTCCTACAACGACATGGCCAACAACGAACTGGCACAAGGCGGTTTCGCGCTGGTGCCCCCCACCCTCTCCAACGTCAACGGCGGCTTCGGCCTGCTCGGCACCTATGCCACGGGCTGGAGCAACTGGAAAAGAACGGAATAAAACCAAATGAAAATGACGATGAATACATTAAGAAGAATTCTCATCAATCGTCTCAGCTCACTGACAACCCTTCCCTCAGTGAGGGGCTTGGGATGGGCTGTCGCCTTGTGGCTCGGGGTGGCCCTTACCTCCTGCACCGACGACAACGACGAGCAGCGCATCAGCGGCGTGCAGGCTTCGGTGGAAGCACCCGTGCTGACCTTCTACATAGAGGACACGGACGGCAACGACCTGCTGGCCAATGGCGACGGGCTAAGTGTGTTCTGCAAGGAGACGGGCGAGCCGTTGCCTTTCACCCTCGGACAGGCTGAGGTGATGTTGTGGCAGCACAGAGAGCCAACGAACGTCAACGTGCTGACCGTCACGCTCCCCACACCTTATCATAGTAAGGACGACAAGGAATTTGTCTACACCCTCGACCCGACGCTCGCCATCCTGACCGACGACTTGAGTCAGCCCGTCGAGGTGAAGACCTTCTACGACTACGACCTGCGCTACGAACACGACGACAACGGCCTGCGCACCGCCGTGGTGGACTACAAGCCCAAGAGCATCAGCTTCGGCAATCATGAGCTGCAGCACGACACGCTGCACATCATTGCCGAGGACAGCTACCCCTACCTGCGCATTGACGGCGACACGCTCCACGTGCAGCTGCGATTCCCCGAGACTGCCGCTCCGTTGCCGCAGCTCGCGTGGAATGCCGAATCTCAACTGTGGACGGGCGACGCCATGCAATGCCGCATACAACTGGACGGGCGCATCATCGCCAAGCCGCATGAAACCATCGCGACAAGCCATCACTCAGAACGTGTTGTCACCGACGAAGGCCAGCTGTGCGACAGCATCTACGACGCCATCGACCTCAGCTTACCGCTGCCCTACATCTACGGCATGGACGAAAGCTACACGCACAGCTATTTCCGCTTCACCCTCTCCATGCAAAACCCGCAACTCTTCGGCGACAACCATGAGCACTCGCTGCAACTGTTGCTCAACCAATGGAAAAGAGACCTTGAACGAAAGCAAATCAATGTCTGGCAGACTTACCTCGACGGCCAGGAACGTGATACGCCATCCTACAATATCGGCTATCCCTATGAAATCAATCTGAACTGGAAATAAAAACAATCTTCAATATGAAAACCGACGAGAAGCAAAAACAACTGGAAGACTTCGTGCTGAGCCACTACCAGCACGGAAAACTCGACACGCAGCAGGCTCTCCGCAACGTCAGGGAGCGGCTGCAACAAAAGGAAGAACAGCCGCAACAAGCCCGCACTATCCCTCTTTGGCAACGCTTGCGCCATATCGCAGCCGCCGTTGTGCTGGTGCTGGTCATGGTGAGCGCCTATGCCATCTACCGCAGCAGCGTAAATCATCAGTCATCAACGCCCAGCACTCCGCAACCCACTGCCATCACCCAGCCCGCAGCAGCCAAGACCTTCCACTTCGACAACATGCCCATCAACCAAGTGCTCGCCGAACTCGGCACTTACTATGGCCGTCAGTTCACCGCCAGCGACACCACCAAGCACCTCACGGGCGACTTCGAAGCCGAATCGCCCGAAATGCTCATCGAACTAATCGAGCAGACGCTGGGCATAAAAATCATGAGTAGCGAGAAGTGACATAGCAGTTGCCCCGCAAGGGCAGAAAGGCTGCTTCGCAGCGTATAAGGTGCCCTTCGGCCACGTGTAAAAGCCTGCGACCGTGTAAATACGCGCCTCGAAGGGGCTAAATCAAATAGCCCAGGGCAACGCCCTGGGTGAGGAAAACATCATAAAAAATGGCGCCCTGTAAGGGCAAAATCATTAAACCACGCGGAATAATGATTTTGCCCCTTCGGGGCATCAGTTCGCTTGCTCCGACAGGAACTTGATGCGAACCAGACGAATCTCGTCCTCCGAGTACTCCGGGCCAAGCGCGTCCTGAGCCACGTCGAGGTTGTCGGTCTCGCTCTCGCGGAAGTAGTCGTAGATATCGTCCACATGGTCGTCGTCCATCACTTCCTCCAGGAAGTAGTCGATGTTGATCTTCGTGCCACTGTACACGATAGCCTCCACCTCGTTCAGCAACTCGTCGAAGTCCAGCCCCTGAGCGTTCGCAATGTCGTCGAGGTCTATCTGGCGGTCGATGCTCTGGATAATCTTCACCTTCAACATCGACTTCTTCGCCACCGTCCTCACACGCATGTCCTCAGGACGCTCAATCTCGTTCTCGTCACAGTGGGCCTTGATCAGGTCGCAGAACGGCTGACCGTAGCGCTTCGCCTTGCCGGCACCCACGCCCTGGATGTTCTGCAACTCCTGCAGCGTAACGGGATACATCGTGGCCATCTGCTCCAGCGAGATGTCTTGGAAAATCACGTACGTCGGCAGGTTGTATTTCTTCGCCATCTGCTTGCGCAAGTCCTTCAGCATCGCAATGAGCGTCAGGTCAAGCGCCGTGCCCGTGGCCTCACCGTCGTCGTAGTCGTCGTCGCTGAACTCAGTGTCCTCCACAATCATGAACGTGTGCGGATTCTGCATGAAGCGCTTGCCAGCAGCCGTCACCTTCAGCAATCCGTAGTTCTCCACCTCCTTGCGCAGGTAACCAGCTATCAGCGCCTGTCTGATCACGGGGTTCCAGATCTTCGGATCCTCGTCCTCGCCTTCACCAAACTCCTCCAGTTCGTCGTGGTGGTGCGACACGATATCGTCGGTCGAACGACCCATCACGAAGTCTATCACATAGTCCTGACGGAAGTTCTCCTTGATGGCCAGGATGGCTTTCAGCACAATCAGCAGGGCCTCCTTGCCTTCGCGTTTCTCCTTAGGATGCAGACAGTTGTCGCAGTTCTCGCAGTTGTCCTTGGGATATTCCTCGCCGAAGTAGTGCAGCAGCATCTTTCTGCGGCACACCGACGACTCGGCATAGGCGGCTGTTTCCTGCAGCAGCTGCCGGCCGATGTCCTGCTCGGCAACGGGCTTGCCCTCCATGAACTTCTCCAGCTTCTGCAAGTCCTTGTAGGCATAGAAGGCAATGCACATGCCCTCGCCGCCGTCGCGACCCGCACGGCCGGTCTCCTGATAGTAGCCCTCCAGGCTCTTCGGAATGTCGTAGTGGATGACGAAGCGCACGTCAGGTTTGTCGATGCCCATGCCGAAGGCAATGGTGGCCACGATGATGTCGATGCGCTCCATCAGGAAGTCGTCCTGCGTCTGCGAGCGCGTCTGCGAGTCCAGACCGGCATGATAGGCGGCAGCCTTGATGTCGTTGGCCTGCAGCACGGCTGCCAACTCCTCCACCTTCTTGCGCGACAGGCAGTACACGATGCCACTCTTGCCGGGGTTCTGCTTGATGAAGCGGATAATCTGCTTGTCGACATCCTTCGATTTCTGGCGCACTTCATAGTAGAGGTTCGGACGATTGAACGAACTCTTGAACTCTATAGCGTCCACGATGCCCAGACTCTTCTTGATGTCCGTGCGCACCTTGTCGGTGGCCGTGGCCGTCAGGGCTATTACCGGCGCATTGCCAATCTTATTGATTGTAGGGCGTATGTTGCGGTATTCAGGACGGAAGTCGTGGCCCCACTCCGATATGCAGTGGGCCTCGTCGATGGCATAGAACGAAATCTTCACGCCACGCAGGAATTCCACGTTCTCATCCTTATTAAGCGACTCCGGAGCCACGTAGAGCAACTTCGTCTTGCCCTCCTTCACGTCGTCCATCACCTGCTGGATGGCAGCCTTATTCAGCGAGGAATTCAGATAGTGGGCCACGCCCTCCTCCTCGCTCAGGCCGTTGATCACATCCACCTGGTTCTTCATCAGCGCAATGAGCGGCGAGATGACGATGGCCGTGCCTTCCATGATGAGCGACGGCAGCTGATAGCACAGACTCTTGCCGCCGCCGGTCGGCATCAGCACGAACGCGTCGTGGCCGGCCAGCAGATTACGTATGATGGCTTCCTGATCGCCCTTGAACTTGTCAAAGCCGAAGTAGTGCTTCAGCTTGGTTGTCAGGTCTTGTTGCTTATTTGCCATAGGGTGTTTAGGTATTACGGTTTTGATAGATTTTATTCTGTCGGGAGGTGAGCCTTGTCTATCTGCTTCTGAGCGTAGTCAAGCGTCACCTCGAAAGTCTTCTTCTTGTGCGACGGCATCTCGAACATCGCATCCATCATCATGGCTTCAACGATAGAGCGCAGTCCGCGGGCACCCAGTTTGTACTCCACGGCCTTGTCGACCACGTACTCCAGCGCCTCGTCCGTGAACGTCAGCTTGATGCCGTCCATCGCAAACAGCTTCTCATACTGCCTCACGATGCTGTTCTTCGGTTCCACCAGAATGCGACGCAACGCCTCGCGGTCCAGCGGCTTCAGATACGTCAGCACGGGCAGGCGCCCGATGATCTCGGGTATCAGTCCGAACGACTTCAGATCCTGCGGCAGGATATACTGCATCAGGTCGTTCTTGTCCAGCTGGCGCTGATTCTGCAACGAGTTGAAACCCACCACGCGCGTGTTCAGGCGCTGCGCAATCTTGCGCTCGATGCCGTCGAACGCACCGCCGCAGATAAACAGGATGTTGCGCGTGTCCACGTGGATGTAGTCCTGGTCGGGATGCTTGCGGCCACCCTTCGGCGGCACGTTCACCACCGTGCCCTCCAGCAACTTCAGCAGACCCTGCTGCACGCCCTCGCCACTCACGTCGCGCGTGATGCTCGGATTGTCGCTCTTGCGGGCTATCTTGTCTATTTCGTCTATGAACACGATGCCCCGCTGGGCAGCCTCCAAGTCGTAGTCGGCCACCTGCAGCAGGCGGCTCAGGATGCTCTCCACGTCCTCGCCCACGTAGCCGGCCTCGGTGAACACCGTGGCATCGACAATCGTGAACGGCACGTCGAGCAACTTCGCTATCGTGCGCGCCATGAGCGTCTTGCCCGTACCCGTAGAGCCGGCCATGATGATGTTCGACTTCTCTATCTCCACATCGTCGTCCTTCGGCTGCTGCAGACGCTTATAATGGTTATATACAGCCACCGACAGGTAGCGCTTGGCCTCGTCCTGCCCGATGACGTACTGGTCCAGATATTCCTTGATCTCCTTCGGCTTCGGCACCTTCTTCAGCTGGAAACGTCCCTTGCCGTCGCCCTTGCCGTCTTTGTCTTTATTTGCCAGAATGCCCGTCGTCTGCAAAATCTCGTAGGCCTGCTGCACACAGTCCTCACAGATATATCCGTTTACACCCGTGATGAGCAGCCTCACATCCTTTTCGCTCCGACCGCAAAAATTACAAACTTTCTTCACTTTTTATTTCTTTTCTCAACGTTCACAACTATTTCCGACGGTCTTCAACCTTTCCGCGTCAGCACCTGGTCAATCATGCCATACTCACGAGCCTCCTCGGCCGTCATCCAATAGTTGCGGTCGCTGTCGGCCCACACCTTGTCGAAGTCCGTGTGCGAATGCTCGGCAATGATGGCATAGAGTTCCTTCTTCAGCTTCTGAATCTCGCGGGCCTCAATCTCGATGTCGCTGGCCTGACCCTGCACGCCACCCATCGGCTGGTGGATCATCACGCGGCTGTGGGGCAGAGCCGAACGCTTGCCCTCCTTGCCTGCCACGAGCAGCACGGCAGCCATCGAGGCAGCCATGCCCGTGCAGATGGTGGCCACGTCGCTCTGGATGAACTGCATCGTGTCGTAGATGCCCAGTCCGGCATACACGCTACCGCCCGGCGAGTTGATGTAGACGTTGATATCCTTGCCCGGGTCGTTGGCATCCAGATAGAGCAGCTGAGCCTGCAGCACGTTGGCCGTGTAGTCGTTCACCTCGGTGCCGAGGAAAATCACACGGTCCATCATCAGACGAGAGAATACGTCCAACTGAGTCACGTTCAACTGGCGTTCCTCCAGAATATAGGGGTTCATGTACTGTGCCTGCACCTTCATCACATCATCAAGCACCTGGCCGTTCAGGCCCAGATGGCGAGTAGCATATTTTCTGAAATCGTTCATTGCTTTTTATGATATTTACATTGATTAATCACTTACTATTTTTCCAATAAACACTCACGGCCTTGCGGCTCACAACTATTATTAGGAACAAAATTAAGAAAAAAACTCGAATATCCCACCACAAAAGGAATATTTTTTTTGCTTTTAACTATTTTTTTTGATATTCCGCAATGCTTCCGACGAGCAAAACAACTTAATTTCCGTAGCAATTCAACTCATCTTCCGTAGCAATTCAACTCATTTTCCTCTTCCAACTGCACGAAAAAGGCGGAGGTGCCGACAGCCTTGCTGTCGCACCTCCGCCGGTTGTCTACCTTATTATAATAATAAGAAGTCTTACTCAGCCATGAGCTTGTTGAACTCGTCGAGCGAAACGGTCTTCTCGTTCAGCTTCACAACCTTCTTGTAAGCCTC
Organism: uncultured Prevotellaceae bacterium; assembly: GCA_902781315.1. Classification (GTDB taxonomy): domain Bacteria; phylum Bacteroidota; class Bacteroidia; order Bacteroidales; family Bacteroidaceae; genus Prevotella. Next base: position 90,552 of record CACZIT010000025.1, read on the forward strand.
GATGAGTTTCTGATCGATGGCGCGGTCTACGAAGCCCTGCACGTTCTCCTCCTTCTTCAGCATGTCCTGAGCGTAGTTGTCCAGGTACTCGTCGGGTACGTTCGACATGCCGTACTGGGCAAACTGTGCGCGGGCAGCCTCGCGGGCGGCAGTCTTCACCTCGTCGTCGTTGATCTTGATTTCCTGGGCGGCCACGAGCTGCTCCTTGATGAGATGCCACGTCAGTTCCTTGATGCTGCCCTCGTAGTTCTTCTCCACGTAGTCGTCGCCCTTGTCCTGATTGTTCTGCTTCATGATGCGCTTCAGCAGGGCGTCGGGCCACTCCAGCTTACCGGCCTTCTTCTCGCAGTGGGCGCGCAGGTCCTGCAGGAACTTCCAGTCGCTGTTCTGCTGCAGCTGGGCCTTGATCTCCTCAGCCACGCGCTCGCGGAACTCCTTCTCGTCCTTCACTGCGTCCTTGCCATACACCTGGTCGAACAGCTCCTGGTTCACCTCGGCGGGCACGAAGCGGCTGATCTCGGTGATCTGGTAGGTGAAGTCGCCAGTGTGGAAGCCCAGATCGGCCTTGTCCACCTTCAGGAACGAAGCCAGCTCGGCGTCGCTCTGGTAGGCCTTGCGTGGGTTGAAAGTGATGATGTCGCCCAACTTCGAACCCTCGAAGAGTTTCTTCTGGTCCTCGTCCTTGATGTAGGTGGGCATCACCACAGCCTCGCTGAGCACGATGCCGTCTTCCTTGTCCAGCTCGCGCAGGTCGCCCTTCAGCATGTCGTTGTCCTGATAGTCGTCGGCTTTCTGATACTGTCCGGCACGCGAAGCATACATGCGCACCTGCTGGTCGATGAGCTTGTCGTCGACGTCGATGGTCAGATAGTCAATCTTGTCGTGGCCGCTCAGCTTCACGTTGATCTCGGGAGCCACAGCCAGGTCGAACTGGAAGGTGTAGGGAGCGGGCTGCTCGATGTCTACGGCCTCGTTGCCCTCGTGTGGCAGGGGCTCGCCCAGCATCTGGATTTTGTTCTCCTGCACGTATTTATACATTTCCTGGCCCACCACGCGGTTGATGGCGTCCATCTTCACAGCGTTGCCATACATGCGCTTGATCATGCCCATGGGCACCTGTCCGGGACGGAAGCCAGGCACGTTGGCCTTCTTGCGATAGTCTTTCAGTGTCTTCTCGACATTCTCCTTGAAGTCGTTCTCCTCGACGGTGATGGTCATCAGTCCATTCACCTTGTCGGCGTTCTCAAATGTGATATTCATCTTTCTTATTTATGATTTACTGATTTTACGATTTTCATTTTCGGGCTGCAAAATTACTCATTTTTCCCCGAACCACCTAATATAATATAAAATAATTTGATTTATTAACACACCGACACCCAATCTTTTACCACTGACAACCCATCGCATTGGTATCTGCAAGCCTATAAATGACTTCCTGCGATGCCAGCGCTGGAATGGGTGAAAAAGGAGCAAGACAGAAACTCCTAAAAAGGAAACAAAAGCAGGAGGCTCTTGCCTTACTCGGAATGAGTGGGGCGGTGACGACGAAACTGCAAATGGGCAATTCTGACATTTGTGCAGAATTGCCCATCTCCCATAAGTAAAAGCCGACTAATACCAGAGGGCGCTACGCCTGCTCCTCGCGCTGGCGGCGCTCCTCGTCGATGAGTTGGAAGTCCTTCTTGCGGAGGACGAAGGAGTTGGAGAGGTATTTCTCGCGAACGATTTTGTTCTCGGCCAGTTCTTCAGGCTTGCCCTGGAAGAGAATTTTTCCTTCGAAAAGCAGGTAGGCGCGATCGGTGATGGTGAGCGTTTCCTGCACGTTATGGTCGGTGATGAGGATGCCGATGTTGCGGTATTTCAGTTGCCATACAATGTGCTGGATGTCCTCCACTGCAATAGGGTCGACGCCGGCGAAGGGCTCGTCGAGCATGATGAACTTCGGCTCGATGGCCAGACAACGGGCAATCTCGGTACGGCGGCGCTCGCCACCGGAGAGCTGGTCGCCCTTGTTCTTGCGCACCTTGCCCAGACGGAACTCGGCGATGAGACTCTCCAGTTTCTCGAGTTGGTACTGGCGGGGCTTGCCGGTCATCTCGAGCACCGACATGATGTTGTCCTCGACCGACATCTTGCGAAATACCGATGCCTCCTGCGGCAGGTAGCCGATACCGGCACGGGCACGCTTGTAGACGGGATAGGTGGTGATTTCCTCTTCGCCCAGATAGACGTGGCCGCCATTGGGAATGACGAGGCCGGTGGTCATGTAGAAGGAGGTGGTCTTGCCGGCTCCGTTGGGGCCTAGCAGACCGACTATCTCGCCCTGCTTCACGTCGAAGCTGACATCATTCACCACCGTGCGCTTGCCGTAGCGCTTCACAAGGCCTTCGGTGCGCAGCACGAGTCGCTCCGCGGGTGCAGAAGTCGCGGGCTGCTGCTGTTCCATATCGTTGATAATGTCTTCCATCTTTCCAATTTTGGCACAAAATTACAAAAAAGATGAAAGATGAAAGATGAAAGATGAAAGTTTTTTGTAATTTTGCAGAGAAATAAGGATTTTTTATGTTTATCGTCAATTCTCTGCATACATTTGGGCGCTACTTGATGCTCATGGGCCGCACGTTTGCCGTGCCCGAACGCCTGCGCATGTTCTGGAAGCAATACGTGAAGGAAATGTCACAGTTGGGCGTCGACTCAATCGGTATCGTACTGCTCATCTCGTTCTTCATCGGAGCGGTAATCTGCATCCAGATGAAGGTGAACATCGAGAGCCCGTGGATGCCTCGCTGGGTGGCCGGCTACACCACGCGCGAGATTATGTTGCTGGAGTTTTCGTCGTCTATCATGTGTCTGATTCTGGCTGGCAAGGTGGGCTCGAACATCGCGTCGGAACTGGGCACGATGCGCGTCACGCAACAGATTGATGCGCTGGAGATTATGGGCGTGAACTCGGCCTGCTATCTCATTCTGCCGAAAATCATGGGACTGATCACCATCATGCCATTCCTCGTCATCTTCTCGTCGGCAACGGGCATCATCGGCGCCTACGGGACAGCCTACATCGGCCATATCCTTTCGCCAGAAGACCTGACAGAGGGACTGCAGCACTCGTTTGTGCCGTGGTTCATGTATATGTCGATCATCAAGAGTCTGTTCTTCGCGTTCATCATCTCGAGCGTGTCGTCGTTCTACGGCTACACCGTCGAAGGCGGTTCGGTGGAAGTGGGCAAGGCCTCGACGGATGCCGTGGTATCGTCGTCAGTGCTTATCCTCTTCAGTGATGTGTTCTTAACGCAGATACTGAGTTGATATTAAGTTTCAAGTTTCGAGTTTCAAGGGTAATGATAGAAGTAAAGAATCTCTACAAGTCGTTTGAAGACAAGGAAGTGCTGCACGACATCAGCACCGTGTTTGAAGACGGCAAGACCAATCTCATTATCGGCCAGTCGGGCTCGGGCAAGACGGTGCTGATGAAGAATCTTGTAGGCCTGCTTGAGCCCACGAGCGGACAGGTGCTCTACGACGGTCGCGACTTCGTGCGCATGTCGAAACGGGAGAAGGTGACGATGCGTCGTGAAATGGGCATGATTTTCCAGTCGGCAGCATTGTTCGACTCGCTGTCAGTATTGGAAAACGTGATGTTCCCGCTCGACATGTTCTCGCCGATGAGCTGGCGTGAGCGCGAGCGGCGTGCCATGGAATGCCTGGAACGCGTCAACCTGCATGGGGCTGAGAAGAAATATCCTTCCGAGATATCCGGTGGTATGCAGAAGCGTGTGGCCATCGCCCGCGCCATCGTGCTGAACCCGAAGTATTTGTTCTGCGACGAACCGAACAGCGGACTGGACCCGAAAACTTCGCTTGTCATCGACGAACTACTCTCGTCCATCACCCACGATCTGGGCATCACCACAATCATCAACACCCACGACATGAACTCCGTCATGGGTATTGGCGAAAACATTGTCTTCATCTATAAAGGTCATAAGGAATGGCAGGGCGTATCGTCGCAGGTGATGCGGTCAGAAAACAAAAGGCTGACCGACTTCATCTTTGCCAGCGACCTACTGAAGAACATGCGCGACCTCGTCATCGAAAACGACATTGAGTTCGAGCACAAGAAACATTTGGAATAGGCTACCTCAAATACCAGATACCCTTATTTTCCACCATCGGCACCAGCACCTCTTCGGTGGTGCTGTCGCCGTAGCAAAACACCATGAAGACATTGGCTTCGTGACGGGCTGTGTCGGCCTCAGCATTCACGATGCGTGTCTCTTTGATGCCACGATGCTCGCGTTGCTGCTGCCCCATAAACATTTTCGCATTCATGATGAGTTGCTCGCGATAGCTGCCAGGAATGCTGTCGGGACGATATTGACCATCTATGAAAGCCTCGTATTTTCCCTCCAGCAAGTAGTCGTAGTATTGTTTGGCAGTCTGGGCAGCCACGTCGGCCGGGTCGGGACGCGTTGAACAATTGACAATCAGCAACTGACAACTTACAATCAGCACGGCACACAGCGCCTTACGAATGATTCCGAGATGAATACGGTCCATGATCTACTATTTGAAAATTGCACTTGCTAATTGTCAATTGAAAATTACTTCTGTCTGACGAACACGTTGATGGGACAACCCGTCAACTGCCAGTTGCTGCGAATCTTGTTCTCCAGGAAACGGCGGTAGGGTTCCTTTACATATTGCGGCAAGTTGGCATAGAACACGAACGTGGGAATCTGCGTGTTGGGCACCTGCGAGCAATACTTAATCTTGATATACTTACCCTTGATCGATGGTGGCGGCGTAGCCTCGATGATGGGCAGCATCACCTCGTTGAGTTTCGTCGTACCGATTTTCTGCGTGCGGTTCAGGTAGACCTGCTTGGCCTGCTCTAGCACCTTGAAGATGCGCTGCTTGGTCAGAGCCGACGCAAAGATGAGAGGGAAGTCGACAAATGGTGCCATGCGTTCGCGAATGGCGTTCTCGAAAGTCTTGATGGCAATGGGCGATTTGTCTTCCACCAGGTCCCATTTGTTCACGACGACAACAAACGACTTTTGGTTCTTCTGGATGAGTTGGAAGATATTCATGTCCTGCGCCTCGATGCCACGCGTAGCATCAATCATCAAGATACAGACGTCAGAATTTTCAATGGCGCGGATAGAGCGCATCACCGAGTAGAATTCCAGGTCCTCCGTCACCTTGTTCTTACGACGGATACCGGCGGTATCGACGAGATAGAAGTCGAATCCGAACTTGTCGTAGCGAGTATAGATGCTGTCGCGCGTTGTGCCGGCTATGTCGGTCACGATGTTGCGGTCCTCGCCGATGAAAGCGTTGATAATGCTCGACTTACCAGCATTTGGACGGCCCACAACGGCGAAACGGGGAATACCTTCCTCAAGCGTCTCGGCTGTGGCATTGGGCAGTTTCTCCATCACCATGTCGAGCAGGTCGCCCGTACCGCTGCCCGTGGCCGAGCTGATGCAGAAAGGCTCGCCGAGGCCAAGTTTGTAGAATTCGTAAGAATCATATACCTGGTTGTTGTTGTCGGTCTTGTTGGCGACGAGAATCACAGGCAGCTTCGTGCTGCGCAGAATCTGGGCCACATCCTCGTCGAGATCGGTCAGGCCTGTAGTCACGTCGACGAGGAACAACACCAGATCAGCTTCCTCCGTGGCCACCATCACCTGCTTGCGAATTTCCTCTTCGAAGACATCGTCGCTATTCACCACCCAGCCGCCGGTGTCGACCACCGAAAACTCGCGGCCGCACCATTCGCACTTGCCATACTGGCGGTCGCGCGTCGTACCAGCCTCATCGCTGACGATAGCGCTACGCGTCTTGGTCAACCTGTTGAAAAGTGTAGACTTTCCCACATTCGGGCGCCCTACAATTGCTACCAAATTTGCCATACTTTATTTCTTTTTGTTTGCAAAGGTAAGAAAAAAAAAGAAGAATGAAGAATGAAGAATGAAAAAACTTCAGAAAGATGACCAAAAGAGCACGGAGTGTTTTCTTCTACTTCAATACCGTGTTCATTCTTTTCCGAGAATGACATTCACGAGATCTGTCACGTCGGCTATAGTTATCTGGCCATCACCATTGACATCGCCGACCGCCGAGAGGTCGAACTCCTTCACTGTCTCTTCGGAATCCAGATAGCCTTCTTTCTGTGCATAGACGCTGACGCGGAACTTGCCAACCAGCTGCAATTCTCGTCCAATAAAGTTTTCATCGGAATTCAAGAAACTGACCTTCGACACGCATTGTGCGCCCTCCGTTTCACAAAAGAACGACAACTTGCCATGGCGATAGGTAATCGTTGGAGTTGCGCAGCGCGGGGTTTCGATGATGGCAGCCTCCAGCCTTCCGAAATAGCTCCAGGGCGTAGAGGCCTGATACTGGCTGAGCACCGACTCCGGCACGTGCAGCGTGGCCTGAGCCACACTTGAATTCATGAACACGTTGTCAGATGCCGTGGGGAGCGTCGTGGCATAGCAATAGACATCAGAAAGGGAAGGATTGTCGCGAAAAGCAAAATCTCCAATCGACGTAATGCTTGCAGGCAACGTCACCGTAGCAAGCTGGCTGCACGCGTAGAAGCACTGGGTGCCGATGGTTTCCACCTTGCCGGGCAACTCTATTGCTGAGATGCTGCTGCAATTGCAAAAGGCCAGGTTGCCGATGGTTTCCAGATTCCTGCCATAAACGACTTCCGTGAGACTGTTGCAACGATTGAAGGCATAGTTGCCAATCGTGGTCGTCTTGTCAGGGAGAGAAAGTTCGCCCAAGGCCGTACAGCCATCGAAGGCATTCTCGTCAATCGTCTGGACGCCTTCGCCCAGCTCAATGTTCGAAAGTTCCCGGCACTCAAAGAACGAACACTTGCCGATGCGCTCAACACTATTAGGAACCACGAGCGATTCAATGGCGTTGCATCCGAAGAAAGCACAATCGCTGATTTCAGCCACGCCATCAGGGATGACCAGCTCCTTCGTCTCAACTCCATTAATGCTGAGCGTGGTAGCATACTTGAAAGGGTTTGAACTGGAACCGACTAGTGAACTACCTGCAACCTTCACGCCGCAGTAGGCCGCCAAGTCGACAAGATTGACACGGTGCAACGATGTGCAGTTGTTGAAGGCTCCCGAGACGAGTTCCTTCAATCCGCTGCCGAGGCTGACCTCAGCCAATTTCGAACAGCCCATGAAGGCATAGGCTCCGATTAGTTCCACGCGATTCGGAACGGTCACCGTCTTCAATGACGTGCATCCCGAAAAGGCGTAGGCTTGAATGGATGTCAGGCTTTCTGGGAACACCACTGCGGCAAGGGCTTTGCAGCCACTGAAGGCATAGCCGCCAATGCGCAGCACACCTTCGGGCAGGACGACCTTCGTCAAGCCCGTGCAGTTCTGAAAAGCCTTGTTGCCAATGGCTTCCACTTGATAGGTGGAACCGTTATAAATGAACGAGGCAGGTATCGTCACTTCCCCAGAAGAAAGACTACTGCCCGCAGCGACCTCGGCACTCACAGCAGACAGCAGGTTGTAGCAGAAGCCATCGACCTCCACCACCTCTGCTCTCGCCGTCATGGCGAGCATGAGAGTGAAAAATAAAATGATCCGCCCTTTCATTTTTTCTGTTGAAGATTACTCGGGATTATAGCCGAAGGCGTTGAGCTCGCGGTCATTGGAGCGCCAGTCCTTGTCGACCTTGACAAAGGTCTCGAGATTGATTTTCTTGCCGAAGAACTTCTCCAAGGCCTTGCGACTCTCCATACCCACTTTCTTCAGAGCGATGCCCTGGTGGCCGATGATGATGCCCTTCTGCGACTCGCGCTCCACGTAGATAGTGGCATGGATGTCGATGCGCTGCGGCGTCTCCTTGAACGAATCCACGCGCACCTCTACGGCATAGGGAATCTCCTTGTCGTAGTAGAGAAGGATTTTCTCGCGGATGATCTCCGACACAAAGAAGCGGGCAGGCTTGTCCGTCAGCTGGTCCTTCTCGAAGTAGGCCGGGCTCTCGGGCAGCAGTTCCTGAATGCGCTTCAGCAGCATGTCCACGCCGAACTTATTCTTCGCCGAGATGGGCAGAATCTCTGCATTCGGCAGCAGCTGGTGCCACTTCTCGACAATATTGCCCAAAGCCTCCGTCGAAGAAGCCTTCAGTTCGTCGATTTTATTGATGAGCAGAATCACGGGAATCTTCATCTGCTGCACCTTCTCCAGGAAGTCCATGTTCTTCTCCGGGTTCTCCACCACGTCGGTGACGTAGAGCAGCACGTCGGCATCCTGCAGGGCACTCTCCGAGAAGGCCAGCATCATCTCCTGCATCTTGTAGTTCGGCTTCAACACGCCCGGCGTGTCGCTGAACACAATCTGCATGTCGTCCGTGTTGACGATGCCCATGATACGATGGCGCGTGGTCTGCGCCTTGAAGGTAGCAATCGAAATACGCTCACCAACCAGCTGGTTCATGAGCGTACTTTTGCCAACGTTGGGATTTCCAACGATGTTTACAAATCCTGCTTTATGCATGATGTTTGAATTAAGAGCAGGGCGCATGGCCAAGCCACGTCCCTGCTTTGATGAGTCTCTCTACTTTGAAACCTTGTCGCCGTCGTAGGCCCACTTGAAGTAGCTGGCGCCATGGGCGAAACCGGCGCCGAAGGCCGTGAACACCACGTTGTCGCCTTTCTTCATGTTGGCTTCGTTGTCCCACATGGCCAGAGGAATCGTGGCACCCGACGTATTGCCGTAGCGCTCGATGTTCACCACCACTTTCTCCATCGGCAGACCGACGCGCTTGGCCACGGCCTCAATGATGCGATAGTTGGCTTCGTGAGGAATCACCCAGTCTACGTCCTTGTCGCTCAGTTGGTTGCGCTTCATGATCTCGGCCACGTCGTCGCCCATCGAGGTGACGGCATAGCGGAACACGGTGCGTCCCTCCTGATAGATGTAGTGCAGACGGTGCGACACTGTGAAATGGCTGGGCGGGCATACCGAGCCGCCAGCCTTCATGTGCAGGAAGGGCAGACCCTTGCCGTCGGTACGGAAGAATGCATCCTGCGCGCCCACGCCTTCCTCCTCAGAGGCTTCCACGAGCACTGCTCCGGCACCGTCGCCGAAGAGCACACATGTCTGACGGTCGGTGTAGTCGGCGATGGACGACATCTTGTCGGCACCGATGACCATCACCCTGCGGCAACGTCCGCTTTTCACCATCGACACAGCCACGTCCATGGCATACATAAAACCGGCGCAAGCTGCCGAGAGGTCCATGGCAAAGGCATTCTTCATGCCCAGTTTGCCGATGACCACCGAGGCCGTCGAGGGAAACTTATAGTCGGGAGTCGTCGTGGCCAGCAGCACAGCGTCTATTGAGTCCGGATCGGCACCCGTCTTCTGCAGCAGCTGCTTGGCAGCCTTGCGGGCCATGTAGCTGGTGCCCAGTCCTTCCTCGGTCAGGATGTGGCGCTCCTTGATACCGACGCGTGTCATGATCCACTCGTCGCTCGTGTCCACCATGCGCGACAGTTCCTCGTTCGTGAGGATGTAGTCGGGCACGTAGCCGCCCACGCCGCTGATGATCGCGTTTATCATTCCCATTCAGTTTATTATTCAGCTGCTTCCATCACGACAGCAACCTTACCACGATAGTAGCCGCAAGAGGGGCAAACGGTGTGGTAAACATAATATGCACCGCAGTTGGGGCATACTGCCAGCGTGGGAGCCACAGCTCCGTCGTGAGTTCTTCTCTTCAGTGTACGAGTCTTCGACTGTCTTCTTTTAGGATGTGCCATAATTAATTTACGATTTACTGATTTACAATTTTAAGATTATTCACTTTTTCAGTTTCAGCAGAGCCTCCCATCGCGGGTCCACCGCCTTTGCCTCTTCCGCTTCGCTGCTTCGGGCAGCGTCGTGCTCACTGAGCAACTTACTCATCGCCGCGTTGCATTTTCCAGGTGCATGCACGTGCTTGATGGGAATGGCCAGACTGATGAACTCGTAGATGAGCCATGCCGTGTCGAGTATTCCTTCGTTCTCGTCGACGGTCACGATTTCATCACCTTCGTCCAGGGTGCTCTCACCGAACCGTGCGAACAAGTGGTCGTCGCTGACGATGGGTAGCTCCATGTCGTCCAAACACAGGTCGCACGTAACGTGCACAACACCCTCGGTGTGGAAATCCAGCTCGAAGTACTCCGACGCCTTGCGGACGGTCAGTGTCACGTCGAGCTCTCCTTCCCTCACGTCGGGAGCATCGATAGCCTCAAAGTAGGCTTCGTCCAGATGGTAGCTGAGCACGGTCTCCGCGGTCTGCAACCCCTTCAAATCTACCTTAAAGGTCTCTAATGTACACATTTCGGGCTGCAAAGTTACAACAAAAACTTCAAACGGCAAAGGGCAAAGCGAAAAATTTTGCTAAAAACCTGATTTTGAATGGGAAAAGCGTCTTTTAGCGGTGGAAATCAACTGGTTTTACCGAGGAAAACAACTTAATTTGCTGAGGAAAACAACTTAATTTACTGAGGAAAGTCATTGAGATACTTTATGTTCTTCGTTGCTGTAAGGACGAATTGCCGCAATGTAGGGACGAGACGTGTCGCGTCCCTACATAACAAGGAAAAGCTTAGCCCCGGAGTGGGGCGCACATAGAGGGGATTGCATCTCCACGGCTGTGCGCCCCCTTTAGGGACGAGCCCGCTTGAGCACTTAACAGTCCGCAGGTTGTGCCCGCGGTTATGTATATACGTCCCCTTTAGGACAAAAAAGTATACAGTTGTCTTGAAGAAGAAAGACGCCAGAATAATGAAGAGGGAACTGCTCTACCTGCACTGCCTTGAGATCAACGCTGTTTGATTTCGATGCGGAAGGTGGTGCCGCGGCCCAGTTCGGTGTTTTTCACGTAGATGCGCCCGTGGTGATACTCCTCCACGATGCGCTTGGCGAGCGAGAGACCCAGACCCCAGCCGCGCTGCTTTGTGGTGAAGCCGGGTTTGAAGACGTTGTTCAGGTCTTTCTTGCGAATGCCTTTACCGGTGTCGCTCACCTCCACTACCACGCGGCCCATCTCTTCGGCCAGGAAAAGCGTGATGCGGCCCGAGCCCTCCATGGCGTCGACGGCGTTCTTGCAGAGATTCTCGATGACCCACTCAAAAAGCGAGGCGTTCAGCGGCACGATGACGGGCTCGGGGGGGAACACCTTCTCTATTTTCACCTTGTTGCTCACGCGGCGCGACATGTATTCGCCCACTCGGGTGAGCACCTCGTTCATGTTCGACGGCACGGGCTCAGGCAGCGAGCCTATCTTCGAGAAACGGTCGGCGATGAGCTGCAGGCGCTTAACGTCCTTCTCCATCTCGCCCAGCAGGTCGTCTTGAGGATACTGCTCCCGCAGGATTTCCGTCCATGCCATGAGGCTCGAGATGGGGGTACCCAGCTGGTGGGCTGTCTCCTTGGAGAGACCTACCCACACTTTGTTCTGCTCGGCGCGCTTCGACGTGAGCAGGGCGAAGATGGCCACGACCACGAAGAGCAACACCACGCCCAGTTGCACGTAGGGATAGATAGAGAGGCGCTTCAGCATGAGCGAGTCGTCGTAGCACACGTCGATGTATTCGCTGGGGTTGGCTTCGTCGTAAAGGATGCGTATGCTATGTCCGGCAGCCTTCATGCGCTTGCCGCGTTCAGCCGTCAGCCGCAGGCTGTCGGCAGCATTGGCGGCTCCCTGGCCGCGGCTCCACCAGTGGCTCTCCAAGTCGATGTTGCGCGAGGTCTGCACCTGCCCGTTCTCGTCCATCACTACAATAGGGATGGTGGTATTGTCCTCGATGACCTTCAGAACGAGGTTCATGCCGCCGTTGTCGTCGCTGACGTTCAGCGTGCGCATGGCCTCGGCCCAAATTTCCATCTTCTTGTGCTCCTCCTCGTAGAGGTCGCGCGTCAGCAGGTTGGACGCCACGAGCGAGGCGACGGCAATCACGATTGCTGCCACCACGAGAAGAATCTTCGTCTGACGGATGCGGTCGGTCCACTGCATGGCTGTTGAGAATTTCCCCCGCTTCGCTCTGATGGTGTCCCTTGGACCGAGCGGAGAGTTTATGGGGTATGAGTTATGTATTTCTTGTTCTAAAAAAACGCGCAAACTAAAAAAATATTGTGGAGAGCAATGCATTCTGAGAAAAATTCATTACTTTTGCGGTCAGAACCATAACTAAAAAGAAATATGAGAAAAATGATCCTGACGGCAGCCGTGACTGCACTGAGCGTGCTCCCGATGGGCATGAGCGCGCAGGGAAACATTCACGAACGCTCCACCGAGTACGAATGGCCTGCCGACGAGCAGGTGGTTGAGAACCTGAAGCAGTGGCAGGACCTGAAGTTCGGCGTGCTGCTGCACTGGGGGCTCTATGCCGTGCCGGGCATCGTGGAGTCGTGGTCCATCTGCGACGAAGACTGGATTACGCGCGACTCTACCTGCACCTATCAGCAATACATGGACTGGTATTTCGGGCTGGCCGAGGAGTTCCGTCCCGTGAAGTTCGACGCTACACAGTGGGCCTCAGCGTGTGCCGATGCCGGCATGCGCTACATGATTTTCACCACGAAACACCACGACGGCTTCTGCATGTGGGACACCCATGAGACCAACTTCTCGATAGCCCGCCATGCCTTCAAGGACGACGCGCGCCGCGACGTGCTGCGCCATGTGCTCGATGCCTTCCGCGAGAAGAACTTCACCGTGGGCACCTACTTCTCGAAACCCGACTGGCACTCGCAGCTGTACTGGTGGGACACCTATGGCAAGAAGGGCCGCAACGTGAACTACCCCATCAAGCAGCACCCGCAACGCTGGCAGCAGTTCGTGAAGTACACGCACCGGCAGATTGAGGAGTTGATGTCGAACTATGGCAAGGTGGACATCCTCTGGCTCGACGGCGGATGGGTGACCAAAGAGAACCGCGGGCAGGACATCGACATGCCGGGTATGGCCGCCATGGCACGCAGCCACCAGCCGGGGCTGATTATCGTCGACCGTACCATTCACGGCCCTTACGAGAACTATCAGACGCCGGAGCGCACCGTGCCCGAGCAACAGCTCACGTTCCCCTGGGAGAGCTGCATTCCTTTGAGCGACGACTGGGGCTTCGTGAACCATCCGCGGTGGAAGTCGCCGCAACGCGTCATCAACACGCTGGTGGAAATCGTGGCCAAGGGTGGCAACATGGTGCTGGGCGTAGGACCTACGCCCGAGGGACTCATCCAGCCCGAGGCCGTGAGCCGACTGAAGGAGATTGGACAGTGGCTGAAGAAGTATGGCCGCGCCATCTATGGTACGACCATCACCCCACGCTATCACGACGGAAACGTTTGGTTCACCGCAGCGAAGGACGGCAAGAGTCTCTTCGCCATCTATCAGCTGAATGAGGACGAGACTGTGCCGGCTCAGGTGACGTGGACCGGCAACCTGCCTGCAAAGGGCGTGCGCCTGCTCTCAACGGGTAAGAAACTGAAGACGAAAGTCACGGGCGACCGCGTCACGGTGACCTTGCCCAAGCAGATGCCCCGCGAGTCGTTTGCCCTGGAAATCAACTAAAATGTAGGGACACGACGTGTCGTGTTTACTTGATTGGCCTTGCTTCTACAAGAATGCGGCACGCAGCGTCCCCACATTAATATATTAAATAAAAAAACGATGAAAAAAACATTGATACTGCTGCTCGTCGCTATGGCATGCTGTATGACTGCCGGCGCACAGGGCATGAAGGAGACTGATCCGGAGTTTTTCAAGACCGCCGAGGCACGCCGCATCGGCGACCAGATGCTTATCTATCAGCGCGTGACGGGCGGCTGGCCCAAGAACATCGACATGGCACGCCCCATGACCGATGCTGAGAAGGCGCAGGTGAAGAGCGAGCACGACCGCCGCAATGACTCTACGACCGACAACGGTGCCACCACCATTCAGATGAAGTTTCTGGCGCGCCTCTTTCAGGCCACAGGCGAGAAACGCTATGCCAAGGCGTTCGGACGCGGCGTGGAGTATCTGCTGAGTGGACAATACGACAACGGCGGATGGCCGCAGTTCTGGCCCGTGATGCGCGACTACCAGATTCACATCACCTACAACGATGACGCCATGGTGAATACGATGATGCTATTGCGCGACATCGCCGAGCAGAAGGAGCCCTATCAAGGCAAACTGACCACGAAGAAGCTGCGCCAACGCTGCACGGAGGCTTTCCAGAAAGGCGTGGAGTGCATCCTGAAAACACAGATTCGCAATGCCCGCGGTGAGCTCACCGTGTGGTGCCAGCAGCACGACCGCGAGACCTTTCTCCCTGCGAAGGCACGCGCCTTTGAGCTGCCTTCCTATTGCTCGCAGGAGAGTGCTGCCATCGTGCGCTTGCTCATGGAACTGCCCGACCCCGACGAGCGGGTGAAGCAGGCCGTGCATGCCGCCATGCGCTGGTTCGACGACCACAAGATCACGGGCATGCGCTACGAGCGCTTACGCGATGAGAACGGCAAGCGCACTACCATTCTCGCGGCCGACCCCGAGGCGGGTCCCATCTGGGCCCGCTACTACGACCTGGAACATGGCGAACCCTTCGTCTGCGACCGCGATGGCATCCCCCGCCGCCACTTGGAAGAAATCGGTGAGGAGCGCCGCAACGGCTATGCCTGGTATGGCGACCGTCCCGCCGACCTCTACAAGCGCTATGCGAAGTGGTGCAAGAAGTACGACCCCACCAACATGGTTGAGCTGAAGAAGTAGGGAAGGAGGGAAGCCCGAAGGACTGAAAAGAACACAGGCAGAGGCGAAACGCCCCCCCTGCTAATGTGGCAATCAATTAATGAAGCCCGAAGGGCTGACAAGAACACAGGCAGGCGGTGGAGCGAAGCGACGCTCGGCGACGAAGGAGACGCTTTCGAAGCATCGCGGAGAAAGAACCCCTGCTAACATGACAATCATTTAACAAAAACCCCGAAGGGGTGGCAGAATATATTCAATCTCGGAACGCAAAACGTTCGTCATAACTTATTCCATACGCCTCTAAAAAGAGTTTATATTCCTCTTGGAACGACCGTTTCCGATGATGCACCTCTTGATTCCGGATGTATTGCGTAGTTTTGTCGATGAGTGTCGGACTAACAGAAAATGCGCCATAGCCTTCCTGCCAAGCGAAATCCTGATAACATGGGGCTAAATTCCTTATCCATTTACTACTATCGGCCTTTACGGCACGCATAAAATCGGCCAGCGACATGGTTTTCGGGAGTGATGTCAGAATATGAATATGGTCGGGGCGCCCGCCAATAGCAATGGGTAGCCCGTCATGGTTTTTGATGATGCCACCTATATAGGCGAAGATGCGGGAGAGATGGTCGTCCTGCAGTTTGATGCTTGTGCTTTTGACATGAAAGATAAGGTGTACGTCAATTTTTACGAGTGTACTTGCCATGGTTTTTTCTGTCACCCCTTCTTTAACTTTGCAGTCTGTAATAAGAGTTCTCAATAACTCTTAAATTATTTAACGTTCAATATACGAGAAAATATACCAGTTTTTCCTTACCTTTGTTG
>CACZIT010000026.1 GCA_902781315.1 uncultured Prevotellaceae bacterium
GACACGGATGATATTAACCAATTGTCAATGATTCATATCCGATTACCTTACTACAAATTTCTTGCCATTCTGGATGTAGATGCCTTTGGGGAGCCTACCTCCGGGGAGCCAACCCCCAGCCCCTCCCTGAAGCCTACCCCCGACCCCTCCCTGAAGGGAGGGGAGGTTGGAAGACATTACTTTACGGCCGCTGAGGTCATAGACAGCACTCCCCTCGCCCTTCGGAGAGGGGTCGGAGGTGAGGCTAAGGATGCCACTCGTGAAGCCGCCCTGCTCCCAGGCTTCGGCATCGCTGCGGAGGTCGGTACCGAGATAGTAGCCGAGGTTGGTGGGCTGGTTGTAGCCGATGTTCTCGTTGAGGGCGCTGAGCCAGTAGGTGTGGTCGGCCATGAGCCACGGGAACTTGTGCGTGGTGGGATACCAGGTGGAGAATATCTTCAGGTCCTGCACCCGCGACTGGTCGGGCAGGATGACCTCTTCGCGCCAGTCGCCCACGAGGTCGCCATACCACGAGGGATTCGACTTGGTGCCGTTGATGAACGTCTCGTTGTAGCGATACATCGTGAACGTGCGGCCGTTGGCAGGCGAATGGATGATGTTGTCCTCGATGAGCTGGCGGGAGAGCGAGCCGTCGAACCAGATGGCCATGCCGCAGCCGCCCTTCTGGCCCTTTGTGTTGATGGAGGTCTCGGTGCCGTCCTGCTGGATGTAGTTGCCCTGATAGTAGAAGAACTCGCAGCCGGGATACTGCGGCAGGAAGTCGCCCACGAGGCAGCGCCCCATGTCGTTGTCGCTGGAGGCGTCCTTCTTCCAGATGACCTTGCCGTCGCGGGCATCGTGGAGGGCCACCATGGTCTTGCCCGACTCCAGGCAATGGAACATCTGCAGGCCCTCGCGCTCAGGCAGGAACTTGCCTACGTGGTTGGCATCGCCATGACCCAGCTGAGTGTTCCAGAGTCCGATGCCGTCGTCGTCGACAGCCATAGAGCCATACATCACCTCGTCGAGGCCGTCGCCGTCGAGGTCGGCCACGTTCAGCGAGTGGTTGCCCTGTGCGGCATAGGTGCTATGGCGCTTGCCATCCTTGCCGCGGCCACCGTCGGTGGTGTCGAAGCGCCAACGGCGAGTGAGCTGTCCGTCGCGCCAGTCCCACGCCTCGATGACGGAACGGGCATAGACGCCGCGGCCAAAGACCACGGAGGGCAGGCCCGTCTCGTCGAAGCAGCCCACGCCGACGCGGAATGAGCTGGCACGCTTCCAGTAGTTGTCGCCCCAGGAAGATGATGTAGCGCGGTCGATGAAGTTGTCGCGAGCAAGCTCGCGGCCTGTCTTGCCATCGATGATGGAGATGAACTCCGGACCAGCGGAGTTGTAGTGGTCTACCCAACCGGGACTCGAAGAGTTGAGGTAGCCCCACGTGCGGTAGTCAATCTTTCCATCGCCATTGGTATCAGGGATTTCCTCGCCGTCGCCAAAGACGGTTCCCTCGCAGGTGCGGATGGCCATCTCAGCACAGCCGTCGCCATCGAAGTCGGCAATGGCAAAGGCGGAGGAATTGCCGAGGATGATGCCCGGGCCACCCTTGATGCGCCAGAGGAACGTGCCGTCGAGCTTATAGGCATCCCAGATAACGGCATAGAGGCAGTCCTGCTGGGAGTAGCTGGCGCCCGAGCCGTCGCTGACGATGTTGCCCGAGGCGTCCTTCACGCTCTGCAGGCGCTTCACGACGATTTCGAACTCGCCGTCGCCATCAAGGTCGCCAATGCTCACGTCGTTGGCGGTGTATACGATTTTCTTCGTGTCGGCATAGACGTCCTTGGTGTCGCGCAGCGGAATGCTGATGTAAGGCTGGGCGGCAGAAACCTGCGCCCGTGTGAGCGTGAACGTAGATAGCGTCTCGTCGCTGCCGGCATAGGTGAGGCGATAGGTGTTGTCGGCCGTCTTGCTGGCTGTGGCGTCCTGGAAGCAGGTGGCTTTCTTCACGCCTGAGGCAATGCGCTTCTCCTGCCCTGTACCGATGGTGCGGTAGAGGTCGAAGGCCGTCTCGGCATCGTCGCCCGGCAGCATGCGCCACGTGACGAGTACCTTACCCGTGTGCTGCTGGTAGTCGCCCAGCGAGGCGTCTTTCTTACCATTGATGGAAGCCCAAAGTGCGCGGTCGGTGGGACGGGCGGTCTGAGCACAAAGTGACAAAGGACCAAGGTAACAGAGTAACAAAGTAACAAAGTACCAAGGTAACAAGGTTACAAAGGAGCACGAGATTGCTCGCTTTCGGAGCAAAGATGAGAAAGGACGAAGACTAAGGCTTATCATAATTATCAATTATTAATTACCAATTATTAATTATTCAAGAATTCTTCTATCTGCTGAGCTATCTGCTGCATGCCTTTAACGGAGGGATGACCCGACATCTTGTCGATGTCGTGCAGGCGGATGCAGGGCACGCCGTAGTGCTGGCAGATGGTGGTGACGGAGGAGTTGACCTCTTCGCGAAGGCCGTCGTTGAGGATGAAATAGATGCGGGTGTTGATGTAGCGCTTCGTCATGTACTCCAGCATGCGCGCCATGGCGGGACGGAACTGGAAGAAGTCGGCATGAGCGAAGTCGTCGTAGCGATAGTCGCCCATGGGAGCGCCCGTCCAGCTGTCGTTGGTTCCGGCGAAGACGAAGATGATGTCAGGACAGCCGAGGTTGGTCATGCGGGTGAGGAAGGAGCGCAGCGAGTAGTCGGCGCCGTCGTAGCCGCTATAGCTCACGGTGGAGCCGGAGTAGGAGTTGTTCATGCAGAGGTGCCAGCCCTGCTTGGTGATGAGTTGGTGCCACCAGGTCTGCGTGACGTCGGTGACGTCGGTGCGCTGGGGCTTGTTGCCGTTCTGGTAGTACCAGGGTTCGTTGCTGGCGGGCGTGATGTAGCCCTCGAAGGTGGAATAAGAGTCGCCGAAAATGGTGACCGACTGGGCACAAAGTGACAGAGTACCAAAGTAACAGAGTAACAATGTAACAAAATAACGCTTCATACTTAAATATTTATTAATGATCCATTAAAATAATTTTCCCATCAGGCGTGATGCCCGCCACGCTGACTCGGATGCGCGTCTCGTGGCTGTTGTTGTAGACGGTGGCGCGGAAGTGGCCATCGGCATCGAGGCGGGCATTGGGATTCCAGTAGAGCGTGCGCCGATAGTCAGTGGGCTCGGGCGGCAAGGCCCGGCTGTAGTCAGGATTATAGAAATCGGCAGGCTCAGCAAAGCCCGGCAGCAGATAGCGGCGGTCGCGATAGGTGTGCTGCTTGGCGTTGTCGGGACGGGTTTCGTAGACAAGCGTGATGTCGTCGCGATTGAGGCTGACGGTGTAGAGCGAGTCGGGATTGCGCGGCTCGTAGTCGGTGAAGAAGCGGAAGTTCTGCAGGCGGCTGAGGTGGAGGTCGTTGAAGATGGCTCCCTCGGCGCGGTTTTTGATGGTCTGGTCCACCGACTGGTAGTTCTGGAAGAACGTGTACTGGCGGTCGAGGTCGTTGCCTTCGGCGAGTTTCGCGCGTACATTATATGTCTTATAGCGCCCCATGTTTCCATAGACCGTAAAGCAGGCTGTCATGGGGAAGGCACCCATGTTGACCAATCCCCACGAGAGGCCGCGGTCGGTGGCGAGGTTGTAGAGGTCGTAGGCATCCATGACGAAGGCGGGTTTCTTGTAGTCGATGGCGCGACGTCCGCGGCGGCGGGCACTCACGTTCACCTGCGAGAGCGTGTGGTCGCCATCCAGCTGAGAGCCTTCCAAATCGACATCTTCCTCGACGCCTGCCGTGGGCTTATAGTCGGGCAAGTGTTTCTCGTACCAGCTGTACTCGCGGGCGAAGACAGGATAGAACAGGTCGCGCTTCACGTAGAAATCGGCATAGGCATCCTCGTCGAGCCGGCCCTTGTCGTCGAGCGACTGCATGTTCTTCTTCACTGAGTCACGACGCTCGTAGGCTTTCAGGAAGAGCACGGCCGTACCATAGTAAGGGGGCAGTTCAAACACGTAGTGACCACCGTTGCGCGTCAGCTGTATGGCACCTGCTGTCTGGCCTTCGGCCGTGATCTCGGCCTCGACGAGCACCTCATGTTTCAGTCCGCCGTGGTTGACGCCCAGCACCGACGAGCCCAGCGACTGGAAGTCGGGTTCCTCGACGACAGACTCAGCCTTGGCGGCAGCATCTTCGGTCAGCGCGCTGCCCTGAGTCTCGGTGAACGTGCCGCCGGTCTCAAGACCTGAATTGCGGTCGTTGATGCTCTGCTGTTCCTCGAAGACGGTCTGGCGGTTGTTGAGTCCTTCTATCTGGTCGCGCTGCATGGTTTCCACGCCGAGCATCTTGTAGACGGAACCTTCCACCGTGAGACTACGCTCGGGTTCGTAGCGCAGGGTCTTCACTGGGCGATAGCGACGCCAGCCCTGCACCATCATCAGCAAGTCTAGACGGCGCTGGTGCTCGGCATCGTCGCTCTCGAAATAGTAAGCGGGATGGGCCACGAAGCCTTTCAGGTCGGACGTCAGGAGAAGTTCGCTGAGCATGGTGCCGTCGTTGTAGGAGACATCATCGGTATGGGCATCGCGGATGGAGAGGGAAAAAGCCCCACCCCAGCCCTCCCCAGCAGGGAGGGAGGAAGCCCCACCCCAGCCCTCCCCAGCAGGGAGGGAGGAAGCCCCACCCCAACCCTCCCCAGCAGGGAGGGTGTTTTGAGGCGCGACACTAGAACTACTCGGCACCTGAACCTCTAAGGGTATTTCCTCATAAGGGGCGAAGTCGGTCTTGCCACCTGTGCTGACTTCTACGGGCTGCACCATGTCGTGGTTGTTGACGAAGAAGAGACGCGAGGCCAGAATGTTGCGATGCTCGTCGAATACCAAGAGCTCGTTGACACCCGTGGGAAGGGGAGAGTTGAGAGTTGAGTGTTTAGAGTTGAGAGCTTCTTTCTCCGCTTCGCTAAGAAAGTGCCCCTGCGGGTCGAGCGGAGAGGTTGCGGAGTTAATCACATATTTCTGGAAAGAAACTAACTTTCCGCGGCAAAGCACAGCCACGCCGACGGTCTTGCCCTGATAGGCGGGCGAAGCATGGAGGGAGGCCTGTGGAAGTGAAGACGCGACACTGGAATGACTCGACGTAGCGACGTCGGTAGCAGGTTGCAACTTGAGCGTCACGCCTTCGCGTTCTACCTTCGGCAGATTGAAGGAGTAGTTCTTTCCTCGCCACTCGAAACGCACCTTCAGCCTGTCGTCTCTTTTCACTTTGTCGGCAGCGATTGAGAACACGCCGCGCCCCATGTAGTCCGTGCTGACCACGGAGCCATCGCTCAGCGTTCCGCTCAGATCGACGGCCTTGCCATATTGGTCGACGAGTTCGAAGGCCACGCGTGCCGGCAAGCCCTCCACCAGCTGTCCGCCTTCGGGATAGAAACGGCAGAACAGTTGCTCCTTGGGTTCGCGACGCACGTCCTGCTTGGGGCGCTGGTACATGTACTTGCCGTCGTAGTCGCCCTGACGCTCGGGCTTACTGTAGACGGGCAGCACGCGGGAGAACAAGCCGTCCCACTCGCGGAAGAAGTCCTGAGCCATCTGGTTATTATAGAAAAGGTGGCGGTCATCGCGCGAATAGTGGCGGTGGCTGACGTTGAAGTTAAGCATCCAGCGGGTGTAGGCGCGCAGCTCGTAGTAGCCGGAATAGAGTGAGTCTTTCAGCACAAACTGGCCACAGGTATGGCCCTGAGAACTGACGATAATGCGCTGGCGCTCAACGACGAGTCCGTCGGGCGAGAGCAGCTCGACATAGAGCAGACGGCTCATGTCGGTGGGCTGCAGGTTGTCGGCTCGCAGCACGTAGGCCTTATACCACAGCGTGTCGCCGATGAAGTAGCACGTGTTGTCGGTATGCACATACACCTTCTCCTGCACCTGAGTATTAGCGGCCAGCGCCTGCTGAAGGTCGTCGAAGCCGTCGGCCTGAGTGCTAAGCACCATGAGCAATGCCGAGAGCAGGAGTATCATTCGTTTCATAAGCATGCAGTTTAGTCGTTGTTCTAATAAGGGTCTCAAGATGGTCAAAAAGACTGTTTACGTTGCAAAAGTACTAAATTATTTTTTGATGAGCAAGAAAACGGGCTTTTTATGAAGTTTTTGTGAACAAGAAAAACGGGCTACCCTGGATGATTACCAGAGTAGCCCGCGGTTATTGTAGCGGAATGGCTACGGGGATTGTAGCTTTTATTCCGTCTTGCCGTTCACGGAGTAGAGGTAGGCCTTACCAGAGGATGTCTCGTAGGTAGTGCCATACTTGGTGAGCTGACCACAGATGACGACGTTGTCGCCAACCTTGATCTGGTCGTCGCCCTCCTGCCACTTGCGGTTGCCGAGCCAGAGCACGCGGTAAGCCTCGAAGTCGAGGGCCGGGTCGTTGTGGCGCACGCCGTCGTCAGAAATCCAGAACGTACCGTTGCCATACTGAGCGCCGAACTGTCCGTTGTTGGCAATCTCAGAGACGATGCCCTTCACGAAGACTTTGTTCGAGCCACCGTTGTCGATGAAGTTAATGGCACCGGCGGTATTGAACGGATAGTCAGCCGAGCCAACGCCGTTGGCATCGGTGGTGACAGAGTTGATGCTGTAGATGTAGGCGTTGTTGCCTGCAGTCTCGGCGATGCCGTTGTAGAGCGTGAGCTTACCACAAATGATGACCTCGTCGCCGACAGAGATGTTGGCGTGACCCTCGGTCCACTTCTCGTTGCCGAAGAAGAGCACGCGATAAGCCTCGAAGTCGTGAGCCTTGTCGGGATTCTTGTCGTCAGTACCCAGGAACTCGCCGTCGTCGCTGAGCCAGAAGGTAGCATTGCCATAAGAGCCGAAGAGACCTTTGTTGGCGATGCGCGACACCTTACCCTTCACGTAGAAGTCGTTGGCGCTGTTGCCGTCGAGGGTCTTGCAGTAAGCAATGGCCTGCTCGATGGAGAACGGGTTGGTGAGTGTGCCGGAGAGACCCATCTGGCTGACGTTGCACGTCACGGTAGAACGGGTCTTGCCGTTGCTGCTGGTGAACTCAACAGTAGCAGAACGAGCTTCCTCGCCCGTGTTGGGAGCCACGTGGAAGGTGACGTTGGTGGTGCTGTCGGTCTTCACCATCGAAGTGAAGCCCAGCCAGTCCTTAGCCTCAGCGGGGATAGAGACGTAGCAGCCCTCACCGCTCACGGAGAGGCGTACCATGAAGTCGCCGCCGTTGGCATCGAAGGCCTCCTGCGTCTGCTCCTCAATCTTGATGAGCGACTTCTTGATGTCGATGACCGTCACGTTGACGAGCTCGACGGTGCCGT
This sequence comes from uncultured Prevotellaceae bacterium, assembly GCA_902781315.1. Taxonomy (GTDB): domain Bacteria; phylum Bacteroidota; class Bacteroidia; order Bacteroidales; family Bacteroidaceae; genus Prevotella. Next base: position 7,338 of record CACZIT010000026.1, read on the forward strand.
TGTAAGTGGTCTTCGGACCCTCAACGGTGACCACGTCGCCCACGTCGATGCCAAGCGAGAGGAAGTTCTTCTCGTTGCCCTTGGCGTCGAGGGTACCATAGATGTAGACTTCGCCCGTCTCGTCCTGCAGATACCAGTTACCATAAACGGTGTTGGCGATGGACTTAACGGTACCCGTCACGCGATAGGTCTTGGAGTCAGGACCGGCGATGATCTCGGCGCAAGTAGCGCTGGAGACGGTGGCAAGGCCCTGGATGACATTGATGCGCTGCGTCTTGCCGGCGCAGTTGAGAAGAATCTCGCACTCACGGCCGTCGAGCGTAGCATCGGCCGAGAAGGTGAGCTGAGTCTGACCAGCACCACCCGAGACGGTATTGACAGTCAGCCATGCCGGTGTGACGGCCTGGATGGTGTCCTTGCCGGAAATCCACTGCTGGCTCTCCAGTTGCCACTCGCTACCTGCCGTCACCGTGATGGTTGTTTGTCCACCATCCTGAGGGATAGCCACATAAGAAGAGGAGAGGCGTACCTCGTCGAGATAGGTGGGATCGTTATCATCTGAGCAGGCGGTGAAAAGACCTACAACTGCCAGGAACGAAGGAATTAAATATCTCAGTTTCATATTGATTTACTATTTACGGATTTTATGATTTACGATATTCGGTGAGACTTCAGCAAGGATTAGTTGAAGAAGTACTTGATACCAATCGAAGCATACCAGCACTGGCCAATGGCGTGGTTGGGCATCCAAGTCTTGGTGTCGCGGTTGATGGAAGCAGGCGTCGAGAAGGTTGCATAGCCGTCAGCATCAACACCCTCGTACTTCAGGATGCGAGCCTCGGTGCCGATAGCAGGATTCAGGTACTTCGACACACCCCATGAAGAGTTGAAGAAGTTCAGGACGTTCTTCATGTCGAACGAGAGCTGGAAGTTGTGCTTCGTAGCGCCGATGTTGAACTTGAAGTCGTGCTTGTAGGCGAAGTCGATGCGGTGCACCCAAGGTGTGTAGACGCTGTAAGCCTCGGCATATTCGCCCTGATGCTTGCTCAGGTAGCTGTCGTTGTGGACATAGTCCATGAAGCGCTGCTGGTCGTCCTGGCTGACGAAGCGGAACAGACCGTCGCTGACTTGCTTGTCGGTGGGCACATACACGGCGTCGTAAGCATAGCCGTCGGAGTTCATGTCGTTGGAGAGCATGTAGGAATAGTTGTTGCCACCACGCCATGTCTCGTAGATGAGGCTATAGTGGTTTCCGCTCTTGTCGTGAGCCGTAGCGCTGAAGACGAAACGATCGGGAGTGACGTACTGCGAGTTGTGCAGACGGATGTTGTTAGGACCTTCGAACGTAGGCACATAGGTGAAGGCCGACTCAGCAGCCGAACCCGGCATACCGGTGACTTCCTTCGAGACGGTGTGGGTGTAGGCAGCCATGAGCGACAGCCACTCGGTGGGCTGAGCGTTCAGCGTCACGTTGGCACTCCAGCCATAGCCCTTCGAGGTGTTCTCGAGCATGAAGGCCTTGGGGTTGCTGCGGAAGCCTGCGGGATAGAGCGGACGGTTGTCGACGCCGTTGAAGCGAGCGAAGCCACCCACGTTGGGAATTGCCCAGTCGGAGATGCACACGTCGTTGATGGTCTTATTGAAGATACCCTCGAGCGTCACCGAGAAGGGGAACGAAACGGGGAACTGATAGTCGACAGCCAGCGAGGTCTTCCAAACCTGCGGCATCTTGAAGTCAGGATCAACACCATTCACGGCAGAAGGCTTCGTGCCCTGCTCAGGCGAAATGGTCATAGGATAGCCGAGGCTCTCGAGCTTGGCAAGCATGTCCTTGATGTTGGTCATAGGACCACCGGCAAACTCGTCCATCGTGAAGCCGTTCTTCTTGGCGTTGTTAGCGTTGATCTGAGCCTGGTACTGCACCATACCGCCGTTGGTAGGCATGTTGGTGAAGAACACCAGCGGCAGACGACCCGAGAACAGACCCGTACCACCACGGAACTTCAGCGACTTGTCGCCAAAGACGTCGTAGGTGAAGCCTACGCGCGGCGAAACGGTGAGGCTCGACTTCGGCCACTTGCCAGTGTCGATGTGACGGCCGTCGTAGTCGAGGTCGTAGATGGCCTTATTGGTCATCAGGTCGCCATTGTTGAAGAACAGTCCGTCGAAGCGAACGCCATAAGAGAGCTTGAACTTGTTGTTGATGTTCCAGTCGTCTTGAGCATAGATGCCAAGCTTGTTGAACTGCACGCGGGCAGCAGGAGTGGTCTCGCCATTGTAGCCATAGGTGAGGCAGAACACCTCAGGAGCCTGATTGAAGAGCTGGTCGACGGTCATGCCCTCTTCCCAGTTGTAGCGATAGTAACCCGTACCGTTACGCATGTACTGGTTGTCGGCCATCTGGTGCTCGAAGGAGATACCACCCATGATCTTGTGGTTGCCCAGATAGTAGGTCAGATCGTCCTTCAGGTTCCAAATGGTGTTGTGCACGGCGTTGTTCCAAGTGAAGAGCTCATAGCCAAGGGCCATGTAGTTGTTGTCGCCGCGGGTGATGTCGATGAAGGGGAACTCCGAAGAGTTGGTGCCGCGCACGTCGTCGAGCTTCGAATAGGTAGCCAGGAACTGGTTCGACAGGTTGTCGGTCAGACGGCTGTTCAGGTCGAGCGTGAACGAGTGTACGAGGTTGTCCATGGAGTACATTGAGTTGGCAAACGACATAGAGTACTGCGACATACGGGCTCCGCTCATACGCGTGCCACCATCCATAGAGGTAGCGTTAGGAGCGTTCCAGAGAGTGTTCTTCGTGTAGTTGTAGCGCAGGGCGAGGTGGTGCTTGTCGGTGATGTTCCAGTCCAAACGAGCCAGGAACTTATAGTTCTTCTCGTCGGCGGGGAAGCTGGTCCAGCTGCCGGTGTTGTAGCCATACTTGTTGGCCACATAGTTGCTGACGGCCTCGAGGTCGCTGAGTGTAGTACGCGAAATCTTGTTCTGATCGTTGGCAACGCCGTCAACAGAACCACGATAGCGGTTGGCGATAGTAGGAGTATTCACCATTTCGCCGTTGACGAAGAAGAAGAGCTTGTCCTTCAGGATCGGGCCGCCGAGGGTGAAACCGTAGGTGGTCTGCTGGTCCTTGTCACGTGCACCAGCAAGCTGCTCGCGCTCGATGGCGTCACCACGCATGTTCTCGTTGCGGTGGTAGACGTAGGCTGTGCCGCGGAAGGTGTTCGTACCCGACTTCGTGATGGCATTCACACCACCACCAATGAAGTTGGTCTGGCGAACGTCGTAGGGCGAAATCACCACCTGCAGTTCCTCGATAGCGTCGAGAGAGATGGGGTTGCCACCACCGGGAAGCTTGTCGGAGAGACCGAAGTTGTTGTTGAAGTTGGCACCGTCGACGGTGAAGTTAGCCGTACGGCCGTCGCGACCGGCGAAGCTCATGCCGTTACCGCCATAAGGCGACAGACGAGTCACGTCGGTGATAGAGCGGCTCACGGTAGGCAGATTGGTGATCTGCTGGCTGTTGATGTTGGTGGAAGCACCCGTCTTCTCGGCAGCAAACTTCGAAGCCTTACCGGTGATGACGACTTCGCTCAGTTCGTTGGCATCCTCAGAGATCCATACGCCCAGGTCGTAGGTTTCACCCAGCTGAAGCATAATGCCTTTGAGAGTTTTGGGCTGGAAACCGATGTAGCTCACGGTAACGGCATACGGGCCACCCGTACGCATACCCTGGATGCTGAATCGGCCATCCACGTTCGTCACTGCAGTATAGCGGGTGCCCGAAGGTTCGTGCACGGCCTGCACGGTGGCACCAATGACTTCCTCGCCATTAGCGTCGCCGATGGTCACTTTTCCGCTCATACTTGATGTGGTAACTTGTGCCATGATAGCTGTTGAAACCATCAGCATCATAGCAATCAGAAAGAACAATCTTTTCTGCATGAGTTTAAATATAAAAAATTAATTAATAATAAAGAAAAGTTCTTTTTTTTATAAATCGTGTGCAAAGTTAAACATTTTTTTCGAAATATACGACAAATATCACACAAAAAATGACAAGAAAAACAACTTCACTTTCAAACTGCAAACCGACGGGGAAAGAATTGAGTTACATTCGTTCTTTTCCATGCCAAATTCTTACGATTTTTCGACGTATCACCCACATGTTCAACAGCGATACCAGCAGCAAAAGCAACAAACCCAGGCCGACAGCAGGAAGCATCGTTGCCTGACTGGCGGTGGGGAAAAGGGCTTGAACCATGCCCATGTAATAGCGACGCAAAAGGAAGACCACCAGCAATGCCAATGCAAGCACGGAGACGTTGAGCCCCACCGTGAGCAGCTGATACGGCCGCGCCACCTCTGAAGGGCGATAGCCGATGAGCAGCAGATTTTGCATCTTTTCGGAGTTTTTCTCAACGAGCAGATAGATGCTCAGCATGAGAATATAGAAACTGAGCAGCGAGATGACGAAACCTATCGCCATGACAACGCTGATCATGAGGCGAAGGAAGAAAGTGGTCTTCTCGGTGTTCAAACGGTCGTCTTCCACTTCGTAGCCATGATCTTCCATAAATTGGCTGACGTTTTCCTTGGCCAAATCTCCCGTTGTCATTATCAGGCGTGTAGGAGCGGCAGTAGCATCGGGAGCAAAGCGACGATTAGCGCTTTCCATGAAAGGCTGGGGCACAAGGATGGAATTCAGTCTGCTGGTGAAAGCTACCACCTTGCCTTTATATGACTCCTGACGACCATTGCCACGCAGCACCAAGTCGAAGTCAATCATACCTATCAGCCCTTCGCTGACTTTCGGCAACGAGCGTCCCTGGGCAAAGCCAAAGTTATACATGGCAATATAGGAACGAGGAAGGACAATGGGAATGATGCTATCGCTCTCAGCATAATCGGCAAAGAGATCGCGCTGCAACAAGTCGACACTTTCTATTGGCAACTCAGAGTGCAACACCTGCTTGCCGTCGATGCTCATGGAGGCATCCACCTTGAATTCTGCCGACGTGAACCGTCCCACTCCGCTGGCAAATGGCTGGCTGGCCAGTTCTTCTATTTCACTCTCTGAAAAGTTAAGTGACCGCTGGCTAAGCATCTGTCCCGTGCCAACCTTTTTGCTTACAATCACGTAGTCTGACTGCAGCAAGCCGTCGTCGGCCGTCAGCACAGGAACCACGTCGCGATAGAACTGGAATCCCAGCAGCACGATGGTCATACCTATCAGGTTGGCCAGCACGAAGCCTGCAAATTGAGGGATGCTGATATGGTGGCGGAGCAGTTTCCAAACAAGATTCTTTGACATTTCTTTTGCTATTGAGAATTATAAACGTAGTCTGACGTCGTAGGGCAACGCCATGTGCTTGCCGATGCTGGTGATGATGACGGCAGCTCCTTGCCGGCGGGCTTCCTCCATCATGAGCTGCCCCATCTGCTCGCCATTGCCGTCGTCGAGATGGCTAATGGGTTCGTCGGCAAGCAGGAAATCGAAAGGCTGTACGAGCGCACGAATAAGGGCTACGCGCTGCTGCTGTCCGAACGACATATGCCCAATAAGGTCGTGTTTCTTATCGGCAATGCCCAAGCGCTCAAACCAACGGTCAATCTGGCCGTCGGCAGCAAAATTGGTGAGCCGGTTCTTGATTTGCACATTCTCCCACGAAGTCAGCTCGGGGAAAAGGCGAAGTTCCTGAAAGAGGTAGCTGATGTGCTGCTGGCGCAGTCGTGTCCAGTCGGCAACGGAAAAGCCGCGCGACGACCTTCCGTCGAACAGCAGGTCGCCCGCAAAATCGTTTCGATAGCCGATGAGATAACTGCAGAAAGTGCTCTTTCCCATTCCGCTGTCGGCCTCAACGAGATACGTCTTGCCTTTCTCGAGCGTCACCTGCTGCTGCCACACATCGGAATGCAGTTCGCTTTGGGCAAACACCTGGGGCAAGATATTGTTCAGTGAAATCGTGTCCATGATTAGCTATTTGCTTTTATATACAATAGTGCCGACTCCTCCCAGCAGCGCGTCCATCATGGGAAGCATCTGGCCAAGCAGACCCTCATCGGCTGCAAGACTTCCCACTCGCATCACCATGCCCATGCGGGCATCCTTCAAATATTGCTGCACATTGGTGGCGACGGGATGCTGCGCCGGTTGCAAGGCTGCAAGGGCCGTCGCCGAGGTAGTACCACTAAAGAACTCCTTTTCCTTAACGCCGAAATAGAAGGCATCGGAGCCGTTCTGATAGTAGTAGCCGTCAGAACCCCAACGATCAATGCGACCGCCCTTAGGACATGATTCTTTCCAATAGCCGACGTCGGCAAGCCATTGTGAATGAGCAACTTCTGCTGCCATCGTTAAACTAACTTTGTCTTTAGAAAGAACGGGCATCATGACAGCCATTTCGCCATCTACGCTCTTGATGATATTGTTCATGTCAATGGCTGCATTGATGCCTGCCAGCAGCGCCTGCATGCCTTGGTTTGCCTGCATGAGGGGCAGAAACTGCTCGCCGTCTACATTCACGAAGAGGGCCAACTGGGTCCCGATATCCATCGTCTTCAGATAGCGGCCGTTCAAAGGTCGCATCACTTTTTCCGACTGTCGCAAGGCGTCATCAATGCGCTTGTTGGTTGAGAACGTTTCGCCTTGCATGAGCAGGCAACTATCTTTCTTCTCCATACCGGCAGACAGCAGCACTTGCGACGGAGTTGCCTCGCGCGGAGCACCCAGCATGAAAGGTGTTGCCAACTGCTCGGGAAGAGCCTGCACCTGAGCCACAAGGGCTATCGGGGCATCGATGGCGGCAAGTCGCTGGAACATGGGCGAAGCCGACCCGCTGCGCTCCCCGTCTTGCGAGAGATAGCGCACAAGTCTGCCCTGCATCTGCTTGTGCTCGGCCATTGGAACGGGGCCGACAAGGAGCAGGGCATCGTCGTTGAAAGCCAACGTCCACGTCTGATTGAGCACGCCCACAAAGGCATCGCCGTTCATATCGACCGGGGAGCATTTTCCTTTAGCGGCCAATGCCGAAATGGTTTCCTCCAGATGGTCGGCGTCGCGCAGGGCAGCACAAAGCCCAAGATAGCCATCGGCAGTTTCAAACAGATAGAGTTTCTTTGTAACGTCTATGCCGCCGTCGTCGGCGCCGCTCACCATGAGCAGCGTCTTCAACAGCATATTGCTCCCTACCCCACTCGTCTGGCTCACGTCGACCGACATGAGTGCCGTCGCGTTGGCGGGCAAGGCACTACGGTAGTCGTTCTTCGAGCAACTCGTCAGAACGGCCATCAGCAATCCTATATAAAATAAATAAGGTGTCTTCACTTCTCTCGTTATCTTGTTATTTCGATTCCTTGCTCAATTGGGCCATCATGACGGCAACCAGTCCGGCTGTCTCCGTGCGCAGACGACTCTCGCCCAGCGACACCGACTCGTAGCCATGCTGCATGGCCAGCTGTACTTCATCAAAAGAAAAATCGCCTTCCGGTCCTACCAGGACGAGGACATCTTCGGCTGGGCAGGCTTGCAGTTCCTCAAACAAATACTTCTTGGGAAACTCCTCGTAGCAATGGGCTATGAAACGGCGTCCTTCGCCATGCGCCTCAATGAACTTTCCAAAAGGCACCATTGCGTTTACCTTCGGTTTCCAAGCCTTGCGGCTCTGCTTCATGGCCGAAACGACAATCTTTTCAATCCGGTCCTCGCGCAACTGCCGCCGCTCGGAAAACTGGCAGTCAAGGAATGTCAGTTCGTCGAAGCCCACTTCCGTGGCTTTCTCGGCCATCCACTCCATGCGGTCGATATTCTTGGTGGGGGCAATGGCCAGATGCACATGGCCCGTCCAGGGCCGTTGCTGCGGCAGCGCCTCCAGCACTTGATAGCAGCAATGCCTGCTGTTGGCCTGTGTCACGGCAGCCTTGTAGAACGAGCCTTCGCCGTCCATGAGAAACATCTCGTCGCCCTCCTTCAAGCGCAGCACACGCAGGGCGTGCACAGCCTCGTCCTGGGGCAGTTCCGTTTCGTTTGCCGCGTCGGGCACATAAAAATATCTTACTTCTTTCAATGTCTCAATCCTCGATTATCAATTATCCATTTCGCCTTTCTTCCTACGCCGGAGTTCATCGCGCAGATGGGAAGCCAGTTCGTATTTCTCCTCCTCAACAGCCTTGGCAAGAGCGTCTTCCAGCATGTCGGTCGAAATCGTATTCACAGGGATAGCCACACCACGCGCCTCGCTGTCGTAGGGCACGCTCTGCTTAGCCATCAGGTCGGCATCGATGCTGATAGGCAGACGGGCGATATAGGCCAGCAACACGGCATCGCTGATGCGAATGGCTACGGGGTCGAGCGTCTCCGTATTCATGAGCAAAGCCCGATACTGCCCCTCGATAATGCCCGTGATGAGCACCTCGAACTGCAAGTCGGTTTGCATGGCTATGACGTGCCAGAGCACCTCCGGCAACAGCCGCCCCACCACCTGCGCATGGCCCAGTCTCAGACCAAACTCCCGCAGCATAGCCTTGTCGCAGGGAATGGCTAACTGGCGCTGCTCATCCTCGTCAGTGAGAATGAGCAGCCCTATTTCTTCGCTTCCTACAATCTCGGAAACGCTCTTGAATTTCAGTCTGATCTTTTCCAATCTTATCCTATTACTTTGTCTTGAAAACCAGGGCAAACGAAACGCCTACCACCAGTGCGAAGGCAGCAAAGATGAACCAGCACGTCTGCCAGTCGCCCACGAGGAAACCATTCTGCCACGTGCAGTACTTGTTGACAATCTCGCCAGCGGCCAGCGTGCCCACGGTGGCACCGATGCCGTTGGTCATCATCATGAACAGACCTTGCGCCGAAGCCTTCACCGATGGTTCGCACTCCTGGTCGACGAAGATGCCGCCCGAGACGTTGAAGAAGTCGAACGCCACGCCATAGACGATGCACGACAGCACAAACAGCAGCACACCCGGCATGGCAGGATTGCCCACGCCGAAGAAGCCAAAGCGGAACACCCAGGCAAACATCGACATCAGCATCACGACCTTAATGCCATAGCGCTTCAGGAAGAACGGTATCATCAGGATGCACAGCGCCTCGCTGATTTGCGAGATACTGGTCAGCAGCGTGGCATTGTTGGCAGCAAACGACGTGGCAATGGCGGCATCAGTAGAACCCTTGAACGAGGTGATGAACGGACCTGCATAGCCATTCGTCACCTGCAGGCACATGCCCAGCAGAGCCGAGAAGATGAAGAACAGCGCCATCTTGCGGGTCTTGAAGAGCTTGAAGGCATTCAGCCCAAACGACTCGGCCAGCGACGTCTTGCCCTGCTTCTTCTCCACGTGGCACTCGGGCAGCGTGAAGCAATAGGCACAGAGCAGCACGCTCAGCACACCCGAGACGAAGAACTGCATGTAGGTGTACTGGAACTTATGAGCATTGTCGGCAAGCGTGAAAGAGAACGTCCCATCTTCCCACACGGCGCAGTTGACGAACCACATCGTAGCAATGAAGCCCACCGTTCCGAGCACGCGAATGGGCGGAAAATCCTTCACGGTGTCCATGCCCTGCTGCTTCAGGATGGTGAAGGCAGTGGTATTGGCCAAGGCTATGGTCGGCATGAAGAAGGCCACGCTCAGCGTGTACATGGCGATGAACAGTCCCTTGTTGGGCAGCTCTTGACCGAAACCAGCCTGCACGCCCATCCACCAGCAGCACAACATAAAGGCACCGGCCATCAGATGGCAGAGACCCAACAGGCGCTGCGGTTGTATCCACTTATCAGCTACGATGCCCATCAGCGTAGGCATGAAAATCGACACGATGCCCTGAATGGCATAGAACCAGGAAATCTCACTGCCCAGGCCTGCCACGCCCAGATAGTTTCCCATACACGTCAGATAGGCTCCCCAGACGGCAAACTCCAGGAAGTTCATTACTGCAAGTCTTGATTTAATGTTCATAGTCGTCATGATGATTTTACGCTTGCAAAGTTACTTATTTGTTTTCAAACAACCAAATTTTTACCGCCAAAACAGTATAAGCAAAGGTAGATACGCGTGACTTGTGTCAATATTTTTGGCCATAAGCGCTATGGTTTGATATATGTGGCTCTTCGGTCTAGTATACGTAGCTCTTAGAGCCACGGCTAACAACTCATTGAGATAGAGACATTAACTCAAAGCTCCGCATGGCCTACGCCCTTGATTTGGATGGTCTGGCTGCCGCCGACGGAGAGACTGGGCCAAAGCTACGGATGTTTCATGCGCTGGCTTGACGTCTCGCGGCGCTGCCGTTTTGTAGGAATTATTCAAAAGCGCAGCCGCAAAACGACGGCAGCGTTCCAGCAAATACGAAATCATAAAAAAGGTTTATCCGTTGCATATTTGATTTTTTTCTGCTACCTTTGCAAATTGAACATCTGCGTCCGAGCGCAGTAGAAAACTTCCATCATACTTAAACAAACGCGAAAAACAATGAAACGAAATCCGCTGAACTGGTGCCGGCAAAAACTGCAAGGCTGCTGGCGATGGTACAAAACTCTTTATCAGGGTCGTGCCTGGTACACGAAGACCCTCACGGCACTTGCCACGCTGCTGGTGCTGCTGCTCCTGTACCTGGGCATGGTCGACGTGAACTTCCTGGGGCTGTTCGGCCGCTCGCCAGGCTTCATATCAGGACTGGAGCCGCAAATCAGTCAGGCATCAGAAATCTATAGCGCCGACGGCGTGATGATAGGCAAATACTTCAGCGAAAACCGCACACCCGTGAAGTACGAGGAAGTGAGCCCCAACTTCTGGCGCGTGCTCATCGACACCGAAGACGAGCGTTTCTATCGCCACATCGGCATCGACCCGCTGGGCATGTTTGCCGCCGCCAAGGATGCTCTGCTGCACCACGACGCTCGCGGTGCCTCGACCATCACGCAGCAGTTGGCGAAGAACATGTTCAAAATGCGCACGAAGTATTCGAACGGTCCGCTGGGTCGCCTACCGGGTATCGGCATGCTCATCACGAAGACAAAGGAATGGATTGTTGCCCTGAAGCTGGAGCGGATGTATTCGAAGGAGGAAATCCTGACCATGTATGCCAACACGGTGGACTTCGGCTCGAATGCTTTCGGCATCAAGACGGCTGCAAAGACCTATTTCGACACGACGCCCAAAGACCTCCGGCTGGAACAGGCTGCCGTGCTTGTGGGTATGCTGAAGGCTACGACAACCTACAACCCCATCTCGCATCCCGAGAATAGCCTGAAGCGCCGTAACTTAGTGTTGCACAACATGGTAGAGCGTGGCCATTTGACGGAAGCTCAGTACGACTCGCTGCGCCAGATTCCCATCACGCTCGATTTCAGTGTAGAGAAAAACTACGACGGCCAGGCACTCTACTTCCGTGAGGCCATTGCCCGCCACTTGGAAGACTGGTGCGACGACAACGGCTACGACCTCTACAACAGCGGACTGAAAATCTACACAACCATCGACACGCGCATGCAGCGCTACGCCGAAGAGGCTGCCAAGAAGCAGATGAAGCAGGTGCAGCGCAACTTCAACAGCCACTGGGCAGGCCACGAGCCGTGGGTGGACGAGCGTGGCAACGTGATTCCCAACTTCATTGAAGACATTGCAGACAGGCTGCCTGTCTCGAAGTACCTGAAAGCGAAGTTCCCCAACGAGCCCGACTCGGTGGAATTCTACCTGAACAAGCCTCACACGGTGAAACTCTTCGACTACGAGGACGGCATCGTGGAGCGCGAGATGTCGACAATGGATTCCATCCGCTACATGGTGAGTTTCATGCACTGCTCGATGGTGGCCATGGAACCCGAAACGGGTGCCGTCAAAGCATGGGTGGGCGACATCGATTTCGGCACGTGGAAATACGACAAGGTGACGGCCATGCGCCAGCCTGGCTCTACGTTCAAACTCTTCGTCTACACCGAAGCCATGAACCAGGGACTGACTCCCTGCGACAAACGCCGCGACGAGTACTTCTCGATGCAGGTGTGGGACGAGAAGCAGAAGAAAGAAGTGACGTGGGCTCCCACGAATGCCAACGGTTACTTCACCGGCGATTCGATGACGCTGAAGCGTGCTTTTGCACAAAGCATCAACTCGGTGGCCGTCAGACTGGGACAGGAGATGGGCATCAAGCGCATCGCTGAGACGGCCCACCGTATGGGCATACAGAGTCCTCTCGACGAGACGCCGGCACTGGCACTGGGCTCGAGCGACGTCAATCTGCTGGAACTGGCCAACGCCTATTGCACCGTAGCCGACGACGGCAAGCACCACGAGCCACGACTCGTGGAACGCATTGTTGACAAAGATGGCAAGGAAGTCTATCGCAGCCCGATTACCATCGAGCAGGCCATTCCTTATAAGAGTGCATACCTGATGCAGGAGTTGCTGAAGAGCGGCCTGACCGAGCGTGGAGCCACGTCGATGAGCCTCTGGGGCTACGTGGGCAAATGGAACGACACGGAGTTTGGCGGCAAGACGGGCACGTCGAACAACCATTCCGATGCGTGGTTCATGGCCGTCAGTCCGAAGCTCGTAGTGGGCGCCTGGGTAGGCGGCGAATACCGAAGCATCCATTTCCGCACAGGCGCACTGGGACAAGGCAGCCGCACGGCACTCCCCATCTGCGGCTACTTCCTGGAGTCGGTGCTGGGCGATCCTGCCTTCAGCCGCTATCACGGACGGTTCAACAAGCCGAAGGACGACGACATCACAAGCGACATGTACAATTGTCAGGACGTCTATTATTATAGGGCCGACACGCTGGATGCTGACACGCTGCAACTGGAGGAAGAAATCATGCTCGACGACGAAGGCAATCCCCTGCCTCGCACGAACGAAGTTCAAGAGAACCCGCAGGAAGGCGTGCTGCCAGACGATTACAGCGAGATTTGATGTAAAGCCAAAGCGGGTGCGAAAGCAAGAAATTAGTTAAAACTTGCAAACAAAAAGCGCAACAAAAGCGAAAATGCTTTATATTTGCAGCCGAATCATTGTATTCATTCACTTTAATACTAACATTAAAAAAAGAGAAAGTTATGAAGAAAATCCTTTTTGCTGTGGCAGCTGTCGCATTCACATTTGCAAGCTGCGGTAACAAGACACAGGCTCCCGTAGAAGCTGCTGTCGATTCTACAGAAGTTGTGGCTCAAGAGGCTAACGCTGCCGCCGACGAGGCTGTTGCCAACCTCACCGAACTGCTGAACGGTAAGGACGTGAACAAGTTCCAGGAGGCTCTTGACGCCATCAAGGCAAAGGCTGCCGAGCTGGTTGCCCTGAACCCCGAGATTGCCAAGGAGTATGTTGCCAAAGTGCAGAACTTCCTGAAGGAGAACGCTGACAAGGTGAAGGCTTTCGTAGGCGATAACGCTGCTGTGAACGCAGCCGTAAGCGCTCTGACCGCTGTTTCGGCTGACGAAGTAGTGAGTGGATTCATGTCGGCTGTTGGCGATGCTGCCACAAATGCTGCCGAAGGTGCCAAGGAGGCTGTCGACGGTGCTGTTGATAATGCCAAGGACGCCGCCAACAAGGCAGTCGAGGATGCCAAGGCTGTTACAGAAGACAAAGTGAAAGAGGCAGTGAAGGACGCAAAGGAGAAAGGCGCTGTTGCTATCGACGACGCCGCTGCTGCTGCAAAGAAGAAGCTGGGTCTCTAAGCACTTAAGTCCATAAACACAAAAGAAACGGCAGTCGCAATGTTGCGGCTGCCGTTTCTTTTTGGGGAACGATACATCTGTTCTTTTTATCCCCCTTCAGGAAGGCGCAAAAAAAATTGATTGTCTCACGACAACCAATCTTTTCTTAACCTTAATAATCTAATACCATGAAAAACACATTGCAAATGTACGACTTTCTTTCCAATCTACAAATTATTATAGAGGAAAACTTATAAATCGTAACATTATTTAAAACAACTGCCGTCCCAATTAAGATTTCTTTGCACAACGAGCGCTTTGAAGCGTTCTTTGTCCTCAACAAACTGCAATGGGAAGGAAGGCGTAAGTTGTAGCGTATCACTATCGGCTGCCAACGCTGCACGCCACAGCACAAGCGAAAGGCTCTCAAGCATACCAGCGAACACCTCAGCTGTCATTGTGTCGGGCTTTTGAAGCAAAGTCTTCGACGTGTAGCAGGTGTCAGAAAGCGCTTGCCAATCAGCAGTAAACAGGCGAATGCGACTCTCCGCTAACGGGCCATCGAAAGTATGCACCATGCAGATCAGGCTATCCTCACCATTTGTCGGCAACAGCTTTAGTTCGATATGCGAACTGCCACTCAGCGTTGCCTTCAGGTAAGACCGGGTCAGCGTGTCGAGTCGGCTCGTCCCATGCAGCGGATTCGCCACATTTTCCTCCGACTGCATTTCGTAGGAACTGAGCATCTCCGCACGCTTTGCAGCATCAAGGAAGGAAGAGAGACTGTCGGGCATGTGAAGCCACGCGTCCCTGGCTGACTGGCCGCTGGCGGTTGCCGAGAACAGCAACATGGCAAAAGCGGCCAGACACTTCTTACCGATGCAGAAAGCCAATGGGCGGATGCGATACATAAACAAACTAATTATTGATTTTCAGGGAAACGTACGGGGCCATAGCGCAACTCTGTGCCGTGTGAGCCCTGCTTGGGATAAGTGTAGATGGTGAACAAATGGCTTACACCCACAGGCGACACACCACCTTTGTAAAACCAGGTGTTGCCGTCCTCAATATCGCGGGAAAGCTGCTCCGTCTTACCCAACTCGCGGGCGATGTCTTCCATCTTCTTCTGGGCACCAGCCTTCGAGCCGACCTTCATGAAGAAGCGAGCCTCATTGAAACGGCCGTTCTTAAAGCGGAACTTCACTTCATCGTAAACAAAGCCACGGAAGGTTTTCTTGCCATAGATCACCTCGTCGGCAGAAGCACTGACGGGTTCGCCAAATTCAGCCTTGATGGCACTCAGAGCCTCAGCATAAGGCAATCCGAGCTGTACGGTTCCCACTTTTTCCACTCTCTGTGCGCTCACCGCCAGCGAGACGAAGAGGGCAAATAGCAAAAATACTTTTTTCATTTTTCTTATTGTCATTAATTTGTTGATTTCTGCAGACAAATATGGCTGATACGATGGGTATAAAGACCATTATTTATCTATTAGTTTGCAAAATTAATAATTTTTTCCAACTTTAGACATATTTTGCACGTATTTCTCATAAAAGATGTTTGTTTTTTAAAATTTATTAGGGAATTGACATAGCTGTTCTTTCTTCCAACCCTCATTAGCTTCCTTTTGCTAATTATTCTCAAATTTTGACTTTTTTTGTTGTTGTTTTCTCGTTAGCGTCATCAGCAACATTTTGCAATGCATTCAATGCATTTGCATCATTTGCAATGCAAGTAACAAAAACAAAAGAAAAGAAAACGAAAAGAAAAAGAAAAGGAAAAGTTGCACAAAAGGAAAAGTAAAAAGAAAATAGCAGAAAAGAAAAAGAAAAAGGCTGCTGCGCAGCGATTAACGCGCGCGCGAGGCGCGACGCTTGGCGGCGGCGCAGCATTTTTTTCAAAAAAAGAGAAAGGCACCAGAGTCGATTCTGCCTTTCTCTCCCACCTTTGACGCAGCCTCACAACAATCGGATGTGTGCCTACGACAAACGCAGCCTTCACCCTCTGTAGGGGGAGCCACAGGAGGTGAAAAATGCACTTTTTTTCAAATTATGCAGATAAAACAGCCGAATATTTGGAAGCAGCCATTTCTTGTCGTATCTTTGCAGCGACATAAGGGGGACATGTCGAAAGGGCCCAAGAAGTAGCACCCCCCAGAGCTGCGTCCCAATCCATACGGGACCTTACTCCGATACACACAACCAGCGGGGCCGGAGTAATCATATCGGCGGCGCAGAGGGATTGGAACAGCAGCACGCACTCACCACACCCCAAGCAGAGATGCTCCACCCCATGCTGGGACGCAACTCAACGCGTGATTGCAGCGGGAAAGCTACCAACGCGGATTGCAGCAGGAAAGCCACAAAGGCGGAAATCATGACGTCTCCTTCTATCCCTGCAGTTTGAACATTCCCGTGCGAATGCTGGCTATCACGCCACCGTCGATGAGAAGGTCGGTACCAGTGACGAAACGGGCATGTTCGCCAAGCAGGAAGGCTGCGGCCTCGGCAATCTCGTCGCTTGTGCCCGTGCGCTGGGCGACAGAGGCATCAATCATGGCCTGATAGCCCTCGCCGTTGGCATTGAACTCATCGTAGGCCAGCGGAGTGACGATGACGCCTGGCGAGATGGTGTTGATGCGGGCACGACGCTTGCGCCACGAGGTGGCAGCAGCCCGCTGAGCCTGCAGGTGGTTCATGCGCTTGGCAATCATGTAGGCAAGGCCAGAGTTCTGCATGGCTACCTCCTGAATGAACTTCACGTCCTTCAGTTTCTCTGTAGGAGTGTTCACCAGTTGCAGTTCGATGTCGTTGGGGATTGGATACATATAGGCAGCCTGACTCGAGATGATGAGTCCTGCCCCACCCTCGGCCATCACCTCGCCAAAGGCATCTACGGCATAGCCCGTTCCCACCATGTCAAGATCGACGATGTGCTCAGGATTGGCCTGATTGGGCGATGCGCCAGCTGTGTCGATGAAGTACATCACGGGGCCCAGCTCAGCAGCCTTCTTTGCGAAAGCCTCCACGCTCTCCTTCTGCAAGGCGTTCACCTGGACGGTCTCCACATCGTAGCCACAGCGGCGGAAGTCCTCGCCGACGCGCTCCAGCGCTTTCTCGCTGATATCGCCCAGCAGGATTTTCTTCCCAGCACCGATGCGGCGCACAATGGCGGTCCCCATACTACCGGCACCCAGAAGTGCCACTACCTGTTTCTCGTTGTTTCGGTCGAAAATCATAGTCGTAATATTTTTTGAAAATGTCTTGAACTTATAACGCTTCTTTTCTTGATGATTTCTCCTATAAGTTTTTGATGAATTTTGCAGGATTTCCTCCTACGATGGTATTCGGAGCCACATCCTTCGTCACCACAGCACCAGCGGCCACTACTGCATTCTCGCCGATGGTCACGCCGGGCAGGATGATGGCTCCCACGCCAATCCAGGCATTGCGGCCGATGTGCACGGGCTTGCAGCGCAGCACCATGCGGTTCTGGAAGTCGTGATTATCGGTGACGATGCGCACGTTCGGGCCTATCATCACGCCGTCGTCGATGGTGATGCCGCCGGCCGCCATACACGTCAGCGAGTGATTCACGAACACGCCCTTGCCAATCTTCATCTGGCAGGCGAAGTCAATCTGAAGGGGCGGCATCAGATAGCTCGTCTGGTCGAGGCCGCCGCCAAAGAGTTGCTCCTCCAGCGGGCGTATCTGCTCAGGCTGCGGGGCTGTGGTATTGATGCGGAAACAAATGTTGGCGCAGTCGGTCATGTGCTTGATGGCCTCTGCATACTCGGGTGTCGCCATATCGACGTCGGCCCCTGATCTTAATTGTTCGAAAATGTTCATGTTTATTTGTTATTTAAAGTTTTACGTTTCTTTCTCTTGATTGTACTATTTATGGTTTCGTTGGCAAAAGTACAACGAAAAAGGCAATCCGCCGTTACCCGGATTGCCTCATAACTTTCACATTTTACAGAAGATTATCTGTTTCGGTACTCGCTCGGCGATTTCCCGAGCGTTTTCTTCACATAGCGGGAGAAGTGCGAGACGTTCTCGAAGTGCATCAGGTCTGACACCTCCATCAGCGTCTTCGTCGTGTCGTTCAACAGCGACACCAGTTCGAAGGCCGCGTAGTACTGTATCCATTGCGATGCGGGCAGCCCTGTGATGGTTCTGCTGACCTGCGAGAGATACTTCGGCGTGATACATAGCAGGTCGGCATAGAAGGCTACCTCGCGCTCTGTCCTGGCATTCTGCTGAGCCAGCGCCAGGAATCGCAGGAAGATGCGTGCCGTGTTGTCCGGGGATTGCTCAAACCTTCTAAGACGATGCAAAGGTACGAATAAACGAGCAAAAAGCAAAAGGATACGAGGTTTTCTTTTGCTTTTCTGAGCGATAGCACCTTTATTTTCCCCTGTTCACGATTTCCTCGTGGAAGAAATAGTTCGCCACCACGGCCGAAGGAAATGTCACTTTTCAGGACTGTTGATGATTTTGTTAATACACCACGCAAAGCCCTTGGCGGTGCGGCGGGCACCATCCGTGAAGTGATTGCCCGCGTTCCATTCCAGCGTGGTGTTATCGGAACCAAGCGTCTGCTTCAGGTGCTCATGCTCCCAGCGCACGTTGTTACCCACCTGGGCTATGGCCTTGTTGCGGGTGTGCTCCTCGCGGTCGCCGAGGCTGAGATAGACGTATCGCGCATAGACGGCATGAGCATCCGAGAAACCGCACCAAGCATCTATCCACAACGACGGCGACACGGCTGCCACAGCCTCGAAGCACTCGGCCTTCGATGCAGCCCAGCGCGAGAACAGCCCGCCCAAGGAATAGCCGCCCAAAACGACAGGCAGATGGCCGAACCGCTCTTTTAAATATGGAATAAGGCTATTGGTGATATCATCCAGCGTATCGAGAGCATGTTCGCCCACCGCCTGGCGCTTCGATATGGCAGGGGCGTGCCACGGGGTGAGTTCCACCTCCCAATCGCCGATGGCAAAGGCTGCCATGACGAACGAAGCGCCTGTGGCCTCGCTAATCATCGCCACCTCGCTGTCGATGCTGTCCCGCTCCTGCGTGCCCAGCGGCTGGATGAGCAACGCCTGCGGCTGCTGATCTCCCTCTGTGTAAAGTAGGCATTGACGCCCGCCAATCTCTAATGTCTGATTCATATCCGACCGTAAATTTTTGACTCCGTCGAACATACTCCCGCTCGGCAGAATTCATGCAAGCATGATTCTGCCCTCGCTTACCCGTATGTTTCAATAAGGTATTTTACGAACTGTGGGTCGCCGAAATTCCGAGTGCCTGCATCGTGCTGGTTCATTGCGGCTATCTGCGCCATCTCTTCGGCCGACAAAGTGAAGTCGAAGATGTCGAGATTCTGCACCATGCGTTCCTTATGACTCGACTTGGGAATAGCCACGATGCCGCGCTGGGTGAGCCAACGGAGGGCTACCTGGGCTGCTGTCTTATTATATTTCGTGCCGATAGCAGTCAGCAGGTTGCTCTTCGTGATGCTGTCTGTGCCCTGTCCGCCGAGAGGATACCATGCCATCATCTTAGTGCCAAACTCATCATGTATCGGCTCGATGCCTGTCTGCTGAGAAAGCGCATTGCATTCCAACTGGTTCACCATTGGCTTCAGCTCTGTATAGTGGGCGAAGTCGAAGAAACGGCCTGCCTGGAAGTTGCTCACACCGATAGCTCGCACCTTACCTTCACGATAGGCTTTCTCCATGGCGCGCCAAGTGCCGAAGACGTCGCCATAGGCCTGATGAATGAGCAGCAGGTCGACGTAGTCTGTCTGCAACTTGCACAGGCTCTCGTCGATGCTCTTGGCGGCTTTTTCCTCGCCATTGTTCGAAATCCAGACCTTCGTCACGAGAAACAGATCCTCGCGCTTCACCCCACTCTTGCGCCACGCATTGCCCACGCCTTCCTCGTTCTGGTAGGCCTGTGCCGTGTCTATCAGTCGAAAGCCCACGCTCAAAGCATCTGTCACGCAACGTTCACACTCGTCAGGGCTAACCAAAAACACGCCGTAGCCCAAGGTCGGCATCTCAACACCGTTGTGTAGTTTAATGTACTCCATCACACTTCTAATTTACTATTTTGACAATTATTTTTCACTCTTCACTTCCCTAAGCCATTTCTCAACCTTTGCTTTCTCCGTGCGCACTTCGTGGCCGTAGATGCTGAAGCCCTTCTGCACGTTGGCACCAGGGAATGCATCCTTCACATCCTCCACACAGCTGGCCAATCCGGAGCCCTCGTGAGTGGTGAAGGGAATGATGGTCTTGCCCTTCAGATCATTAGCATGCTTCTTGAAGAAGGTGAACATCACCTGCGGATAGGTGCCCCACCAGACAGGGCCGCCGATGAACACGGTGTCGTACTTGCTCAGGTCGACATCGCCCTCATATTCAGGCAGTTCGCCGTTCTTTGTTTCTTCTTGTGCCAGCTTGATGAGCGGGTTGTAAGCCATTCCATCGTACTTGTGCGTGACGAGTTCAAACTGCTCTGCCCCCGTCAACTCCGTGATGTAGTCGGCAACAATCTTCGTGTTGCCCACCTCGATGTTTCCTACTGCGTAGTTGTCTCCTGCATGCGAGAAGAACACTACAATTGCCTTTCCTTCCTTGTTCATAACTTTCTCCTGCTTAGCGCCACCGCTGCATGCTGTCGAGACGAGCAATGCCAGAGCGGCTGTGATGATACTTTTGATATTCATTTTGTTATTCTTTAATTATCTGGTTGCAAAGATACGACAATTTTTCTGTTTGTTTGTTTCACATTTTACGCCAAATTTTTCATATTTTGCGTAAAACGCTGAAATTCATATGGGGAACGATATACCTGTTCTTTTCCCGCTTCGCTCTGAAAGCGTCCCTGCGGGCCGAGCGGACACAAGGACCTCGGAGAGGTCGCATATGCATCGCTCGAGCTTGCTCGCTTTCGTAGCATAGCGGAGAAAGAGCCCAGGTCTCGACCTGCGGAATGTGTAACTATGCAGGGGGCGACTTCGAAGATGTCGCACAATAGTACGGTTATTCCTTTTGTGCGTCCCCTTTGGGGTCGTAGTTATGCGGATATCTTGCCCCGCAGGTCAAGACCTGCGGTTATGGACATGAGACCCCGCCGGGGTCTTTTCCCCATCTGTCCTTGTGTCCGCTCGGCCTAAGGAACGCTTTCAGAACGAAGCGGGGAAAAACAGGTATATAGTTCCCTTCATAATTTGTCAAAAAACTGCAAGACAACAGCGAACCGACAAGTCTCCTCGTGTCATTTTCAATAGGTTGAAGCACGTGCAGACGTAAACCGCCACTTGCCGTCATCTTCTTTGACAAGGCCGAAATGTAATTGCAAGCGCCAAGTGTGACGACCTCCGCCAAAGACGGCGGCATTCACTCGGCTGCGACCTGTAAGGGTGGCATGATTGCCATCTACCTTGATATCCATCTGTTCATGCTCGGCTGAATAGTAGTTCAACGTGCCATTGGCAATCGATTGTATATACACCCGCTTCGACTGGTGCATGCCCGTCATGTGGGTCAGCACGAAGTCGTCGGCATGCACACGGTCCAAAGTTGCCGTGTCCTTCCTGACCATTGCCTCATACATCTCGCGATACAAGGCTTCTATCTGCTCTTTGTCTGTCATCTCTTTATCTGATAAAATTCGTTGCGACGCGCTGGGGTTCCTGCTCTGGCAAGCCGCTACGCTCACGCTCAGCACGGATGGCACGGATAAGAAAAGCCATGTTGCGGCCCAGCACACGCATTGTCTGTAGTCCTTCTTCATCTTTCATCACTTCTTCGGGTGAATTGCCATGAACGGCATTCCAATAGCGGCTTGCGGCCACGGGCATCTCGCCGTGCAGGAAATATTTGTTCAACTGGTCGAGTGACGCCGTGGTGCCCATCCTGCGGGCTGAGACAACGGCAGCACCTACCTTGAAACGTTTCTCGAACGAGGCCGAGAAGAACAGTCGGTTGAGGAACGAAACCAGCGTGCCGTTTGCCCCGGCATAATAGACGGGTGAGCCTATTACCAGCCCGTCGGCCTCTTCAAACTTCTTGGCTACCTCGTTCACCATGTCCTTATCGAACACGCAACGGCCCATCTGTTTGCACTTGTAACAACCGATGCAGCCACGGATGTCTTTATGTCCGACATGTACTATCTCCGTCTCTATGCTTGCCTTCTGCAATTCGTCGGCCACCACGCCTAAGGCCGTAAAGGTACAGCCGTGAGCGTGAGGGCTTCCGTTGATCAGTAAAACCTTACTCATAATTCTATCTCCAACCCATGAACTTCTATCAGGTGTACTTGATAATCTCCATACCAATCTGCGGCATTTCAACACCATTGTAAAGCTTGATTGTATTCATATTTTTATCTTTTGATATACTTGTTACCGTTTCTGATGTAAATTCTCTGCTGCCCGTTAGAGCGCGTACCGTTGAGTGTGTATGACGCATTCGCCGTATTCGTCTTTGCGCGGACATTGCTAATTGAGGTCGATTGCTTGTCAACACCCAACTTTTTCAGCCAGTTCTCAACCGTAGTCTTTGACGAGGCATTGCGGATGCTGCTGCCACTGATGCCGAGTGATTCCAGAACAGTGGCATTGGGATAATACTCCTTGATGAGCGTTGCATAGCTGCCTACGCCACTGCCTCCATGTGTGCCGAAGGGGATGATGGTTTTGCCGTCCAGTTCGGGATGCGCCTCAAAGAACGTACGGAAGAGCATGGGGGGACGTGCCCACCATATCGGGCCTCCTATGAAGATGGTCTCATAGTCAGCGAGGTTGGTGATGTCATCCTTGTATGCAGGTCGGCGGTTCTCATTGATTTCCTCTGTGACGTAGGCCGTACATTCATCATAGTCAGCTGGGTAAGCCACTACAGGTAAGATTTCGAACACATCCACATCGGCCAGCTCTTTAATGTAGTCAACCATGATGGCCGTATTGCCACGCTCCACATAGCCCACCTGCCAGTTCTCGTCAGCCCGCGAGAAATAGATGACAAGCATCTTCCCCTTGGCAGAGCCCTCGCCCTCACCACCTGTCTGTTCGGTGGCACCAGTCATTCCGTCCACTTCCGGATCGTTGCTGCCACAAGCCATTGCAACGATAAAGGCACAGAAAGTAAGTGCTAAAATCAATATCTGCTTCATACCTTATATTATTAATTAATGTGTAGCTTTCAAATACTGTAAGTCGCCATACCAATAGCTGGCAGTGCAACCACCGTCGATGAGGAAGTCGGCACCGCTGATGAAACGGCCACGGCTCGACATCAGGAACTCAGCCAAGTCGCCCACTTCGTCGGGAGTTCCGGCGCGACGGGCTGGCATACCTTCAATCATCTTCAGATAACCTTCCTTGCGCGGACCATGCAGTTCGTCGTTGGCCAAAGGCGTGATGATGATGCCCGGCGAAATCGAATTGATGGTGGCTCCACGACGGCCCCAACGAGTAGCCTCATACATCACTCTCAACACGTTGCATCGCTTAGAGTACTGGTAGGCTTTCAGCGTGTCGTTGATAGCCTTCAAGAACGGCAACTCCAGCAGTTCATCTACAGGAGTCGTAGCCAGGGCCTCGTTCTGCTCCTGGGGTAATGCAGGCAGACGATGGCCGCTCTGCGAGGAGATAATCACACCTGAACCTCCCTCGGCTATCACCTTTCCGAACTCCTCTAACAATACACTTGTACCATAGAGGTCAACGCGCAGAATCTCTTCCACAGGAGCCTGTGAGGGTGACACGCCTGCGGCATTCACCACATGGGTCACCTCGCCCTTGCCCGTGGCATACTCCACCAACTTCAGAATGTCTTCCTTCGAACCAAGGTCACACTTGATGGTCGAGCACTCGAAGCCTGCGTCTTCAAGAGTCTTTGCGGCTTGTTCGGCATGTTCCAGACTATAGTCTGCCAACACGATGTGCTTGCCTGCCGACACACGGCGGATGATCGCCTGTCCGATGCTGCCGGCACCAACCAATACTACTACCTGCTTCATTTGACAACTTGAGAATTTACGATTAAACTATCTACTCCCCTCGCCCTTGGGAGAGGGGCTGGGGGTGAGGCTCCTATCTGCAATCTCACGAGCCTCGTTGTCTGCATTGGCAGCCTCTGCTCCATGTATGGGTGTACCTTCCTCTACGTTTGCACCCGGGCAGAGTTTCTTGATGAAACGCACACTGCTGCCCATACCTGAGCCCTCGTTGGTGCAGAAGGGAATGATGCGTTTGCCCGTGAAGTCGTATGACTCCAGGAACGTGTAGCACACCATCGGCATCGTGCCCCACCAGTTAGGATAGCCGAGGATAATGGTGTCATACTCATCGATGCTCTCCAATGGATTCTTCACCACAGGGCGAGCCTGGTCGTGCAGCTCTTGCTTGGCCTCCTCGATGCAGGTCATGTAGGATTTGGAATACTCGTAGGTAGTATCAATCTGGAACACATCAGCATCGGGCAGCAAAGCCTTAATCTTCTGGGCCACCACTTCCGTATTACCCAGCTTCAGGTTCTTGATACTTCCGTTCACATAGTTCTCTCCGCGACGAGAGTAGTACGCAATCAATGTCTTTCCCATTACTTTATTGTTTATTTAATTTTGATGGTGCAAAGGTACAGCAATCCCCCGAAACTGCTGTTACACAATTTTCGGGGGATTTTACCAAAATTGCGGTTAAGCGAGAACAAAAGGGAAACTTGTTTTCATTTTGTCGAGCGTGAGAAATCTCGACGGAGTCAAATTTGGAGGAAATGCGTCAGACGGCGCAACTCCCCACCACCATGTTTACCTTACATGAAGTCCTATGGAATGGAAAATCGGCAAGCAAGGAACCCTTTATCCTTGCTTGCCGATTAAAATTATCGATTGCGCCAGTTACTTGTGTTACGACATGCCTTCTCGCAAACTTCGTTGAAGGTCAGCATACCATTTGGTAATCGGCAAAAGCCGCTTGCAAGGCAAGAACCGGCACGGCATAGAAACTGTGAGTCCCGACCTTGGTGTTCTCTTTAGCATAATACTTCACTTTTGCCATAATCGTAATACGTATTAAAATTCTTACTCCGAAATCATTGCCCGGAAGGAGCCTATATCAGCCATTTTAGAGTTAGTGGGTAACTATAATAGAGTTAATGGGTAACTGTATTAGAGTTAGTGGGTATCTCAAAACCACCTCTCGTAGCATCTATATCAGCCTTCAATGTTTCAATTGCAAAGATAGTAGGAATTCCAGTAAGTTGTATATCTTTTGTGGCGAAAAATTGTGAAATAGCGGTTCTTTTAACTATATTTCATGCTCTCATATGATATATATTTGAATTTTTTGACTATATTTGCAGCAAAATTCTTGCATAAGATGATTCAGCTTGCAAAACGTTTCCGTATTAAGTCCATCCCTGAAGTGGAAGTTCTTTGCAGAATAAGCAAAGACCTCTATAATCAATCCCTCTACGAATTAAAGAAAAAAGGGGAAGAAGAGGGCCTATGGATGAGGCATTTCGATTTGCGAGAGCACATGAAGAAAATCACCAATCTTGAGGGGAATGTAAATTACAGGTTGCTGCGTGATGCTATTGCTGACTGTGTAATCAAACAGGTATGTAATGAAAAAGATTCGTTCTTTGCTGCTATTAAGAAGTGGAAGATACATCCTGAGGAATTTAAAGCAAAGCCAGAGTTCCCTCATTTTTTAGGAAGGAACAGCATGAACCTGCTTCAGATTCGTTACAATCACGATTGCAAAATTGACATACATGGAAATATCACCTTACATGGCATTCCTAATGTAAAGATTCCAATACCACAATGGGGACAGTATAAGCAACAGATTCTCAAAGGATGCAAGCAGATACGCATTCTTCCGTTCAAGGGTTATATAACCGTTGAAGTGATTTATAAGACAGAAACACATCAGGCAGATGTAACAAAGGACAGGGTAGCTGCTATTGATTTTGGGATAGACAACTTAGCTACGGTCGTTACACCCAAGGGTTGCTATATATTTAGCGGGAAAGTTCTAAAGAGTTATAACCAGAACTTCAACAAGAAACTTGCCTACTATTCCAGCATCAAGTCGAAGCAGGGCATTGAGAAAGGTACAAAACGAATGACGGCGATGTACGATAAGCGGAACCGCTATATAGATACTTTTATGCATACCACCAGTAGAGCCATCGTTGACATGCTGATAGAACAAAAAATCGGAAAGTTAGTAGTTGGACGGAATAAAGGGTGGAAACAAGAAGTGAAAATTGGCAAGAAGAACAATCAAAAGTTCGTTCAGATTCCCTTTTACATGTTACAATCCCAGTTGGAGTATAAGTGTTTCATGGCTGGCATAGAATATGTGGAACAGGAAGAGGGCCACACATCAAAATGTGATGCCTTGGCAATGGAAGAAATAGGACACCATGAGCATTACGCAGGTGTGCGTAAGAAGCGTGGATTGTTCCAAAGTAGTACAGGACGATATATCAATGCCGACCAAAATGGCGCTCTGAACATTCTGAGAAAGAACATAGGAGACAAGGAGTACAAAGAAAAGACAAAAGACTGGCAGATGAATTCACCAGTAAGGATTAAACATCCACAAATGAGAAATGAAATCTGCAATCCCAGTAATGGGCAGCAGATACAGAGGCGTTCCTCCGTATCGTCACAATGACTTTGCGGAATCTGTTCAATGGATTGCTAATCCATATCGCCTTTGCGGTAGTGTCCTTCGCAAGAAGGCATGACGCATAAAAAGCACTCTATTTTAGAGTTATGTGATATACCCTGTATGTACATACAAAAATAGGTGCAGAAACAGTACGCTGATGAAGTATCAGCGCGACAACAACCTGTATGTACATACAAAAATAGGTGCAGAAACAGTTTGCCTTCACGGTGATGATGTCGCCCTCGCCTGTATGTACATACAAAAATAGGTGCAGAAACAGTGCAGGGACTTCGAGGGTGAGAAGCAGAAAGCCTGTATGTACAGACAAAAATAGGTGCAGAAACAGTTTACTAATCTCCCTTTGGATGGGCGAACAATATGCATATAGGGATAATATGCACCATATAATCCTCACACTATTCACTTTATCGAGGGGAGTCGTGGTGGATTTACAAAAGCTATTTCATGATTTCAACATCATCAAGTCCCCAGTGTTGCCATATTGATTTAAAAGGGCATAAATCTCCATTGCCTTCTTTATGCTTCCACGGACATTTAAAGCATGTTTCATCAATTCTAACGACATTAGGACTATTGTTACACCAAGGCATTAACTCACATTGAGTTTTGCCTTCTACTAACACCTTATATATTTGATGAAAGACTTTTAAAAAAGGCATGCTTTCACTATCGCTACCTTCTGGATCCACAGTGAAGTATTCGTGCTTTACGGTTTCAATAAGAGGGCTGCCAGCAAAATGTAATATTGCGTGAAAGTATAAATTATCCTTTACATATCCGTTGTCGACAATGTCAAGCCAAAACATTGGCTCTGTTTTCCTTAGTTCTATCGCATAATCAAAAATAACATCTAACCATTTATGGTAATCCGCAAAGCGTTCGTCTTGCAACAAAGAATGCAAATTGCTTCTAACAAATTCAATATGATTTATAAATGTATCTAAAACTCCAGCTTTCTCATTTAAGTCGAAAGTTTCCCAATTATAGTCAAGGAAATAGAATAGTTCGTCTGGCGTAGAAGGCAAAAAATGTACTTGTTTGAGCCATCTAAGTATATTTACATACTCTGCTCCAGGATTTGATGACATTAAAGCCTTGTCACAGAGCACCAGTATATTGCGTCGGTCATCTAATAATTGTGGGTAAATGAAATTTGCAACTTTTATTGCAGTACAATATGGGTGATCGGGCGACTCTTCATAATCTTTTGTAATGAATTGCTCTATCATATACGCCATTCCTTCATATATCTCACGTGCGCC
Source organism: uncultured Prevotellaceae bacterium (assembly GCA_902781315.1). Taxonomy (GTDB): domain Bacteria; phylum Bacteroidota; class Bacteroidia; order Bacteroidales; family Bacteroidaceae; genus Prevotella. Next base: position 34,981 of record CACZIT010000026.1, read on the forward strand.
AAAAGTGCAAGTGCCATCAAGGCCGTTTTCGTTTCTGTACGACAAACTAATGGATTCAACTTGTCGTTTTTCGTCTATCTGGAAATAATCACTATCTACCTTAACTATATGAAGATGGCTAATATCATCCGTATCACCCCAGACAAGGTTACTTATTAAGGCATTATTACGAACTACTGTATTTAGAACGTCTTCTGGCAAAGGAATAGTTACACGAGAGTTCGCTGATATCCGTAACCAGTCAACCAGGTTTGCTAATACGGATAGTTCCGAGTTTATGCGTTCTAGCCCATATATCGTAGTAAAGCTTTGAAGATAATGTATATACTCATGTATGAACAGAGATATCTCCCTGTCAGTCATGTTCTCACCATAAGTTAATGCATCAATCTTCATACAAAAATACGATAGGAGATATGAGCCAAATGTAGATTTATTTAAGTCTTTCATAATCCATATTATTATGCTTAGCTATAGTAGTAATTGAATTTAGTGTCGATTTCAGCCTCAATTGTTTGGAATCTAATTGTCATTTCCTTGTTAACTCACCATGCAACTCCCAACTTGCTCAGAGCTTTTTTAGTGCGAAGCAGTGTGTCACAGCCGACATTTTCCAAATCTAACAACTCGCCTGGAGTTAGTGACAGAAATCTTCCTATGTGTTGATGTTTCGTTTTTGGAGAGCTTTTTTCAATCGGCGTGCCAATGATACCTTAGTTCCAAATTCTCTGTATAAATCATCCAAAGTGTATTTCAATTTGAAGTCTGGCTCTATAACCAAAGGAGAATATACAGGGGTAACCGTTTCTGATTCACTCAGCGAAAGATAATCTTTGATTTCTTTCACCTCCTTTTTTATGTTCTGCAATTTATTAATAAGTTCCTTTTTTGTCATGGTTGTTACCTATAGAAAACAAAAATACAAGACACTAATGACAACAAACCTGTCATCATGAGTAGCAGAGTCACCATGCATCCAGAACTATTGTACGGGGTGATATCAACATTCTTGCGCGAACAAATCTGGTCTATCTTTTCTGAAGCTGCGGATTTGTCGCAATTATCTATTCTCTGAATTGCTTGTAAAACTCCTCCTTCCTTTCCAACTTTTTTCAGAGCTTTAATCACTTTGTCGTCAGAAATTTGGCCTTTATCGTCAAGAATATTGCAGACATATAGGTAACCATCAGGCGTGTTTTGCTTTTTCTTTTCATCTTCTACATGCTTTATGAAGTCAGAAGATGATTTCTTCGTACAGATGAAAATAATTTGCACTTTGTGAGTATATACATCCCAAAAGGTGATAGTAAAGAGATAGTTTCCAATCGTTTTAGAACCTAAGCCTGTAAGGCCACCCACGATAGCGCCAGCCGGCCCCAATAGCAACCACCCCGCAGCAGCTCTTCCTAATATAGACTTGCCTTCGGATGAGAGTTGCTGATGAGAAACGCTTTTTAATTCTATTATCTGTTCATAGCTTATAGGAAAAATATTAAACCCAGAATGAATGCTTATGCCATTTGTACGTGCTGCAATGTTGACCTTGCCTTCTGGTATGTAATTGGTTGCATTAATCTCAGACACGAAATATGCATCTGTTATTTCTGGAACGCTGAATAAGCTCAGCTGTTTACCCACATCCATTAAGGTTGGAAGTTGAGGGAAAGCTTCATTGGCAGCCATTGCATTCGAGGCTGATGGAACAGCCGAAGTCATTGACGCAAAACTACTGGCCGTATTACTATTAATCGGGTATCCGCACTTAGGGCATGACACGGCAACACTTGATACTTCATTGCCGCATTCGGGACATTTTATTAGAGCCATATGTATACAATATTTAGAAATTTGACTATTATTCTTTTAATGAAAAAACGTGAGCAATCTACTTCGCTTACGTTTCTGAGGCATTGGGGAAAGCCTATCACCTTAAACGAGTAAATGCCCACGCCGAAAAGCGTGAACTATCTACTTCAGTTCTTGGTGATTTCATCTAATTCCCCAATTATCAGAAACAAGAATCAAAAGTGGACGTTCAGTCTTATGTTCTTATATTCTTATATCTTTATCTGTCCATTGGTATATCAGTTTTTAGAGTTACACCTTATATTATGTATACACGGCTATGCGGCATGCCCCATCTCGTAAAGATGTTCGGGGGCGATGTCAATGCTGCCGTCGAGCCAACAAACCGTCCATCCGTCAAGGTCGAAACGGTCGAACACTGCTCTGTCGCGCAGTGGGGCAAAGAACTTATACTTCTCAATGAGCGGCAGGCAGTCGAAGATGCGCTCGCAGCCATCATTGAAAGTCAGGTGCAGCCTATAACCATCAAGGGCGCGGGCGGCTGTAACCCATTTTAGTGAATTTGTCTGTTCCATACGCTAATCCAGAGGGGCTATTTTTACCAGAGTCTCACCATTCTCCATGCGTTCCCAGTTCATCATCAGTTCTTCCTTATGCTGGTCGAGCCACTCGAAGACCAGATGCAACGCACGACGTGGCATCTGCCCTGTCACTCTACCCGTCTGAATGTCGATGGTGGCACGATACTCATTGTAGCGCACGTGGAAGTGCGGCGGATTGTGGTCGGGCAGATACATCGCAATGACGATTCCGTAGAAATGGCAAATTTCTGGCATGTACTCTTTTTTAATAATTACGGCACAAAGTTACAAAATCTTTTTGATAAAAATAACACTTTGCTCCTATATTTCCATTTTTTTAATCCCTGCATTATAGCCGCCCCATATCAAGGGGCTCTAAATATATAATATGTAGGTGAAAAAGCCCTAAACTTAAAAAATGAATCGGTGCTGATACCACTATGTTCTCAGTAGCATCAGCACCTGAATTGTTATCCTTGGCATCTTTTACCCCAGAACCTGGTTGCTCTTGTCACTCTCGGTTGCGTAGAAGTCTACTAATGCCTTCCGCTCAACTTTGCCGCTTGCCTAAGCAAGAACTCCATGCGGTCTTGCATTCTGAATTCCATTGTCGTATTTGTTTTAAGTTTGATGGTGCAATGATGCGATTAAGCAAGAGCAGAGCCAAACTCGTTTAAGCCATGCCAAGTGTAAGCATCTTCGCAGTCGTCCTATTTCGGCTGCAAAGGTACGACAATCCCCCGAAACTGCATTAATACAATTTTCGGGGGATTTTTCCAAAATCGGATATTCGTACCGTTACTCTCTGAAATCACTCGGTTTGGCACCTAAATTCGTCTGTACATAGCGACTGAAATGCGAGAGCGAGGAGAAGCCGAACATGTCGCTGATGTCTGTAAACGAATAACGGAATCCCGACCTTCGGTCGCCTACCCGTAGTCTTTCTCTCAACAATCGGCTGATGTCAAGCGACGTGTAGCGGGTAATCCAGAACGCTGCCGGCAGACCGCTAACTTTCTTGCAAACCTCGCTCAGATATTTCGAAGTGACGCAAAGTTTGTCGGCATAGTAGCCGATGTCACGGTTCTGACGGAAGTCGCCACGTTCGAGCATCGCCATGAACTCCTCCATCAGCTGATATTGTTGGGAGGTGATTTTGTCTGCTGGATACAACTTAGAATGGAAGTCGAAGAAGTCGATGATCATGCACTCCACGGCATTCATCAGCGCATCGTGGCGGAAATGATGGTCGGTCTGCCTGAGTCGTCGTTTCACGGCATCAAAATTCAGACGGCATATCTTCTGTTGCTCGGGCTTCAACTTCATGATGGGGTTCTGAAACAGAAAGAGCTGGCCTCGCATGCCGTAGTTGCTCTGGGGCGTGCTGAGCTCGATGAACTTTTGCGTCACATAGATGACATCCACGCGGAAATCCGGGCTCTCCTCCAGGTTCATCACCAAATCGCCACGACGGACTATAATCAGGCAGTCGCCAGCCTCGAAGCGGAACGCCTGCCCGTTGCGCTCGAACGTGCAATACCCTTCGTGGCAATAGGCATGGCAAAGGTAGTCGGAAAACTGTGCCTCACCGATTCTCTTCAACGTGTTGTCTACGATAATATGCTGAATCGTTTCCATATACTTTCTTCTGCAGGTTGTACGTCGAGATATCTTGTTTCATGCTGCTAATTCTGCGTCAAAGGTAGTAAAAATAATACCAAATCGCAAAAAAAACTTGCAAAATAACGCACAACATGCGACGTTTCAACCAGAATAATAGCAAGAAAGCATCTTTTAATTATAAAGAAAGTGTGACGTGAGTTGGATGAAAATGACCGTCTGAATGCAAGCAACTACTAGAAAAATGCTGAAACAATATGTCACTTGTTACAGAAGGACGTAAACTGTTCGCTTTCAGAGAATTATGCGTATGATATGATGAAAAGGATGTCACACCGAGAAAAACGCTACTGTTCAGTGATTTATGAACAATACGACAAAGACAGGGTGTATAGAAAATGGTGGAATAAAACGGAGAACAGCTTACCAGATTAATTACCACGGCGTGGTAATACTTGTACCAGCACGTGGTAATACTTGTACCAGCACGTGGTAATACTTGTACCAGCACGTGGTAATACTTGTACCAGCACGTGGTAATACTATTACCAGGCCGTGGTAAAGATATTATCAGGCCGCGGTAAAGATTCTTTCTGGCCGTGGTTGGTTCTGCCTTTGAAGCATTCAAGAATTTACCTTCTTTCCAATTCAGCTGTGGGTAGGCAGCTTTCAAGCCTGCACACGCTTTCTTGATGCAGCTGCCGCCCGATATAGCGAGGGGTATTATCGGCTTGCCCTGGAAGTCGTAAGCTATCTTTGTTTGTTGAATATCAGTTTCATTGTCTCGGGGTCGAGCGGCTGCATCGTGGGCAGCTTCAGGCTCTTCACCATGTGCATGGTGCCCTGCTTGTACTTCTGGAAGTGCTCTGTCTTGATGTGGCGCTGATAGGCTTCCTCGGAAGCATAGATTTCGAGGATGCGAATCTGCGTGGAGTCCTCGGCACTCTGCATCGGGAAGAGGCAGATGACTCCGGGCTCGCGCTCCACGCTCAGGCGGTCCACCTCGTTGGCAAACGTCAGATACTCCTTCAAATACTCAGGATAGACTTCGATTTCGGCCAGTCGCACGATCATCGAATCTTGTGCCATAGTCGTAGCGGATAGCACAAGGGCGAACAACATGAGGAATAGTTTCTGTTTCATCTTAGCTGTTTTTATTTGTTTTTTCTTGCCGATACCCATACGGGTTCCTCGTTCATCACGGGCTTGTTCACGGCCATGACGCCGGAGAGGTTGTGCGGCACGTAGGGCTCTTCCAGATAGCTGATATCGTCAGCCGAGAGGTGGACGTCGATGGCCTTTACGGCGCCTTCGATGTGGTGCAGTTTCGTGGCTCCAACGATGGGCGACTCCACTTTCGTCAATAGCCAAGCCAGCGCTATCTGCGTCATCTCCACGCCGTAGCGGTCGGCCAGTTCCACGACGCGCTCCACGATGCGGTTGTCCTGCTCGGCGGTGCTATCGTACTTGAAGTGCATGAACGAATCCTCCTGCTGACGCTTTGAGGTCTCGCCCGGTCGCTTGGCCAGCTTACCGGAAGCCAGCGCGCTGTAGGGAGTCATGGCGATGTTTTCCTCGCGGCAGAAGGGGAACATCTCGCGCTCCTCCTCGCGCATGATGAGGTTGTAGTGGTTCTGCACGCTGATGAACTTCGCCCAACCGCGTCGTTCGGCCAGCGCGTTCATCTTCGCCACCTGATAGGCGTAGGCATTGGCAATGCCGATGTAGCGAGCCTTGCCCGAGCGCACGGCCTCGTTCATGCCTTCCAGGATTTCCTCGGCAGGAGTCTTGTAGTCCCAGATGTGGTAGATGTAGAGATCTACATAATCCATGCCGAGATGCTCCAGGCTGCTGTTGATATTATTGAGCACGTGCTGCCAGCCATCGATACCCTGCTGGATTTCCTCGTCGGTGCGTGGCAGGAACTTCGTGGCCACCACGACGTCTTCGCGTCGGGCCATGTCGCGCAGGGCACGCCCAACGAATTGTTCTGAAGTGCCCAGTTGATAGGCGATGGCCGTATCGAAGAAGTTCACGCCCAGATTGAGCGAGCGGCGTATGATTTCACGTGTCGGCTCCTCGCCAATCGTCCAAGAATGTTGTCCGATGCTGGCATCGCCGAAGCCCATGCAGCCAAGGCAGATGCGCGACACGCGGAGGTCGGAGTTTCCAAGTTTAACGTATTCCATATCTTCTCAATTTGTTTGTTAAGTTGCTTAACCGAGTGCAAAGGTACAGAGATTTATGCAAACAAAGCGTAAATGATTTACTGATTTATCAACCTTTTTTACGGATTCACAGAATATTCCTTGCAGTTTTGTCACCTCCTTTCAGTATATCTGTGTGAAAACTTTTGTCTTTGCTTTGCATTTCGCTCACTTATTCGTCGCTCGGCGACGTTAGGAGACGCTTTCGTAGCGCAGCGGAGAAAGAACTTTGGCTCTGCTATGGTGAAGAGAAGGATTTCCACACTGATGATTCTGCTGGCCAATATGCTGATATTGGCTCATGCTGTGGTGCCCCATCATCATCACAACAAGATGTTTGTGGCGATTCTTAATGTGCTGGATGAGGATGCTAGGGATTTGTTCAACCATGAGCACGGACATGAGCATCATCACGACGGCAACTCGGAAGACTGCCTGATAAGCGAAGCCGAAGCAGCGGCTGTGCTGAAAATCCAGACGGACGACGGAGGCGAATGGGCTGCCGCACAGTCAATAGACCATGAGGATGCCCTACAGATATGGACGGCCGCTGTAGCGCTTTACGAACTTTCATTTACTACAAGCAACAACGAAGATCATGTTAGGCGACGGCCTTACGTCGCCAGCGAGCATTCGGATTTCATAGCCCGTAGCAAAGGTCTTCGTGCCCCTCCCGCTTGCTGATTTATATTTTTGCAATACAAATAGGCACCCTTAAAACAGAAACCCTATGGTGAATGCAAAAGTAAGGGACTTGCCCACTATTGAGCAAGTCCCTTACATTATATCAGAGAGTTTTATTACTCCTCAACAGCTGCCTGCGCGGCGGCCAACAGGAACTGATTATCAGCACATTACGGCGAATCTGGGAAACATTTGGGAAACATTATGAGCATGTACTGCGCATTCTGCACACTCTATTTCTTCATGTCCTCAGCCACCCACAACACCAACTCGTCGATGTTGTCGGTGAGTTTTCTCTCCATAGGCAAGGGTATGATAACGTCGGGGGCGATGCCAAGACCTTCAGACGAGAAGTTCTTCTCGTAGAAGCCTGAGTCAACGGTCGTGGCATAGAATATGCCCAAGTGGCTGTTAGGCAATGGCTCCGTTCGGCAATTGCCTGTCAGATCACATCCGTTGGTGTTGCAGATACCATAGACCTTGCAACGGTCGCTGTAGTTCTTGACGAATTTCACAAGGCTTTCCGCCGCACTTCCTGTCATGAAATTTATCAATATGGCAGCCCGTTTGATGCGTGATGTCGGTTGACGATTGTTATCGCTTTCTCCAAGTGTTACGAACTTCTTTTTCGAAGTCTCACACCTTTCAATCAGTTGCCGGTTGAATACAGATGATGGCTGCAGTTCTAGAAGTTCCTTCCAAAAGAGAAGGTTCTTGGGAGTATTACGAAACCATTGAACTTCTGGTTTATAAGGGTGGTCGTAAAGCAAATCATAGTATCCTTCCCATACGTTGTCGCCACCTCCGCCATTCCAGCGTATATCGATAATGAGATTTTCGCAGTCAGATATGAGGAATTGCTGCAAGGCGTTTACTGTACTGTCGTAGAAATCCGGTTCGCATGACGGAACACGAATAAGCCAAGTTAGGGAATCCACCTTGCATGAAACTGGCATTGGTGCAATTTCGAAATTACCTGGATTTGTAAGTAATGTACTATCTAACTTAACGATTGCTTTTTCACCTTGAATTTGTACTGCTATGAGGAATGTGTCAGACTCAAGTTGAATGTGATGGTCAAACTGGCTGTGGAACCAAAGTACATAATCCGTGGCGGCCTTTTCCAAACCTACCATCCCATTGTTTAGTTGCTTTCGGAGTCGCTTTTTCAAGGTTTTATATTCACGTTTGTAGCCTTTCTGCATGATGGCATCGAAGGGAGCATAGTTCTTTTCCACGAAACTAACCAAATAGTCATAGTCCTCCAAGTCTCTTTTCAGACTGTCAGAATTAGTTGCAAATGAGAATTGAGCAGTAAGGGCGAAAATGAGTAAGATGATGATTTTCTTCATGTCTTTCGTTCTTGTTTTTATTTGTTCCTTCATTCACGGCTGCAAAGATACAAATTATTATTTGAACTCCGATAAAATGCAGTATTACTTTTGTTGGATTCCGATAAAATGCACCATAAAATGCACCATGTTATCATGGTTTATTCCGATGTGTACACTGCTTTTTGTAGAAACTCGTATCTTAAAGCAGTAAATTGATATTATATCTCATCTTGCAAATTATACTACTTGTTGGTTTCTGCGCAAAAATACATATAATTAAGCAGCCAAATAAAAAGCATAACATCGCAATCCTGCAACGTTATTACTTAATAATCGCCTGAAGTCTTCTTCTTGAGACTAAAAAAGACCTGCCCAAACGGACAGGTCCTTTAACAAATTATATCAGAGTATTTTACTCCTCTACAGCTGCCTGCGCGGCGGCTAACGGATGTTGATAATCAGCTACTTACAGGTTTAGTGTAAAGTACTGGCACCTTAAATCCGACACATTCTGCGCGTTTTTACACGCTCGCAACGTGTTTTGGGAGCAGAATTTTCATTTTAATGTTATTATTTCTATTTTTGTTTTACACTAAATTGCTCGACATTACGTCTCACAATCCTTAACTGTCAACGCTTCACATGCCCCGAAGAAACAACCTCCAAAAACACGTTCTGCAAACTTTGTTTGCAAAGTTAGCAATTTATTCTGACTTTACACTCGTTTTGCACGTTTTTCTTGCAGAATGTGTCTGTTTTTAATTAAATTTAAGGTATAATGAACACCAAATCTGTCAATTCTTGCTTCAGTTAAAAGAAAAATGATTGGTTTTCTAGTTTAGGTTTAAGTTTAGATGTTCTTATATATATAATAAGGTGTGGTAAACCTGAATCAAAAGATTGAAGGTTTAATCTTTAAGTTTAGTTGTGCATGTATATATACATGAGTAAACCATAAACCTAAACTCAGTTAATTGAAACAATCAATTGTTTTACACTAAATCCCTTTTCTTTTTAACTGAAGATAAACCTCTTCATTCACTCTCCTTCTCAATCTCCTTCTATTTTAACTGAAAATTCAGTTTTCAAAATTATAGACTAACATAATAATGTTTGCCTTTTCTGCTTTCGTGAGTCGATGAAATTAGGTTGCAAAGGTAACTGTTGTTCCTTCATCTACCCAAGGTGATCCAATGGTATGACTCAAAATCTCCACACCATGCGGGTTGTATTTGGAGCCATAACCTTGTGCTGATGGTCACAACACCTTGTGAAGCAACATAATTTATAATCACTCCCGAAAGTAGAGAAATCTACAGTAGGGAAATAAAAAACATCGAGATTATGGCAAATCAAGCAACAACCACCTACAAGGTGACAGGCTCAC
>CACZIT010000027.1 GCA_902781315.1 uncultured Prevotellaceae bacterium
CTTTTAAAGTGTCGAAACTTGTAATTATTTTGCCATTTTCGACATTTTTGACGAATCTTTAGGTTGGTAGCACCATTATTTGTCTTATTTCGGCAACCCCCTATGAATAATACCATGACCACATTTAGAACGAACTGTATAGCTATATAATTGCACACTTTCCATATTTTTGGGGGTTAAGAAAGTTAAGAAGGTTAAGAAAGTTCTTGCTTCGCTATGCAAGCGACAAGAGAGGGAGCAAGGCAACTACCCAGATGTTTTTAGCGATTTTCTTGCATCCGGCGGAAAAAAGTTGTATCTTTGCAGACGGAAGTAACACCAAAAGAGGAATCCTATATGAAGAAGACTTTATTTTTCGCTATGATGCTGGGCATGACCATGCTCGGCACAACACATTCGCAGAACGGAATTAGTGCAGCGACACCGACTGGCAACACGCCGCCGACGGTCTATATGACGAAAGAGATTTCGCCGGAAGCACTGGTGAAGATATACAAGGCACTGGGCCGCGAGGCCACGGGCCGCGTGGCAGTGAAGATATCCACCGGCGAGGGTGGCAACCGCCAGCACGGCACCTACATCGTGGACTATGCCGAAAAGATTGGCTTGGGAACAAAGAACTATCAACTCGTAGAAATCGACAAATGAAACGACACATCGTCTTACGCTGCTGTCTGATGCTCGCGCCGCTGCTGGCCTGGGCATCGCTGGGCATGGCTGCCGAGAAGCAAGGGAGCAGCACCGTAGCATTCGGCAAGGGACAACTCAGGCTAACCACGCTGGCCCGCAATGCCGTCAGAATACAGTACACGGAGGGAGCCGTGGCCGACACGCTGCCGGAATGGATCTACGTGCAGACCGAGCCGGCGACGGGCGAAAAGGCCTTCACCGTGGACATCGACAAGAAGAAGAAAACCGTGCAGGTGAAAGGCCTCGACGGCCAGACGGTGTTTATGGCCACGGCCCACCAGCTCAGCCCCACAACGGCCGGCGGACAGCCCACCCACAAGGCACGGCTGGCCTGGCGCTCGGCCGACGACGAATGTCTCTACGGACTGGGACAGTTTCAGGACGGCGTGCTGAACGTGCGCGGACTGACGCGACGCCTCACGCAGGTGAACACGCAGATAGCCATCCCGATGCTCATCTCGAGCAAGGGCTACGGCGTGCTGTGGAACAACTACGGACTGACCGACTTCAACCCTTGCGACCGCAAGGTGGCGCTGACCCGACAAGCGGGCAGCAGCCAGCGGGAGACCGTCAGCGTGACCTCGACCGAGGGCGGCAAGCAGGAGGTGAGGGAGAACAACCGCTTTGAGGGCACACTCACCATTCGCGAGGAGGGCGACTACGCCCTGATGCTGGACGTGGGCCAGAAGATGGCGCGCCGCCACCACCTCTGCATCGACGGCGAAACGGTTGTAGACGTGCGCAACGTATGGCTGCCGCCGACGACCTCGACCATTGTACACCTCAAGAAAGGCCGCCACACGCTGACAGCCGAACTGACGAAGGACGACCAGCCAGAAGTCTACTACCGGAAGGTGGACCAGCAGACGGTGTTCCAGTCGCCCGCGGCGCAGGCCGTGGACTACACGGTGTTCGTAGGCACGCCCGACGAGATCATCGCCACCTACCGCCAACTGACGGGCGAGGCTCCGCTGATGCCGCAGTGGGCACTGGGCTACATACACTGCCGCGAGCGTTTCCACTCGCAGGAAGAAATACTGAAGACTGCCAACCGCTTCCGCGAGAAGCAGCTGCCCGTGGACGTCGTCGTGCAGGACTGGCAGTACTGGGGCAAGTACGGCTGGAACGCCATGCGCTTCGACGAGGCCCACTACCCCACCCCGAAACTCATGACCGACAGCCTGCACCGCATGAACATGCGACTGATGGTGAGTGTGTGGTCGAAAATTGACCGCCAGTCGGAGGTGGGCCGCCAGATGGCTGCCGAAGGTCACTACATTCCCGGCACCGACTGGATAGACTTCTTCAACCCCGCCTCGGCTTCGGCCTACTGGCAGAACTTCAGTCGCCGACTGCTGCCCGAGGGCATCGACGCCTGGTGGCAGGACGCCACTGAGCCCGAGAACGACGACCTCGCAGGCCGCCGCGTGTGGCAGGGCCGCTATCCCGGCGAATGGTTCCGCAACGTCTATCCGCTACTGGTGAACAAGACCGTATATGAAGGACTGATGAAGGACCAGCCCGAGCGGCGCCCGATGATTCTGACACGCTGCGGCTTCCCCGGCATCCAGCGCTACGGCTCGGCCATGTGGTCGGGCGACGTGGGCAACGACTGGCAGACGCTGCGCCGCCAAATCATTGCCGGACTGGGCATGCAGGCGGCAGGCATCCCTTGGTGGACCTACGACGCCGGCGGTTTCTTTCGTCCCGGCAACCAATACACCGACTCGGCCTACGTGAAGCGCATGTTGCGCTGGATAGAGACGGCCGTCTATCTGCCGCTGATGCGCGTGCATGGCTACATGAGCAACACTGAGCCGTGGGAGTACGGCCCACAGGCAGAGGGCATCATCGCCCAATGTCTGCAAGAGCGCTATAGGCTGATGCCCTATATCTACTCGCAGGCAGCAGCCGTGAGCTTCGACGGGGCCACGCTGATGCGCCCGCTGGTGTTCGACTTTGCCGACGACGCCGAGGCTCTGCGCCAGGAGTGCGAATACATGTTCGGCCCGTCGCTGCTGGTCAGCCCCATCACAGAGCCCGACGTGACCGAATGGACCACCTACCTGCCACGCCATGCCGCAGGCTGGTACGACTTCCGAACAGGTCGCCACTACGAGGGCGGACAGTATGTCACCACCAAGGTTGACGACTCGTTCATCCCCGTGTTTGTGAAGGGCGGCAGCATCCTGCCCCTCTGCAACGGCAAGCAGTATGCGGCCGACAAGGACGGCGTGTCGCTGGAGATGCGCGTCTATCCCGGCGCCGACGCCACGTTCACGCTCTACGAGGACGACGGCGAGAGCAATGCCTACCGCCACGGCGACTGCCGCCGCACTACCTATCGCTGGGATGAGGCCAGCCAGAGACTGGAAATTGAAAATTGAAAATTGAGAATTGAATGTTACAGCGCACTCTTGTTACTTTGTTACTTTGTCACTTTGTTACCTTGGCAAGTGCTGGCAATATTGTCTGGTACGACGGTCACTCGAACGTGGGCTACGTGTCGCAGCAGAACTATTCGCCTGTGGTGAAGACCGCCCTGCGCATGTTCAGCGACGACATGCAGGCCGTGACGGGACACCATGCCGAGGCTAACGGCAAAGGCAGGCTGGAGATCATCGAACTGAGCACGCTGACAAACAAGGAATTCAAGAAACTGCAGAAGCGGCGGCTGCCCTACCAGAAGATCATCGCCCGCAAGGATGCTTTCTACATCGGTGTGCACGACGGGCGGCTCGTGGTGATGGGCGACGAAGGACGCGCCACGGCCTACGGCATCTTGGAACTCTCGCGCATGGCAGGCGTCTCGCCCTGGACATGGTGGGGCGACGTGGTGCCTGAGAAGCGCAAGCGACTGGAAACGCCCGACACGTTCACCACCCTGCAGCAGCCGTCGGTGGAGTATCGCGGTATCTTCCTGAACGACGAGGACTGGAGTCTGCGCCCCTGGTCTGGTGGCGACATTACTGCCGAGACCTACGAGAAGGTGTTCGAACTGCTGCTGCGCCTGCGCGCCAACACCATCTGGCCCGCTATGCACGAAGGCACCACACCGTTCTTCCAGAAGAAGGGCTGCAAGGAAATGGCACGTCGGTTTGAGATGTACGTGGGATCGAGCCACTGCGAGCCGATGCTGCGCAACAACGTGGGCGAATGGGACGAGAAACGCCTGGGCGACTACAACTTCTTCACCAACCGACAGCGTGTGCTCAGCTACTGGCAGGAGCGCGTGGACGACACCAGCGACATACATGCCATCTATACACTCGGTATGCGCGGAATACACGACGGAGCCATGGAGGGTGCCAAGACAACAGAACAGAAGGTGCAGGGACTCACCGAGGTCATCCGCGAACAACACAAGATGCTCTCAAAGCTGAACGCCCAGACCAATCCTACGGAACACGGTAAGAAGAAAGCGGGAAAAGAACTCCCAACCAAGACTGAAGTCCCTTCAGTTTTCATTCCCTATAAAGAAGTGCTCGACATTTATGAACAGGGCGTGAGCGTGCCCGACGACGTGATGCTCATGTGGTGCGACGACAATTACGGCTACCTGACACGACTGCCCGACTCGCTGGAGCAACAGCGCTCGGGCGGCAACGGCATCTACTACCACCTGTCCTACTGGGGACGTCCGCACGACTACCTCTGGCTCGCCACCACACAGCCGGGCCTGCTCTACCACGAGATGTCGACGGCCTACAACAAGGGCGCACGCCGCCTGTGGATAGCCAACGTGCACGACCCGAAAGTGGCAGCCTATCAGCTGTCGCTTTTCCTTGATATGGCGTGGGACTTTGACAGGGTAACCAAGGGGCAAGGGAACAAAGGAACAAAAGAACAAAATAACAAGGTTGCAAAAAACCGACATGACTCTTCCGGCTCCCTTCCTTTTCTTTCCCCGCTTCGCTCTGAAAGCGTCCCACAGGGCCGAGCGAGGGAGGGGATGGGGGTAGTCTCCCATCTGGCTGATTGGCTCGTACAGCAGTTCGGCAAGGAGTGCGGCCATAAGCTGCTGCCTGTCATGGAGAAATTCTACGAACTGACAGCGGTGCGCAAGCCTGAATTCATGGGGTGGAGCCAGGTGGAACTCGACAAGAAGAAATACAACCGCGGACTCTCACCCGCCGGCGACACCGACTTCAACGCCCTGGCCTTCGGCAACGAACTGGAGCGCTATCTGGGCGAATATGCCGAACTGCGCCAGCAGGTGGATGCCATCGAGCGCAGTCTTCGCCCGGAGTTGAAGGATGCCTACTTCGCCGCCGTAAAATATCCCGTGTATTCCGCTGCCGCAATGGCCACGAAGCAACTGGAAGCCCAGGAGTCCCGCCACATAGCCCGCAAGGAGTCGTTTCATAATGACAGCGAGGCACTTGCCTCGGCCGCGCGCAGCATCAAGGCATGGCGCGAACTGCAACAGCTCACACGCTTCTACAACGAGATGGCCAACGGCAAGTGGAACAAGCTGATGTCGATGGCTCCGCGCGACTTACCGGTGTTCGACGCTCCTACCCTGCCCGACCAGCTCAGCGAGGAGGAGATTCGCAAGTACGGACAGGCCGAGGACTACGAGACCGAGCCGCAGCGCGATGCCAATGTGGTGGCCCGGAATGCTGCCGACTACGAGCAGGCCAGCGAAGGCTGCGAGGTGGTGCCCATGCTGGGCCACTCGATGAAAGCTGTGGCACTGCCCAAGGGCGGACGACTGACGTATAAGTTCAACTCGCTGAAGCGTGGCGAAGCCCGGCTCTTCGTAGCCGTCATCCCCACGCAGACTGCCGACCACGGCGACCACCGCTTCGCCGTGAGCATAGACGGCGGCGAGAAGAAGGTCTTTTCGCTGCGTGAGCCATTCCGCTCTGAGCGATGGAAGCAGCAAGTGCTGCGCGGCCAGGCCATGCGCGAATTGCAACTATATGTTGGCATGGGGACCCACACGCTGGAAATAGAAGCCCTCGACGAGGGCATCGTTGTCGACCAATGGCTCCTTGACTACAATCTGAAGCGGCAGTTCTATCGTTTCCCGTTGTAGAGGGGACAAAAAAGTCGGCACTCACCACGATGGTCAGTGCCGACTTTCGATTTGAAAAACATATGTCTCTGAATGGCTTACTCGTCGAAGAAGCCCATGCCGTCGATGGCGGTGAGGAACTGGTCGACGTAGTCCCAAGAAGTGGCCGACCAACGGAAGCCCAGCCGGTAGAGCACCTGCGTGGTGTAGTCGTTCTTGGCTGGGATGAACACCGACTTCTGGCCGTGGGCCATGTCCTGATAAGCCAGCAGACTGGACAGGCGCTTTGCTTTCTCGGGATCTTCCTTCGCCTGTTCCATTGCCTGCAGGAAGGCTTCACCCTCAACCTGCCTGGGCGCTCCACCAATCTTGCTCAACTCGGCCAGCACGTCGCCGAAGAAGACACTGTGGTTGTTGTAGGGATGGAAGACGCAGCACTCGCGCGGCGTCTCAGAGAGCAGGACGATGGAGCGTGCCACCTCGTTGATGGGCGAGAACTCCATTGGCTCGTCGCTCATCTCGAAGGGATAGCAGCCCAGCATCTTGAACACGCGTATGCGGCCCATGGCGGCATTGGTCTGGAAGTTAATCTGGAACTCGCCATCGGTAGAGCGCGGCGCGAGATTGCCCACACGCATCACCTTGGCATTGAGCCCGTGGATGGCGACGGCCTCGAGAATCACCCGGTCGGCGACGAACTTCGAGTGTATGTACTGGTTGTCGAGATACTGCCCGAAGTAGAGTCGTTGCTCGGTGAAGGGCTCGGTGGGGTCGGGCTTACCGTTGACGGAGAGGCCTCCCGTGCTGTAGGTTGACACGTGGACGAGACGGGCACCGGTCATCACGCAGAACTTCACGCAATTGACGGCTCCACCGATGTTGACATCCTCAATCTCAGTGCCCTTGGAGAAATGTTTCACAACGGCTGCACAGTTGAAAACAGTATCGATGTTCACAGCAGCCTCAGCATTTGTCTTGAACTCCTTGGACTCCTTGAACTCCTTGAACTCCTTGAACTCCTTGAACTCCTTGCGCTCGGCGCGAAGCGACGCTTTCGTAGCGAAGCGGAGAAAGAACTCCTTAAATTCCTGCGTGACGTCGCCGAGCACGATGTGCAGGCGCGAGGCGAAGAGTTCCTGATAGCTGTGGCCGAAGTAGTAGAAGAGCAATTGCTTCAGTCGGCGTTCGGCCTTCTGCTCGTCGGCAGCACGCACCAAGCACCAGATGGCAGGCACGTCCTGGCGGTCGATGAGTTCCTTCAGCACGTGAATGCCCAGATAGCCTGTAGAGCCTGTGAGCAACACGCGACCGATGGGCTGGCGCTCGCCCCGCTTGAAGTTCTCGAGGGTGTTGCGCATGAGCAGGATGTCGATGGGCTTGTAGTCGTAGGCGGCATCGGCCGATTCGGCCGTGTCCTGTTGCCCGGAGGTGCTGACATCGCCGGAAGCGCCAGTGACGAATCTGGCCAGCTGGCGCGGCGTGGGATTGCTGAAGATGTCGCCGTAGGCAATGTGGTGCTGGTGCTTGTCGGCCTCGATGATGACGCGCGTCACCATGAGCGACGTGCCGCCCAGTTCGAAGAAGTTGGCGGTGGCGCTCACCTTGTCCATCGTGAGAATGTCGGCAAAGATGTCGCAGAAGAGTTTTTCGAGGTCGTTGGCAGGTGCCACGTAGTCGCTGTTGTCGGTCTGAATGACGGGTGCGGGCAATGCCTTGCGGTTCACCTTCTGGTTCTGGTTGAGCGGTATGGTCGGAATCTGCATCGTAGCCGCAGGAATCATGTAGGAAGGCTTCTGCTGACCGATGAAGTGATTCAGCGCCTTCACGTCGACTGGCTCGTCGCTGACGATGTAGGCGGCGATAAACTTTCCTCCGTTCTCGTAGTCGAAGGCCTGCACGGTGGCATCCTTGATGCCGGGATACTGGCGGATAACAGCTTCTACCTCCTTCAGTTCGATGCGGAAACCGCGTATCTTCACTTGTCCGTCCTTGCGGCCGACAAACTGGATGTTGCCATCGGGCAGGTAGCGCACGACGTCGCCCGTGCGGTAGCAGCGAGCGTATTTCTCTTGAGAATCGGCAAACGGATTTCGGATGTACACCTCGGCGGTCTTCTCCGGACGGTTCAGGTAGCCGCGACTCACCTGCGGACCGCTCACCCACAGTTCGCCGCAGGCACCCTGTGGCAGACGGTTGCCTTGCTTGTCGACGATGTAGAGACGGAGGTTGTCGAGCGGCCTGCCGATGGGAATGTCCTGCTCGCGGTCCTTCACCCAGTAGTGGGTGGTGAAGACGGTGCACTCCGTGGGACCGTAGCCGTTGTACATCTTGTAGCGCTGCGGCGGATTGAGCGACGAGAGTTTCTCGCCACCCACGGCGAAGAAGCGCAGCGAGTGGTTGTCGGTGTTCGTGGCAAACTGATAGCCCACCTGGGTGGTGATGAACGAATGGGTAATCAGGTTCTCCTCGAAATACTTGTTCAGGTCGGGCAGGTTCAGGCGGATGTCGTCGCCGATGATGTAGACGCAGGCACCGCAGGTCAGGGCGGGATAGATGTCCATCATGCAGGCGTCGAAGCCGTAGCTGGCATAGGCTGCCACATGGCAAGTCTCGCTGAGTTCGAAGCAACGCTGATACCAGTGGCAGAAGGCCACGATGTTGCGGTGTTCCAGCTGGCAGCCCTTGGGCACACCCGTCGAGCCGCTGGTGTAAAGCATGATGAAGAGGTTGTCGGGGGTGATATCGGCCTCCACGGGCTTCGTGGGTTCGGGCAAGGCGGCAATGTCCTTCGTCAGGAGCACGTCGCCCTGATACTCTTCGACCAGCGGTCGCAATTCCTCGTCGGCGATGAGCAGTCGGGCTGAGGCATCTTTCATCATGAAGTTCAGGCGTTCTGAAGGATAGCTCGGGTCCAGCGGCTGATAGGCACAACCGGCTTTCAGCACGCCCAGTGAGGCAATCACCATCCACTCGCAACGCGGAATGAGTACCGAGACCACATTCTCACGACCGAGACCGCGCGCGGCAATGTAGGCGGCGATGCGCTCGGAGATTTCATCAACCTCGCGGTAGGTGTAGCGGCGGTCGTGATAGACCACACACTCGCGGTCGGGCGTCAGTTCTGCCTGGCGGCGGAAGAGCGAGACGATGGTCTGCGTGTCGTCGTAAGGCACATCAGTCTGATTGAAGGAATCGAGCAGCTGTTTCTGCTCAGCACCGAGCAACGACACCTGCAGAAGGTTGGCCTCGGGGTGGCTGATGAAGGCCTCGACGGCGTTGCTCACCGACTGAGCCAGACTCTGCATGAGTCCCTCGCTGTAGCGCCCATTGTCATACTCAACGCACACCGACGGCTGCCCCTCGTGCTCGCGGATGTAGAACGCCACGCGGAACTTCGGGACGTCGAGCTCCAGATTCTCCATGTGCAATTCCCTTCCGCCGCACTCATAGCGCTCGAGCACGCCCATCTGATAGGCAAACATGATTTCGGCCGTCAGGTCGTAGTCGGCAGCGATTTGGGCGAAGGGATAGTTCTCGTGGCGCAGCGTCTCGTCGAAGTTCTGGCTGGTGGTCTTCAGGAAGTCCATCACGCTCTGCTCGCCAACGAGACTGCTCATTGCCAGCGTGTTGACGAACATGCCCACGGTGTTGCTGATGCGCAGGTTGGAGCGCCCGTTGCTGATGGTGCACAGGCAGATGCGCTCCTGGTTGGTAAAGCGGGCCAGCGCGTAGAAGGTGGCAGCCAGCGTGATGTGGGAAGGCGAGAGGTTGTGCTGCCGGCAAAAGGCTTGTATCTTCTCGAAGTCAAGGGCTGCCACGGCCTCGCTGATGGTTCCTTGCTGCTGGGGATTGGTCAGGTCGGAAGCCACTTCGGTGACACCTTCGCACTCGCCGAGCTGGCTGTGGAAGAAGTTGCTGGCTTCCCTGTAGTCGGCTCCACTCTCGGCAGCTTTCTCCTCGGCCACAAAGGAGGCAAAGGTGAGGTCTTCGGCCTCGATGGGCTCGCCATCCATGAGCGAACAAAGCTGGTGGAGGAAGACGTTGAGCGAACCGCCGTCGATGACCAGGTGGTGAATGTCGGCCAGCAGGCAGACATGCTCCTCGGTGGTGACGATTTCGAAGCGGTAGAGAGGGCCTTGTTTCAGGTTGAACGGGCGCACGAACTCGCGCTTGTAATCGGCGAGTTGCGCTTCGGTCATCGAGTTTCGCGTGACGACGGCCTCCTGTTTCGGCTCGCTGATTTGCACGACGTCGCTGCCTTCGCTTCCGAAGTGAACGGTGAGTTCAGGATGCATCCGCACCAGCGTCTGCAGCGACTGAGCCAGTCGCTCGGTGTCGGCATCCTTCGGGAAGACGAGCAGCGTTGGAATGTTGTAAATCGTGCTGACGGGTTGCTTCATGCAGTCGACGTAGACACCCATCTGGGCATACGAAAGCGGAATGCTGACAGGCTCGTCAGAACGCCCCTCTGGACTATCGTCTTGAACTCCTTGCGCTCGGCGCGAAGCGACGCTTTCGTAGCGAAGCGGAGAAAGAACTCCTTGAACTCCTTCTCCCAACACCTTCTTGAGGATTTCGTTCTCGATGCTCTGCAGCGAGCCAGTCTTCGCCAGCGACTTAGAGTCGAGGGCAACGCCGAAACGCTTGTTGACCTTAATGGCCAGCTTGATGGCGGTGATAGAGGTGAGTCCGGCAAAGCCCAGCAGCGTGGTAAGGCCGAAGTCGCCGTGCCCCACGATGGCTTGAATGATGTCCTTCAGCTCTTGTTCCAGCATGTTCAGCGGAGCCTGTTCGCCGCCACCGGCTTGTTCCTCGACTTTTTTCTCCGGCACAGGCAGGGCGCGCTTGTCCACCTTCTGGTTCTGGTTCAACGGGATGCTCGGAATCTGCATGGTCACAGCCGGCACCATGTAGGGCGGTTTCTCCTCGAGGATGAAGTTGTTCAGCTCTTTGATGTCCACCTGCTCGTCGCTCACGATGTAGGCAGCGATAAACTTACCACCGGCAGGATCGTCGAAAGCCTGAACGGTGACATCCTTGATGCCGGGGAACTGGCGGATGATGCCTTCCACTTCCTTCAGTTCGATGCGGAAGCCACGAATCTTCACCTGCCCGTCCTTGCGGCCGACGAACTGGATGTTGCCATCGGGCAGGTATCGCACGATGTCGCCAGTGCGGTAGGCGCGGCTATAGACAGAGCTTGCTTCTCCGTTGGCTGCAGCGTCGCAACCTGCGCAGAATGGGTTCTCGATGAACACTTCCGCGGTCTTCTCTGGACGATTCAGGTAGCCACGGCCCACCTGCGGACCGCTCACCCACAACTCGCCGCAGGCTCCAACAGGCAGGCGGTGTCCTTGCTTGTCGACAATGTAGAGGTGGACATTGTCGAGCGGCTTGCCTATGGGTATGTCGCGCAGATGCTCATTCACCCAGAAGGTTGTGGTGAAAATAGTGCATTCGGTAGGCCCGTAGCCATTGTACATCTTATAGTCGGTTGGCGGATTGAGCGACGGCAGCTTCTCGCCACCCACGGCGAAGCAGCGCAGCGAGTGGTTCTCGACGTTCGTGGCAAACTGGTAGCCCACCTGCGTGGTCATGAAGGAATGGGTGATGGAGTTTGCCTCAAAGTATTCGTTCAGCGCCAGCAAGTCCAGGCGGATGTCCTCGCTGATGATGTAGACAGAGGCGCCGCAGGTCAGTGCCGGGTAGAGGTCCATCATGCAGGCATCGAAGCCATAGCTGGCATAGGCTGCCACGTGGCATGTCTCGCTGAGTTCGAAGCATCGCTGATACCAATGGCAGAAGGCCACGAGGTTGCGATGTTCCAGCTGGCAACCCTTGGGCACGCCCGTAGAGCCGCTGGTGTAGAGCAGAATGAAGAGATTCTCTGGACGTACTGCCACCTCAGGAGCTGCAGCTGAGGGCAGCTGAGGGATGTCCTTGGTGAAGAGCACGTCGCCCTGATATTTGTCGACGATGGGGCGCAGTTCCTCGTCGGCAATGAGCAGTCGGGCTGAGGCATCTTCAATCATGAAGTTCAGGCGCTCGGCAGGATAGGTGGGGTCCAGCGGCTGGTAAGCGCAACCGGCCTTCAGCACGCCCAGCGAGGCAATGGCCATCCACTCGCAACGCGGGATGAGAATCGACACCACGTCTTCGGCCTTCAAGCCCTTACTGACGAGACAGGCAGCGAGTCGGTCGCTGATTTCATCGACTTCACGATAGGTATAGCGGCGGTCCTGATAGACCACAGCCAGGTTGTCGGGATGCAGCCGCGCGCTCTGGCGGAAGAGCGAAACGATGGTCTGCCCTTCGTCGTAGGGTACTGTGTTCTGATTGAAGGCGTCGAGCTGTTGCAGTTGGTTTGGCGTGGTGATGCTGATTTCGCTCAGGGGTTTCTCCAGATCGCAGAACTGGCTGATGACGGCATCAAGGCTCTCGGCAAACGTACGGATGAGCGCTTCGGAGTAGCGGTTCGCCATGTATTCCACGCACAGCTCATAGCCCTTGTCGGTCAGGAACAGCTGCAGGCCGATGGGGTTGTTGGTGCCGCGATCGAAGAGGCGCTCGTAGGTGGCCTTTTCGCCGCCGATGACCACATCGCGCAGCGTGTAGCCCTGATAAGCAAACAGGACCTGCGGACGGATGCCCAGCTCGTTGATGGCGTCTCCGAGCGAGAAGAGAGCGTGCTCGCGCGTGCCGTCGCCCATCTCGCATCCCTGTTCCAACAGGTCGCCAACGGTAACCACGGCCTTTCCCCCACCCTCCTGCGATTTGCTCTTGAGATTGTAGTAGAGGGGAACGGTAGAGACGAACATGCCGCAGGTCTTGGCGACTTCCTTCTGGCGGCGTCCGTGCCAGATGGTCGTGAACAGCACCTGCTCATCGCTGGTGTAGCGCGACATGAGCAATGCGAACGCCGAGCACATGTAGTTACTCACCTTCACGCCGTGCTGCTTGCAGAAAGAGGTAACGACACCCACATCTGCCTTCATGGGAAGATAGAGGCGCGCGTAGCGAGTTTCGGTTTCCTCCAGGTCGGGCAGCAACACGGTTTCAACCTCAGTGTCGAGGATGTGCTCCTCATACCAACGGCGGTCGGCAGCCCAGCGGTCGCCAAGCCGGTCGGCTGCTTCCTGGCGCGCAAAGTCGATGGCCATGAGATCCTCGTGCGTGAACTCATGCCCACCATGATAGGCGTTCTCAATGTCGCTGAAGAGCACCGACAGCGTGGTGCCGTCGAAAATGAGGTGATGTATCTGCATGAACATATAGTTGGCATCGGGAGTCCGAATCAGGCAGAGGCGGGTTAGGAGGCGGCCGTCGAGATGCATGGGTTCCCACAGCGTGTGCTTCACTGACTCGATGTCGTCGACCTCAAGGATGGGCACTTCAATAGGTGTGGTGGCATCGATGTATTGAACAGGCATGCCTTCGTCGTTGATCGTCACGCGGCAATACATGTTGGGATGTGCCCCCAAGGCCTGCTGTATGGCTGCTTGCAAGGCGGTAAGGTTTACCTTGCGACTGAATTTGAAAAGGAAAGGCTGATCGTAGACTTTTTCGCCCGGATGCTGCATGCACTCAGCATAGATGCCCATCTGGCTTTGCGACAACTGAACGTGTTCTGAAGAATGATTCATAGAGGCTTTCGGTTTTATTTGACTTCCGTGAAAGTTCGGTTAATGAGTTTGTTTTATTTCGCTTGTAAAATTACAAAGAAAAACCAAGGATTGCATATGAAATGGGAAACAACATTTGTTTCATTAATTTAATTTAACACTTTTTTCTGTCTCAATGATTTTTTTTGTAAGCAAAATGCTGCCTACTACGAGATTTTTTTTATAATTTTGCATTCTAAACCACTTAAATGCCATCATGAAGAAGCTGTTCTGGAATTTCATAACCTACCTCCGAAAACACATCAGCAGTAGCCTTGGCATCATTATCAGTGCCGCTGTGCTGGTGGAGCTCATCAATGTCGTGCAGTTCTACTACACGCGCGACTTGCTGCGCACTGAAATCGAACAGCGTGCCCAGACCGAACTCATGGCCAAGGCCGACATGATTGCCCACACCCTGCACACCGCTGAAGCCACGATGGAGGAGCACAGCCGACACATTCAGCAGCACCTCCAGAATCCTGACGACATGTTCGCGGCTACGGGGCAGCTCGTCGAGGTGAATCCGAATGTGGTGGGCGGCTGTATTTGTTTTGTACCTTATTATTACAAAGAGAAGGGACGCATCTTCGAACCTTATGCTGTAAAACGAAACGGACAGGTGGCGGTGAGCCAGATAGCTTCGCCCGAACACGACTACACACTGAATCCCGCCTTTATCAAAGCTTTACGCGAGAAACGCAAGCTCTGGAGCGACCCTTACGTCTATGGTGAAAACAATCAGCAACTCACTACCTACAGCTACCCATTGCTCGACGCGAATGGCAACGTGGCTGCAGTGTGTGGACTCGACATCGACCTGACGTGGCTGAGCGACACCATCAATGCCATGCACTACTATCCCTCGTCGTTCGGACTGGTGTTGACGCAGGAGGGGCAGCCGGCTGTGGGACCGTCGGCCGACCGTGCCGATCAGAATGATGTCAAGCAGATTGTGAACCTTGTCAACAATCGTTCGAAAAGAGAAACCGGCGGGGGCATAGAAATAGCCGAATTCGTCAGTTCCAAAAACCGCTCGAAAGGCACCGTCTACTTCACATCGCTGAAAGATAATCCCCATTGGCAGGTGGTGCTGGTGAATTACGACAACGAGGTGTTTGAGCCCATCCAGCGCATGCGCTTTCGCAACATGCTGATGATATTGACAGGTCTGCTGGTGTTGTTCTTCATCATCAACCGCTTTGCCCGCAATGAGAAACGGCTGCGCCAGGCCGGCATCGAGCAGGCCCGCCTCGGCAGCGAACTCGATATTGCCAGCGGCATACAGCAGGCCATGCTACCAAAGACCTTCCCACCCTACCCCACACGAAACGACATCGACATCTATGGTTCGCTGGTGCCGGCAAAGGCCGTGGGCGGCGACCTCTTCGACTTCTTCCTGCGCGACGAGAAACTTTTCTTCTGCATCGGCGACGTCTCAGGAAAGGGCGTGCCTTCGGCAATTGTCATGGCGGTCATGCTGAAAATGATACGTCTCTCAGCGGCTCACGACACCGACCCGTCCAACATCGTGACGGCACTCAACGAAGAACTCTGCCGCAACAACCCAACCAACATGTTCATGACATTCTTCATCGGTGTGCTCGACCTGCCGACAGGCCGCCTGCGCTACTGCAACGCGGGACACGACGCACCGGTTTTGATAAAAGGAGTTCTTTCTCCGCTTCGCTACGAAAGCGTCGCTTCGCGCCGAGCGCAAGGCCGCAAGGCGGCTGTTCAAAGTTCTTGCTCCGGCTTCGCTACGCAAGCGGCAGAGCCGAGCGCAAAGTTCAAAGTTCAAAGTTCTTGCTCCGGCTTCGCTACGCAAGCGGCAGAGCCGAGCGCAAAGTTCAAAGTTCTTTCTCCGCTTCGCTACGTAATCGAACCAACGGGCCGCTTTCGTAATGAAATGGAGAAAGAAAGCGTCGCTTCGCGCCGAGCGCAAGGAGTCAAAGAAGTGCAAGGAGTGCAAGAAGTGCAGCAGATTCCCGTGAAGGCGAACTTACCCATCGGCGTGTTCAGCGACTTTGCCTACGAGCTGCAAGAACTTCAGTTGGAGGCGCAATCTACACTGTTTCTCTTCACCGACGGACTGACCGAGGCACGCAACTCCCAACGCGAGCAATTCCGCATGAAGCGCATCATGGACACACTCACGAAAGAAACATCGCAAGCCGGAAGCCTCAACGCCCAGCAACTGGTAACGCTGATGACCGATACCGTGAACCGCTTTGCGGGCGATGCCGAGCAGAGCGACGATCTGACAATGCTGGCCATACGCTACACTCGGGAGAAAGAACGCGACACTTTCTCCGAGAAAATAGTCCTGCAAAACGATGTGCACCAAGTGCCGAAGCTGAATGCTTTCGTGAAAGACATCGCCGCCCGCAACGGTCTCGAGAAATCGGCTGCGCGACGGTTGCAACTGGCCATCGAGGAAGTGGTGGTCAACATCATGGATTATGCTTATTCACCCGGCATTGCGGGCGACATCGTCATCGAAGCATTCTGCAACGAGAAGCGCATGAAATTCGTTGTCAGCGATGAAGGCATGGCCTTCGACCCAACGGCCGTGAAAACGCCCGACCTCTCGCAGTGCGTAGAAGACCGCCCCATCGGCGGACTCGGCATCCAGCTTACCCGCCAAATGGTGGACTCCCTCAACTACGAGCGCATCGACGGACGAAACATCCTCACGCTCAGAATTAAAAAGTAAAACTTAAATAATAAAAAGGTAATGGAAACAAACATTCAGATTCTAGACAATCAGATCGTGGCCACGCTTGTTGGCGAACTCGACACGGCGGCGGCCATTGAGATGGAAAGCGGCCTGAAGCCCCTCTTCGAGAATCAAGACTGCGATGTAGTCATCGACTGCACCCAACTGGAGTACATCGCTTCCAGTGGGCTCCGCATCCTGCTCAGCATCCTCAAACAGGCAAAGGCACACGGCAAGAAGGTCGTGTTGCGCAACGTCAATGAGGACATTAAAGAAGTGTTCCGCCTGACGGGATTCATCAGCATCTTCAATTTCGAATAATCATGCTGCGACGTCTCCACACCTGTGCCACTGTGGCAGCATTGCTCTTCTCCACAGCAGGCGCAGCCCAACAATCAGATGCCCAGCAGTCGGTTGCCCAACCGCCTGTTGCCCAACCGCCTGTTGCCCAACCGCCTGCCAGCCAGCAGCGTGTCGATACGTTTTCTGTAGACTTCGACATGCTCACACGTGGCGAGGTGCGAAAGGGCGGTATGCCGGAAAAATCCTCCGACGACTTCGCTGCTTTCATCATCGACCGCACATTGCTCGGCGTCAACTACAAGCGGCCGGGCCTCACGGCGCGCATCACCGCCCAGCACAGCGGCACCTGGGGCAGCAACGAGACCAACAACTTCAACCTCTACGAAACATGGGTGCAACTGAAGTCGAAAAACGGATTCTTTGCCAAGGTGGGACGCCAAAACCTCAGCTATGACGACCAGCGCATCTTCGGTGCTGACGACTGGGCTATGACGGCCATGTCGCACGATGCGCTGAAACTTGGCTACGAGGGGCATGGGCACAAGGTGCACGTCATTGGCGCCTTCAACCAGAACGTCAAGAACATCGAGGGTGGAACCTTTTTCACAGGTGGACTGCAACCCTACAAAGCCTTGCAGACCGTCTGGTACCACTACGACTTCACGCACCTCCCCCTGAGTGCCTCACTGCTCTTTTCAAACATCGGCATGCAGGGGGATGTCGACGCAACCGCCAATGCGGACACCTGCACCTATCAGCAGCAAATCATAGGCACCTACATCACCTGCCAGCCGAAGAATCTGAAGGCCGAGGCCGCCTTCTACTTGCAGAAGGGTAAGGACCAGTACGGCCTGCCCATCTCGGCATGGATGGCAAGTGTGAAACTGGCCTACGACATCAACAGCAGGCTGAACCTCTATGGAGGCTACGACTTCATGAGCGGCGACGAGAACTACAACGTGCCGCCGAAGGGTATGATCGGAATGATGCAGCATAAAAAGGTGCGCGGGTTCAGCAGTCTCTATGGTTCCCACCACAAGTTCTACGGTGCCATGGACTTCTTCTATGTCCAGACCTACTACAGCGGGTTCACTCCCGGCCTGCAGAACCTCTACCTGGGCACAAAGTGGAAACCCTTCGACAAGTTCACCATCAACGCTTCCTATCACTATCTCGCAACAGCTGTCGACATCAGAGATGCCAGCCACTCGCTGGGCCACGAGCTGGAAGTGACTGCTTCCTATCGCCTACTGAAGGAGGCTGAGCTCAGTGCCGGTTACTCTTTCATGCGAGGTACCGACACCATGAAGTTGCTGAAGCGCACCACCGACAATCGTCAATTGCAGTGGGCGTGGGTGATGTTCAACGTCTATTTAGGGAAATAAGAAAAAATCCCCTCCCGGAAGTATCTGGGAGGGGATTTTTTTGTTTATCTACTTGGCTTTATCCTTGCTGCTACGCTTCGGACGATGGTAGCTGCGATAGTCGTCGAGTTCGATTTCGACGTCAGGCTCACGCAAAGCCACAGCCTGGGGCAAGCGGAACTTCATGTACTTAATGGCCAGACCGCGACTGATCCACATCTGCTCGTAGTAGGTCTGGATGGAGAGAATGCGGCGCGTGGCGTCATCGATGCCCTCATCGTGATACAGGTCGGTGGTGGCGAGCAGCAGCGGCAACTGGTTCTCGCGCACCATGTAGTCGGTATAGGTGAAAAGGAAGTTCGAGTCGGTCTTCACGTGGATGATGCCGCCATCGATGAGGAAATGGCGATAGCGCTCCAGGAAATAGGTGCTCGTCAGGCGTTTGCGCGGATTCTTCATCTGCGGGTCGCTGAACGTCAGCCAGATCTCGCTCACCTCGTCGGGGCCGAAGAAGCGGTCGATGATTTCGATGTTCGTGCGCAGGAAGGCCACGTTCTTCAGTCCCTCCTGCAGGGCCATCTTCGCCCCCGTCCACATGCGGGCACCTTTGATGTCGACACCGATGAAGTTCATCTCCGGAAAAAGCCGTGCCAGCTCCACCGTGTATTCGCCCTTGCCACAGCCCAGTTCCAGCACTATCGGGTTAGCGTTCTTGAAATAATCTTCATGCCAGCGGCCTGTCATCTCGAACGGACGTTCCTCGATGACGCTGAACGGATATTGGAACACGTTCTCAAACGTCTCCATCTCCGCAAACTTCTGTAGTTTTCCTTTTCCCATAAAAAACGGTTATATGACAATCTGCGTCCAGCCGTGGCGGTCTTCAACGGTGCCATACTGGATGCCGCGCAGAGTGTCGTAGAGTTTCTTTGAGAGCGGACCGGGCTCTGGGCCGAAGTCGTAGCGGTGGCCGGTATCGGGATCGTCGATGTAGGAAATCGGCGAAATCACGGCAGCCGTTCCGCAGGCTCCAGCCTCCTCAAACGAGTCGAGTTCCTCAATGGGGATGGGACGGCGCTCCACCTTCATGCCCAGGTCTTCTGCTATCTGCATCAGGCTCTTGTTAGTAATGCTTGGCAGGATCGACGACGATTTTGGCGTAATATACGTGTTGTCCTTGATGCCGAAGAAGTTGGCGGCACCACACTCGTCCATGTATTTCTTTTCCTTGGCGTCGAGATAGAACTCGCTGGCGTAGCCCTGACGGGCAGCCTTGCTGTGGGCATGCAGCGAGGCGGCATAGTTGCCACCCACCTTGAAGCAGCCTGTGCCGAGAGGAGCCGCACGGTCGTGGTCGCGCGTGATGACGTAGGGATTGGTCTTGAAACCACCCTTGAAATAGGGGCCCACGGGGGTTGCGAAAATCATGAACAGATAGTCCTTGGCAGCATGCACACCCACTTGAGCGGTGATGCCCACGAGCAGCGGACGCAGATACAGCGTGGCACCGCTCTCATACGGCGGAATGTAGTCCTGATTCAGCAGAACCACCTTCTTCACCATCTCAACAAACATATCCGTCGGCACCTCGGGCATCTCAATGCCACGCGACGTCGACTGCATGCGTGCAGCGTTCTCTTCTGGGCGGAAGAGTCGCACGTGGCCATCGGGACAACGGTAGGCCTTCAGTCCCTCAAACGACTCCTGTCCATAGTGCAGACAGGTAGCTGCCATGTGCATTTTAATGTACTCGTCGGAGCAAACTTCTATTTCGCCCCATTTACCGTCGTGGTAGTAACAGCGTACGTTGTAGTCGGTTGGCATATATCCAAACGACAAACTTGCCCAGTCAATGTTCTTCATCATATTGAAATATTTTTTTAAAAAGGTTTAGAGTCTAACACCAATTCTTTTTGCAAATGTACACATTTTTTTTGAAGTACGAAAGAAAAATGCGACTAATTTTACTTTTCTTTCATTACCTCGCGTATCTCAGCATCAACTTTGGTCAGTTTGTCTTTGCAAAGACGGATGAGTTGCTGGGCCTCTTTCAGCTGCTGAGCCATCTGGTCGACGTCGAGTTCGTCGTTTTCCATTTTCTTCACAATTTCTTCGAGCCGCTCAACGGCTGCTTCATAATTCATTGTCTTCATTATTCTTATTATTTATAATTATCTTTCTCATTTCTTCTCTACCTTCGACCTGACGCTTCCTTCGGCCAGTCGGGTTTCGATGATGTCGCCCAGCTGCAGGTTGTCGGCCGAGCGTACGGCGCGACCATCCTTCAGCGTGATGCTGTAGCCGCGGCGCAGGAGCAGGTTGGGATCGAGGCTCTGCACTCGCTGGGCGAGCATATCGAGGCGATGCTGTTCGCGCTGCAACCGTCGCTGAGACAGCGTGGCAAGTTGCGTGTTAAGCGTTGAGAGTTGGGTGCTGAGCGCCGTAAGCCGATTCCCAACAAGCGAGGTTATACGCAGGTAACACTGATCGAGGCGAGCCGTCTGCTGTGTTTTCACGAGCGAGAACAACACGGGAATCTTCTCGGCGAGTCGGCCGAGTCGCAGTTGCTCCATCTGCATGCGACGGCTGACACAGGCTGCCACGCGCTGCTGGCAGTCGTCGACCACGTTGAGAACTGCAGTCAGATGGTCGATCAGGAAAGCAGCCGCTGCCGTGGGGGTCTTCACCTGCCGGAACGACACCATGTCGAGCACGCTCTCGTCGCGGTCGTGACCTATACCGGTGATGATGGGCAGCGGGAAGTTGGCAACATTCTCAGCCAGCGCCAGCGTGTCGAAACCACTGAGATCGGCTGTAGCACCGCCGCCGCGGATGATGACGACGCAGTCGAATGGAGCCGCAGCTCCCTTTTCGGCCCCCGAAAGAGCCTCCCCTACGGCCCCCGAGGGGGCTTCATTACCTTTCGAAAGTGAGGCTTGGGCATTGTAGATACGATTCAGCGCTCCTATGATGCTCTGTTCCACCTGCTCGCCCTGCATCGTTGCAGGGAAAAGCGTCACTTGAAACTTCAGTCCGAACTCATTGTCGGCCAACTGGTTGCAAAAATCGCCATAGCCAGCTGCATTCTCACTGGAGATGACGGCAATGCGTTGGCAGAACATGGGCAGGCGCAGTTCGTGTTGCAGGTCGAACACACCTTCTTCCTTCAATTGGCGCACGATTTCCTGTCGGCGGCGCGCCATGTCGCCCATCGTGTAGGTAGGGTCTATGTCGTTCACAATCCACGAAAAGCCATAGGCTTCGTGGAAGTTCACGTGGACGCGCAGCAGCACCTTCAGTCCGGCATGCAGCGTCTGCCCCGTCACCCGTTCGAAACGCGGGCGCAACTGCATCCACGTGCGTTGCCAGCACTTGGCCGATGCACGTGCCACGGGTGTATTGCCGAAGAGATCTTTCTGCACCAGTTCCATGTAGCAGTGGCCCCTGACCTCGCGCACTTCTGAGAGCTCGGCCTCCACCCAGTAGTCTTGATCGAAGGTGGTCTCCAGCACGTCACGTACGAGGGAGTTCAGTTCGAAGAGGGTGAGAGACCCACTCCCCCGCCCCTCCCTAAAAGGGATGGGAGTAGATAGCCCTGTATTGAAGAGGTCGTTGCTCATTGTGGATGATTTTTATAAATTAGCCAAAGCATATCAAACATCCCTCCCTTTGGGAGGGCTTGGGTGGGCCTAATGCTGGCGGCCGAGCTCCAGCGCCTTCCAGTAGTCAGGAATGCCGTAGCCGAAGACGTTGTCGGGGTATTCATAGCGATCGGCTGACGAGCGCACGAGGTCGATGATTTGCATGGCAGTGAGTTGCGGCAGCGACTGCCACAGGCATGCAACGGCACCGCAGGAGATTGGCGACGAGAACGACGTACCGTTAGCCGTCGTGAGCGTGCCCTTGCCGCTGACCACTGCCGAGTGGTACCCCATTGCCATGATATCAGGCTTCACGCGCCCGTCGGCCGACGGGCCCACCGAAGAGAATCCCGTATTGATACATTGCTCATTGACGGCGCCCACGGTCAGGATGTTGTCGGCATCGCCAGGCACGTTGATTTTCTTCCACGACCCCAGTCCCTCGTTGCCGGCACTGGCCACCAGAATCATTCCCTTGCCAGCCAGCAGCGATGCCGACCGCGAGCAGATGGACGTGCGCCCATCGAGTTCGCGATAGGGATGGTCGCCCAACGAACGGTCGAAATGGTGATAGCCCAGCGACGAGTTCAACATGTCGACACCGATGGAGTCGGCATATTCGGCAGCAGCGGCCCACCAGTCCTCCTCGGCCAGACTCTCAGAGCGTCCGTCCTCGGTGCGAATGAGGATGTACTGGGCCTCAGGAGCTGTGCCCACCATCGTATCAGGACGGTTCATGGCCATCGTTGAGAGCACCTCAGTGCCATGGTCCAGTTCGCCGAAGAACTCGGGCGACGGCGGATAGACGCAGTCGCGATGGGCCACCACACGCACGTTCGACAACAGCGGTATGCGGTCGGCATTCATAAAACCTCCGTCGAGCACGGCAATAGTCATGCCACGACCGCGATAGCCTGCCTCGTGCAGGCGTTGCAGGTTGAGCATCGTCAGCTGGCGGCGCGAGTCTACTGGCACCTTCTCCAGATTCTGCTCCATCAGCTCTTCACGCTGCGACACCTCCACAGTGTCGGGGGCAGAAAACAGGTGGGTCACTTCGGTGACAAACGGAATGTCGCGCAGCTGCCCCTGGTCGTCGGGCTGCGGCAACGCCACCACCACGGTGTTGTTCCACTTGCTCTTGCTCACAACGCGCAGCCCACGCTGACTGAGCTCGCCCAAATAGCGTTGCGACACGGGCAGGTCGGTAGAGTCGAGTTGCAGCCCCTGACGGCGGCGGCGCTCCAGCGACTTCATCGACAGGAACTCCTCGGGTCGCTCAAGCGAGAAGGGCGAACCAGCCTTGTCCTGCAGCTGGAGACGATAAAGATGGCAGGGGCCGCCAGGAAACGCCTTGCGCTCGTTGGCTGCCGACACATGCGTTGCCAGCAACGACAGGGCAACGGCTGTAACGATTCTGAGTGTTAGTTTCATCTTTTCAGATTGTTTAAACAGCATACAACAAGCCGCAGCCATCGGCAGCGGCCCGTGCACGGGATTTACATTGTGGTGCAAAGGTACAATTAAGTAAGCAATATTCCAAATTTCTCAGCTACTTCTTTCAGCAAATTAACTCATTTTGCCCTGCAAATTAAGTTGTTTTCCTCAGCAAGTCAAGTCATTTTCCTCTGCCAACACACAGGTTTCACCAAACAGAAGCATGATGACAACCAGCCGTTTTTCGGTCTATTTTATGGTAAAAAAAAGAAAAAGCGCGGAAAATATTTTGATATTCGCGCGGTTTGCCGTATCTTTGCAATTACAAAATACATTCGAATGGACAATAAGAAAGCAACTTTGGCCCTCGGTACCGAGCCCGTGGGCAAATTGCTCGTGCAATATGCTACGCCCGCCATTGTGGCAATGGTGGCATCGTCGCTGTACAACATCATCGACCGCGCCATCATCGGACAGGTGGTGGGTGCCGATGCCATTGCGGGCCTCGGCATCACGTTCCCGTTCATGAACCTCAGCGGCGCGTTCGGCGCTGCCGTGGGTGTGGGAGCCTCGACGTGCATCTCGGTGAAGCTCGGGCAGAAAGACTACAAGACGGCTGAGCACCTGCTGGGCAACACGGTGACGCTGAACCTCATCGTGGGCTTGGCCTTCATGACGGTGTGCCTGCTGTTTCTCGACCCCATCCTGCGCTTCTTTGGTGCCAGCGACGTGACGCTGCCCTACGCCCGCTCGTTCATGCAGGTCATTCTGTTGGGCAACATGATCACCCACATGTATTTCGGCATGAATGCCGTGCTGCGCGCCGCGGGCAAACCGCGCCATGCCATGTGGGCCGTGCTCTTCACGGTGGGCATGAACATCTTGCTGGCCGTGACGTTCGTGTGGTGGTTCCGATGGGGCATACGCGGTGCTGCCCTGGCCACGGTCATCTCGCAGTCGATGGCACTGTGCTGGCAGATGTGGCTGTTCAGCGACCAGTCGCAGTTGCTCCATCTGCGCCGAGGCATCTATAGGCTGAAGAGTTCGCTGGTGAAGAACATTATCTCCATCGGCATCTCGCCCTTCCTGATGAACCTGTGCTCGTGCCTCATCGTTATTTTCATGAACAACCAGTTCGTGCGCTACGGCGGCGACATGGCGGTGGCAGCCTACTCCATCGCCAACAGCATCGGCATGGTGTTCTTCATGTTCGTCATCGGCATCAACCAGGGCATGCAGCCCATTGCGGGCTACAATTACGGCGCCGAGAAGTTCGACCGCCTGATGCGGGTGCTCACGCTGGCCATCATTGCCGCCACGGTGATTCTGCTCATCGGGTGGGCGCTGGCCATGTTCTTCCCCTACTACATGGCACGCATCTTCACCGACGACGCCGACCTCATTGCGAAGTCCATCACGGGCATCAGGCTGAACATGCTGGTGTTCCCCATCATCGGTTTCCAGGCCGTGACGACGAATTTCTTCCAGTGCATCGGGCGGGTGAAGATCAGCATTTTCCTCTCGCTGTCGCGCCAGTTGCTGTTCCTACTGCCGTTCATCTGGGTGCTGCCCCAGTTCTGGGGCCTCAACGGCGTGTGGTATGCCCTGCCTGCCAGCGACACGACGGCAGCCGTGGTGACCGCCGCCATCATGTTCTATTTCATGCCAAAACTAAAACGTCAACATCATGGAGAATAACAACCATCCACTGCTCATCTGCGTGGGCCGGCAGATTGGCTCAGGCGGACGCGTCATCGCCCAACGGCTGGCCAAGGAGTTCGGCTGCCAGTTCTACGACAGCGAACTGCTGAACCTGGCTGCGAAGGAAAGTGGTTTCTCTGAGAAGTTTTTCAAGCAGAACGACGAGCACAAGGGTTTCTTCCGCACGTTGCTCCAGAACCACGGGCGTAGTTTCTCGATGGGCAGTTTCTATCAGAGCGAATTCTCAGAAGAGAGTCTGTTCAAGTTCCAGTGCGATGCCATCGCCAAGGCTGCCGCCGAAGGGCCGTGCGTGTTTGTGGGCCGTTGTGCTGACTACGTGCTGCGCGACGAGCCCGGCATGGTGAGCATCTTCGTGACGGCCGACGACGACGACCGCATCCATCGGGCTATGGAGCGCCACCAGTGCGACTACGACACCGCCCGCCACAAGATAGAAAGCGGTGAGAGTCAGCGCGCCACCTATTATAATTATTACACCGGCAAGCGATGGGGCCACTCGGCCTGTTACGACCTCTGCGTGAACACATCGCGCCTAGGCATCGAGGCCACCGCCCAGTTCATCGCTGAGTTCATCCGGCATATCAAAAATCTCTAGTTCGACTAGTAACACTAGTTCGACTAGTTCATCTAGCTAAAAAAGGAAAAAATGAAACGAATCGGCATTCTCAGCGACACCCACGCCTATTGGGACGAAAAGTACCTCTACTACTTCGAGCCCTGCGACGAGATATGGCACGCCGGCGACATCGGGTCGACGGAAGTGGCCGACCGGCTGGCAGCCTTCCGACCTCTCAGAGCCGTCTGCGGCAACTGCGACGGCGGCGACCTACGGCGCATGTTCCCCGAGCGGCTGCGCTGGAAGTGCGAGGACGTCGACGTACTGATGACCCACATCGGCGGCTACCCCGGCAACTACGACCCACGCATTCGTTCCACAATCTTCGCCTCACCGCCACAGTTGTTCATCGCCGGCCACTCCCACATCCTGAAAGTGAAGTACGACCGCACGCTGAACCTGCTCCACATCAACCCCGGCGCTGCCGGCTTACAGGGGTGGCACAAGGACCGCACGCTGATAAGATTGACCATCGAAGGCAATAAAATGACCGATTGCGAAGTTATTACATTAGGAGACAAACAAAAACAACCATAACACTATGTCGAGAAACAAGGCAATACTCCTCTATTCCCTCTTCGAAGGGATTCTTCTGCTGGCTGCCTGTGCCGGTTTCATCACTGAGATGATTTCGCTGAAAGTGTTTATCATCTTCATGTTGGTGATTTTCATGTTGTCCTCAGTTGTGCTGACAGCTATCGTAAAAAGAACAAAACTTAATCAATAATACCCCAAAACATTATGAAAACAATCGTCATCACTGGTGGCGCAGGCTTCATTGGAAGCCACGTGGTGCGCCTGTTCGTAAACAAATATCCCGAGTACCACATCATCAACCTCGACAAACTGACCTATGCCGGCAATCTGGCAAATCTCAAGGACATCGAGGATAAGCCCAACTACGAGTTCGTAAAGATGGACATCTGCGACTTCGACGCGTTCTACAAGCTCATGCAGGAGAAGCATGTCGACGGCATCATCCACCTGGCCGCCGAGAGCCATGTCGACCGGAGCATCAAGGATCCGTTCACGTTTGCCAAGACCAACGTCATGGGCACGCTCAGCCTGCTGCAGGCCGCCAAGCTCTACTGGGAGTCACTGCCGGAGAAGTATGAGGGCAAGCGCTTCTACCACATCTCGACTGACGAAGTGTACGGAGCACTGGAGATGACGCACCCCGACGGCATCAAGCCTCCGTTCTCGACGACAGCCTCGAGCACTGAGCACCACCTGGCCTACGGCGAGGAGTTCTTCGTGGAGACAACGAAGTACAACCCCCACTCGCCCTACTCTGCCGCAAAGGCAGCCAGCGACCATTTCGTGCGCGCCTATCACGACACCTACGGCATGCCCGTGGTCGTGACCAACTGCTCGAACAACTACGGTCCGTATCAGTTTCCCGAGAAGCTGATTCCGCTGTTCATCAACAATATCCGCCACCGCAAGCCGCTGCCCGTCTATGGCAAGGGAGAGAACGTGCGCGACTGGCTCTACGTTGAAGACCACGCACGTGCCATCGACCTGATTTTCCATGAAGGCAAGACAGCTGAGACCTACAACATCGGCGGCTTCAACGAGTGGAAGAACATCGACATCATCAAAGTGCTGATTCGTACCGTCGACCGCCTGTTGGGTCGCGAGGAAGGCGAGGACATGGGCCTCATCACCTTCGTCACCGACCGCGCCGGCCACGACATGCGCTACGCCATTGACTCGTCGAAACTGCAGAAAGAATTGGGCTGGGAGCCTTCGTTGCAGTTCGAAGAAGGTATTGAGAAGACTGTCCGCTGGTATCTCGACCATCAGGACTGGCTCGACGATGTGACGAGTGGAGACTATCAGAAGTACTACGAACAGATGTACCAGAACAGATAGCCCACCCAAGCCCTCCCGAAGGGAGGGATGTCTGATTAGCTTTTATGGAACAAGACGCAACGAAATTGGGGTGGCAGACGGCTGACAAGCAGGCGTATACTGCAGTCGAGAACAATGCCGTCAAGAACCGTCGGCCCATGACTCCGGCTGAAATGCGCTTGTGGCAAGAGCTAAGAGGAAACAAACTGGGCATCCACTTTCGGCGGCAACACGTCATCGGCACCTACATTGCCGATTTCGTCTCGCTCAAAAATCACCTCGTGATAGAAATCGACGGTGAGTATCATCTCACCCCCGAGCAACAAGAATCAGACCGCATCCGCACTATCTATTTGGAGCAACAAGGGTTCCGCGTCATCCGTTTCACGAATAGTCAAGTATTAACCGACATTGACAGCGTCATGTCAAGAATCATAAAATCACTCTTTTGAATAATATCTCTCATATGAATAAAGTAATTAAACATCCCTCCCTTGGGGAGGGCTTGGGTGGGCCTAAGATTTTGCTGTTAGGCTCAGGCGAACTGGGCAAGGAGTTTGTCATTGCTGCCAAGCGTAAGGGAATCTACGTAGTGGCATGTGACCGTTATGCAGGTGCGCCTGCCATGCAGGTAGCCGACGAGTACGAAGTGTTTTCAATGCTTGACGGCGATGCGCTGGAGGCTGTGGTGCGTAAGCATCAGCCCGACATCATTGTGCCGGAGATTGAGGCCATCCGTACTGAACGCTTGTTTAAGTTCGAAGAGGAGGGCATCCAGGTGGTTCCGTCGGCACGTGCCGTGAACTACACGATGAACCGTCGTGCCATTCGCGACCTCGCAGCCCGCGAACTGGGCTTGCGCACAGCGAAATATTTCTACGCCAAGACGTTCGAGGAGTTCAAGAAGGCTGCCGATGAGATTGGCTTCCCCTGTGTGGTGAAGCCGTTGATGTCGAGTAGCGGTCACGGCCAGAGCTACGTGCACAACGACGACGAACTGGCCGAGGCTTTCCGCGAGGCTATGGAGGGTAGCCGTGGCGACGTGAAGGAAGTCATCATCGAGGAGTTCATCGACTTCGAATCGGAATTCACGCTGCTCACCGTTACGCAGAAGAATGCCCCCACCCTGTTCTGTCCGCCTATTGGCCACGTACAGAAAGGTGGCGACTACCGCGAGTCGTGGCAACCCTATCAGATCAGCGACGAAGCCTTGAAGCAGGCCCAACACATGGCCGACGAGGTGACGCGCGCGCTGACGGGCTATGGCATCTGGGGCGTAGAGTTCTTCCTGACACGTCAGGGCGAGGTCATCTTCTCCGAACTCTCGCCGCGTCCGCACGACACGGGCATGGTCACCCTGGGCCACACCACCAACCTCTCGGAGTTTGAACTCCACCTGCGCGCCGTGCTCGGACTGCCCATTGCCAGCATCAAACTGGAGCATGCCGGCGCCAGCGCTGTGGTGCTTTCACCGGTAGAGAGCCACGAGCCGCTAAAGTACAACCTCATGGATGCCCTGCACGAGGAGAACACCCGCGTGCGTATCTTCGGCAAGCCCGAGGCTCACGTAGGTCGCCGCATGGGCGTGGTGCTCTGCTACGACGAACTCGGCACCGACGTCAACACCATTCGCGACAAGGCAAAGCGTCTTGCCACCACCGTCCTTGGCACTGAACCATACATGAAGAAATGATTGGAAAGATTATAGAACTCCCGAAGATTACCGACCCGCGCGGCAACCTGACCGTGGCAGAGGAGCTGAAGGACGTGCCCTTCGACATCAAACGCGCCTACTGGGTCTACGACGTGCCGGGCGGCGAGAGTCGTGGCGGCCATGCCCACAAACGGCTGCGCCAGCTGGTCGTGGCGCTGAGCGGCTCCTTCCACGTCACCCTCGACAACGGACGTGAGCGCGAAACCATCTTGCTCAATCACCCGTGGCAGGGACTCATTATCGAAACAGGCACATGGCGCACACTCGACGACTTCTCGTCGGGTGCCGTCTGCCTGGTACTCGCCTCCGAACCCTACGAGGAAGACGACTACATCTACGACTACGATGAGTTCCTGAGCTACGTCAACTCTAAACTCTAAACTCTCAACTGACTCTAAACTCTCCGCTCGACCCGTAGGGGCGCTTTCGTAGCGAAGCGGAGAAAGAACTCTAAACTCTCAACTAAAAAAATGGACATCAGACGATACACCCCTGAGAAGGCCG
The DNA here is from genome assembly GCA_902781315.1 of uncultured Prevotellaceae bacterium. GTDB lineage: Bacteria > Bacteroidota > Bacteroidia > Bacteroidales > Bacteroidaceae > Prevotella. Next base: position 29,243 of record CACZIT010000027.1, read on the forward strand.
ACGAATGGAATCGGTTTGTGGCACAGTCGAAGAACGGCACCTTCCTCTTCGACCGGCGCTACATGGACTACCACGCCGACCGCTTCCAGGACCATTCGCTGATGTTCTATCGCAAAGGCCGTCTCTGCGCCCTGCTTCCTGCCAACGTGCATGACGCAACGCTCTACTCCCATCAGGGCCTGACCTACGGTGGACTGATCACCGACGAGAAGGCGACAACAACCATAGTCATGGAAGCGTTTGAGGCCCTTAACCAGCAACTGCATGAGGAAGGAATCCTCCATGTCGTGTACAAGCCTACACCTTGGATTTACCACCGAATGCCAGCCGAGGAAGACCTCTATGCCATCTTTGCTGTCTGTCATGCCACCCTGATTGCCCGTGATGTGTCGTCGGCGATTCTCCGCGCCCCACGTCTGCCATTCACTGAGTCGCGCCGTTCCGGAATGCGAAAGGCCGTCAATGCCGGCATCAGCATCACCGAATGCAACTGTGCTGCCGAGCACCCCGACCTGAAGACCTTCTGGCATCTTCTTAACGACAACCTCTGGCGAAGCCACAGCGTCCACCCCGTACACTCGTATGAGGAACTGCAATTGCTGGCCAGCCGCTTCCCTGACAATATACGTCTTTTTACAGCGAAGCAACAAGACGTCGTGCTTGGAGGGACACTTGTCTACGAGACCAGTCAAGTTATTCATACTCAATACATTTCTGCATCTGAGGAAGGCAAACGTCTGGGTGTTCTCGACTTGCTGTTCGATTTCCTTATCCACACAAAATACGCCGATGTCCAATGCTTTGATTTCGGAAAATCGACCTCTACCAGCGACTGCACGCTCAATTCTAAGCTCATCTTCCAGAAAGAAGGCTTCGGCGGGCGCGCCGTCTGCTACGACACCTACGAGTGGTTCACATGAGACTGACGTTCAAGAGTCAGGGAATCTATAGCGATAAAAAAAACAACCAACGATAATGAAAACAACGAACAAAGACAAAAAGAAGATGCCCCAGCAGGCATCTTCAAAGAAGAAAGACACGCGCAAGCAGAAACCACGGCAGCCACTCCTGCTGACGGCGAAGTCGCTGCGCTGGCTCTGGCTGTTGCCTGTCGTGGCACTCGTGGCCGTAGCCGTGGCACTACTCACCTTCGAGAGCGACTTTCTCTTCCGCGTGCAGGAGTTCAACCTGTTCCTCTACACACCCCTGTTCTTCAAGCAGCAGATGGTGGTCTCGGGAGGACTGCTCACCTACGTGGGTACCTACTTCACCCAGTTCTTCTATCATCAGTGGATGGGTGTTGCCCTGCTCTGCCTATGGTGGCTGTTGCTCATGTGGGTGCTGAAGCGAACGTTCAACATCCCAGCGAAATGGGCACTCGCCGTGCTCATCCCCATCGCGCTGCTGCTCATCACCGACGTCGACCTGGGCTATTGGCTTTACTACCTGAAGCTGCGCGGCCACTTCTTCGTTGCCACTATCGGCACCACCGCAGCCGTTTCGCTGGCATTGGCCTACAGGTCGTTGCCGAAGCGTTTTTTCCTGCGCACCATTTTCATTGTATTCGCCGTGGCCGCAGGCTATCCCTTCCTGGGCTTCTATGCCTTGCTGGCAGCACTGCTCATGGCTGTGCTTGCCTGGCGACTCGACGACTACAGGCCACTCCGTAGCGGCATCGACACCCTTACTGCCCTGATGGCCATCGGACTCGTTCCTTATATATACTATCAGGCTCTCTATTACCAAACCAACCTTGCCAACATTTACTATACGGCCCTGCCCATGTACCGCATCGACCAGGACTACATGGAGTACTATATCCCGTTCTACCTGCTCGTGGCCGTACTTGTCGTGATGGCAGCTCTCTACCGTCGCCAACGTCAGTCCGACGTCAAGCGCCCCCTGCTTTGGGCCATGGCCCAGCTGGTCTTGGCCGCCATCCTCATAGGAAGCGTCTATCATTTCTGGTATAAGGACGAGAATTTCCACACCGAGCTGAGCATGTATCGCGATTCCGACAACCACCAGTGGGAGAACATTCTCACTACCTATCGCAACCACGACAGCAACCCGAGTCGCTTGATGTGGATGATGAAGAACCTGGCTCTATCACGACTGGGTCGACAGGCCGACGAGATGTACCACTACCGCAATGGTGATGCCCCCCTGAACACACCCTTCACGGCACGCATGGCGCAGTGCGGCGGCAAGCAACTCTACTACAACTACGGTCTGCTGAACTACTGCTATCGCTGGTGCCTGGAGGACGGCGTGGAGTACGGTTGGCGCATCGACTATTATAAGTTCATGCTGAAGTGCTCACTGATGAACGGCGAGTACGTCGTTGCCCAGAAATACATCGACATTCTCTCTCAAACGAAGTACTATCGCGACTGGGCAAAGAAGTACGAGGCTTACATCAAGAACCCTGCACTTATCAAGAAGGACAAGGAGTTCTCAACCATCATGCACCTCATGCCGCCCATCAACGAACTGACCAGCGACCAGGCCTTGGTAGAGATATTCCTCATCAACCACTTCTCTACCCACGACAGCGACGACCCCGCCTTCCAGGAGCAGGCCATGATTTTCGCCCTGCAGACCAAGGACATCCAGACCTTCTGGAGCCGCTTCTTCCGTTATGCCCCCCTGATGAAGGACAAGCACATGCCCGTCCACATCCAGGAGGCAGCCTATCTCTACGGCCATCTTGAAAACAAGATAGACATCAGCCACATGCCTTTCGACAAGGAGGTGGTCGATTCTTACAACGACTTCATGGCTGCGGCCCAGCAATACCGCAACATGACCGAGGAGGAGATGAAGCCGCTCATGTACAACCGTTTCGGCGGAACGTTCTACTACGAGTATTTCTTCACTCGCGACCAGAAGAGCTACTAGACAAAGTGACAAAGTAACACAATGACTACAATGAGAAAATATCTTTATGGCACACTGCTCATCCTGCTCACCGCTTGCCAGCAGGTGAAGGTGCCCGAATCGTTCAAGCAGAGCAATCAGTTGCCTGCCATCTATCCCAAATACACCGAGGTGACAGTGCCCATCAACATTGCACCGCTCTCGTTCGAACTGCAGCAGCCCACCACGGCCACGCAGATGGTGGCCCGCTACTCCTTCGGCAGCGACGAAATCGTCTGCGGAGGCGACGACCTGAAGGCTTGCCCCGATGTCGACGCGTGGCACCAGCTCGCCCGGAAGGCCAGCGGAAAAGCCATCAGCGTGGAGGTCTATTCCCAACAGCAGGACGGCCAGTGGACGCGCTTCAAACCGTTCAACATCTACGTCTCGCCCGACTCTATAGACCCCTACATCAGCTACCGACTCATATCGCCCTCCTACGTCACCTACGAAGAGCTGACCATCAATCAGCGCAACATCGAAAACTACGACGAGAGCGTCATCTACGACAACATGCTCTGCGGCGACGAGGTCAACGGACAATGCATCAACTGCCACAACTACCAGCAGCAGAATCCCGGCCGCTTCCAGTTCCACGCCCGCCAGAAGCACGGCGGAACGTTCATTGCCTACGACGGCGAGGTGAAGAAGGTCAACATGAAGAACGACTCCATCCTCTCTGCCGGTGTCTATCCATCGTGGCACCCTTGGCTGAAGCTCATCGCCTACTCCACCAATAAGACCATGCAGAGCTTCCACACGCGCGACATCAACAAGATTGAAGTGCTCGACTCCGAAAGCGACCTCATCGTTTACGACGTCGACCGCGACGAAGTGATGAACATCGAGAACGACCCGCACGAGTTTGAAGTGTTCCCCTTCTGGTCGCCCGACGGACGCTGGCTCTACTATTGCAGTGCCCACTTCGTCTATTCGGCCGACACCGTGAACACGGCGGAGACCATCGGACGCGGCATGGAAATCAAGTACAGCATCTATCGCAAGGCCTTTAATCCCGACACCCGCGAGTTCGGCCCGCGCCAGATGGTGCTCGATGCTGCAGGCGTCAGCAAGAGTGCCACGCTGCCACGCATCTCGCCCGACGGCCGATGGCTCATGGTGGCCCTCGGCAACTGGGGATGCTTCCACATCTGGCACCGCGACGCCGACCTCTGGATGCTCGACCTGCAAGCCTTCGACCAACTCGTGGGCGTCAGCAAGGACAACACGACGCAGACGCTCAGCCCCACCTTCGACCAGTTACAGCAGACTGCCATCCTGCGCCCCCTCAGCGAAATCAACTCCGACAACGTTGAGAGTTATCACTCCTGGTCGCACAGCGGACGCTGGGTCATCTTCTCCAGCCGACGCACCGACGGTGTCTACACGCGTCCGTTCATTGCCCACTTCGACAGCAACGGCCGTGGCACAAAGCCCTTCGAACTGCCTTGTGCCGACCCCGACTACCACCGCCAGTTCATGAAGAGCTACAACATTCCTGAATTCATGCTCGGCCCCGTCACCACCACGCCGCAGCAGATTGCCGACGTGCTGAAGAACGACGACATTCCGCCCGTGAAATACGTGCAGAAACTGAGCAAGTAGCATTCTTATTTCGCTTTCCACTAAGCAGATAGTTGGCACAAGTTCACCCCAACGTGGGCTTGTGCCAATTTATGTTTTCGCAAAAAAAATAATCCATTATCGTGCAAGGTTTCCGCACAATCTGAGTTATATAGATAGAAAACAACATTCCGCAAATATGAAAAAGAGTCCCATCACACTGGCCTTCAGCCTCGTCGCCTTCTTCCTTGCCAGCCTGCTGCTCGCTGGTTGCACCATCGGCGACGACGCTATTAGTGACGATCCGATAAATGGCCCCTCCGACTATTATCCCGTCAAACAAGCCACGGGCGTGTTCGAGGCGCAATGGCTGGTCGACCGAACCGCCATCGGCACGACCACCCTCACCTCCCTCGCCGACAGTTCCCTTCTCATCCAGAGTCTGCCTGCCGAGTGGCTGGCCAACCAGCTTCTGGCCGAACAGGCCCATTCGGCCATCAGCAACTCGTCGCCCCCCACCCTACTCAGCTACACCCCCGTCGGCTACAGTTTTCAGAATTCCTATTTCTCAGCAGCCAACACGCAGCAGGCCCAGACCGACTACGTCAATGGAACCGTGGTCGTGAAGCCTTTCGGAGAGATGTTCACACTTTATTTTGAATTCTCCACCATCGAGTCTTTCCGCCCCACCCAGGAGCAACTCGATGCCAGCAGCGACAGCATCTTCGCCTATAACGAGTACTACCTCAACTATCTCCACCTGAACCAGCAGCAGTCGGTGGGCATGTTCAGCCAGGCCGACGATGCTTGGACGCTGAAGTTCCAGGCCGACAGCCTCACCACCATTCACTGCCGCGATATGGTGAAGTGGTATAGCCTCGACGACCGAGGCCAAGCAAGCCGCACCACCGTCGTCTGCGACACCATTGGCCAACGGTTTGCCTCGCCGCTCAGCCTCAGCCTCATCACCACGCGGCGACAGAAATAATCACGAATCCCCAAAAACTCTCAGACACACGACGAGGATAAGACATTGGAAACCGAACTAACACTGCTGCAAGCCGTGAAAGAAGGCGACCGACAGGCCATGAGACGCCTGTACGAACGCTACGTGGGATATGCCATGGCCACAAGCCTCAGGTATATCCCTTCACGCGACGACGCACAGGATGTCGTGCAGGATGCCTTCGTCAGAGTCTTCACCTCCATCGCCTCTTTCACCTATCGTGGCGAAGGATCGCTCAGGAGTTGGATCATCAGCATCGTGGTACACCGCGCACTCGACGTGCTGCGCGACCGCGGCCGACTGCTCATCGTGGGCGACGAGCAACTGGCTGCCGAACTGCCCGAAGCCGACCCGCCCGTGGAACAACTGCCGCCACAGCGGCTCACCCAACTCATCGCACAACTGCCCGACGGCTATCGCACCGTGCTCAACCTCCACGTCTTCGAGGGACTCAGCCACAAGGACATAGCCCGACACCTCGGCATCAAACCCGATACCTCGGCGTCGCAGTATCTGCGCGCCAAGCGAATGCTCGCCCGACTCATCAGGGAAGAATTGAATATTGAGAACCGAAACTTTGAACGCAAATGAACAACGACTGGACAGACAAACTGCGCGAACGACTGGCCGACCATCAAGAGCCCGCCAGCGACGACCTCTGGGCCTCCATTGAAGCCCAACTGGACGCTCAGCCTTCCGCACCGGTGGCTGAGCAGCCCCAGCCCGACGCGCCACTCGCGCCGGCGACACGCAGCATACGCCTGCGCCGATGGAGCATTGCCGCTGCCATCGCCCTCCTGCTTGCCACAGGTGGCGCTCTCCTCATGCCCAGTAGCGACGAGACGCCTGTAGTGGCTCAAAGGTCAACGCCTGCGGAGACTCAAAGGCCAACTCCTGCGGAGGTTCAAAGTGAAACGCCTGCGACGATTCAGAGTACTACGTCTTCAACACTTCTAAGTGCAAAGGCTGCGACGGTTCAGAGTACTACGTCTTCAACACTTCTAAGTGCAAAGGCTGCGACGGTTCAAAGTACTACGCCTTCGGAGGAGCAAAGCGCTATGTCAATGGAAAGTCAAAGCGCAACGCCTGCGGAGGAGCAAAGTGCAGCGCCTGCGGAGGTTCAAGGTACTACGCCTGCAGAGGTTCAAAAGTCTACACCCGGCAACTTGGTTGCCATAAACCGCGACGAAATCGACTTGAATCGTGACGAGGTCGCATTGAACCGCAACAAAGTTGCCATGACCCGCGACGAGGTCGCCCTTGCCCTTTATGCCTCCAACGGTCTCGGCAATCAGCAGGCGCAGAACCCAGTGCTCATGAGCGACTATCTGGCCAACTCCTTCAACTCACTCAACGAATACGCCCATTCCACGCGCCGCGGTGTGCCTCAGGCCATCATGCTTGCCAACTACAGCGAGCAAGCTAACCATAAGATGCCATTCTCGGTGGGTCTCACCATATCGAAGCGCATCGGCGACCGCTGGGCCGTGCAGAGCGGCATCCTCTACACCCGCGCCGAGTCCGAATTCATCAACCGAATGAACAAGGCCGTCGTCACCACCCAGCAGCGGCTCCACTACCTCGGCATTCCGCTTCAGCTGCGCTACGACTTCTGGCGCCTGAGCCGTTTCACCACCTATGCCGCCGCCGGCGCACAGGCCGACTACAACATCAGTGCCGAGCGCCGCACCGAGGGTGTCGACGTCCAGATGCACCGCGACCGCCTGCAGTGGTCGTTCTCGGCAGCCCTCGGCGTGCAATACAATCCTGTGCCCGCCGTCGGAGTATTCGGTGAAGCCGCCCTGCGCTACTATCCCGACAACGGCAGCAGTGTCCAGAACTACTTCAAGGACAAGCCCTTAGGCCCCTCCCTGCAAGCCGGACTGCGCTTCAACATCAGCCATTAGTACATTCCCAACGATTTACCAGCGCCAGGTACACGGTTTACCACGGCCTGGTACATCGTTTACCACGGCCTGGTACATCGTTTACCACGGCCTGGTACACGGTGTACCACACGCTGGTACATGGCCTGGAACGACCTTGTACCGTGAGCAGAAGCTTTCAACACCCGTTCTGTAGCACGCTGATGTAAAATCGACGAAAGCGGAACTGCCGCAAAGGAAAAGAGAGAAAAAAGTTGCTTCTTGTCAGTTTTTTGTTGTACCTTTGCAGCATGATTGTTTGCATAGCAGAGAAACCAAGCGTCGGTCGCGACATTGCCCGCATCATTGGGGCAACCCGCGACTGCAAGAACTATATGGAGGGCAACGGCTATCAGGTGACGTGGACGTTCGGTCACCTGTGCACGTTGAAGGAACCCCACGACTACACCGACCAGTGGAAACGTTGGTCGCTGGGCGCGTTGCCGATGTTGCCGTCGCGATTCGGCATCAAGCTCATTGACGACAGCGGCATCAAGCAGCAGTTTGCCGTCATCGAGCGACTGATGCAAGCCGCCGACGGCATCGTGAACTGCGGCGATGCCGGACAGGAAGGAGAACTCATTCAGCGCTGGGTGATGCAGAAGGCAGGCGCCCGGTGCCCAGTCAAGCGGCTGTGGATATCGTCGATGACCGACGAGGCCATCCGCGAGGGCTTTGCCAAGCTGAAGGACCAGTCGGAATATCAGTCGCTCTACCTGGCCGGACTCTCGCGCGCCATCGGCGACTGGCTGCTGGGCATGAACGCCACGCGTCTCTACACGCTGAAGTACGGGCAGAACCGCCAGGTGCTGTCGATAGGTCGCGTGCAGACGCCTACGCTGGCCCTCATCGTGAACCGCCAGAAGGAGATTGACAACTTCAAGCCCGAGCCCTACTGGGTGCTGGCCACCATCTATCGCGACACGACGTTCACTGCCACGAAGGGGCGCTTCAACTCGAAGGAAGAGGGCGAGCAGGCGTTCCAACTGATTGAGGGGCACCCGTTTACGGTGACAAGCGTCGAGAAGAAGAAGGGCACAGAGGCTCCGCCGCAACTCTACGACCTGACGTCGCTGCAGGTGGACTGCAACAAGAAGTTCGGCTTCTCGGCCGAACTGACGCTCAACCTCATACAAAGTCTCTACGAAAAGAAAATCACCACCTATCCGCGTGTGGACACCCGCTACCTGTCGGACGACATCTATGCGAAGTGCCCGCAGACGATGAACGGACTGTTCCAGACGCGCTTCGCCGGCCAGTCGCCTTACGCCGAACTGGTGCGCCCGCTGGGCGGCAAGCCACTCAAGAAGTCGAAGAAGGTGTTCGACTCGACGAAGGTGACCGACCACCATGCCATCATCCCCACGGGGGTGGTGCCGCAGGGCCTGAGCGACATGGAGCAGAAGGTGTTCAATCTGGTGGCATTGCGCTTCATCGCCGTGTTCTATCCCGACTGCAAGTTCTCGACTACGACCGTGCTGGGAATTGTTCAGGGAGTTCAAGGAGTTCAAGGAGTTCAGGGAGTTCAGGGAGTTCAAGGAGTTCAAGGAGAACAGGGGGGGGCTGCTGAGTCCGCGGAAAAGGAGAAGGGCATTGAGTTCAAAGCCAGCGGCAAAGAGATTCTGGAGGCTGGATGGCGCGTAGTATATAAGAGGACCACCCCCAACGCAGCAGAAGGAGGAGAGGGACTGCCAGACGAAGAGAACACTTCGTCTAACGGCTCAGAAGGAGGGGAAGGTCAGACTGAAGAGAAGACGCTGCCCACCTTCGTCGAGGGAGAGAGCGGTCCTCACAAGCCCACGCTCACGGAGAAATGGACCACACCGCCACCCTACTACACGGAGGCCACGCTGCTGCGCGCCATGGAGACGGCAGGCAAGTTTGTCGACGACGAGGAACTGCGCGCCGCGCTGAAAGAAAACGGCATCGGACGCCCCTCGAGTCGGGCCGGCATTATTGAAACACTTTTCAAGCGCCACTACATACGCCGTGAGCGCAAGCGCCTGGTGGCCACGCCGACAGGTATCGAACTCATCGACCTCATCAAGGAAGAACTGCTGAAGAGCTGCGAGTTGACGGGCATCTGGGAGAAGAAACTGCGCGACATTGAGCACAAGAAATATGATGCCGGACAGTTCATCGAGGAGCTGAAGCAGCAAATCACGCAGATTGTGAACGACGTGCTGCGCGACAACGAGCCCAGACGGATTACGCTGGAGCCTGCCGACAAGAGCCTCACCCCCAGCCTCTCCCCGGTAGGGAGCGGAGAAGGGGCAGCCCCGGCTACTAAGAAGAAAAGGAAAGCAAGTACGAAAAAAGCCTCTGGTGGCACGAAGGTGCTGAAGAAAGAAAACGCTGTGCCGACGGTGGGCGACAAGTGTCCGCTGTGTGGCCGTGGCACGGTGATACAGGGACGCACGGCCTACGGCTGTTCGCGCTGGAACGACCCGCAGGACCCCTGCTCGTGGCGTCTGCCGATTGTACAGCCCCCATCGCAGTAGTGAGGGGGGAGTCAGAGTCCCTACTCAAGCAAAAAGAGAAACCCTAATGAAGCCCCTGATAGTTGTATCAGCATCGATGGCAGTAGCAACAGCATCTGCCGGCAACCGTCCGAACATCGTTCTCTTTATGGTGGACGACATGGGATGGCAAGACACGTCGGTGCCCTTCTGGACGGAGCGCACACCGCTGAACGACACCTACGAGACGCCCAATATGGAGCGGCTGGCCAGCGAGGGAATGCTGTTCACGCAAGCCTACGCCGCGCCCATCAGTTCGCCCAGCCGCTGTTCGCTCATGACGGGAGCCAACGCGGCTCGCCACCGCGTGACCAACTGGACGTTGCGCCGCAACGAGTCGACTGACATGGAAGACGACCTGGTGGCAACACCCGATTGGAACGTGAATGGGATTGTTCAAGGAGTTCAGGGAGATAAAGGATGGGCGGAACGTGCTTTTGTCTGCCGGTCGTTCGTAGACCTGCTGCACGAAAGCGGCTACCACACCATTCACGTGGGCAAGGCTCATTGGGGCGCACTGGGCACCCCGGGCGAGCGGCCCGAGCACTTCGGCTTCGACGTGAACATTGCCGGCCATGCCGCTGGCGGACCAGCCACCTACCTGAGCGAGCAAAACTACGGCCACGACAGCTTGGGGCATGCCACTTCGCTCATGGCAACGCCCGACCTCGAGCACTATTGGGGCACGGGCACCTTCTTGACCGACGCGCTCACACAGGAGGCCCTTCGCGCGCTCGACAAATGGAAGGAGGCACGGCTTCTGGACAAGCCTTTCTACCTCTACATGTCGCACTACGCCGTCCACATTCCCATTGACCGCGACATGCGCTTCTATCAGAAGTACATCGACAAAGGACTCTCGCCAAAGGAGGCCGCCTACGCCTCGCTCGTGGAAGGCATGGACCAGAGTCTGGGCGCTCTGCTCCTCTGGCTCGACCGCAACGGAGAGGCCGACAACACGGTGGTGATCTTCATGAGCGACAACGGCGGCTATGCCACAGGCAGCTACTACCGCGACGAACCGCTCTACACCCAGAACGCACCGCTGCGCTCGGGCAAGGGCTCGCTGCTCGAAGGCGGCATACGCGAACCGATGATCGTGCGCTGGCCGGGACATGTGCGCCGTAGTTCGCGCTGCGACAAATATCTGATGATAGAAGACTTCTTCCCTACCCTGCTCGAGATGGGCGGTGTGAGCCACTACAGCGTGCCACAAACCATCGACGGCCGCAGCTTCATGCCCTTGCTCAACGAGAGTGGCGATCCGTCGGCCGACCGCTCGCTCATCTGGAACTATCCGAACGTGTGGGGCAACGAGGGACCGGGCATCAGCCTGAATTGTGCCGTGCGTCACGGTCCGTGGAAACTGATCTATAACTACAAAACCCGCGAAAAGGAACTCTACAACATCGAAACCGACATCAGCGAACAAGACAACCTTGCACCAAGGTGGCCCAAATTGGTACGGAAACTTTCGCGTGAGCTGGGACGACAGCTGCGCAAGATGAAAGCCCAACGCCCCACGGTGAAGAGCACCGGCAAGCCCTGTCCGTGGCCCGATGAGGTTAAATAGGCCTATGCTTGCAATAAAATCGCGTTTCCTACGTTATTATAACAAGATGAAGAGAATACCGACGATATTTCTGCATATTGTCGCTGTAGTCGTTATGGCTATGGCGACTTCAGGCTGTGGTGCCGACAAGCACCTGAAAAAGGCTGAGAAATACTTGGCGCTGGGCGAATACTACGACGCTGCCATGGAATTTAAGAAAGCCTACCAAGGTACGCCGACGAAGGAACGCGAGAAGCGCGGCCAGCGGGCGCTGAAGATGGCTCGCTGCTATGCGAAAATCAACCAGACGCAGTCGGCCCTTGCAGGCTATCGCAATGCTATTCGCTATAAGCAGGCCGAACTGGGCGACCAACTGGCCTATGGCCGCCTGCTGCTGAAGAACGGCGAATACAAGGGCGCCACAAAGGTGCTGCAGGAGGTGAAAGACTCGCTCATGGCAATAGGCGAATGGTACAGGGCGGAGCCTACCCCTAACCCCTCCACGAAGGGAAAGGAGGCCAATAAAAAACTGACCGACCCTGCCCTGCTGACGCAGAACGCACTGACCTCGGCTGAACAGGCTCCCCAGTGGAAAGAACTGGGATCGCGCTACACCGTGAAGCGCATGGAGATATTCAACTCGCGACGCGCCGACTATTCGCCCATGCTCTTCGGCGACGACTTCGACAAGCTGTATTTCACGTCGACACGCAACGATGCCAACGGCGACGAACTCAGCGGCATCACCGGCACGAAGGCAGGCGACATCTTCTTCTCGGAGAAAGACGACAAGGGAAAATGGAGCCGGCCGGAGGTGGTGCAAGGCGGACTGAACACCGAATACGACGAGGGCGCCTGTTCGTTCTCGCCCGACGGCCGCGAGATGTATCTGACCGTATGCCAGACCGACCCCAGCTATCCGCGCTATGCACAGATCATGAAGTCGAGCCGTTCGGACGCCTCATGGGGCAAGGCCTCGGAATTGAAGATTTCGAACGACACGCTGTCGGGCTATGCCCACCCCGCCATCTCGCCCGACGGTCAGTGGCTCTACTTCTGCTCCGACATGCCGGGCGGCAAGGGCGGCCTCGACATTTGGCGCATCAGGCTGACAACTGGCGGACTGGGCGGCATCGAAAACCTTGGCAACCCTATCAACACGCCGGGCGACGAGATGTTTCCCGCCTTCCGACCGAACGGCGACTTCTACTTCTCGAGCAACGGCCATCCTGGCATGGGCGGCCTCGACATCTTCATCGCCACCATCGACCCCAAGACGCGCCAATACGTGCTGGAACACCCTGGCTATCCGCTCAACTCGCAGGGTGATGACTTCGGAATGACCTTCGAAGGGCCCTACAACCGAGGCTTCTTCTGTTCGAACCGTGGCGACGGGCGCGGATGGGACCACATATACAGCTTCGAGAATCCCGAAATCGTGCAGGCCGTCAAAGGCTGGGTGTACGAAATGGACGGCTATGAGCTGACGGCAGCCGAAGTGCGCATCGTGGGCGACGACGGCACCAACGAACGGCTGAGCGTGCGCAGCGACGGCTCGTTCACCTACGTGGTGACACCCGGAGTGAGCTACGTGATGCTGGCCACCTGCAAGGGCTTCCTGAACCACAAGGAGGAACTGCGTGTAGAGCAGGCTGAAGAGTCGGAAGAATACGTGTTGCAGTTCCCACTGGCATCGATTTCGGCGCCTGTGCTCATCGATAACATCTTCTACGACTTCGACAAGGCAACACTACGCCCCGAATCGACGAAGGCACTCGATGAACTCGTGACACTGCTCAATGAAAACCCGAACGTCACTATTGAACTGTCGGCCCACTGCGACTACAAGGGACCGGCCGCCTACAACAAACGCCTCTCGCAGCGGCGTGCCGAGAGCGTAGTGAACTACCTCATTGAACATGGCATAGCCGCCGACCGACTGACGCCTGTCGGCTACGGAAAAGAGAAACCGAAGAAAGTAAACAAGAAAGTGGTGGCCAAGCACAAGTTCTTGAAGGAGGGCGACGTGCTCTCCGAAGAGTTCATCCAAAAACTGGGAGAGAAAGAACAGGAGGAATGCAACCAGCTGAACCGCCGTACGGAATTCATCGTGCTTCGCACCACTTACGGCATGTTCGACGAGAACGGCCAGCTGAAGGAGATGCCGAAGCCAAAGAAGAAAGAAGAGCCGCTTGATGACGATGAGGAATTCTTTTATAGTGAATAATAAGTATTAAGGCTTACTATCATTTTATGTGTCATATCGTTGCTCCATCGGGCATAGAGGACCATATCAGGCGTACGCCCCGTCACATCATCATAGAAGGCGATGATGTCGTCAAAGTCCTGTTGTACTGCTCGTACTAATCTCATGATTCCAATGTTTCGACCCCGCAAAATTAAACGTAGTTGCCGATTCCGCCAAACCTTTGGGATTGATTTCCTGTTTCATCACTCAATCACAAAACTACGGGGATAGAAGTCGCTGTAGAAACGGCCGTCGGTGGCGGTGAACTTCAACACGCAGTAATTAGTGTCGGTTACACCACCGGGATAGTACTGCTCGTCGCCCTCGCGCCAGATCATTTCTTTCGAGGCGGCATCCGTCAGTACCTCCATTGTACCTCTGAGCATCATGCCCTTGAAGCCTTCGGCATCGCAGAAATAGATGCTGGCCTTGGGGTTAGCCTTGTATTGAGCCACACGTATTGAGAACGTGTTGGTTGTAAAGTAGAAGGTTCTGATACCCTCACGCTTGCGGGGCTTCAGCATAGCCTTGGTCCAGGGGAAGCCGTCCTGATCTACGGATGAGATGTAGGCGACGGACTGTTTGTCGGCCATCTGGGCAATGATTTCTTTGATGCCAGCCAAAGCGGGGTTGACATTTGTGACTTCATCGTTACTGACATCCAACGTTTGGCGCCAACGCTTCAACTGGGGAAAGTACGATTTCATCATGCCAATATATTCCTCTTTGGTGATGGGTGTAGCAGTACATGCAGTAATCTTCGTTCTTACTGCCGTCGGCATTGGTGCCGAGGACATCTTCTGTTAGCGGCATGCCGCAACTCTGACAAAATCTCCGATTCATATTTCTTCATTTTTTATATTTGAATTTACCACTAAGAATCCTTTTGCGCAGGCATTTTATAGCAGGCTTATAATTATTCTTCATATCCTAATTGTCCTGGCAGGCGGAGCTTTTCCTTCTGCGGAAAGGTCGCTTCGTAAGCCTCAAAGGCCTCAGGATTCTCGTCGGCCACGAAATAGCCCTTGGGCGGACAATAAGTTCCCTCACGATTGCCCCAATAGCCAGGAATCAGTTCTTGGGCAAGGAAGAATGGCACATCTTCATCCTTCGGCATATCATGATAATGAATATTGAGTTTGCTGGCCAAATCGAAACCTGCATGTTTGTAGAACCCGATATTGCCCTCCATCTGTAGCAGGCCGATGCCCATTTCCTTGGCCTTTATTAAGGCATAATTCAGAAGCTT
>CACZIT010000028.1 GCA_902781315.1 uncultured Prevotellaceae bacterium
GACTAAACCTATGAGTTAGAGACATCAAACCTATGGTTTAGAGGGGAGGGAAGAAGCGTGGAGAAACGAAAAAGCCTCTAACCGGCTGACGGGCAACGGATTAGAGACTTTGCGGAAATACGGGCGTATTTCGGAAAAAATATTTTGCGGTCGGGAATTTTTAATTCTACGAGGGGGTTGACAGGCAAGTTTTTTTGACACTTCGGAGGGGGGGCGGCAACGCCGCCTTACCCACCCCGCAGGGCCTTACACGGCGGCAACCGCCGCCCTTACACGTGCCGAAGGCACCTTACCCGCCCCGTAGGGGCCTTACCCGCGGCGCAGCCGCCTTACACGGCGCAGCCGCGCCCCTCTACTTCAGGCGCTTAAACTGGCGGTTGGTCTCGAGCGTCCAGCCGGGGCGCTGGGAGAGCTGGTTGTGGCGGCCTCGGAACATGCGGCCTGCCTTGCGGTCGCCCTTCAGCTGCCAGTCGAGCCAGGCGAGGGCTACGACGCTGAACTCGCCACCGTGGGGCTGGCGGTAGGTGCCGCCGTGGCCTACGGGGTAGTTGGCTGCGCAGGCAGGCACGTGGTTGATGAGGTAGAAGTCGTCCATGCCGTTCTCGTAGGCGATGTCCTCCTTACCTCCGAGGATGTAGATGACGGGCGTATGGATTTCCTGCAGTTTCGACTTCTGTGGCATGGGCATGCCACCTACGGCCTGATGGGCGTTCTGCACCTTGAAGAGTCCGCTGTTGCAGATCATGAGCGACGTCAGGCGCGGGTCGGCGCAGTTGAAGAGCGTCTGCAGTCCGCCGCACGACATGCCTGCGGCACAGATGTGGCGCGTGTCGATCTTCTGATAGTAGGGCGACTGCGGGTCGGCATTCTGAGCCTCGGCCCAGTCGATGGACTCTATCTGCTGCTGTGTGGTGGACATGGGGCCGCGGTAGGGTTCTTCCTTCATGGGGATGTAGCCCGTAGCCACGACGAGGTAGCCGTGGGAGGCAATCTCGTTGAGGAACTTATAGTGCTCCCAGGGCGAGTCGGTGCAGGCTCCGTTGCCCCATACGAGCACGGGCAGCGTGTGGCCGGGGCCGAAGGCCGAGAGGTCTTGCGGTGCAAACACGGTATGGGCGGGCAGCGAGGGCTCCTCGCGCATGACGGCCTTGCAGGGGCCTGTGCCGCCGTCCTCGACGATGACTTGGCGGCCGCGGCGGGCAGCATCGAGGAAGCTGACCATCTTGTCGAGGTTCTCCTGACTGTACATGTTGAAGCCGTGGCCTCCCTCGGGCACGAAGGTGGCCTCGGTGGTGATGCCGGCACCCTGCAGCACTTCGAGGAACTTACGTCCCTGACAGCAGGGCACTACGTTGTCCTTCTCGCCGTGGAAAATGATGATGGGCGGGTCGTAGGCATCGGCATAGGTGGTGGCGCTGAGGCTGAGGTAGCGGTCGGGCTCGCGGTCGAGTTTCGAGTCGAGCAGAATGTCCTCGGGGCTGTCGGCACCCATCTGGATGTGGTCGCCGCAGTCCATAGACGTGAGGTCGATGGGGCCCGACCAGTCGCAGGCAGCGCTGACGCGGCTGCTCTCGGCGGTGTAGGAGCCAAGGTTGCCTTCAAGGTCGATGCTGACCGAGCCCACAGTGCTCTGGCGCGTGCCGCTGGTGGTGGCGGTGATGGAGGCCAGATGGGCTCCCGACGAGAAGCCGCTGGTGGCTACGAACCGTGGGTCGAAGTGGTAGCGCTCGGCCTCGCCACGCACGAAGCGCACGACGGCCTTGATGTCGTGCAGCTGGGCAGGCCACTTGGCATCCATGCTGGAGCGGTGGTTGGGGCACACCACGGCATAGCCGGCGCGCAGCAGGGCGTTGACGATGGTGCCCAGGTCGGCGGCACCCTTGCCATTGTTGTTGAACCAAGCGCTGCCGTAGATGTGGATGACCACGGGATAGCGTTCCTGCTGCTGTCGGGGCAGATAGATGTCGCAGGTGTGGAAGGCCTTGTCGTCGCCGACATAGTTGACGTCTTTCCACACTTGCGAGGTTTCCAACTGGATGTTCTGTGCCTGGAAGCCTCCGAAGCCTCCCTGCGGTTGTGCCAAGGCCGCCACGAGCGGCAGGCACGCCATAAGGGCTGAGATGAGCGTTTTCTTCATAACAAAATGGTTTTGTTGTTGCTGCAAAGGTAAGCATTTTTTCTGAAAAGAGCATATACAGACGTAGCAAACTCTTTCGCAGGTGTAACATCTTTTCTTTGTGAGCGGATGGTGCGGAGTGTTTATATATAAAAAAAGGTGGAGGTTCTTGGCACGATGGTTTTTTTTCAGTAACTTTGCAGGCAAATTAAAAAACAAGAAACGTTATGACAGAAAACGAAGCATTGTATCCGAAGAAGGTGCTGGAGGCGTTGGCCACAGTCACCTATGCCGGTACGAAGAAGAACCTGGTGGAGAGCGAGATGGTGGGCGACACGCCCAGTGTGGGCTACGACCGCGAGCGCGGCGTGTGGAGCACGAAGGTGGTGCTGGTGTTCGACCGCGACACCGACCCGTTCCTGAAGTCGACGGTGAAGGCTGCCGAGGCCGCCATCAAATATCACTGCGGCAAGGACGTGGAGGTGGAGATTGAAACCGAATTCAAGCGTGCGCCGCGACCCGAAGTGGGCAAACTGCTGCCCGAGGTGGAGAACATCATTGCCGTGAGCTCGGGCAAGGGCGGCGTGGGCAAGTCGACCGTCTCGGCCAACCTGGCCATCGCGCTGGCTCGGCTGGGCTACAAGGTGGGCCTGCTGGACTGCGACATCTTCGGCCCGTCGATGACGAAGATGTTCGGTGTGGAGGACGTGCAGCCCTATGCCATCCATAAGGACGGGCGCGACCTGATAGTGCCCGTGGAGAAATACGGTGTGAAGTTGCTGAGCATAGGCTTCTTCGTGAGTCCCGAAACGGCCACGCTCTGGCGTGGCGGCATGGCTACGGGAGCACTGAAGCAACTCATCGGCGATGCCGACTGGGGGGCATTGGACTACCTGATACTGGACACGCCGCCGGGCACGAGCGACATCCACCTGACGCTCTTGCAGACACTGGCCATCACGGGTGCCGTCATCGTGTCGACGCCGCAGCAGGTGGCACTGGCCGACGCGCGCAAGGGCATCGACATGTACAGAAACGATAAGGTGAACGTGCCCATCCTGGGACTGGTGGAGAACATGGCGTGGTTCACGCCCGCCGAACTGCCTGAGAACCGCTACTACCTGTTTGGTCGCGAGGGCTGCAAGCGGCTGGCCGAGGAGATGCAGGTGCCGCTGCTGGCACAGATTCCCATCGTGCAGAGCATCTGCGAGAATGGCGACGAGGGCACACCGTCGGCACTCAATGCCGACACGGCCTCGGGGCAGGCTTTCCTCTCGCTGGCCCAGAGCGTAGTCACCGTGGTGCGTCGGCGCAATGCCACGATGCCGAAGACCAAGATTGTAGGGACGAAGTGAACGACATGACCGAGAAAGAGAAGATGCTGGCTGGTATGGAATACTCAGCCATCGACGAAGAACTGCTGCGCGAACTGAACGAAACGAAAGAGACGGTTCACGACTATAACCTGCTGCGTCCCACCGACAACGCAGGCAAACTGAAGATACTCAAGCAATTGCTTGGGCACATCGGCGACGACAACATCATCATCAACCAGCCTTTCTACTGCGACTACGGAAAGCAAATCAGCGTAGGGCGCCGCTTCTTTGCCAATTTCAGCTTCACCGTGCTCGACGAAGCCCCCGTCACCATTGGCGACGATTGCTTCATCGGCCCCAACGTGAGCATCTATACTGCCTGCCACAGCACCGACCCCACAGAGCGCAACTCGCGCCGCGAGTGGGCCAAGCCTGTCACCATTGGCGACAACGTGTGGATAGGTGGCAGCGTGACCATCCTGCCAGGCATAAAAATTGGCGACAACGTCACCATTGGAGCTGGATCGGTTGTCGTCAATGATATTCCGTCAGGTTGTGTTGCCGTGGGCAACCCCTGTCGTGTTATTTCTCACGTGGCAGCACCAGATTGAGCAGCACGTTTTTTTGCCGCGCGTTTAGAATTTCCACTTGGCAGCGAGGGTGGGATTGACGAAGAACGACTTGTCGTTGAAGGTGTTGTAGACGAAGTTGTTGCTGATTTCAATCTCAGAACCGAAGCTCAGATGCGGCGTCACATTGTACCACAGCTGCGGCTCAGTGAGCACGACAAGCTGGCCGTGGCCGTTGGCCTTCTCGCCACGCCAGAAATCAATGAAGCCCGAGAAGGTTCCCTTGCCCTGTGCGAAGTTCAGTCCCCACACGCCTGTCAGCTGGAAGCTGTGGTAGCCGCGGGTGTACTCGTAGCTCTTGAAGAAGCGCTTGTACATGAGTTGCACCGAGTAGGTCTTCGAGAAGTCGGCTGAATGGCCGTTCCAGGCAGCACCCAGGAGGGCAGCCTGCTGGAAACTGCCGAAGCGGTTCAGACCACCGTTATACTCCACGTGGGCAGCGATAGGTAGTTTCTTACTGAGATTGAATTCGCGTGAAATTTCGGCATAGGCACCCTCGGTGAACTTGCGGCTGAAGTCGATGTCGATGAAGTAGAACCACGAGCCCCACTTGTCGGCCTTGAACTGTTCCAGCGTCATTGTCACTTTCTGTCGGCCAGTCTCTTCGTCGGGATAGATGAAGCGTCCGAAGTCGTAGTGCAGTTGCACGTTCTGTGCCTGCACGGCCATGCTCATCAGTACCAGCACGGCAGAGAAATACAATTTTTTCATGTTGGTGATATTATTCGATGACATTTTTTCCTGAGATGATAGAAATGATCTTGCAATTTCTATCAGTCAGTCTTGTTATACAGGCCGGAGCACTTATGGTTTGGCCTGTGCTTCCTTGCGCATGCGGGCTGCTTTGGCTTTCTCCTTCAGCACCTGAATGCGGTCGTTGGCATGACGGTGGGCCGAGATAATCTGGAAGCGATAGACGGCGCAGGTGGCAAGGAAGTAGACGGCCGTCTGCAGCCACAGTGCCTGATACTCCAGGCGGATGTCGCTGAGCGTGGCTCCCATCGTGTTGAGTCGCACAAAACCGCGCACGCCGAATGTCGAAGGAATGAGTGTGGCAATGCCGCGCCATACACCGGGCATGCTGCTCTGCGGCCACGACATTCCCGTCAGGAAGAGGAAGGGAACGGTGGTGAAGACAACAAGCAGGAGTACATTCTCGCGATAGCGCACCAGACACGACAGCATCATGCCGAAGAAGATGCACGAGAGAATGTAGGGCACCATCAGTGCCAGCAGCGAGCCGCCCGACAGCAGGCTGGTGAAGCCGAAGATGCGCGGAACGACAAGGGTCAGATAGGCGCTGATGACAGCGTAGATCATGAAATAGGCCAGCGACTTGCCCAGCACAATTCGGAAGATGCCGTTATAGTGGCGCGACACAGGAACGAGGTCTTGATAGCGGTTCGACTCGCGGGCGGTTCCAGCAGCCAGCCCGATGCCCAGCAGCAACGTCTGCTGGATGATGAGCATCAGCACGCCGGGAATGAGAAACGAGCCATAGCCGCCTGTGGGGTTGAACATGGGCACTTCCTCAAAGGCCAGCGGCTCGGTGAGAATCTCGTCTTCGCGGTCGGTCGGGTTGCCTGAAAGGGCTATCTGCACCTCACCGTTCATGTGGCTCGCTACAGCCTGAGCGGTCTGATAGATGGCCTTATAGGTGAGCATGAGCGCCATGTCGCAATAGACACCCACGTGGCTTTGCTCCATGCGCAGGGTGCGGGTCTGAAAGTCTGTGGGGAAGTAGAGCACGCCGTGCACCACCTGCTTGCCCACCAACTGGCGCGCCTCGTCGAGCGACGTGCAGTAGTAAGCCACCTTTGTGTCGGGCGACGCGTCGAACTCACGGATGAACTGACGGCTCTGGTGGCTGTGCGACAGGTCGACAACGGCCACAGGAACCTCGCGCACCACCTCGCTGGAGTAGGCCCACGAGTAGAGCAGCGGATATAGAATGGGCACAAGGATGAAGAAGATGAGCACTCCCTCATCGGTAATGGTGGAGCGCATCTCCTTGGCCCAGATATAGCACATATCCCTGAGTCCTTCCTTGATTCTATGTAGCAGCGTCTCTTTCATCCTAATTATCTTAACTTCTTTAACTTCCCTAACTTCTTTAACTTCTAAGGAATATAAACATACTCCAGCATGGCCCGCTTGATCTTGTTCAGTACGAAGAAGGGCAGCGCGGCGAATATCACGAGTGCCATGAAGTTGAACCAAGCATCAGTGAACGGGAAACCGTTGAAGATGCAAATCTGATAAATCATATAGTAGTGGCGCAGCGGGAACAACTGGGCCAGCGATTCGATGGCGGGATGCATCGCAAACACGGGGAACGTGGCACCGCTGGTGGTGAAACTCAGCACCGCCCACAGCGAACAGATACTCATCGACATGCGTAGCGAGGGCATCAGGCCGAAGGCAAAGATGCCGAAGCCGATGCTGGCCATCACCGTGAGCAATCCGAGCAGAAGCATCATCCACACACCGCCTGGATGGGGGAACTCCAGATACCCGAACATGTAGTACATGTAGGCATAGAAGATGCTGAGGAAAATCAGGAACTGCGGCAGCAACTTCCCTGAGAGGGCCACGATGATATTGTTGTCGGCCATGGCGAGCCACTCCTTCGCAGTGTTGAATTTCAGTTCCGTGCCCAGCGAGTAGGCGGTGATGAGGAACATGAAGAGAATCAGGATGCCCGGTATGAGCATCGTCGAGAGATAGAGGTTATAGCTTGCCCACGGGTTACCGATCATGTGCAGGTCTACAACGATGGGCTGCAGGAAGGTTGCCGTCTGCTCGTCGGTGAATCCCTTTGCGCGCATCGTGCTTTGTCCTACGGCCGCCGACCCCAGTGTGGCTACCGTCTTCAGGTCGCGATAGAGTAGGGCACCTGCCGTGATGGAGGCTTGGCTGTAGTAGAACGAAATCTTCGGCTGGCGCGAGGAGAGCAGCGCGTCGGTGGTTCCCTTGGGGATATAAAGGAAAGCGTAGATCTTGTTTTCCTGAATGGCGTTGCGGGCCTCGTTCACGTTGGAGTAGTGCCCCACCACCTTGCTGGTCTGGAAAGAGTCGAGTTTACGCACCAGTGCCCGCGTTGTCGACGTGTTGTCGTTGTCGACGATGCCCACGGGCATCTCCTGGGGCTGTCCGGCATTCATCATCGTCGTGAAGAACACGGTAACCAGTATCGGAAACACCAACATGCAGAACAGATACATCGGGTTGCGACGCAATATTCCGCACTCGCGCAGGGCTATGGCAAGCAGTTGTCTCAGCATCTCTTTCAACTCTCAACTCACTCCTTGATAATCAGCGACATGCCGGGACGCAGACCCTCGAACTTCTCCTCAGGACGAGCCTTCACCTCAAAGGTCTTCAGGTCGTACTGACCGTTGGCCTTCGTGGCTTTCCAAACGGCAAAGGAACCCTGGTCCTTGATGTAGAACACTTTCATTTTCAACTCCTTGTTGAAAGCGGGCGAGAATGCCGTGAACGTATCGCCAATCTTCAGACCTTTCAGCTGGTCTTCGCGCACGTTGAACGTGCCCCAGAGGTCGCTCATCACGGCGATACTCATGATGGGTGAGCCTGTGCCGATGAGTTCGCCCACCTTCGGATAGATGTTCGACACCTCACCCTCGACGTTCGAAATCTGCACGGTCTCGCGGATGTAGCTCTGCACCTCCTGCACGGCACCGCGGGCGCGGTTCACCTGAGCCTGGGCAGCGCGCTTCTCCTGCTGGCGAGCGCCGTTCATAGCCATGTCGTACTGACTCTTGGCGGCTTTCTCCTGAGCCTGCAGGGCTTTGTAGTTGGCCAGCGCTTCGTCGCGCTTCTGGGCTGTCATCACGCCCTCGTCGAAGAGGCGCTGCACGCGTTCGTAGGTCTTCTGGGCAATCTCCAGGCCGGCCTTGGCCTGCTGCCACAATTGGTAGGCACCGCTCACCTGCTCTTTGCGCGCTCCTGCCTCGGCCATGTCGCTCAGGGCTGCAGCGGCATCCTCGGCACTCTGTGCCTGGGTCTTCTTGGCCTGCACCTCAGGGGCATCCAGTATGGCGAGTGTGTCGCCCACGTGCACGTAGTCGCCTTCCTTCACGCGCAGTTCCAGAATGCGACCGGGAACTTTCGATGATACTCTGTATTCGCTCACTTCCACCTCGCCCTGTATTATTTCGGGACTACGGTCGAGCAGGAAGAAACCGATGAGGCCTACGATGACGACCACAGCGATAAAGCCCAGTACGGCGAGCAGGATGTTGTTATGTTGGGTTTTTGCTGACATGATTTTATTTTCGATATATAATTTTAATCTCTAAACTCTAAACACTAAACTCTAAACTAATTCAACATGCCAAGTGCCTTTTGCAAAGCCACCTGGGCCAGTTTCACTTCCACCTCGGCGTCGATCTTCTGGCTCTGAGCCTGCTGCCAGGCTGTCTGGGCAGCCATTACGTCGGTGGCTTCCATCACGCCCTCGCGGAATCCCACGTTGGCGCAACGCAGGTTCTCGTCGGCACTCGTCAGGTTTTTCTTCGACATCAGCAGGCGCTTGTTGGCTTCTTTCAGTTTGAATCGGCACTGCTCCAGCTGCAGTTCAATCTTCTCGCGGGCGTCGCTCAGTTCCATTTCGGCCATCGTTGTGGCAGCACGGCTGGCGCGCACCTTGTATTCGCCTTCAAACCAGTTCCACACGGGCACACGCAGCGTCACGCCGACATTCCAGACGCCTTTGAACTTCCGCTCAAAACCGTTGTAGAGGCTCGGGTTGCTCAGCAGATAGCCGCCTGTCAGTGCCACTTGGGGCAGGTAGGCAGCACGCACAAGCTTCGTGGCCTGTTGGCTCAACTGCACGGCATTCTCCAGCATCTTCAGTTCCGAACGGTTCTCGAAGGCCACCTCGTTGCCCGTGTTCTCGCTGTCGGGCGAGTAGGGCAGCACGTCCTTTCCCTCGTCGGCCAGCGTGATGTCGCTGTCGAGCGGCAGTCCGCAGAGCTGGCAGAGCAGCATCTTAGCCAGCACAACGCCGTCTTCCACCTGAGTCACCTGCATGTCGGCTTCGTTCACTTTTACATCTACCTTCAGGCCCGTAGCCCTCGTGGCTACGCCTTCTTCGATCATCTTGTGAACGTCGTCATCCAACTTCTGCACCAGGTCGCGATAGCTGTTGGCCAGTTGTTGCTTCTGCTTCAGCGAAACCACCGTCCAGTATACCTCGTCAACGTGGCTTGTCGTAGCCTGACGGATGCCTTCCAACTCGTTGGCCACGAGTTGCTCGTTGATGTCGGCCATATGGTTGGCTGCCGTGATGGCCCCACCCATGTAGATAGGTTGGCGCAACATCACCGAAGCAGCGAAGATGTTCCTCGTATCGGTCTTGAAGGCATCGTTGATTTTCTGGCCCATCTGGTTGCCCAGTTGTGCCAATGGCTCGCCCATCTGACCCACGAGACCACCCAGCTGCTGGGCCATCTCCGGCGTGATGAGGCCTTGCTGCACAAGTCCCATCAGTGCTGTCGACATGTGCTCGCCGACACCCGTCATCGCCGTCGTACCCAGATTGGCGAAGGTTGCCTTCTGGTCTTTGTTCAGGAGCGAAATCTCGCGGCTGAAGAACTCGTAGCCGCCCAGCACGTCCACCTTTGGCAGGTATTTCGTGCGGACAGCCTTCCGGGTGTTCAGGGCTACCTCCTGCTTCACGCGAGCCACCCCCAGCTGCTTGTTGTTGTCAGACGCCAGTTGCCGACACTCGTCGAGCGTCAGCACCCGTTGCGCCCCAGCAGTCAGCGTGGCGGTCAGCATGAATAATGTTAATACCTTTCTCATATATAATGATTTTTTCTTTTGAACCTTTGAACCTTGAACCGCCGCCTTGCGGCCTTGAACCTTGAACCTTGAACTTTGAACAGCCGCTTTGCGGCTTTGAACCTTGAACCGCCGCCTTGCGGCTTTGAACTTTGAACCTTGAACCGCCGCTTTGCGGCCTTGAACCGCGACTCCGTCGCCTATTTAAGGCTGAAGCTGCGCGATCCTATCATGTGGCCGTCGGCGAAGATGCTTACCTGATAGGTGCCGCCCACGAGGGCCTGATCCACATTCCAATAGAGCGTGACGGGTGTTTCTTGACCGCCATACTCCACCGCCTTCTTCATCGAGCACTGCAGCGTGCGGTTCTCGTAGCTGAACGAACCTGCATTGCCCAGCAGCGAGCCCGTCGGCGAGGTGATGCGCACGTAGACTGTCCGCATACCGTTCTGGGCGGTGACGTTCTTTGCCAGTGCGAAGTTCACCTGCATGGTCTTGGCCTTCGAGGCGTGGTCAGTTTTCTTGTTGCGCTTGTCCTTAGCCTGCATTGAGATGCCGATGGCATCCAGCTGGGCGGCTATCGCCACCTTTTCCGACAGCGACTGCTTCTCGCTGCTCAGACCTTCAATCTGCTGCGTGGCCTCCTCATACTGAGCCTTCACGCGGGTGTTCTCCTCCTGCAGGTTCTGGTTCAGACGGTTCAGGGAGTCTATCTCGATGACATACGAGCGCAGCACGGCGCGCACCGTTGCCAGTTCTTTCTTCAGTCGGGTAATCTCGCGGGCGTCGTTGGCCTTCACCTGCTGCAGTTCCCTCAGCAGACGCTGCGTCTTCTCCTGCTCAGCCGAGAGCTGGGCCACGATGGAGTCGTTGTTGATTTGCGTCTTCATCTCGCTGTATTGCATGGCAAACTGCTGATACTCGTTCTCCATTTCCTGTTTGTCGAGTTCGGCCAGTTCCTGCATCTCGCGGTTTTCCTGTTTCTGCTTGTCCAGATCCAAGTACAACCACACCAGGCCGCCCATCAGTAACAGGCAGAGCAGAATGAGTGGAATCAGATATTTTTTCATACGTATCCTTTGTTGTTTTCTTTTTTTTCGAGTGCAAAAGTACTTTTTTTCTTGCAAACAACAAAGCAAAAAAGCGTTTCAACCCTTTATTATATAAAAAATTTGCATTTTTAGGTTTTTTTTGAACATCATTCAACAACCTTCGCCCTCCAACCTCTTACCTATTACCTTTTACCTATTACCTTTTTCCTCTTCCCACACCACCAGCTCGCGCGGCAGGTTGATCACCTTCAGCCGCTCATACCAGATGCGCTGCGAACCGGCAATGTGCTTCGTTGTGTGGCTATTGATGATGTAGTAGCTGGCACTGTATTCGTCCATCAGTTCCAGAATCGTCCGTTTGATGCGTGAGCATTTCTCGCTGATGGCGTTGTCGCGCGGGTCGGTCAGCCGCGCCACGCTCTCTTCTATCTGCTCGCGGTCCATGCTGCGCGGAGCCACTTGCCAGTAGTACTTCCGCAGTTCGTCGCGGTAGTCGGAGAGATTTTTGAACTCGATGCCCTCGGGGTGGGCCAGGAACAGCAGGTAGACCGCCTTGTGGACGGGCTGCATCACAATCTCCCGCCGGTCGTAGTCCTGCAGCACGAAGCGGAAATCCTTCGTGATGAGCAACCGGCTCAGCTTCCCCCGCGCCGCCTCGATGCGCAGTTGCTCCAGTAGCGGCACACCCAGCGCCTGTAGAATCAGGTCGTTCCTGTCTTGCATCTGCAAGGCTCTGACCAGTTGCCGTAGCTCCTCAGCCATGCCTTCCGCCGTGTTCCTGTTCGTTTCCGTCATCACTACTCCTTGTCTTCGCTTTGCCAATTCAGTCCTTTTACAGGCCAAATCAATTTGTTTTCCTCAGCAAATCAACTTGCTTTCCTTAGCAAAACAACTTGCTTTCCTTAGCAAAAGCACCACTTATGCCAAGTCATGTCATTCGTCTAATACCACTTCCGTCATTTTCCGCTCCAGCCAGCGCTTCCATCTTTCCACCATCGACACAGGTTTCTGCGGCTTCGGCTCCTCGCGAGGTTGGCTAATCTCCCTAATCTCCTGAGTTCCGCTATTCTCCCTAGTCCCGTTAGTCTCCCTAGTCCCGCTATTCTCCCTAGTCCCGCTAGTTCTACTAGTCTCACTAGATTGACTAGACAGACTAGATTGACTAGACTGACTAGTCTCTCTATCAACTGTGTTTTCGCTACCCTCTTGCTCTTGCTCCGGCAGGCTCTCCCCTCCCTTTAGGGAGGGGTTGGGGGTAGGCACCACTTTGGGGTTGGGAGTAGGCACCACTTTGGGCTCGGGGGTAGGCTCCAGTTTGCGTCCGGGTGCTGGCTTATAGAGTTTCGGAATCAAGCTCTCGTAGTAGGCGTTTTCGTCCTGCTGATACTCCCTGCGCAGGTTTTGCTCCTGCATGTCGTCGTCCATGTCGGCCGCCAGGATAATCACCTTTGCGTCGTCGTCGAGCGTGTTGTCGGTCGCCGTACCCCATATCACGTCGATGTTCGGGTCCAGCTGGTCGAAGAACTCCGAGATTTCCGACAGTTCCGGCACGAAGAACGGTGCCTTGTCGCTGGCGTATATATTAAATAGGATGCGCTTCGCCTTGCCGATGTCGTTGCCGTAGAGCAGGGGAGAGTCCAGCGCGT
Source organism: uncultured Prevotellaceae bacterium (assembly GCA_902781315.1). GTDB lineage: Bacteria > Bacteroidota > Bacteroidia > Bacteroidales > Bacteroidaceae > Prevotella. The sequence goes on from CACZIT010000028.1 coordinate 12,568, forward strand.
CGATGATGGCGCGCTCCACACGCCGCTCGCCGCTGGCACGGCCAATGGCCATGATGGCACCGCCGCCGTTTCGCATCGTCGTCTCCACGTCGCGGAAGTCAAGGTTGATGCTGCCCTCCGAGCTGATAGTGATGAGCTCCGAGATGCCCTTCACGGCGTTCTTCAGAATATCGTCGGCCCGCTTCAGTGCCTCCTTCAGCGTCACCTGCGTGTCGTTGTAGACGTCGCAGATGCGCTCGTTGTTCACAATCAGCATCGCGTCGACGTGCTTCCGCAACTCGTCGACACCCTTGAGTGCCTTCACGATCTTGCGCTTCTGCTCGAAGTAGAACGGAATTGTCACCACGCCGATGGTCAGTATGCCGCGGTCCTTCGCCACCTTCGCCACCACCGGAGCAGCACCCGTGCCCGTGCCGCCGCCCATGCCTGCCGTCACGAACACCATCTTCGTGCCGTCGTCCAGCAGCCGCTCTATGTCCTCGATGTTGCTTTCAGCCTCCTTGCGCCCCACGTCGGGGTTGGCGCCGGCTCCCAAGCCCACCGAGCCCAGCTGCAGCTTCACCGGCACCGGCGACTTCGACAGCGCAGCGCTATCGGTGTTGCACACCGCAAACGTCACGCCCTCGATACCCTCGTCGTACATATTGCCGACGGCATTCTGTCCGCCGCCGCCCACGCCGATCACCTTAATTATATTCTGTGACTGGTCTTCCACGATGTCGAAGTCCAGCAACGGCACATTCTCTTTCCTCTTTTCTTCCATAGTCGTACTTTGAACCTTAACTCGCTGCAAAATTACAACATTTTCCCGACACCACCAAGCCCCGCAAGGCTTGCGATGTCGGGAAAATGTTGTTTCCTGTTTTAATAATTAGACTGACGGGGGATTGTTGTCGCCAGAACCAGGAATACCAGATTTCTCTGAAGCCTTCTGTGTAACGTTAACGGTAATAGATTTGTTGTTATTGTATACCGTTATAGTTCCAAAGCGAACCTCGGTTGTTGTGTTCGGAGTTGCCTCTACAACGGCATTTCCGTTACCTTTTCCTGTTACAGTCTGAACGGTGAACCAGGAACCGGAACGGCTGATGCCCCAATTACCGTTGCTCTTGATTCCTAATAGCATTTGTCCGCCTTCGGCACTAAATTCTAATGACTCGTTATCTACTGATAAAGTTATCGCTCCATCATCGATGACGATGTCATCAATATTACTAACTTCGCTGCATGAGCAAAAGCTCAAAACCATGATTATTACAAATAAACTTTTTTTCATTGCTTCTTGATTGATTAAAGTGTGTAACTGATGCCAAGGCTGACGTTAAATCCATCAGTCCATTGTTTAAATTTCTTATTATGATTGCTTACCACCTTGCAATTACTGCTCTTGTAGATACCCAATCCATATTCAGGTGTAAGGTGTACTTTGAGATGATTGTCTATCACGTATGAGAGTCTGACACCAGGAGTAAGCGAGAACGATGATGCTCTTTTGAAATAGTCGCGATAACTGTCATTCTCTGATTTGCTGTTGAAAACATTCAGATTAGCACCGATCATAGGCTCAACACCAAAACTCTTTACCGGGACAAATTCGTATCCGTATCTGAGCATTACTCTTAGTGGCGAGTATTGTCGCGTGGCAATCATCGTATTGTTTGAATCGTAGAGATGGAGTTCTGATGACTTCTGTAGACCAAGCGTTCCGCCAATCTCTATTTGATGGTGGTTGCTTTCAATCCCAATGGCTATCGTAGGACCAGATATTGCCATGATTTGGTACCCAAGACTCATGACAAAGTGGGCATGATCCTTCGGTGCCTTTTCTTTTTTCATTCCACCTTCTGGCCGAATAGAATCCTTCGTTTTTTCAGAAATTAAAAGCAAGGCATCGTAAGTCTTTTTGGGTTCCAATCGCATGGGGAGTTCATAGCGCAATGGCAGCATACCAGCGTGGCGTATGGTCAGTCTTTTTGTCGTTGTTGGCACATAGACTATGATCTCGCCAATTTCGGATGTCCGTTTCATGATTCCCTGATTGGCTTCCACGACGAACGTTGTGTCTCTGACAAGAAACTTGATGACAGAGCAGGCCTGCCCCGTATTGTCATAGATAGGGTTCACGCTGCCAATCAGACTTGTAATATTTGGCCTGAAGTCTCTGATTTCAATGTCTTGGGCTTTCATGCTACCGCTTGTCAGCAGTAGCATGGCTACCCAAAAGATTTTTTGCAATTTTCTCATGATGCTATCTGATTACAATTTTCTTTCCATCAACGATGTAAACACCTTTCTTGAGGTTCTTAGTGCTATGATTCTCTCCCAGTCTTATTTGCTGGCCACTCAGGTTGTAGACGCCTCCCTCGCCTTCAGGAGAGGGGATGGGGGAGAGGCTTTTAATCCATGTAGTCTCATCATCGAAGATGGGGATAGACTCCTTTGCACTACCACCGGCAATGGTGATGTATGCCTCAAACGGATGTACAGTGCGGAGGTTTCTCACAAAGCGGCTTCCTTCTGTATATCCGCCTGCATTCGTGGAATAATTATTGATGGCATTCAGCACGTAAAATCCGTTGCTGGCATTCTGGTTTATGAAGTTCGGAATGAAAGTACGGTCACTATACGAACCTGTCTGCAGGTTCTCCGAACTCTTCACTGTAGCGTCTGTTGCCGAGAAGGTGATGACTCCGTTCACCCTGTATTCCTCCCTGTATTCTGAGTTGTTAGGCAAACTGATGATGTATGGCCGGTTAGCCTGAATGCTGTTTGCTACCACAAATCCGTTGCCGCTCAGCTGATAGAGCCAGAAGGGTCTCTCGCTGCTCCCACTCCTCCAGTTGGCAAAAGGCACCAGAGTTCCTTTCGACGGGTGGGTGATGCTCTGTACGTCGAAGGGTAGGGCAATGCTTTCCCAACCCTGGGCGGTCTCAATGCCTGTTGTCATGCTGTAGTAGTGCGTATAGCTAATCTGTTTTGCCGTGAATTCCTGCGGGCAGTAGAAGTTGTTGCCATTGGCGGCATCTGTCAGGGTAATCTCCTCAGCAGTGCCGTTGATAACCACATTCTTTACCGATGATGGTGCATACTGTGACGACTTCACGTAAAGCAGGAAGTTTGGATTGTCGATGCTGCCAGTAAACAGGGTAGAAGGATTCCAGATGACGGCAGCCAACTGAGGATTGCTGCTCAATACGTCGTCGTCCATTCCTGTCACGGTCCACTCAAAATAGTTTTCCGTGAACGATGCTGGAACGGAAATATAGTAACCATAACTCCCATTAGCCACACTCACAGTCTTGTTGCTGTTTGACACTACACGATAGTTCAGCCCCTCGTGATCAATAGAAGTATATTCAATCTCAGCGAAGGCGGCTTCTACTGAGGTGTTTGCAGAGATGTTATTGATGGTGTATTGATGATTTGTTATCTGTGCCGTCACGTCAGAACCGTTTACCTTGGCACTTGCTATGCGATGACCATTGTCGGGAGTGAATGTAAGTACTGCAGACGAACCTTCAACAAGCGTGAATGTGCGCGTCTGATTTCGTGCCGTTGTTCCATCATAGGCAATGCTGCCATTACCCGAAGCCGTGATGCTCAGGGTGTAGGTCGTTGGCGGAATCTCCTCGAAGGATACAGAGACGACCGTATTTGCCTTGATGTTGCTGACGGTATACTGATTGTCTTCTACAGCCGATGTCACGTCAACACTATTTACGATGATGCTAGCTACATGATAACCGTCGTCTGGCGAAAGCAATAGCGTTGCGAAGGAACCTTCGTTGATAGTAAATGAGTGTGTCTGATTCCTTACCGTCGTTCCATCGTAAGTCACACTGCCGTTACCTGAAGCCATAATACTCAGCATGTAGGTCGTTGGCGGAATCTCCTCAAAGGTTACCGAAACCGTTGTATTTGCCTGAATGCTGCTTACAGTATACTGGTTGTTGGCTACCTTGCTAGTCACGTCTGCATTGTTCACAATCAGGCTGGCAATCCTGTAGCCATTGTCGGGCGTAAAGGATATTGTTGCATTCGTTCCTTCGTTAAGGGTAAATGATTTGTTGCCATTTCGAATGGTTTCCCCACTATAGCTTACCTCGCCATTGCCCGAGGCAGAGATGGTGAGCTGATAGGTGGTCGGAGGAATGGCTTCAAACGTCACGGCAACAGTCGTATTTGCCGAGATGCTGCTGACTGTGTACTGATTGTTCTTCACCTGAGAGGTCACATCCGTGTTGTTCACCTTTACACTAGCTATGCGGTAACCGTTGTCAGGTGTAAAGGCAATCGTCGCATTCGCTCCTTCGTCAAGGGTGAACGACTTAGAACCGCTTCTTATGGTTTCACCACTGTACGACGCACTGCCATTGCCAGTGGCAGAAATATTCAATGTGTAGGTAGTCTGCGGAATTGCTTCAAATGTAACTGCTACCGAAGTGTAGGCATTGATACTGTTAATGGTATACTGGTTGTTTGTAACTTTCGATGTCACATCTGTTCCGTTCATTTTGACGCATGCCACTCGACAACCATTATCCGGAGTAAATATCAGAGTTGCAGAAGAGCCATTGTTTACCGTGAAAGTCCGTGCCGAATCCTTAAAAGAAACGCCATTGTATGTCACAATCCCATTTCCTGTTGCTTGCACAGAGAGCGAGTATGTTATCTGGTCTCTGGTGATGACGCTTTCACACTGCATGGCATCCTTCCACCAGCCATCGGTCATCATGGAGTTGGTGGAACCTTGTCCGCCCTGATACCACACCATGAAGTGACTCCAGTGGGCACCCGTGTTCCAGCAGTCGGAGATGTTGGCAAACTCATGGCGCTGGTTGTCGTAGGTGCCATAGCCGCACTCGGCGAGGGCAATCATCTTCGTGGGGTAGGTGGCCTGAATCTCGTTGAACTCCTGCAGGTTCTGCTCGGCGGTGTAGCCGTAGAGGTCGCGGCCCACGATGTCGACGTACTCGTCGCCGGGATACCAGTCGGTGTCCTGGTTGTAGTTGGCGCTGTTGCCGTTGTAGTTCTGCGTGGTCCAGATCCAGATGAGATTCTTCACGCCCTTCTGCTTGAAGTAGTCGAACATGGTGCGCCAGAGCCGCTTGTAGGTGTCGGCACCATCGTAGCCCCACCAGAACCAGGACTTGGTCCATGAGGCCTGCTGCTTGGCAGTGGCGTTTCCAGCTGCCTCGTGGAAGGGACGCCAGGTGGCAGCAATACCGGCATCCTGCAGCTTCAGCAGAGTGGCCACGACCTTGTCCATCTGCTCGTAGAACCAGCGGTTTTCCCACGAACCGTTAGTGAAGACGTTCTGCACCTTGAACGTTGTCTCGGAGGGCGTGCATGTGTAGTCGGTAGAACCCTCAGACTTCGGCACGTTGAAGTGCCACATGAGCTGCACGATGCCACCCGCGTCACTCCACGCCTTTACGGGATTGATGTTGCTGTAGTCGATCCAGTTGGCAGGTGAATAGCAAATGTGAATAAAGTCGTAGCAAACAGCGGCAGGATATTTCTTCGTGAGTTTATAAACGTTCTCGGCCAGCTCGTTGTTCCAGTTGACGTTGGCCATGACGCTGGAGATGACCTTTTGCCCATACTGTTCGCGCATGTAGTCGTAGAGCTTCAAGGCGGCGTCAGTGGTAGCGAAAACGGGGTTTGCAGCAATGTTGGGATTTATGGGCTCAAACGTAGCAATGATTGAAGTGTTGGCGGTGATGTTGCTAATAGCGTACTGGTTGTTCGAAACCGACGATGTGACGTTCGTGCCGTTCACGGTCAGTTTGCTCAACTTGTAGCCACTATTAGGCATGATGCTAATCGTGGCAGAAGTTCCTTCGACTACTGTGAACGACTTGGTGGTATTCGTGACGGTCGTGCCCTCATAAGATACAGAACCACCACTTCCTGACTGGATAGAGAGGGTGTAGGTCACGGGTGCATCATAAGACAACGATACGGTTACGTCCATGGATGCAGCGCTGCTAAAACTATTGCCAGTACTATAGTCGAATGTCAATTTCTTTCCGTCAATGGAACTTTGTGCTGTACCGGCCTGAGCGAATACAAGATACTTTTGCCCATTAACAGTTGTGAGACTACCCGACACACTCGTCCCATCCAATTTCAAATTGGAAACTTTTGTGAAATCAAAGTCGGATGTCATAGGAATCGCAATGCCTGCACTTGCACTTACAGCCTTCGATGATGTGAATTGACTGCCAATAGAAGCAGACTCAATAGAAGAGTTTTTTGATAGGTCCAGACACGTCAACAAATTGGAATAGCATTCCAACCTATATAATTCCGTATTATTACCTAGATTCAGACTTGTTAGTTGGTTGGAATGACAAATCAATTCATATAGTGTCGTGTTCTTGCTTACATCCAGACTCGTCAGCAGGGTGTGAGGGCAATGCAATTTCCCTAGTGCAGAGTTCTCGCTTACATCTAGACTCGTTAGCCAGTTGTTCCCGCAATACAAAGTAAACAGAGCCGTATTCTTACTAACATCCAGACTCGTCAGAAAGTTGTTTTCGCAGAACAAGGTATGCAGTGCCAGGTTCATGCTTATATCCAAATTCGTCAGTTGGCTGGTTCCACATTCCAATGAATACAGTGCCGTATTCTTGCTTACGTCCAGGCTTGCCAGTGGGTTGGATCCACAATCCAATGAATACAGTGCCGTATTCTTGCCTACATCCAGACTCGTCAATTGGTTACGATAGCAAGACAAAGTCTTCAATGTTGTGTTCTTACTCACATCCAAGGAAGCCAGCTTGTTGGATTCGCAATACAATTTTTCCAGAAAGATGTTCTTGCTAACATCCAGACTCGTCAGTTGGTTGGAACCGCATTCCAAATTAGTCAGTGCCGTATTCTTGCTTACATCCAGACTCGTCAGCTGGTTATAAGAACAAGCCAATTGAGTCAATGACGTAAAGAATTCTATACCTTGCAAACTCACTAAAGATCCTCTTTTGTAATAAGTCCCTTTGCAATTAATTTCCTTTACTTCTGCTATCTCTGCATCTGTTAACCATCCATCGCTGGCACCACTAATGTTGTTCATGATCCAGCTCCGGAATTCTGCATCCGGGAAGTTGGTGGCATTCACCTCTATGCCAGCATTTTGAACCGTCCAGTTAGTTGGTATACCACTATCTCCAGTTGGCCAGTCATTCATTCCATTTGCCTTGACAAAGGTACCTGATGATGCAACACCATCTAGCCATTTAAACGTGCAATCAGTTGCTGATATATCAGTTGCGAGACACTTGATGTAGTTAAGACTACTGCAACCATCGAACATACAATAATAACACTGAGTTGCCAATGTGGTGGCAGGTAATATAGAAGGTGCCACAATAAGGCTTGAACAAAATTCGAACATATTAGCATAACAAGCAGGTGCTAATGTTGTTGCAGGGAGTTCTGGTGCAGTTGTTAGGCTGTGACAACCCCAAAACATACCAACATAACAAGACCTTGCCAATGTGGTAGCAGGTAACTCAGGTGCTGTCACAAGGTACTGACAAGCAAAGAACATACTATCATAGCAACCTCTTGTCAATGTTGTAGCAGGCAATATAAGGTTTTCTGCTGATACAATCCTATAAGTTTGAAAGAATAGTTTTAAGAACGTACAATCACTTGTCAACGTTGTCTGACCGACAAAGTTATCACCATACAACAACGACATAATATTGCCATATGCATTATATTTCTTTGTTGATAAAAATCTATTATAGCAACCAGCATTTGATGCATAAGCAGAATTTGTTCCTTTCAACAGTACTTTTTCACCAGTGTTTAGTGTTGCAATGGTTGTGCCACTGCCAACAGTCGATGATGTGTATGCAGTCCATGTTTGACCATTGTCTGTTGATGCAGATATTGTCTTTGTGAGTGATGAATCTGAAGCCATCCAATAGATTGTGTTGTCGTCTTCGAGGCTCTCTATGGTAAGATACATCTTCGAATAGTCTTCTTTGCTGGGAGCCATTTCTTCATTCGTCAAACAGTTATTACTGGCATCGAATCTGCTATCGTACTCCTGTGTTTTGAAAGAAGCATCAGGAGAATTTGTTGTATTGACGTTGATTGCCACATCTGCCGATGCGGTTAACGACATCATCATCACGCTCACAAGGAGCATGAGTTTCTTAAGATACTTGTTTCTCATTTCTTTATCTGATTACTATTTTCTTTCCATTGACAATATAAACGCCCTTTTGGAGCCTACCCCTAGCCCCTCCCTGAAGGGCGGGGAATTGGTCGCTTTGGTACTCTGTCACCTTGTTTCCTTGTATTCGGCGGCCACTTAGATCGTAGATGCCCCCCTTGCCTTCAGGAGAGGGGATGGGGGAGAGGCTTCTAATCCACGTAGCCTCATCTTCGAAGATAGGGAACGACTCCTTGGCATTGTTTGCAGACGCGATGTAGGCTTCAAACGGATGAATGGTACGCAGATTCCTTACGAAGCGGCTTCCCTCGGCATAGCCGCTGGAGTTTGCAGAATAGTTATTGACGGAATTCAGCACGTAGAAACCACTATTTGCATCTTGGTTGATGAAGTTCGGAATGAAGGTACGGTCGCCATACGTGCCGTTCTGCAACGATTCAGAGCTCTTCACCGTCACGTCGGTGGACGAGAAGGTAATCGTTCCGCTAACCCTGTATTCATCCAGATACTCCGCATTGTTAGGCATGCTGATGATGTACGGGGTGTTAGCTATGATGCTGCTGGCTTCTGCAAAGCCACCGTTGTCGAGTTGGTAGAGCCAGAAGGGTTTAGTACTTCCGCCTTCCTGCCAGTTGGCAAAAGGTACCAAAGTTCCCTTGCTGGAATGTGTAATTGCCTCTACATCGAACGGGAGGGAGATGCTCTCCCAGCCACGGGCCTCGCTGATGCCTGTTGTCATGCCATAGCTGTGGCTGTAGCTGATGCTACGTGCCGTGAACTCTCTTGGGCAGTAGAAGTTGTTGCCGCTGGAGGCATCTGTAAGAGTGATGCTGTTAGCGGTGTTGCCTACTACTACATTCTTGATAGCAGAAGGCGCATATTGCGAAGAGGTAACATAGAGCAGGAAGTTCGGGTTGGTGACACTGGCCGTGAACTGTACTGCAGGATTCCAGATGACGGCAGCCAGCTGGGGATTATTGCTCAGCACATCATTGTCGATGCCCGTCACGGCCCAATCGATGCCGTTGGCAGTGAACGATGCTGGAACCGTCAGCCAATAGCCGTAGCTGCCATTGGCAACACTCACAGTCTTGTTCGGATTGGAAACAACTCGGTAGTTCACACCATTGTTCGATAGATTATCGTATTCTATATCTGCAAATGTTACACTGACAGAAGTATTTGTCAGGATGTCACTAACGGTATATTGGTTATTGGTCACATTTGCTGTAACGTCTGTATTATTCACCTTGACACTCCCAATGCGGTAGCCGTTGTCGGGGGTGAAGGAAACTGTTGCCGATGATCCCTCATTGACGGTAAATGTCCGAGTTTGATTTCTTGCACTCGTTCCGTTATAAGTAGCGCTGCCATTTCCTGATGCAGTAATACTTAATGAGAAAGTCGTTGGTGGAATTTCTTCAAACGTAACTTCCACATTCGTATCTGTTGTGATATTAGTGATGGTGTATAAACTGTCTATTACATTGGAGGTAACAACCTTATTATTCACCTTCATGTTGGAAAGTCTATTTCCCACATCGGGAATAATTGCGATAGTTTCCGAACTGCCATGACTTACGGTATAATAGTTAGTCTTATTCCTGAAATAGGTATCATTATATAGAACGTATCCATTTCCAGATACTTTAATACTCAGCGAATGAGTTGTCGGTGGAATCGCCTCAAATGTTACAGAAACAGTCGTATTTGCGTTGATATTGCTGATAGTGTATCGATTGCTAGTTACAGACGCACCTGTCACATCAGCATTGTTCACCTTTACACTGGCTATGCGGTAGCCATTGTCAGGTGAGAAGGAAACCGTTGCCGATGCCCCCTCATTGACGGTGAATGTCCGAGTTTGATTTCTTGCACTCGTTCCGTTATAAGTAGCACTACCATACCCCGATGCTGTGATGCTCAGAGTATAAGTTGTTTGTGGAATAGCCTCAAAGGATACGGAAACCGTCGTGTTGGCAGCAATATTGCTAATAGTATACTGATTATTGGCAACATCAGCTGTCACGTCAGATTCGTTCACTTTCACACTAGCAATCCTGTAGCCATTGTCGGACGAGAAAAAGATCGTTGCACTTTTACCCTTTTCAAGGGCATAAATCCGAGAGTCGTTTCTAGTTGAATTGCCATTATAATTTGCATAGCCATAACCAGAAGCAGTGATGCGTAGAGTATATATAGTTCCTTGCTCTTCGATTATTTCTTTAAAGCAATTACTCCACCCTGATAAAGCCAAATATTGGTCTCTTGTTCCATTAGGAACATATAATTCCGAATTTGACGGAATTCCTTCAAATACATTTGAGTTAATATTAAAAGGTTGTTTTATCTTACTTATAACTTTCTGTAATTTAGTACAATAATAAAAAGCGCTTTTCTCGATACTACTAATACTGTTAGGGATGGTAATCTCTTGCATATCAATACATCCAGAAAAAGCACCACTTCCAATGCATTTGACATCATCGGGAATTTGTGTGTTTTTACAACCTGCGATTAGAGTATTGTTATTTTTGTTTATTATTGCATTACAATTATTGCGTGAATCAAAATAACTATTATTAGGACCTACAATAATTGACTCTAATTCAGTGCATGAGGAAAAAGGTTGACCGCCGCCAGAACTGTCTGTATTAATTGAAATCACACTATTGGGTATTACAATTGATTTTATGCTTTTACAACTTAGAAAAGCCCCTGCGCCTATTGTTTGCAACCCATCTGGTAGCGATATTTCACCAAGACTTTCACAACTACCAAAAGCTCGGACTCCTATCTCTTTTAAACTTTGAGAGATGGTTAAGTATTTCAGATTTTCGCAGCGACAAAAAGCCTCTTCACATATACGTAAGATGGTATTTGGCATTTGAACAGATGTAAGATTATTACACAAAAAAAATGCCCTTTCGCCAATAGATGTTACTTGATATGTTTTTCCGCTATAAGTTATAGTACCAGATAATATTACTTCTCCAGAATAACTACCCCCGATATATCCATATTCAGTTTTAAAAGTGACTTCTACTTCACTTTCATTAATAAGATTATAGTAGATGCCATTGACTTCAAAATCAAAGGCATGTACATTTGAGCAGCAAATAAAGAGTACTACAAATGTATTCCATATTTTTCTATTGTATGGAATAACTTTATACAGTGGTGGCAATGAAAATAAATTCATCATTTTGTTTAAAATCATCTTGTTTTCAACTCTTTTTCTACTTGTTAAAATAGGAATATTCAAAGTATTCTAAAGGGAACTCTTGATTTTTGGAATAAAACTTTATAATCATGGTCTAGATTGCAAGATTGCATATTCTTTTCAAGCAGTTGCTTTGTTGCCTCATAATTTGCACATGGACCTATTATAATATGGTTAAGCGCTGATATGGGAACTTTTACTTTCACATATTCAATTTCATTAAGTTTGCTGGTCATTCTTGTATATACTTTTGGCTTATCGTTTTCTTCTTTAAAAAAAGCGATTCTGAATTCGTCTTCATCCTTGAATGCTACGTTTTTTATAAATGGAGAAATAGCCCATAGAGTAGACATGATGTATTGTTTCTTTTTCTGGTAGATGATATTGATGATGCTATCATTTTTGACATCATCCTTATATTTTTCGTAGAACATCTGAACAACATTTTTATAGCTTTCGGTATTCTCTTTTCCGTAAACAACGATATCTGCCAACGGACATAAACTCTCTTGCTCGCAAACAAGTTGGTTCTCATCAAATGCCATGCATATTCCATTACCATTTTTTGCATACAAAGACCACATTAGCAATTTATCTCTTTGCCGAGAAAACGAGATTGTGAATGGAGCATATTCTGTACTACAAAGGAATTCGTCAAAACTGAGATCTATTCCTTGTCCTGTCAATGTTGGAATCCAATTCTGCTGTTGAGCAGTAGAGAGCTTTTTAAAGCCATTTAATCTTCCCTTCTCTTCATTATTTTCGATATCACATATAATACTTAATATGTCATTAAACCTAAGAGATATTTCCTCTTCGTCATTTTGATGTAATGCACTACTCGCCCAAAAGACAAGGTGATCCTTGTCCTTTGAATCCTTATAGGTGGATAACATATTGTAGAGTGTCTCAACTGTTGTATAATGATATACCATTGATTATAATATCAAGAGAAGTAATAATTGAATTGACCAATGTTACAGGCTGCTTGCCATTCTTAGGTTTACAAATCGAAATCTCCTAATGTGAACACGTCGTTGGGATTGAGGCGCTGGCCACGCTCCTTGTCGAGGTAGTCGGGCTGCCAGGTGCGGACGTGAATCTGGGGGGTGTCAGGATTGCGGAAGTCCCAGACCATGAAGACATAGCCCTCATCGCTGTAGCGGTTGGTGTTCCACTTCTGGTGAACGGTGACACCATAGATGCCCTTAATAGTGGGATGCTCTACGATGACGACATCGTCGAAGTTCACTTTGATATAGCTGGCAGCCTTAAAGGCTTTGCTGAGGTTGTCGAGATACTGCTGTTTGGTCTGTGTGGAGTAGATGATCTTATTGCCTGAGGGCACAACCTCAGATTTCTTCACCTTCACAACTTTACCAGTGATGATAAGTGCATCGTCGGAGAACACCTGCCGCAGGAACTTCAGGTCTTTCTGGTTGTAGGATGTGCGGAAGTGCTCCACATAGTCGAGAATCATCATACGGTCGCGGATGTCGGTCACCTCATAGCGCTTGTCGCTCATCTGCTTCATGCGCAGCTTAGAATAGAGCTCGGGGTTGATGGTGTAATAGAAACTGGTGATGATGCCCTGCTTGTCGAAGTTGATGACAGCTTCCTGATAGCCAAGCTCGGCACCTTCGCTGGCAGCATTCACAATCAGGGGAATGTTGCGCACCTGATAGCCGGTACGGGTAGTAAGAAGGCGCTCTACGATTTCCTCTTCCACGCAGCGGAAATGTTCGTTTTCCCAGAGCTTGTTGAGGTCGGCACGTCCTTCGCGCGACACGTAACCATCTGACAGCGAGAGTTTAGAGCGGTTGTTTTCCTGTGCCTGATTGATTTCGGTCATGACTACCGATACGGCATGTTCTATCTTGGCCTTGAGCTGGCTATTGGTGGTGCCATCGTTGATGACGAGGCGTACCCGGTTGTAGGCTGTTGCATTCAGTGTGACAGCCATCAGTGCGATAATAGTGAAAACTAACTTTTTCATATTTATGTTCTTTTTATTATTTCTGTTGTTTACTTTATTTTGAACCACAATGCGCCGCAACCACGATAGTTCTCAAGCTTATCGGTGGCGCCGGTGTTCAGGTTGGGCCGGGTCTCGATGCCCTTGCCGAGCAGGGCTTTGATGTTGCCAGCTGCATCATAGACAATGAGGAAACACTCTTCCAGGTTTTCAGCAGTGGCAAGTTTCCCGTAGTTGCTGATGAGCCCCTCTTGCTTCAGTTGTGGGAGTACGTTCTTCAGATCGAAGAAGTTGCGGGCCTTCTTGATGCGGGCGATGACTTTCTTCGCTACCGTTCCCAGCTGCTCCTCTCCGATGGAGGGTCGGACAGAGGGCCGTGATTCATTTTCAACTGACGGACGAGCGGACGAGCGCGACTCTCTGCCGGTGGAAGGGCGAGCAGAAGAATTTGATTCTTTTCCTGAAGAAGGAGCCGCTGATGTATGTGATTCCTTACCAGAGGCTGGTTTGTTGAAGAACTTCGAGTGGATCTGCTTCAGAGCATCATCACTAACGGTGATTTCTTGCTGTTCGCCCTGCTTCTGTTCCTCCATGATACGACTATCGGGGTTGGTGATTTTTCCAAAGTCGAGAGAGTCAAGATAGGCAATGCCGTTGTCGTAGAACATGGCATTCAGTTTCACCTTTTTCACGTAAGCAAACACACGGAACATATCAGCACGACGAGTAACGATGGTGTCAGCCAAGCGATTGATGTCCTTAGGCGAGATGCTCTTGATGGGGGACTCCACTCTTTCAGAAGCCCAGTTCATGACTTCCTTCTGGAGCAGTTCATAGGCGAGTGATGTGGCCTCTTGCAGAGTGCCCATCGTCGCATCGCCATATAGGTATTCACGACTTTTCTTTATGTCATTGATAATTCTGAGTTGCTTATCGTCAGCCCATGTGCCGAGCGACAAACTTAGGATAAGTATGAGGGATAATAATCGTTTCATTGTTTTACAAAAGTTTTCTTGTTCGACTTCTTAAATGTAGCAAACAAACTCCTGACGTTGTGGGTTGGTACGTAGGAATAAAGATGAGAGGGGATGACTCCCTGCTGCTCGCTGATGATGTCTGCCGGGATGTCGACGGTCAGCACGTGGTTGTAGTTTTCTGCCTCGTTGACGGCAAGTACGACAGCACGGATGTCGCCATTCTCGGAAATGTCCTCTATGCCGTAGTAGAGCTTACAGCCGCTGTGCTGGCAGAAGGCTATCCATTGGCGCAAAGGCACACGGAACTCCTGCTTGTTGAAGCCGTAGAGCACCTGCTTGATGTTCAGCATGTAGTCGCCAGGCGCCTGCTGGCAGAGCATGATGTTGGCAGTGGTTTCAGCAGGATGGGCGTCGCTGATGAGTAGCTGCCCGTCGGCAAAATACAACCGATTCGTGAACTCGCCATTGATATATTCCGAATAGCTGCCTTTGGCAGGGAGCGAGTCATGAGCGACAGTGGCATTCTGGATGTCGGCCTGCAGATGAAGCTCTGCCTCGATTTTATTCTCGCCGCTGATGAGCTGGTATTCAGCAGGGAACGACACACTGAGTAGAGCGATGCCGTCGCGGCTCCATGTGGCAGTATAGCGGGAGTGATCGTAAGCATAATCAAATGCATCGGTGGGCAGGATGCTGGCTGCTGTCTTCAGATTTCCTTTCAGAAACTGGAACTGATCGTCGCGAATCATGTTGGATGCACTTTTCACCACAGGCGGGTATTGCAGTTGGAGGAAATAGCGCTCCAGGAAGTCGAAGATGGGCGTGCGATCAGCCGTGCGTATGTCTTCCGGAAACATTTGGCGGCCAATGTGGTCAACGACGTTCTCCTTTACATGGATGGTCAGAGGCGTTCCTTTGGAAACTACTTGGTTATATCCTTCAAAGAGTACTGCCGTATCGACTTTGAGTGTCGTCGCCAATCGCTTCAGTTCTTGTGTGCGGAAGGTGATTTGCGACTGTAGACTCAAGGGGATGAGCAACAGTGTTAGCAACAGGCTATATATTCTTGTTTTGATCATAATAAAGTCTCTTTTCCTTTTTCTACTTTTTCTACTTTATGGTTGTCGGAGCTCCTATACCAATAGCCGTCGTAGGGCGCACCATTGGAGAACTTTCCAACGAAATAGTATTCACCAGAGGAGATGGTAACCTTGCCTTCGCGGATGGTGTCGCGGGAGAATTCACCCGTGAACTCGTTGCCGTCGGCATAAGTGAAGCGGGCATCCTTGTCCTTGCGGACGCCTTTCACCATCCTGCCTCGGTAGATTCTGCCGTCATGGTATCGGGCAACACCCTCACCATTGGGCTTCCCGTTCTTCCACTGGCCTTGCCAAACGAAATCGGCATAAGAGCGTGTGGCGGTTTCAACATGTGACTTCTGCTGGCAATTCTTCAGGACGAGGACAAAGAGTGCAGCTGCAATGGCACAAGAGCAAATAGTGACCAGCACAGGCCATGAGCTATTCTTGGAACCAGGTTGCTTGATGTCGGTCTTCTTTTCAACAGCCTTCTGCTTTTCTACGCCCTCTTTCTCAACAGCCTCTTTTTTTTCTTCAGCCTTTTTCTGAAGTGGTGGCTCGGACTGTTGCAGTTGATTAGGCCCAATAGTCTGTCCACCATTTTCTTTCTTTCCAGTCAGCAAGTAGCGGTGAACGGCTTTCAAGTCGCGCGAGTCGATGGCAGCACCTTCCTCAGAGAAGGACTGGCTAACAGACGATGCCTTCAGTGTGGCCTTTCCGTCAGGAAGAATCATGATGGTGGCAGGGCGTACGTCAAGGTGGCAGATGCGGCGGATGTTGTGCATGTTTTGCAGTTCATCAGCAATCTGGCTGATGTAGCCAGCAGCGATGCTAGCATTGAGCGGGCCGTTCTGACGTATAAGGTCTTGAAGAGTAATTTCCTGTTGCATCATGGAATCTAATATTTGGTGGATCTTAAGACATTACGGGCTTTCTGACTGCCATTTGCGGCAGCGGCTCTCAACCAGTTGACACCCTTTGCTACACTTACAGAGTCACCTCGCAATACCCATCGACGTCCTAAGGCATACTGAGCATCTACATTCCCTTTCGATGCTGCTAGCTCCAGTTCATAGTCGCTCATCTGGTCGAATGAAGGCTCAGCCTTCGACGATGGCCTTTCTTGCTGACGGACCTTCGATGGAGTGACTTTTTTATTAGGCGCTGTTTGCTTATGTTCTCTGGGAGTTGACGATTGAGTATGCTGTTGGCTTCGGGCCACTTTCGGCAAAGCGAAATTGCTCTGAGCCTGAATGGTACCGAAAGACAATACCAGCATGAGTAGGGTCAAGGTGAGAATCTGTTTCATCATCGTCATATTATTTGTATTCTACCAAGGTGTTGCCTAACAGAATCTGATCTCCTGGAACCAGAACTATTTTGTCGCCAGTAGCCAAGACCTGTTTGTTCACAGAAACCGCAGCTTCCTCATTAGTTTTGCTGATGATGCACTTGCAATCGCCATTATTGAGTCTGACCACATGAATGGTAGCATGCTTTTGAAGAAGTGCAGAATCGCCTGTGGCTATCTGGATCTTGGCTTCAGACTGCGGGGCTTTTACGCCAACAGTGTTCTCGCCTTCCAGCAAAGGATAGACAGCTTCACCATAATGGAGAGCCCCGATAGGCTTGGGAGTTGCCGGTGGAAGCTCATCCTGGAAGTTGACGGCCAGACGTTTCTTGCAATTGGGGCAGACAATCTGCTTGACGGCCTCATGGCGAGAATTCCTGACATCGAGGATGATGCCACACGACGGACATTTGATTCTGAGTTCTTCCATGGGGTTTAGATTGTGAAGTTCAGCATGTCCGATCCGTCGTCGACGGGCTGGCTGTCGTCCTGAGCCATCTCACTATCATGAGGATAGTCTTGTTCATTAGTAAACGCGAGTGATTCACCCGTATGGAGGTCAATAATCTCACCATCGTCGGCCTGTCCGTTTTGGTTGAGGTCTGACATGGCAATGTCACCCTTTCCGTCATTATCAACATCGACAACGGCCACACGTTGTCCGTTGATTTCAAGTTCCCCAACGGCTACATACTGACCTTCAGCAACCTCAACATGCCCGAAGCCGACGACTCTCACATCCTCGTCGTCCTCGACATTGTCCTGGGAGCCGTTGTTGGCCTGATCGGCTGGAGCTGTCGCCAGTTCTTCATTACCTTCGGCTACTGACACCATATCAGCTTCAACAGCAACGCCCTCCGGCTCTTCTTCGGCTGGAGTCGTTTGAGCTATCACAACGTCTTCCTGTTCTTCCACATTTGGAGTTGCATCTGTGATAAGAGGTGCTTCACCATCTTCGGGTGAAGCCTCTTCTGCAATCACGGCGTCCTCAGGTTCTTCCTTTACAGGCGTTGCCTCTTCAGCCACCTTCCGAGCGTCGATGTCGGCAGGAGTAATTTCAGGCTTTACGCGCTGGGCGAACAAATCGTGCTCTTGCTCCGACATGGCTTTCCATTCTTCTTCAGTATAGGTACTGTAGATGTTTCCATGCCAGCGGAACACACCGCCGGGGCCTACTTCTGCACGTGCAGCATCGAAAGCCTGACGGAAGCTGAGGCCGTCGGCAGAGGTAGCTACTCGCAGCGTGTCATCGGTTGATGCCTCAACGCTGTTGTCAGATGCCAAAGACTGGATGGCGTACATGGTACCTGCACCCATCAAAATACCGGTGGTTCCACCGATTGCTACTGTTTTCCAAGAATCTTTTGTTGTCATAATTGTGAAAGTTTAAATTGGTTTACGGGTGCAAATTTCCGAATTATTTTTGTAAGTTCCAATTATTTGAAATCATAATCCACCAAAGGGTGGGTTTAATGTATGAAATGAATTTTGCAATAGGGACAATGGTCGTTTTGGGCTAAAAGATCGTATGGCTGATTGCCCAGAAAATGTCCACAATGAGGACATACATAGTCTTTCTGGAACTGACGATTGAGCAATTGTGCTTTCTGGGGGATTGCTGATGCATCTTTATAAGCCTTGATAGTAAATGCCAATGATATGAGGATGGCTACGACGTAGAGCACAATGAACCATAAACTTTGTCTGCCGGTGAGCATGCTTAGGGCGATAGCACCCATGGTGATGAGACCTGTTGCCGACCGAAGACTGTTAAAGCGCCGGTCTGCAATCTGCTGGTCGAGGCGGTGTTCGTCGTATTTTGACCATACATGCTGAAGCGGACGAATGTCGGCTGTGGGAGGCACGACATGGTCTATAGCTTGCCAAGGGAGCTGATATCGGTCTGGGCCTAATTCTATGACGTCCTCCTTGCTGATGGCCAAAGATTCAACAGCTCGCTGATTGACATACGTGTAATTGTTGATGTCGAGATTCCTCATCCGAATGCCTTCTTCGCTGATATCAATTGCGCAATGCTCTGCAGACACAGACATCGGAACCTTACTATTAAACAAGGTTGATTGATTGTCTACTGTCAGTTTCAGATTTGATGTTTTTGGGTCTCGGCCTAAGGTAATCGTTATCATAACTGTCGTCAGGGTTTTGTGATGAGCATTAGGTCTTTCATCTTCTTAAGAGCATCCTTCGAGATTGATATCTGGAATGCGAAATGATCGTAGTCAGACAGGATGAGGTGCTGCTTCAACGTATTAATCTGATAGATGTACTGCGTGTTGATGATGAAGCGCTTTCCAATACGCATGAAGATATGGCTGTCGGTGCCGAGTTGGCTCGCCAGCACTTTTTCCATTTCACTCAGATTCATGCATACGGCAGCACGCAGCTTGTTGACCATCACAATGTCTGTATAGTTGCCGTCAGCCTCGAAATACACAATCTTTGAGGTTTCGATGCGTAATAGTTCGTCACGTGAATTAAAGAATATATACATCAGTTCGTATTCATAATATTTACCAGTGATTTCCAATCATCCCCATCAAACTGGTATCAATGGAGAATGTTGCAAAGGTACAAAGAAAAAATCAAAACGCCAAGTATTTATGCATAAAAATTACCAGTTATATATATAAGGTGTGTCTTGGTGGCGGCGGCGTGCAAGTGGTAGGGGCTGCCTACCAGGATTTTTTAATTTTTGCTGCAATTGCTGCCACTCTGCAAAAGGTGTTGATACATAAGGGGTTATGAGTGGCAGCAACGTGGCAGAGTGGCAGCAAAAGGTGAAAAACGGGTATTTTTGTGATGCTTTTTTACTGATTTTCGTGCAACTTGGGTATGACGAGATACTCGGTGCCGCTGGAATTGCGGCGGCGGACGAGGCCGTCGATGTTGGCGAGGATGCGGCCGAAGGTGGCGGCGTTGCAGCGGGGTAGGGCAGAGCCGGCACGACGCTTCACGGCGCTGAGGATGGCGGTGGACGTCATGAACTTGCCCTCGGCCTCGCTGGCGGGAATGGAGAAGCACTCACGGAAGAAGAGCTCCTCGGGCGACAGTTGTTGGAACTGCTTGTTGGATGTCATGAGCTCGCGGGTCTGCTGGTCGTCGAGCCAGTAGGGAACGCCCTGCTCGAGGAGTGCCAAGGCCTGGGCGTAGAGTTGCTTGTGGTTGATATGCTGTGGAAGCCGGATGGGACCCGTGAGCTCGACGCCGATGAAGCGACGGCTGCCAGAGGGGTCGCTGAGCACATCCGACATGTTCGACGTGGCAATGAACGAGGCAAGGCGCGGCTGGTCTTCGACATGCTTGCCGTAGGGTCGTTTCACCTTCACCGATGCCAGCTGGATGATGTTCTTCAGGAATCCCTGCTGCACCTTGGGCGAAATCTGGTTGAACTCGTCGAGGTTGATGAGCAGAAACTGGCTCATGGCCTGCAGGACGGTCTTCTTCTCGGAGAGCACGAGGTTGTCGTTGTAGCCCCACTGCAGCTCCGGGGGAATGAGTGAGCGACAGAAGGTCGACTTGTTGTAGCCCTGCCGCGAGATGAGCAGGGGCACGAGCGAGTTGCCGTAGCGAGGGTTCTTGCCCAGCCATTGGGCCACCATGCCGAGAAACCACGTGCGAAACCACAGCGGCCAGTTGGGGTTGTCGGTGGGCACGGCATTGGCCAGCAGGCCGATGTGGTCGCGTCCGTCCCACTTTCCACGCAGTTCCCAGAGGTATTCCTCAATGGGGTTGAAGGTCTTCACGAAGTTTGACTTCAGGAAACGGCTCACATCCAGGTCCCAGACGTTGATCTTTGCCATCCGTACCTCCAAGGTGAGGCCTTTCAGCACGTTGTCGTCGACGGGTTGCCACCCGTGGTTCCACTTCTTCAGCGAGCGAGACTCGGTGTAGCCCATGATGGTATTATAACGGAAGACATAGTGTTGCTGCAGATATGCTATCAGTTGGCGCGTCTCATGACCGGTGCCTTTGTCTTCCTCGGCGGCGGGCGGCGCTGGTGGCATCTGGTGCTGGGGGTGCAGGAAGTAGTTGTTGTCAGGCACGAGCAGGGCGTCGGCTTCTTCGCGGAGATATGGGCTTTCGTCGTAGGTCATGCGGAATCCTGCCCAGAGCAACTGGCTGTTGTCGTCGCTGAGGGCTGGTTCTACACGGATGCTTTCGCTTGTTCCGGCCAGGTCGGCCAAACTTTGGTAGACATTGACGGCCAGCGGATATGCCTGCTGACAGAATGCTTCCATGGCGTCGTGCTCGGCGGGCAGAGAACCGTTGGGGCGAGTGGCTCGTAGGATGATTTTCACGCTTCGCCCGCTGCATCCTTGCAGGACAGCGACCGTCGTTGGCAGAACGGCAGCCAGGCTCTTCACTCGGTCGGCTTCCTGGTTGTCGTGAAGCGGGCCGACGCTGAGCGTGAGCAGCCCGTTGAAGGAGCGTATGGTCGTGTTGCCGTTATGGCTGAGGCTCACGAGAACGGAAGGGTAGACGACGGGCAGTCGTCCGATGCTTTCGTTTCTCAGGTTCATGACGTCTTCGTCGGTGAGCCTACGGTTGCTGATGATGTGTCGGAACGTCTGAATGTCTTCATCCTTTGTGTCATGACGCACCGCCTCGATGAGTTCTTTGAGTGTGATGGCGCTTTTTGATTGCCGGTTCCAACGGCTTGTCTTAATGGTCGTTATCTTTGTTGTGTTCATTGTTTTGTTTGATGTTTTGCATGGGGCTGAAGGAAGTACCACTATGTGGTGAGGGTATTACCACTTTGTGGTAAGGGTGCCACCACTTAGTGGTAGCGCGACTACCACTAAGTGGTAACGGTATTACCACATAGCGGTAACGAATCTGGTAATGTGCTAAGTGAAGTCGTAAACGTTGACATAGGCATTGAACTTCACGTCGTCGTCGTAGCCGAACTTACGGAAGATCTGTCGGATGGTTTCCTGTTGTTCGGGAGTGAGCAGTTTCTTGCCGCTGTGATAGCGGTAGTAGGTGCCTCCGGTACCGAGGCACTTGGTGAGCAGGCTGCGCATGGCGTCGTAGTCGCTGCGCCGTACGTTGGCAAAGATATCGCCGAATCCGCGTGCTGCGCGCATCACGCGTATCTGCTTGAAGTACTTGCACTTGCCGTCGGCAAATGCGTTAGGATAGATGGCCATGCCCCTGGTGAGATGGTCGGGCACGTGTTGGCCTGCGAGATGTCGCATGCACTGTTGGCTCAGCGGGCAACTGCTGTTGAAGCAGAGGGTATAGCTGCTGGGCACACAATCGAAATTGAACGTTTCATTTGTCATAATTCTCATTTGTTTTAAATAATCATTTCATGGCGAATTCGTTATCCTGAGGGTTTTATCAAGGTATTCGGATTCTGTCTACAAAGATACGAATAAGTGAGCGAAAAACCAAATTTATTTGAGTTTTTCCGAGCGAGAGTATCTTCGACGAATGTCAGAGATACGAAAAAAAATGTGGAAATGCAAGAGTTTGCATGGAAATAGCTTGAAAAAACACGTAAATGTTTGGTTTTTCCATTGGTTTTCATTATCTTTGTGGCGTAAAGTATTACTAAACGTGCCACGACCATGAAGAAGGACGGATTTTGGTATCGCGTATGGGACCTCTACTACGACGGGTTCCGCAATATGACGCTTGGCAAGACGCTGTGGGCGATCATATTGATCAAGCTGTTCATCATGTTTGCCATCCTGAAAGTTTTCTTTTTCCCGAACTTTCTGAAACAGCATGCCAAGAAAGGGCAGGAGGCTGAGTATGTGGCAAAGGAACTGAGCCTACCCCTGACCCCTCCCTAAAGGGAAGGGGACTAGAAACCAGAAACTAGAAACCAGAAACTATAAACTCGAAACCAGAAACTTAAAACCTTATAGCTTATGCAGAATCTGTTATTAGACGTTACGACTGGCACGATTGACTGGTCGCGTGCGCAATTCGCGCTGACAGCCATCTACCACTGGCTGTTTGTGCCCCTGACGCTCGGTCTGGCCGTGATCATGGGCATCATGGAAACCTGCTACTATCGCACGAAGAAGCGCTTCTGGCGCGACACGGCGAAGTTCTGGCAGAAGCTCTTCGGCATCAACTTCGCCATGGGTGTTGCCACGGGCATCATCCTGGAGTTTGAGTTCGGCACGAACTGGTCGAACTACTCGTGGTTCGTGGGCGACATCTTCGGTGCGCCGCTCGCCATCGAGGGCATCGTGGCCTTCTTCATGGAGTCTACGTTCGTGGCCGTGATGTACTTTGGCTGGAACAAGGTGTCGCGCGGCTTCCACCTCGCTTCCACCTGGCTCACGGGCCTGGGTGCTACCATCTCGGCCTGGTGGATTCTGGTGGCCAACGCGTGGATGCAGAACCCTGTGGGATGTGAGTTCAATGCCGACACGATGCGCAACGAGATGGTGTCGTTCCTCGATGTGGCCTTCTCGCCGTTTGCCGTGGGTAAGTTCTGCCACACGGTGACCTCGGCGTGGATTATCGGAGCCGTCTTCACGGTGGCTGTGAGTGCTTGGTATCTGCTGAAGAAGCGCGAGCAGAAGCTGGCCATCGAGAGCATGAAGATTGGTGCCGCTGTGGGACTGGTGGCCTCGCTGCTGGCTGCCTTCACTGGCCACATCTCCGGCGAGCAGGTGGCGAAGTCGCAGCCGATGAAGCTGGCTGCTATGGAGGCCCTTTACAACGGTGGCACGGACCAGAGTCTGACGGCTGTGGCGTGGGTGAACCCCTTCAAACAGCCTGACTACGCCAACGAACAGGAGGCTCCGCTGCGCATTGCGATGCCGTATGCGCTGTCGTTGATGGCAACGAGAGACATTCATGGCTACGTGCCCGGCGTGAACGACCTGCTGAACGGCTACACCACGCCCGACGGCAAGACGGAACCCTCGGTAGAGGAGAAGATCAAACGCGGACGGGCTGCCATCTATGCCCTGATGTCGTATCGCAACGCGAAGAAAGCCGGTTCGGAGGAAACGGCACAACGACATCTGAAGACGCTGAAGGAGAACATGCCGTACTTCGGCTACGGCTACGTGAAGTCGAAGGATCAGGTGGTGCCGAACATTCCGATTTGCTTCTGGGCCTTCCGCATCATGGTGGGCATGGGTGTGCTGTTCATCGTGTTCTTCGCCCTGGTGCTGGCCATCATCTATCAAGACAAGTTGAAGGGCATCGGCCGTCTGTGGAAGAACATGCCCATCGAGGGACATAAGTACCTGCACTGGTTTGCCATCGCCCTCGTGCCGCTGGCCTACATCGCCTCAGAGTCGGGATGGATTGTGGCCGAGATGGGCCGCCAGCCGTGGACCATTCAGGACATGCTGCCCACGTGGGCAGCCGTCTCCGACATCAACTCCGGTTCAGTGCAGCTCACGTTCTTCATCTTCCTCGTGCTCTTCACCACGATGCTGGCCGTAGAGATTAGCATCTTGCTGAAGCAGATTAAGAGAGGGCCAACCTCCCCCAGCCCCTCCGAAGGAGGGGAGGGCCTCGCGGAGTGAAAGATTCCCAAAGAACCTTTGAGGGAGGGCCTCGCAGAGTGATATAATTCGTTTTAAAAAGATAACAAAAAAATAGAAAGCCTGATTAATCCCCCTGAAACCCGTCAGGCACTCCCCTCCTTGGGAGGGGTCGGGGGAGGTTCGCATGACATACTCATTTTTACAACATTACTGGTGGTTCCTGGTGTCACTGCTGGGAGCCCTGCTGGTGTTCCTGATGTTTGTGCAGGGCGCCAACTCCATGATATTCAGTCTGGGGCGGACGGCTGAAGAGCGTCGCCTGCTGATTAATTCTACAGGCCGCAAGTGGGAACTGACGTTCACCACGCTCGTCACCTTTGGCGGAGCCTTTTTCGCCTCGTTCCCGCTGTTCTATTCGACGAGCTTCGGCGGTGCCTACTGGCTGTGGATGATCATCCTCTTCTCGTTCGTGCTGCAGGCCGTGAGCTACGAGTTCCAGAACAAACTGGGCAACCTGCTGGGCGCGAAGACGTTCCAGACGTTCCTCGTCATCAACGGCATTCTCGGCCCGGTGCTGCTGGGCGGTGCTGTGGCCACGTTCTTCACGGGCTCGAACTTCATCATCGAGAAGGGCAACATCGTGGACATGGCGCAACCCGTGATCAGTCGTTGGGCGAACGCCTCGAACGGTCTCGACGCGCTGCTCGACCCCTGGAACGTGGTGTTCGGTCTGGCCGTGTTCTTCCTGGCTCGCGTGCTGGGTGGACTCTTCATCATCAACAACGTGCGCGATGATGTCCTCGAGAGCCGTGCCTCCGTACAGCTCGTGGGCAATGCAGTGCTGTTTCTGGTGCTGTTCCTGACGTTCTTCGTCCACATCCTGCTGGGCTACGGCTATGCCTACGATCCCGAGACGGGTGTGGCAGCAATCGTGGAAGGGAAGTATCTGCAGAACCTCTTGGACATGTGGTATGTGGCGCTGGTGCTCTTGGTTGGCGTCGTGCTGCTGCTCTATGGCATCGGCCGCACGGTGGTGTCGAAGACGTGGCGCGGCGGCATCTGGCCTGCCGGCATCGGAACGGTGCTGGCTGTGCTGGCGCTGCTGCTCTGTGCCGGTTGGAACAACACGTGCTACTATCCGTCGAATGAGGACCTGCAGTCGTCGCTGAACATCGTGAATTCTTGTTCCTCTGAGTTTACGTTGAGGACAATGGCATGGGTGAGCCTGCTCATCCCGTTTGTGCTTGCCTACATCGCCTATGCCTGGCGTGCCATCGGCAAACCGATTGACAAGGACGAAATCAAGCACGGGGAAGCCTACTAATGCGACAGGTCGCATTAGTGGTTCAAAGCGACTTCGTCGCGTTCAAAGGTTCAAGGCTGCTGCGCAGCGGTTCAAAAGGTTTAATGCTGCTTCGCAGCGGTTCAATGCGCCTGCGGCGCGGGGTACTGTATAATGCGACTCTGTCGCATTCAGAAATAAAAAAAACAATGAAAAAAGCAATTCTTACTTCATTGGTGTGGGCCGTTGGTCTGGGTGCGTTTGCCCAGACCGATGGCGACACGCTGGCGCAGCCGGAAGTGCTGCTGGAGACTTCGATGGGAAACATCCGCGTGGTGCTCTACAACGAGACGCCGCAGCATCGCGACAACTTCCTGAAACTGGTGGACGAGGGCTTCTACGACGGAAACCTCTGGCACCGCGTCATCTTCAACTTCATGATTCAGACCGGCGACTCGACGACGCGCCATGCGCAGCCCGGAGCCACCGTCGGCCTGCACTCACCCGACTACACCATTCCGGCAGAGATTGTCTATCCGAAGTATTTCCACAAGCGGGGTGCACTGGCTGCAGCACGCGAAGGCGATGCCGAGAATCCCGAGCGTGCCTCGTCGGCCAGCCAGTTCTACATTGTCTACGGCACGACCTACAGTTCGCTGTCGCTCGACAAATTCCAGGAGCGCATCGACCAGGCAACGGATGGCAAATATAAGATGACCGAGGAGATTCGCGACCACTATCGCAAGTATGGCGGCACGCCTCATCTGGACGGCCAGTACACCGTGTTCGGCGAGGTGGTGGAAGGCATGGACGTGGTGAAGAAAATCCAGATGGTGCAAACCGACGACTATGCCCGCCCCATTGACGACGTGAAAATCATCAAGGCAACAGTGGTGAAGAGGTAACAGCTTTTAACAATGTAGGGACGCGGCGTGCCGCGTTACAGGAAAGGAAAGTCTAACCTAGTAACGCGGAACGCCGTGTCCCTACATGCTCGGAGGTCAATAGAACTTAATGCCCTAATGTCTATTCCCAGTTTGGAACAAACGAGCGTCGCATTGCCCAAAAGACGGTGATGCCCAATGCCAGTTGCAGGAGACTGTTGACCATGTTCATGGCCTTGAGGGCATGTGCATGCAGAATGTCGCATTGCAAGAGTATGTTGACGAGCAAGCGGAGCAATATGGGGATGAGTACCCATGCCAGGATACTGACGCCCAGTTGGCGCAGGCGACCTCCGTTGTTACGAACGAGCAGCCATCCCACCCAAATCATCCCGACTTCGAAAAGAACCGAAAGGATGCCGATGCCCACCTGTCGCCACTCCATTTCGCTGGAGAACACGTCGGGCATTGGAACGAGCCATCCTGCCAGCACCATAGCGATGCCTGAGCAGATGGCCATCCACAGGGCGGTCTTGAGCCATCGATGTTGTTTAGACACATGGGCTGTTATTTGCCAGAGTATCCAGAAGAAGGCAATCCAATAGATGGCTGTGAAAGGTATTCGGATGTAGTCGGCTGTAAGTAATTGCTGCATAGCGTCGAGGCCATTATAGCCCGTGATTGGCGTGACGGTGACAGGCCAGACGCTGATGACGAGTGCTGCAAGCACAATGACCCACAGCCAAACGCCGTAGCGTTTGTTTTCTTTTTGCGATACTAAGAAATTGTTCATATTTTAATTTGTTTGTTATTCAAATAAGTGTTTGTTGTTAAAACACACACGGCAGTGTGAGCAGCTGATACAGGAGGGTGAGGGCCATGCGCACGTGCCCCTTGTCGTTGGGGTGCAGCTGGTCGGTGGCAGGATTGGCGAAGTACTGCTTGTGCTCATCAAGCAGGGGATAGAGGCCGCACGAGGCATTCCAGT
This sequence comes from uncultured Prevotellaceae bacterium, assembly GCA_902781315.1. GTDB lineage: Bacteria > Bacteroidota > Bacteroidia > Bacteroidales > Bacteroidaceae > Prevotella. Next base: position 40,005 of record CACZIT010000028.1, read on the forward strand.
CGATGACGGGCACAGCCCAGATGTTGCCTGCCTGCTTCACGCTCTCCACGTAGGCATCGACGAACTCACCACATTTGTTGGCGAAGTCCTCCGTGGGCTGCACGTTCTTGTCGTTCGGACCGAAGTAGCCGCGATGGATGGGCGTCAGCAGCACAATCTGCTTCGTGGGGTAGAGGGCCTTGAGGGTGCTCAGCGCCTTGTTGATGCGGCCGCGATAGGTGTCGTCGGTCATGATGGGCGTGCGGTGGCGGCGCGTCTGCAGCGTCTTTGCCTGTCCACGTGCGGCCCACGTCTCCTGCTCGTCAAAGGTGAACCACTCGCCGATGGGCACGCTGTCGTTGAAGTCGTTGGTGCCCACGAAGATCAGGATGGCGTCCACGCTGTCGCCGTGCTCCTCATGCAGCTGGCGTGCCTGCCGCGGAATGTCGTTCCACTGTCGGCCGCTGATGGCATAGACCCACGGCGTGATGCCCAGCCACTCCTGCAGCCATTCCCAGTACTTCTTCTTCGCGGCCTTCACACGCGGGTCGGTGATGGAGTCGCCGAGATAGGCCACGCGCCGGCCTGCCCAGGGATGGATTAAGGCCCCACCCCGGCCCTCCCCAAAAGGGGAGGGGGCAGCAACGGCCAATGGGACTCCCTCCCCCTTTGGGGAGGGTAGGGGAGAGGCCTTGGGAGAGGCCACCTCTTGTGCGGTGGCGCCTGTTGCCAGCAGCAATGTGATTGCTATGACGAAAAACTTTTTCATGCGGTTATGTTATTTTAGGATTTACGAGTGCAAAGATACGAAAAAACTTTTGTAACTTTGCACATGTAAATAGTAAAAAAAGATTGGTGGCATGCTGACAGAGAAAACTCTCGAGAAACTCCGAATACTGGCTGAGTCGGCGAAGTACGATGTGTCGTGCTCGTC
>CACZIT010000029.1 GCA_902781315.1 uncultured Prevotellaceae bacterium
CCAAAAACGGGCCCTTTTCATGTGCCGGATGTCTGAATTTAAGAAAATTTACACATAATAGCATGGGTGAGCCGAGGGTCTGCTGCAATGTGGGTTAAGTTCTATTTTTTTGTTCTTATCACCTATTTTTAACTCAGCAACCCATTGATGAAAAGCTTCTCGAATTTCACCATATGCTTCAGATAATTTGTTCTCTACTGCATATTCGGCAGCATACCAATCTCTATCACGAAAGTCATCGCTTCCAAAATCCGGATAATTCTCGCGAACTTCTTCTTGTACTATTTCAGAAGTAACGGCAGTAGCGAGATTACTTTCAAAATATTGCCACCAGTTATTGTCACAATAGCCAAAAAGTTCATCTATTGTGCAGAGTACAGACATGGCCTTTTCTTCAAGCCACTCTCGAAACTGAAGGTATCCTGTATGCATACCATGGTGACGATCAAAACCATTACCAATAATATACAGATGCTTTATTTTTTCGAGATGCGTCCCATTATCTCCAAAGCATACTTGCTTTGATTTTTTGTGCCTTTTCCTTTTCAAGCTTCTTCCGCGTATAATAATTTTTTTATGGTGTGCCATAATTTCTATAGTTTTTGTCTATATCACCACATCACTTCTTCCAATAGCAATCTTATCTAATGCCATCAATAAGTCATGCAATACTTGTGGCAATTTTTGCCCCAATAGTTTGAATTCTGTATTCAACTTTTTATGGAGAAAGAAAAGAACATTGATATCGTTTACTCCCTTTAACACGGCCACAAAAACATTTTCGACCTCCCTATGCAAATCTGTCACAATAATCGGAGCCAGATATATCTTTTTCACCAGCCTAACAAGTTCAGAGATAATAAACACTCTGTTCATTGGCTCCAGATAGCTCCAGCCTTTTAAAGCCTGATTAAATACATTCTCAATTCCTTTTTCTTTTTTCAAGAACTCTTTATATGCGAATTCTGCATTTACAGGCACTCCGATATAATGCATCTGAAGCATCTTTCTACAAATAGTCTCATCGTCAAATGCTTTCTTTAGATAGGTATAACTGCTCATTCCTTGTTTAATAGGCAGGTACATTTGCTGTAGCAACTTGTCATCCGAAATCAGTATTCTGTTCTTGCCAACTAACTTCATATAGTCAGCCACATAGTCCATACTGTATCCCTCTTGCATCTCTGACCCAATATTATGCTCCATCAGCACATCAAGTCTTCCCTCAGGCGTTTCAATTTTACAGTTATTGTGAATCCAATCCAACAATCCCCTTATTAGCCCAATCTGCCACTGTTTGCTCTCTTTGGTATGGAAAATAGGAGTAACGCCCTCTATTGAAATATCAAGCGACATTGACTCATCTGGCGACTTCTCAAGTTTTTCAAGTTCTCGCTGCGCAATCTCCTCTACGACTCTCGATACTACAAACCGTTGCTTAAACTCAAGTTCCTCTGTCCTGCTCAGCTCATAAAATAGCATCAAGCTGCTATAATCCAAAACATATTCTACATTTTGAACATCCTCAATTTGTTCATCTCTGCATTGAGGATTCATTAAGATACCGTGCTCTTCACCACTTAGGATATAATACCCTCTGATAAAATCTCCTTCATAAAGCGAAATAGGCACCATACTATAAGGCATTTCACCGCAGTCATATTGAGCCAGACAATCTTTAAAAGTACGGCGTCTCAGTTCTTCCTGACTAGCAAAATTCTTAATAAAAAAGTCATTTAAACTTGCCACATCAGTATTGTCTGGCAGTTTGAACATCTTGCCAGGCAATTGCGATGTCACGGGATTTTCCATCTCGCCATATATTTCCTTCATCAAAGCATAATGATCATTGGCTATGGTCTTCACCACAACTTTGTCAGACATAGTTCCCAATCCTTTGTTTATTAACACGACATCTCCCTCTTTATGACCTAATAGTGCTTTTATTGAAGGCATACGACTATCTGGTTTGATATAAAGAGGTGCTTTTTGCTCTTTTCCATTTAAGCTGTAAAACACATATACTCCTTCTATTACCTCGTCAAATTGTTTGAGCGCAGTGTTACCGTCTTTAGTAGAATGACATAAGTTGAGATAAAACATGCGCAGTCTTGGACGGTCTGGGTTCTTGGCGTATGGCATCAGGAAATTCATTGCATCTATCAAATATCCTGCCTCATATAGGGCTGATGCCGTCTCTAAGATATAGTCATCTGAAGTAAACATGATAGATGGTGCAAGATCTTTCAGTTCTCCCACATCCTCAAATTTTCCATTCTTCACCAGAACAACAAGATATGTGGCAAACAAATTCTCCGTAAGAGACATCATTCCATATAGGATTCTGATTATCTCCAAAGCCTCCTCCCATTCTCTTAGTTTCATTCTCAGCTGCAATTCTATTTCAAGCAGCTTTACCTCTTGATGGTCTGCATTCAAACGCCAGTCTTTGAGCAAATTGAGCAACAACCCATTACGTGTCTTGCTCAGATGTAAGGCTTGCAAATAATAGAACATCCGTTCATCATACATTCCGCGTTTCACGAGCTCATCGTAGATAGGCAGAGCCAACTGATAATAGCCACACATCAGCGAAATAAACGCTATTGCAGATTTAAAATCCGCATCCTCATTACTTGCATCTTCGCAAAGAACCTTATAATTATCCTCATTGGGTTCGTCAATACACTTTTTTAGGTCTACCATCAATATCCGATGCTGTTCGTCCTCATATTGCTTCGTCATTAGACTCTCCATGTCTATCATAGAAGCATCTGTCGGATTGAGCATTTTGTTAATAACACCATTGACCACTCTTGGAAAATTTAGTTTGTCAATGATTACTAAAGAATTAATGTATAACCCGTATTCCTCCAAAGCTTTCTCCTTATTCTTCGTCTTGTTGTAGATGTGCATCTTCAGAAAGTGAGCCTGGTCTTTCGCTTCCTTCATGGAGTCTGCAATCTTGATAGCTTCTTTATAGTAGCCCTCATACTGTAGGCATACAGCAAGCAAAAGGAGGTAGTTTGTTTTCTTTACGTCAATACAATCTATAGCAGTAACTAACCCCTCCTTTATGTCTTTTACAATATATCCCGACAATCCTTCAAAGAAATAAACCTCAGGAAATAATGCCTCCATCTCGGTACCTTTCATCTTCTGTGCAAGAGTTGTCGACAAGACATATATCTCCTCCATCAGCGGAGTCGGTGTCATTCTCTTGTCAAAATAATACTGATGCGTCATCATGATATAGACGAATTGTACATACTCTAACCTTCGATGGTTTTCCATAAAGTGAGCAAAGTCATCACATATACCCTCCTGCCGCTCAAAATTGTCAATCAAAAAACGTATCAATGGATCAGTATAGGATAATTCTCGTCCACTGATAATATATTGGAATATCAAGGAGAGTAACTTTGTACTCTTCTTAACATATTGGGGAAGGACATTCAAATTCTTCCCAAAGATCTCCCTATTCTCATCATAGCTTAAAACGAAAGAAGCCGTAGGATTATCCTCATCCCAATCCTTAATACTATTAGCTAATGCTACTGCTTCGTCTTTCTTTTTCTGGTATAACAGCCTTATCGTTTCATGCTCCATATACTGGACATTCTTATCATCCAAAACATAGCATTCATGATACTCATAATCATATTTCTTGTTCCTCATTATTTCATAGCAAAGCGCTTTCATCTGATGCAGCTTTGCCATGACGCTATTGGGAATCTTGTTTCCAGACTCTTTAATAGTTTCATCCAGTTTTTCCAGTAGTTCCAATGCCGTCTTTGGCTTGCACTTTGCTATTTCCTCTTTATAAACATCAAGTTGCCTTTTCCACTCTGCCTTTAGTCCTTCTCCCAGCAGAATTGTTATCTGATCGACCGAATTCTGAAGCCTATCTATTTTTTGAGAAATGATGAACACTTCCTCCTTATAATATTTTTCTATATGGAGCTGTTTAATCTTCTCATTTTTTGTACAGTTAGCATAGAACAAGTCTAAAAATAGTCTCAAATCGCCAGACTTCGGTTTAATGATATGCTCGTTCTTTGCTAATTCCTCTTCAATATTCTTTACGGATTCTTCGTCGCTTTCAGCAATACCAAGCTTCACAAGTTCATTTATAATGGCTTGCGACTGATAGAACGGAAAGGTGTCATGCGTACTTTCCACAGGACGTATCTTGGCGTACTCTTCAATAGTTGCCGAGATAATATGGTTCAACTCATCACGATATTCTTCTTCAGAAAGGATTCTGTCCCATCCTCTTTTAACGAAATAACCTATAGTTCCACTTATAATAGAAGATATAACAATATTCATGTCAAGCTTTTCGTTTCATTTTTACTTTTTAATATCAGATCAGGATGCTCTAATTCCTCTACCAGTATATCTACCATCGTGCAGGGCTTATGGGTTGCATAGTCGATGCCGGTATATAACGCGCGTAGTTGCTGGGCGAAGCGCTTGGCCAACTCTTCACGGCCATACTGCTGGAGCAGCCTATAAATATCAGGATTCCCCTTGCAATACTTAAAATTGTCGTCTCCCATCTTCTTGCGAAAGGCATTCTGTAGCTTGTCAATGTAGGCCTCGCGACTAATGCCCGTGTCAAGGTATTCAAAATGAAGATAGTACCAGAGTTCAAAGGCCTCATTCGTCCAGGCGCTTCGGAAGCCTAACTTGTTCGCTTTCTTTATAGCATCGTTGAAATCGTCGAAGTCATCCTTGTCAAAAACGACCCATACACGGTCAAAAGACATTGCATTCTTGCGCTCCAGTTCCTGCCTAATTTCTAAAGTCCTGTCAACCAGAGCTACCGTTGCCCTGCCTTCGCCTTCAATCGTAACCTCACGAACGGTTGAGATATAGTTCTTGATTAGAGCCTCAAAGTAGTGCGGCTCAGTCTTAGTGCCTTCACACACTATAAGGAAGCGTACAAGTTTCTCTCGAACGTTTTCCTTGCGTTTCTTTGCAGCCTTAGCTTCTTTACGTTCCCGCCTTAGCTTCGCAATTTCTTCTTTTCTCGAATATCCCATAGCAGCACTCTATTTTCCAATGAAAGGTATAGCGCCATAACGTCCACGAATATAGTCACGCTTGATGTCACGGTCATTGCGTACCTTCTTTCCGTCTTCATCCTTGAATTCCACTAACGAATAGATATCGGTTGACTCTACCTTATCTTTCTCTGCAAACCATATTTGATCACGGCGAATGATATCCAAATCGAGAAGGTTGGTGTCATGTGTAGCGAAGATCAGCTGTGCTCCATGCCTGTTCTTCTCAGGATCCATAAACAGAAGAACGATATTGCGTGTAAGAAGCGGGTGCAACTTTGCATCCAGTTCGTCCACAATCAGTGTCTTGCCTTCGTTCAACGTATCGAAAATAGGCCCGGAAATCTCTATCACTTTCTTTGTTCCCTCAGACTCCATCTGGTTCTTGTGAAAATTGCGTTCCCCAATCACAAGTCCATTTTCATCATAGACATTATGAGTAGTTATCGGTTCGACGAAACTACCTGTGGCTATGTCTTTTTCCAATTGTGACCTTATCGACTTGGGGGCACTATCCAATGCCTCCTTGGGAATATCTACTTTCTTAACGGAGAAACGAGTAAAGCCCAGTTGCAGTGTCTTGAAGAACTCTTGAGCCTGATCTGCTCCGTTCAAATGTTCCAAAAACATTCTGAGCGTAAAGGCTTCGTAGCCTTCGCTTTCTATTCCAGATAGCACATTGCATTCACCGAACCACCCCATTATCGAGTTGGACTTCTCACCCTTCAGTTGGGCAACAAGTGACAGGAAGAGACGATTCGAGTTGGTCAAATCCTCCTTTCCCTGACCTTCTGGGAATCTTTTCGCTGACACTTCAATGATGTCTCGCGAGCGCATGAATAGTTCGTATTCTTTCTCGCCAAACCGTTTCTCATACAACCACTCAGATATGATGTCGGTTTTGTCGTATTCGTAACCGTAGCGATAAAGCACCTCACCTTTTATAAACTGTATCTCAAACAAAGTAGGTCGCGAGTCAGAGTTTTCATCCAATGCAAAAGGATCGTATGGAAGTGCATCGCCCTCATTCAGGCGCACAGAACGTCTAACCATGCTTCGCATAGTAGATATAGCCTGAATGAAATTACTCTTGCCACCAGAGTTTGCACCATAGAAAACTGCCAACGGAAGTAAATTGTACTTGCCCTTGTTGATGACTGACTCTTTATGTTCCTTTATGGAACTCGCCTCCATGCTGAACGTGCGTTCCTGTTTGAAAGAGCGATAATTCTTGACTGTGAAATTTACTATCATATCTCAAAATTTTGTGCAAATATACAGAAAATATATTATATACATATAAAATTATGAGATTTTTTCTCATTTTTAACTCTTTGTGTACCTAAAATGCATAGGATGACTACCATTTTTAGTAAAATGATCTTGGGCAATGATAAACCATACAGCATATTATAAATATATAAGGTAAACGAAAAAAATAAGAATTTTATAATTCGCGCCCTATTTAATAAAGTTAAAAACGTTAAATCTTCATCATTTTCTCCATCCATAGAATCTACGTCATCATTTTTCTACCGTTTAACACGCAATTCGTTGTGATTTAGTGACTTGCAAATACTCGAATAGGGCAAATGCGACGCTCTACGTGAAATACGGGACAAGAGGAAAATATGCAGTGGCAGATTATTGGAAAGAGTTCAAAGAAATTAAAGAGTACGGCGACGCTCCAGTTTTCGGCGACCTGAACGGCGACGGGCAGGTGTCGATTGCTGACGTAACTTTTCTGGTCAATCTTATTCTCGGAAAGAATACGCAATAGCTTCTGTTAAGTAGAGCCAATTGCGGACTGGGAAGATTCGCGCTCGGCTATGCCGCTTTCGGAGCGGAGAAAGGACTTGCGAAAGTTGAGTCACGTAAGAAAAGGCAGAGCGCATGGACAGGGGGGAAGCAAAAAAAGGAGAACCATTCTTTCGAACGATTCTCCACAAGAAAAAGATTGTCGGGGCGACAGGATTCGAACCTGCGGCCGCCTGGTCCCAAACCAGGAGCGCTACCGGGCTGCGCTACACCCCGCCGTTTCTTTGCGGATGCAAAGGTACAAAGAATAATCGAGAATTGACAAATGAAAGCTGAAAATTTGCCAAACGCATCAGAAATTTAACATTCTTTGTACGTAAAAGAACTCATCCTTGTACGTAAAAGAACCTATCTTCTTGCCTAAAAGAACCTATCTTCTTGCATAAAAGAACCCAGAAAACAAAAGATTCCCGCCCCGAAGGACGAGAATCTTCTATCTGAATGAACTGTTAACATATTACTTGATAATGCCCTGCTCTACGAAAATCTTCTTCAGAGCCTGCACGGCACGCTCCACCTGTTCGTTGGTATGAGTGGCCATCAGGGCGAAGCGTACGAGCGTGTCTTCAGGAGCACATGCAGGAGGAATGACGGGGTTGATGAACACGCCGGCATTATAGGCCAGTGCCGTCACGAGGAACGTCTTGTCGACATCGCGCACGTAGAGCGGAATGATGGGGCTCTCGGTATCGCCAATCTCAAAGCCTTCCTCACGGAAACGCTTCAAGGCATAGCGGGTGACGTCCCAAAGTCGCTCGATGCGTTCGGGTTCCTGCTGGATGATGTGCAGAGCCTCCATAGCTGCTGCGGTGGCAGCAGGTGTGTTCGAGGCACTGAAGATGTAGGTACGGCAGGTGTGGCGCAGCCAGTTGATGGTGTCGAAGTCGGAAGCAATGAAGCCACCGATAGAAGCCAGCGACTTCGAGAAGGTGCCCATGATGAGGTCTACCTCGTCGGTAAGTCCGAAGTGGTCGCAGACACCGCGTCCCTGCTTGCCGAACACGCCGATGCCATGAGCCTCGTCGACCATGATGGAGCAATTGTACTTGTGCTTCAGCTCGACGATGGCGGGCAGATTGCAAAGGTCGCCTTCCATCGAGAACACACCGTCGACAACAATCAGTTTCACGGCCTCCTCCGGCAGGCGCTGCAGCACGCGCTCCAGGTCCTGCATGTCGTTGTGCTTGTAGTGGAGCTGCTTGGCAAACGACAGGCGGCGTCCATCAACGATGGAAGCGTGGTCGCGATCGTCGCAGATGACGAAGTCGTCCTTACTGAGCAAAGCGGGAATGACGCCCTGGTTGACGGAGAAGCCCGTGGAGAAGCACATCGAGGCATCCTTGTGAACGAACTCAGCCAGTTCTTTCTCCAACTGCTCGTGCAGGTCAAGCGTACCGTTGAGGAAACGGCTGCCAGCACATCCGGAACCATATTTGTCGAGAGCCTCCTTGGCTTTAGCTATAATGCGTTCGTCGCCCGTAAGGCCTGTGTAGGCGTTCGAGCCGAACATAAGAACATGATGGCCGTCCATCTCGACCTCAGTACCCTGCTTGCTTGTGATAGCACGAAAATAAGGATAGATTCCCAGCTCAGCGTACTTCTGCGGACGGCGATAGCTCTTGTATCTTTCTTGTAGTTGTCCCATTATTTAGAATAGGTGTAGAAAATCTACAAATTAAACATTCAGGCTGCAAAGGTACAAAAAAAATTGTTAACATGTTCTTTTTTTCTAAGAAATCTTTCTTTTTGATAAAATATTGCATAAAAAATTGGACTATTAGGCCATGTTTTTGTAATTTTGCAGCATGAAGAGAATCGTTTTCATCATGAATCCCATTTCCGGGACTCAGAACAAGGCAGGCATACCAGAACTCATTGAGCGCACGCTCGATCACGAGCAGTTCAGCTATGAGCTACGCCTGACGGAGCATGCCGGTCACGCCAGCGAGATAGCCAACGAGGCTAAGGAGCAGGGTGTCGACATCGTCGTTGCCATTGGTGGCGACGGCACCGTGAACGAAGTGGCACGCGCCATCGTCCACTCCAACACAGCCCTGGGCATCATGCCTTGCGGGTCGGGCAACGGGTTGGCTCGCCACCTTTTGCTGCCCATGAACCTGAAGAAATCGATTGAGATACTGAATCGCTGCGAGATACACGAACTTGACTATGGCATCATCAACGGCCATGCTTTCTTCTGCACCTGCGGAATGGGGTTCGATGCCTTCGTCAGTCAGAAGTTTGCCGAGGCTGGCAAGCGCGGACCTATCACCTATGTGGAAAACGTGCTGCGCGAAGGGCTGAAGTACAAGCCCGAGACCTACGAGATACAAGACGAGCAGGGCACAACACGCGCCAAGGCTTTCCTCATTTCGTGTGCCAACGCGTCGCAATATGGCAACAACGCTTACATCGCCCCACAGGCATCGATGAGCGACGGGCTGCTGGATGTCATCATCATGGAACCGTTCGATGTGCTTGAAGCTCCGCAAATCAGCATTGAGATGTTCAACAAGACGCTCGACAAGAATTCGAAAATCAAGACCTTCAAATGCCAGCGGCTGCACATCCACCGCAAGCAGCCGGGATTCATCCACTTTGATGGCGACCCCGTGATGACCGATGCTGACGTCGATATCGAGTTGAAGCCCAAGGGCATACGTGTCGTCGTGAATCCCGACGGCGACAAGCGTCTGCGTCGTCCTAATGCCCTGCAAAGCGCTGCCAGCGAACTGTTCAACGAAATCAACATTGTGCGCGACGACCTGACGAAGCAGCGCCGCCACGTGCTGGCGCTGAGCAAGGTATTGCAGCGCAAGCTGAACAAATAAGAACAAACAAACATTACAGATAGAAATCGGCCGTCAATGCTGCATACCAGTCGCTGCGTGTCCCGTCTGCATTTTGCAGACAAACCTCCTCGCGCTCGAATGTTGCCGGCTGGTGTTTGCGGAAAGCCAGAAGACAACGTCGTGCAGGCTTGCGGGGCGTCGTCTTCACAAAACACTGACGGGAAACGAATAGCCCGGAAAGATGGGCATAAGAACAGAAACTCCCAACACTTTCACTCGGCACAATGGAGCTGAACACGCCATCGTCGGCCAACAGACTTCCCACACCAGAAAAAAGGTCGGCAAAGGGAAGTGTGTCGGCATGTCTTGCTGTAGCCCTCGCCTGGTCAGGATTTCGAAGGCTATGCTCGAAGTACGGCGGATTGGAGACTATTGAAGAGAACACACCTTCACCTTTCGCGACAAAGTCCTGCAACGACGAGCACACCACCTCTACCCTATCGGCAAAGGGCGATGCCTGCACGTTTTCCAGGGCCTGGCTGCTGGCATCAGCATCGATGTCGATACCCACTACTGAGGATTCGGGAAAGCGCTGAGCCATCATCAAGGCGATGACACCCGTTCCCGTGCCAATATCAAGCACGCGAGTGCCGCCCTCGGCCCACGCCCCGAGCAGCACGCCGTCGGTACCCACTTTCATTGCCGTGCGGTCTTGGCAGATGTGGAATTGTTTGAAGCTGAAATCGCCCATTGTCGCCTAATCCTTACGCTGTTTTATACTCAATAACGCCTGAGTTGGGTTTTTATTTTGTCCTTTTAGCCATTTCTTACACATTATTAAATAAAATTGTGTTTAGCAACAGGACTTTTATAAAGAAAAATTTGTAACTTTGCAGGCTCAAAGCCGCTATGACGACTTTTTCAATAGGAATAAACTTTTCATTCAGAAGCAGAAGTAAGAGATAACAATGCCAAAGAAATCAAATACATCCATTCAGATGATTGCCGACTACGAGGGCGATATTGAGTCGCTCTTCGGCATAGAAGCCGAGGGAGTAATACCCATTCTGGCCACACGCAACATCATGTTGTTCCCCGGCGTCATCACACCCATCATCATCGGACGCGAAGCCAGCATCAACCTCGTAGAGAAACTGAAGCAAAAGCCCGAACTGACTTTTGCCGTTTTCTGCCAGAAGAGCTCGGATGTAGAGGAGCCTAAAGAGGGCGACCTCTACGAATACGGTGCTTATGCCAAGCTGGTGAGGGTAATCGACATGCCAGGTTCAGGCAACAACGTGACCATCATCGTACAGGCTTTCGGCCGCTGCCACTTGGAAGGCATCAACAGCCAGCGCCCCTATCTGACGGGCTACACCACGCTCATCAAAGAGGAAATGCCTGCGAAACGCGACAAGACATTCCGCACGGCTGTGGAAGACCTGCGGCAGACGGCCGTGGAATACATCCGCCAGAACGAGGACATTCCCGACGAATCGCAGTTTGCGCTGAACAACATCCAGAACGATGTGCTCGTCGTCAACTTCATCTGCACCAACATGCCTATCAACGTCGCCGACAAGATCAAGATGCTGGCGGCCAACTCTATGATGGAGCGCGTCATCGAGCTGCTGAAGACGCTCAACAAAGAGATTCAACTGCTGCAACTGAAGCAGGACATTCGCACGAAGACTCGCGAAGACATCGACGAGCAGCAACGCGAATACTTCCTGCAACAGCAGATCAAGAATATCAAGGAGGAACTGGGCAACGGAGAAGGCTCACCCGAACGACACGAACTGGAAGAGAAGGCTCGCGGCAAGAAATGGCCGGAAGAAGTGGAAAAAGTGTTCTACAAGGAATTGGACAAACTGGACACGCTGAACCCGCAAAGCCCTGACTTCAGCGTACTGGTGAACTACCTTCAGACGATGGTCAGCCTTCCATGGGGCGAGTATACGCATGACAACCTCGACCTGAAGCGTGCCCAGAAGATATTGGACCGCGACCACTACGGAATGGAGAAGGTGAAGGAGCGCATCCTGGAATACATGGCCGTGCTGCAACTGCGCGGCGACCTGAAGAGCCCCATCATCTGCCTCTATGGTCCTCCGGGAGTGGGTAAGACAAGTCTGGGCAAGTCGATTGCTGCCGCCATGAAGCGCAAGTATGTCAGAGTGAGCCTTGGAGGACTACACGACGAGAGCGAGATACGCGGCCACCGGCGCACCTATGTGGGCGCCATGCCTGGCCGAATCATCAAGAGCATACAGAAAGCAGGATCGTCGAATCCCGTTTTCATCCTTGACGAAATCGACAAAATCACCCAGAACACCATCAACGGCGATCCCTCATCGGCCATGCTGGAGGTGCTCGACCCTGAGCAGAACTCGGCATTCCACGACAACTACCTCGACGTCGACTACGACCTGTCGAAGGTGCTCTTCATCGCCACTGCCAACAATCTGGGAACCATTCCCAAACCGCTGCTCGACCGAATGGAAATCATTGAGGTGAGCGGATACATCACCGAGGAGAAGATTGAGATTGCCAAGCGTCATCTCATTCCCCGCGAGCTCGAGAATACAGGTTTGAAGAGCAAACAAAGCACCGTATATCCCAAGTTCAATAAGGCCGCCATCGAGAAAATCATCGAGCAGTACACGCGAGAGAGTGGCGTGCGCCAGTTGGAGAAGCAGGTGAACAAAGCACTGCGCAAGCTCGCCTTCATGAAGGCACGCGACGGACAGCTGCCCTTCGAGAAGATCACGCCCAACGAGATAGAGGGACTGCTGGGCAAGCCGCCTTTCTACCGCGACATTTATCAAGGAAACAACTACGCCGGTGTCGTGACGGGACTTGCTTGGACAAGCGTCGGCGGTGAAATACTCTTCATCGAGACATCGCTCTCAAAGGGAAAGGCCGGCAAACTGACGCTGACAGGAAATCTGGGCGACGTGATGAAGGAGAGTGCCGTCATCGCGCTGGAATACGTCAAAGCCCACGTCGACACACTGGGCATCGACTACCGCATCTTCGACCAGTGGAACATCCACATTCACGTGCCAGAGGGTGCAACGCCGAAGGACGGCCCGTCGGCAGGCATCACGATTGCTACCAGCATTGCTTCGGCACTTACCCAGCGCAAGGTGCGCAAGAACACAGCAATGACAGGTGAGATCACGCTGCGTGGAAAGGTTCTGCCCGTGGGTGGCATCAAGGAAAAAATCTTAGCTGCCAAGCGTGCCGGCATCACCGACATCGTGATGTGCCGAGACAACAAGAAAGACATCGACGAGATTCCCGAGATGTATCTCCAGGGAGTGCAATTCCACTATGTGGAGAACGTGCAAGATGTCTGGAAGTTTGCACTCACCGACGAACTGGTAGACAACCCTATCGTTTTCAAAATTGAAGAGGAAAAGAAATGAAGTTCGAACTGCAACATACCGACACGGCCTCTGATGCCCGTACAGGACTGATTACGACTGACCACGGCCAAATCAAAACGCCCATCTTCATGCCCGTCGGCACATGCGGGTCGGTGAAGGGTGTCCACTTTGCAGAGCTGCGCGAACAGGTGAAGGCCCAAATCATACTCGGCAACACCTATCACCTCTACCTGCGTCCAGGGCTCGACATCCTTCGCAAAGCGGGAGGACTTCACAAGTTCAACACGTGGGACCGTCCCATCCTGACCGACTCCGGCGGCTTCCAGGTGTTTTCGTTGACGGGCATACGCAAATTGCGCGAGGAGGGCTGTGAGTTCCGCTCCCATATTGACGGTTCGAAACACATCTTCACACCTGAGAACGTGATGGACACGGAGCGCATCATTGGTGCCGACATCATGATGGCACTCGACGAATGCCCACCCGGACAAAGCGACTACCAGTATGCCAAGAAGTCGCTTGGAATGACGCAGCGCTGGCTCGACCGATGCATCAAGCGATTCAACGAAACAGAGCCGCTCTACGGCCACCATCAAAGCCTGTTCCCCATCGTGCAGGGCTGCACCTACAAAGACCTGCGCCAAGAGGCAGCAAAGTTTGTAGCCGACAAGGGAGCCGACGGCAATGCCATTGGCGGCTTGGCTGTCGGCGAACCCACGGAGGTGATGTACGAGATGATAGAGGTGGTCAACGAAATCCTTCCGAAGGACAAGCCACGCTACCTCATGGGCGTGGGCACACCGCAGAACATACTGGAAGCCATTGAGCGTGGTGTCGATATGTTCGACTGCGTGATGCCTACACGCAACGGGCGCAACGCAATGCTCTTCACTTACGAAGGCACGATGAACATGCGCAACAAGAAGTGGGAAGCCGACTTCAGCCCCATCGACCCCGACGGCTGCGACATCGACCGCCTTCACACAAAAGCCTACCTGCACCACCTCTTCAAGGCCCAGGAGTTGCTGGCCATGCAGATAGCATCCATTCACAACCTGGCTTTCTACCTCCGACTGGTCACCGACGCGCGCACGCATATAGAACAAGGTGACTTCGTTGCATGGAAACGTAGTGTCATTGAGCAACTGGGCCGCAGAATCTGACAGACAGATGGAATACAAAAAGATTAGAAAACACCGCCGACTCTTGAAGACCGGCCGATGGATGCGAAAGCACTTCGGCTGGATGGCACGCTTGTTGAAGAAGCTCAAGCCCACCTTCATCAAGCGACTCGACTGGTATATTATCAAGAAATTCATCGGCACATATTTCTTCTCGATTATCCTGATTATCAGTATCGCCATTGTCTTCGACGTCAACGAGAATCTGGCCAAGTTCACTCAGTACCACGCACCGCTGAGTGCCATTGTGTTTGATTACTATGCCAACTTCGTGCCCTACTTCGCCAATCTCTTCAGCCCGTTGTTCGTCTTCATTTCCGTGATTTTCTTCACGTCGAAACTGGCCGGCAACTCAGAGATTATCGCGATGCTGGCAGCGGGAGTGTCGTTCAAGCGGCTCATGCGCCCATACATGATTTCCTGCGTATTCCTGTCGCTGCTGGCATTCTTCCTGAGCGCCTACGTCATCCCACACGGCACCGTCATCAGGCAGAACTTCGAAACCACCTACAAGAACAAGAAGAAGACAACGGCGGCCGACAACGTGCAGCTGCAGGTGGGGCAAGGCATCATTGCCTACATACAGCACTACGACAACACTTCGAAGAAGGGCTACGGCTTTTCGCTCGACAAATTTGAGAACAAGAAACTGGTCAGCCACATGACGGCTACCGACATACAGTACGACACCATTTCCGACACGAAGTTTAAATGGAAAGCTCGCAACTGGAAGATTCGCCAGCTGAAAGGTTTGCGCGAGCATATCACCAGCGGAGCCCAGAAGGACACAATCATCATGATGGAGCCGATGGACCTTGTCTACTCAAAAGGACAACAGGAGACCTTCACATCGCCCGAGTTGCGCGAATACATCTCGAAACAGATTGACCGCGGGTCGGGAAACGTCGTGCAGTATCAAGTAGAATATCACAAACGCATCGCAGCATCGTTTGCCTCGTTCATCCTGACCATCATCGGCCTCTCGCTCTCTTCCCGCAAGCGCAAGGGAGGAATGGGCCTCTATCTGGGTATAGGTCTGGCGCTGAGTTTCACCTACATCATGCTGCAGACCATTTCCTCCACGTTTGCCATCAACGCAGGCTTCCCGCCCATGTTGGCAGCATGGATACCCAACCTCATCTTCGCCGTTGTTGCCTACTTCTGCTATAGGCACGCACCGAATTAAAGTTGAGAGTTGAGAGTTTAGAGTTGAGAGTCCTTTCTGACGAAAGTGTCCCTTCGGGCCGAGCGGAGAGATGAGGGGGCTTCCAGGATGACAGGATGATAAAGGAGGAATTTATATTAACAAGGTAAAAAGCGACAAAATGACATTTGAAGAAACATATCTGAACGACAACATCCTCGATGCCCTGTATGACATGCGGTTCGAGGAGATGACGCCGATACAAGAAAAATGCATACCTGAAATGCTCGACGGACGCGATGTTCTTGGAGTAGCACAGACAGGCACCGGAAAGACAGCAGCCTATCTGCTGCCTATTCTCTCGATGCTGGACGACGGCTATGCCGACTTCCCTGACGGACGTCACATCGAATTTCCCCAAGACGCCATCAACTGCGTCATCATGGCCCCCACACGCGAACTCGCACAGCAGATTGACCAAGCCATGCAGGGATTTGGCTACTATCTGCCCAACGTCAGCTCGGTGGCTGTTTACGGAGGCAACGACGGCAACCGCTACTATCAGGAACTGAATGCGCTGAAGACGGGAGCATCGGTCATCATTGCCACTCCAGGGCGCTTCATCTCGCACCTCACGATGGACAACGTCGACATGAGCAGGGTCAGTTTCTTCGTACTCGACGAAGCCGACCGCATGCTCGACATGGGATTCTCCGACGACATTCTGAAGATAGCCAGCTACCTGCCCAAGACGTGCCAGACAGTCATGTTCTCGGCTACGATGCCCGACAAGATTGAACAGCTGGCCAAGTCGCTGCTCACCGATCCTGTCGAAGTGAAAATAGCTGTCAGCAAGCCCGCAGAGAAGATTCAGCAGTCGGCCTACGTGTGCTACGAAGCCCAGAAGCTGAAAATCATCCAAGAGATGTTCAAGCAAGGCGACCTGAAGCGCGTCATCATCTTCGCTGGAAAAATCAACAAGGTGAAGGACGTCTACCATGCCCTTCTGCGCATGAAGATCAACGCGGGGCAGATGCATAGCGACCTCTCACAGGCAGAGCGCGACGAGATGATGTTCCGCTTCAAGAGTGGACAGGTCGACGTACTCGTGGCTACCGACATCCTCTCGCGTGGCATTGATATCGACGATATCGCTATGGTGGTGAACTACGACGTCCCGCGTGATGCTGAAGACTACGTCCACCGCATTGGCCGAACAGCCCGTGCTGAACGTGATGGAAAGGCTGTCACTTTTATCAACGAGGAAGACGTACGCTATTTTATGCAGATAGAACGTTTCCTGGAGCGGGAAGTCATCAAGAATCCCCTGCCCGAAGGAATCGGAGAAGGCCCCGAATACAAGGCAGCACGTAGCAGTGGTGGTGGCAGCAAGGGACGCAGACGTGGCCGTGGCGGAAAGCGCAGACACGAAAAGAAGGAAGCCCCGAAGTCGGCTGCTGCAAATGCTCCGCAAGAAGAGGGCAAGAAGAAACGTAAGCGACCCCGCAAGAAGAAAACTCAAGAAGCCGCGAAAGAAGCATAACAACAAATAAGCAAGCAAACAAACGAAAAAAGGGTGCCTTGGCGGGCACCCTTTCTTTTTCTATTTCTTACTAACACTCTTCTTCACCTTCACGGCGGGAATCTTTAGTTTCTGGCCAGCCTTCACTTCCTTAATACCACCGTTGACAGCCTCCACATAGCACTCCATGCCAGGACCCAGATATGCCTTACTGATGCCGGCAAGAGTCTGACCAGCACGCACGGTGACAACTTCACTCACACCTGTGATGACATAGGCTCCGAGCCGCACACGAGGATCCTTGTTGTAGGCAGCCTGATTGGGAATCGACTTGTCAGCTACTTTGGCGGCAGCGGCAGCTTTGGCGGCAGCCTGTTGGGCAGCGGCTTTAGCGGCAGCGGCTTTAGCGGCAGCGGCTTTAGCGGCAGCGGCTTTAGCCTGTTCTGCCTTCTGAGCGGCAGCCTTCTGCTGTGCCAGCTTAACCGCCTGTTGCTGGGCTTTCTGCTCTGCTTGTTGCTTAGCCAGTTTGGCTGCTGCAGCAGCTTGTTCCTTCGCCAGTTTGGCCTTACGGGCTTCCTCCTCCTTGGCGAGTTCTGCACGCTTGGCGTTGAGGGCTTCCTGATGCTTCAGTTCTTCGGCCTTGAGGGCTATCTCGCGTTCCTTCACCCGACGTTCGCGTTCAGCCATCTGTTCTTCGGTATTCTCCTGGGCGGTCTTGGCAGCCACGGCTTGACGGGGAGGTCGGCCTGGGCGGTTATCGTCGGGACGCACACCCGTGGCATGCAGATAGGTGTTGTGCTGGTCTTCCTGAATCTGAGCTACGAGATGGGCGATGCGGTTGTCACGATCCTGCAACAGCTTGTTCATATAATAGTAGCCGGCACCTGCTGCCACGAGCAGACAGGCGATCACTCCCATCAGCACTTTCACCAGACGAGACTTCTTCTTGAGCTGAGCCGACAACTCAACGACTTCCTCATTTTCCTTGAGGGGATAACCGTAGTCATCCACTTTTGCTTGGTTTTCCATCAGATAATTCGGGGCTTGATTATTTGTTTCAGTTGTTTGTTCTTCTGCGGGGTCCATTTCCTCAGCAGCTTCCTCCGTGTTTGCCTCAGAAACATCCTCTGCGGGGTCCATTTCCTCAGCAGCTTCCTCTGTGTTTGCCTCAGAAACATCCTCTGCGGGGGCCTCGGGCAATTCCTCGGCAGGCTCTTCACCAGCGTCCTCAACTAAGTTCTCTGCAGGTTCCTCTTGAGCCTCCACTGAAGCCTCCTCTTGAGGTTCCTCTTGAATTTCCTCTTGAGCTTCCTCAATAGATTCTTCTGCAAGCTCTACAATAGGTACCTCTTCCACAGGAGACACAGGAGCCAGAGGAGCCACAGGAGCCACAAACTCTTCTGCCGCCTCGTTTGCCAGTTCCTCCACGGGCTCCTCCACAGGTTCAGATGCTGCAGAGGGAACGTCGGCAACATCCTCTGCATCAACATCTTCAGGCGACTCCGTCAGAGTGTTCTTGTACTTTGCATCTATCTCGTCGAAACTCACGCCATCGTTCACCACAACCGTCTCGAACTGAGCGAAGGGCTTGTTCACCAGATCGCGCATGCTGGCCTCTGGCGAGAAGGAAATTTTCTCCCTCTGCCCGATTGTGATGCGCTGGCCGGTCTTCACACTTACGCTCTCCCTGGCACTGACCGCCGACACCTTGAACGTGCCGAGGCCCTTCACCTTCAGCTGCTTCTCGTAGTGCAGGGCGTCGTTGATGACATCCACCATCGTCAGGAGGAAGTGCTCAGCCTCGCGCTGCCCAATCTGTTGCTTTTCAGCGATGGCAGCTGCCAAATCATTTATTCTCCTCATGACTGTTCTCTCCATTTTTTAGTTTGTCCTTGATGGAAGCCGAAGGACGGAAGTTCATGACCAGTTTCGGCGGCACCAGCATGAGTTTGCCCGTCACAGGATTGACAAGCGTCTTCTCAAGCCGCTTTTTCACGTCGAACGTGCCAAGCCCAGCTATGTAGACAGGCTCACCCTCTTCAAGACACTCGCCGAGGGCGTCGATGAAGGATTGCACCAGTCGCCGCGTATCATTTTGCTTGTAGCCGGAACGATGGGCCAATTCAGCTATGAATTCCTTATTATTCATGTTGTTAATTTGGTTTATTGGGGTTTCACCACCTCTCCATAGAGGTCGAACTCGTCGCTGTCGTTGATGAGCACCTGGTAGTAGTGACCACGACGCAATCGGCCTGCCGAAGCATCAATGAGCACCTCGGGGTCCACCTCAGGCGAAGAGAACTCGGTGCGGCCGACGTAGTAGGCACCCTCCTTGCGGTCAATGACCACCTGCATCACCTTGCCCACTTTCTGGGCCTGTACCTCGGTGCTGATTTTTTGCTGCAGGGCCATGAGGCGAGCCAGTCGGTCTTGCTTCACGTCCTCAGGCACGTCGTCCTCGTAGTGCATGCCGCTGTAGGTGTCCTCCTCTTCAGAATAGGCAAAGGCTCCCATGCGCTCGAAGCGAGCCCAACGCACAAAGTCCATCAGTTGTTCGAAGTCCTCGTCGGTCTCGCCGGGAAAGCCCACCATCAGCGTTGTGCGCAAGTGAATGCCAGGCACGGCCTGCCTCATCTCGGTAATCAGCTGGCGGGTTTCCTCTGCCGTCACGTGGCGATGCATGCGCTCCAGCATGTGGTCGGAAATGTGCTGCAGGGCAATGTCGAGATAGCGGCAGACGTTCTTCTTCTCGCGCATCACCGTCAGCAGTTCCATGGGGAATTGGTGAGGATAGGCATAGTGCAGCCGTATCCACTTCACCCCCGGTATGTCGGCCATATCGCTGATGAGGTCGGCAATGTGCCGCTGGCCGTCAATGTCCAATCCATAATAGGTCAGCTCCTGAGCTATCACCTGAAACTCGCTGACTCCATCCTCCACCAGCCGTCTCACCTCAGCCAGGACATCTTCCTTCGGGCGGCTCTTGTGGTGACCCGTGATGACAGGAATGGCGCAGTAGGCACAATTCCGGTCGCAGCCCTCGCTGATCTTCACGTAGGCATAGTGGCCGGGAGTAGTGAGCGAGCGCACACCGGCACACGACGCTATCTCCTCTTTGCCCAAGTCTCTCAGCAGCTGCATGTAGTCGAACTTGCCGTAATAGCCATCCACCTGTGGAATCTCGCGCTTCAGGTCGTCCATGTATCGTTGTGACAGACAGCCCATTACGTACAGTTTGCCTATCCTTCCTTCCTCCTTGGCCTGAGCCAGTTCCAGAATCATCCGTATGCTCTCTTCCTTGGCATCGGCTATGAATCCGCATGTGTTTACCACCACGATCTCGCCCTGCGGATGGGCAGCGTCGTGCTTGCAGACGAAGCCGTTGGCCTCTATCTGCTTTTTCAGGAGCTCGCTGTCCACCAGGTTCTTCGAGCATCCCATCGTGATGATATCTATCTGACCTTTCTTCAATTTCGGTTTCCTTTCAATCCTTAGTCCTTTCCAAACAGCGAGTCAACAAACTGCCGCTTGTTGAACAGCTGCAAGTCCTGCATGCCCTCACCCAGGCCGATGTACTTCACGGGCACCTTCAACTGGTCGCTGATGCCAATCACCACGCCACCCTTGGCCGTGCCGTCGAGCTTCGTGATGGCCAGAGAAGTAATCTGGGTGACGGCGGCAAACTGGCGAGCCTGCTCAAAAGCATTCTGACCCGTAGAGCCGTCCAGCACCAGCAGCACCTCGTCGGGAGCATCGGGCAGCACCTTCTTCATCACGTCCTTCACCTTCTTCAGCTCGTTCATCAGGCCCACCTTGTTGTGCAGTCGACCAGCCGTGTCGATGAGCACCACGTCGGCATCATTAGCCTTGGCCGACTGCAGCGTGTCGAAAGCCACCGAGGCAGGGTCGGCCCCCATCTGCTGCTTCACCACGGGCACCCCTACCCTTTCGCCCCAGATGCAAATCTGCTCTACGGCAGCAGCGCGGAACGTGTCGGCAGCACCCAGGTAGACCTTCTTTCCGGCTTGCTTGAACTGCCAAGCCAGCTTGCCGATGGTAGTGGTCTTGCCCACGCCGTTCACGCCCACCACCAGTATGACGTAAGGCTTGTGGTCGCCGGGCAAATCCCAGTCGTCCAGGTCGTCGGTATGGTTCTCAGCCAGCAGGGCTGCTATCTCGTCGCGCAAGATGCCGTTCAGCTCGGAGGTCGACACATACTTATCTCTCTCCACGCGCTCCTCAATGCGGCGGATAATCTTCAGCGTCGTGTCGACACCCACGTCACTCGTTATCAGCACCTCTTCCAGATCGTCAAGCACCTCGTCGTCCACCTTCGACTTACCGGCGATGGCACGAGTCAGCTTACCGAAAACACTCTCCTTTGTCTTCTCCAGACCCTTGTCCAGAGTTTCCTTCTTATTCCTATTAAAAAGACCGAATAAACCCATAATGCATTATTTTTCTGCAAAACTACTCAAAAAATCTGATATTTCCCAAATTTTATACGACGAATTATCACTTTCAACAAAAAAATCGTAGTTTTTTTTTGGTTCTTAGGAAAAAAACACTTACCTTTGCACCCGCAATTGCCGATATGGCTCAGTTGGTAGAGCAACGCATTCGTAATGCGTGGGTCGCCGGTTCGAGTCCGGCTATCGGCTCTCAGCAGGGGGTTAACAGTCATTTTGGTTGGTGGTATTGCCCATAACCGAGGGTTGTTAACCTTTTTTCTTTCCGCGGTAATAGCTCAGTTGGTAGAGCATTGGCTTCCCAAGCCGAGGGTCGCGGGTTCGAGTCCCGTTTACCGCTCAACGCTGATAATCAAGGAGTTACGAAGTTAAAGAGCTTTGAAAACAGCAAATTCGGATTGTTTTTTGAGGTTACAAAGTCGGTTTTTAAGGGCTTTTGAGGGCCAATTTGGTTGGCAAATGGTTGGCAAATGGTTGGCAAATAGTTGGCAAATAGTTGGCAAGATTTGCTGACTGCAAAAAAGATTATTAGCTTAAAAACACAAGACAATGAGAAACTATCCCTATGTAGACATGATAAGGACAAAGACACATGCCGATGGCATGCTCCCGGTGCACATTATTGTGAAAAACAGAAAAGCAGAAAAGCGGAAAGTAGACATTAATGATTTTTGGGGGTCGTTTCAAGGGAGGAGAAGCAAGTAGGCAGGCATGAAGAAGGAAGACAAGAATCATATATAAATTATACATTATATTATATATATATTATTATTATATTATAATATTATTATTAAAACTTTTACTAAGAAAAGTCCACTTTCTGCCTTCCGAGAATGCTTAATGTCTACTTTCCGCTTTTCCTCCTTTCTGCTTTCAAAACGGCAAGGTAATGCTTCAATAAATGCTTTAAAATATTTTCGTAAATAAGTGTGAGAGATAGTGTTTCAATGCGATGTTGCATCCCTACATTTTTGGGGGAGGCATGTGACGGGGATTCGTGCTTTGTATGATGCGGAAGGGCCTTCCGTACACCGCAAATGGGCCTTCCGTACGCTGCAAATGGGGCTTCTGTACGCTGCAAATGGGCCTTCCGTACGCTATAAATGGGGCTTATGCATGGTACGAGAAAGGCGTTTACGGGAAGAAGTGGCCTACAGCTCCTTTCGCAGCAGGTCGGCGGCGGAGGTGCCGGGATGCTTCTGCATGAATTTCTCAGCCTGAGCGGTGAAAGGAGTCTTGAAGAAGGGGGTGCCGAGGGCACGGTTGACCACCCACATGACGCGCCCCATGTGTACGTCGCGCTGCTGCTGCTGGCTGGCTTCAAAGTCCTGCATGGGATAGTGGCTGAGGAGCCAGAACACCAGGCAGTCGGGCACGATGGCTGAGCGGGTCATGGTGCTGCGCTGACGGGAGTCGTAGAAGTTGCCGTAGGGGGCATAGTCGCTTCCGAGATACTTGTCGAGCGAGATGCCTATCAGGCCGTCGCCCACGACGATGCTCTGTCCCAGGGCGCCTATCTGTGCATATACCTCGGGCAGGGGGATGTCGGGGATGAGTCTTTGCAGGCGGCCGAAGGACTGCTGCAGCTGCTTGTCGATGTCGGACATGTCGGCATACTGGGCTTCAGCGTCGGCAATAATCATCTGCAGGAGCGAGTCTTGGAAGAAGTTCAGGAAGCGTGCATTGATTTCATGGTCGTTCACCTCGCCCAGCTGCAGCATGTCTTCCACCAACGTGCGGGTCTCCACGGGATAGTCGGTATTCATCTGCTGGAGGGCAGAGAAATCGCCTGTGGTGAGGTAACGGCTTTCCAGACGATCGTACCGCTGCACCTGCAGGTGCACCTGTGCGTCGTCTTCCTCGTTGGGCTTCACTCTGAATTCGCAAGCCACGGCCACGATGGCCATCACGAGGGTCAAAACGTAGAATATGATGGAAAGCCTTTTCAATGTCGTTTGATATTTGCGTGCAAAATTACTAAATTTTGCTTAATTCTCCAAACTTTTCGCTAAAAAAGTTAAAATATAAGGGCAAGAACAGCCTTTTAACTTTATTTTTTTGAAATTTTCCGTAAGTTTGCAAGCATGAACAAAGCTACGATTATCTCCCTGCTGGCCAGCATGCTGACTGCTGCCCATGCCGCTACCCCACTGAGCGTGGAAGTATCAAATCCCTCGAAATTTGCAAGGGAATGTGTGCCCGTTGTCATCGACTTGTCGTCTCAACCCGACCTGCTCGGCGCCCTCATCAGCCTGCCTGACGGGGGCCTGACGGTACGCGATGCCCAGTCGGCAGCCTTGCCCTGCCAGCTGGACGACCTCAATCAGGACGGCACGCCCGACGAGCTGTGTTTCCTCACCAGCCTTGCTGCGCGCGAGACGAAGGTTTTCACCATTGAGGTGGCTGCACAAAGGGAGGCTGAGGCGAAGCCTTCGGTGTATGTGGAGATGTTGCTGGCCAACAAGAAGATAAAGGAGCAGAACCGGCAAGACCTGTACATCTCGAGTCTTACCGTTGACCACGGTGTGAACCCCTACAACCAACTGCACCACCACGGGGCAGCCTTTGAAAACGAACTGGTGGCCTACCGCATTTATTTCGACCACAGGCAGACCGTCGACATCTATGGCAAGCGCCACAAGGGACTTGAGCTGCGCGAGACGCAGTTTTATCCTGACGAAGCGCAGAAGCAGGCAGGATCGGGCGACGACATTCTCTGGGTGGGCAACACCTTCGGATTGGGCACGCTGCGCGGCTACAACGGCGAGCAACCCACGATGCTGAGCGACGTGCTGCACCGCACACAAAGGATTCTTTCGCGTGGCCCTCTCCGCACGATTGTTGAGGTGACTGACGAAGGTTGGAAACCCGAGGGAGAGCAGCAGCGACTGACGCTCACCACCCGCTATACCCTCTATGCCCACCAGCGCGACTGCCAGGTGGACGTCTACCTGAGCAACGGCTCGTCAGCCCTCGGGCAGACAACACCGCGTTTTGCCACAGGCATCATCAACATCAAGAACTCTCTTGAATACTCCGACCACCGAGGGCTGCGTGGCTGCTGGGGCACCGACTGGCCGGTTTCGGCCAAAGACTCTGTGGGCCATCAGCGCGAAACCGTAGGGCTGGGCATATGTCTGCCTCAGCAATGCATCGTCAGCGAATGGGAGGCTCCCAAGGACGGCGAGGGTCATTCGGCTGTGGAGAACTATGGCTACGAGATTCGCCTCCAGGGCTCTCATCTGCGCTATTTCATCACGTTTGGTTCCGACAACGAAGACTTCGGCCATCACTCTGCCGAAGCCTGGTTCAACTATCTGCGCCAGTGGAAACGCGAACTTTCCGTGCAGCCGCGCGTGGTGGTGAAGCAGAAAGAATGACAGGGGTGGGCGAAGATTACTTCCCGTTTCTATAGACACCGCCTGAGGCTGTCGTGGGGTCGTAGTCCTCACCTTCCTTGGGGAATGTGGGGATGAACTTCATCTCGTGCTCAATGCGTCGCTGCCGCTGGCGCATGTAGGCACTGGGCTCACGGCTGCTGAAACGCCGCGGATTGGGCAGTGTGGCTGCTATGAGGGCACAGTCGGAACGCGACAGGCGGTCGGCAGTGGTGCCAAAGTGATATTCGGCCACCGCATCAAGTCCGTAGATGCCATCCCCCATCTCGATGGAGTTCAGATAGACCTCCATGATGCGCTGCTTCGACCAGAAGAGTTCGATGAGTGCCGTGAAATAAGCCTCCAAGCCTTTTCTGACCCACGAGCGCCCTGGCCACAGGAAGACATTCTTGGCCGTCTGCTGGGTGATGGTGCTGCCGCCGAGCTTGTTCTTGCCTCCCTTCAGGTTGCGCTTGGCAGCCTTCTGAATGGCATCGTAGTCGAAGCCGTGGTGGAGCAGGAAGCGCTGGTCTTCACTGGCCATGACGGCCACGGGCATGTGGGGCGACATCTTGTCGAGCGACACCCAGTGGTGGTGGAGCTTCAGGCTTCGTCCCTCGTTCGACTGCTCCACACAGCGTATCACCATGAGGGGCGTCACCCATACGGGAACAAAGCGCAACACTATAACAGCAAGAATGGTGGAGGCAAAAAATGCCGCCACCACTCTGATGATGATTTTCCGGATAAGTTTCATTTCTTACTGCAGCGTGCCTGCCTCAGCGGCCTGAATCATAGCCTGAGAAGCATACATGTAGACCTCCACGCGGCGGTTCTGAGCCTTACCGGCAGCGGTAGAGTTGTCAGCAACGGGGTTAGCCTCGCCGAAACCGGTGGTAGAACGAATCTGGTTGTTGCTCACGCCCAGAGAGTTCAGATAGTTGGTCACGGCCTGAGCGCGCTGCTGCGAGAGGTTGAGGTTCTTCTGAACGCTCTGCTCGGCAGTGGAGTTCTTCCAGCCAGCGTTGTCGGTATAGCCCTGCACAGCAACGTCGCAGTCGGTGTTCTGCTTCAGCACCTCAGCAAACTTAGCCAGCGAGTTCTTGGCCGTAGCGCTCAGCGTGGAGCTACCGGTAGCGAAGAGGATACCAGAGTCGAAGGTCACCTTCACAGCCTGCAGGCCGTTGGCATCTGTCACCGACTCAACCTGAGCGTTCTGAACAGCCTGGGCCTGAGCCTTCACCTTGTCCATGTGCTTGCCGATGAGAGCGCCAGTACCAGCACCTACAGCACCGCCGATAGCAGCACCAACAGCCGTATTGCCGGCAATCTTACCGATGATGGCACCCAGTGCAGCACCTGCACCTGTACCGATGAGAGCACCATTCTTCGTGGCAGTACCACAACTTACCAACACTGCAAGACACATACCAAGTGTCATGAATTTCATTTTCTTCATACTACAATTTTTATTTAAAAGTTAATAATACGATGTCCGTACTTTCTTCTTTTTTGACGCACAAGAATGCATTTCGTTTAAACACGAGGTTGCAGAAAGATGCTTTTCGAGTTAAAAACTGCTGCAAAGATAACTCTTTTTTTTACTTTATCGCACTTATACCAACATTTTTTTGTAATTTTGCGCCAAAATTTAGCAATAGGTGCAACATTATGCGCCAAAAAATCAAAACCAAGAAACTTAAAAACTCAAAATAATTATGGCAAAAGAACTGAAAGATTTGACAAAGCGCGCTGACAACTATAGTCAGTGGTACAATGATTTGGTGGTGAAGGCCGACTTGGCAGAACAGTCAGCCGTGCGTGGTTGCATGGTTATCAAGCCCTATGGCTATGCCATCTGGGAGAAGATGCAGCACCAGCTCGACCAGATGTTCAAGGAGACGGGCGTGCAGAATGCCTACTTCCCCCTGCTCATCCCGAAGTCGTTCCTCAGCCGCGAGGCCGAGCATGTGGAGGGTTTCGCCAAGGAGTGTGCCGTGGTGACTCACTACCGCCTGCGCGCCAAGGAGGACAAGAGCGGCGTGGAGGTTGACCCCGCTGCCCGCCTGGAGGAGGAACTCATCATCCGCCCCACATCAGAAACCATCATCTGGAACACCTATAAGAACTGGATTCACTCGTGGCGCGACCTGCCCCTGCTGTGCAACCAGTGGTGCAATGTGATGCGCTGGGAGATGCGCACGCGTCCGTTCCTTCGCACCAGCGAGTTCCTTTGGCAGGAAGGTCACACAGCCCACGCCACCCGCGAGGAGGCTGAAGCCGAAGCCAAGCTCATGCTGAAGGTATATGCCGAGTTTGCCGAGAAGTGGATGGCTGTGCCCGTTGTGCAGGGTGTGAAGAGCGAGACGGAGCGCTTCGCCGGTGCACTGGATACCTACACCATCGAGGCCATGATGCAGGACGGAAAGGCTCTGCAGAGCGGCACCTCCCACTTCCTGGGTCAGAACTTCGCCAAGGCCTTCGACGTCACCTATCTTAATAAGGAAAACAAGCCTGAATACGTGTGGGCCACTTCGTGGGGTGTTTCGACTCGCCTCATCGGTGCGCTCATCATGACTCACTCCGACGACAATGGTCTGGTGCTGCCGCCGAAACTGGCTCCGCTGCAGGTGGTCATCATCCCCATTGCCACGAAGCCCGAGCAGATGGAAGTGGTCAACAAGGAGGTACAGCCCATCATGGAAGCCCTCCGTGCTAAGGGCATCAGCGTGAAGTTCGACGACTCCGACAACAAGCGTCCTGGCTTCAAGTTTGCCGACTACGAGCTGAAGGGTGTGCCCGTGCGTCTGGTGCTGGGTGCCCGCGACTTGGAGAATGGCACCATCGAAGTGATGCGCCGCGACACGCTTGAGAAGGAAACCCGTCCGCTGGAAGGCATCGCCCAATATGTGGAGCAGTTGCTGGAAGACATTCAGGAGAACATCTTCAACAAGGCAAAGGCCTACCGCGACGAGCGCATCTACGAGTGCGACAACTACGAGGAGTTCAAGGAGCGCGTGAAGGACGGCGGCTTCTTCCTCTGCCATTGGGACGGCACTGCCGAAACCGAGGCCAAGATCAAGGAAGACACGCAGGCCACCATACGCTGCGTGCCCTATGGCTTTGAGCAGACTCCGGGCACTGACATGGTGAGCGGCAAGCCCGCCAAGTGCCGTGTCATCATTGCCCGCAGCTATTAAGCGGCATCACCCTTTTAGACGATGCAACAGAATAACATCACATTGGCAATATATGAAAACCAACATTGTAAAAGAAAGACCATCGTTTGCAACAAGTTGTATTGGCATCTTGTTATTCTGCTGCATTGTCTCCCTTTTCACTGCATGCCGGTCGGGCAACAAGTCCGTGCGCGTAGGAGGATTTGAGATTGACAGCGTCGTGGTCGACACCACGCTGGCTCTCACCCAAGCTGAAGGGGCCCCTGCGTGCCAGCTGTCGCTTCACCTGCATTTCCTGAAAGAGAAGAAGGCACAGGCCATGAACGACACGCTGCTGCGTGCCGGCATCCTGCTGCCCGACTACTTCTCGCTCAGCAAGGAGAAACTCTCTGTCAGGGAACTCGTCGACTCGTTTGTGGGGCGCTATCTGGAGGAATACCGAACGGAGTATGCCCCACTCTATCAGGCCGACAGGGAACACGCCACGGCCTACAACGTGCAGTACAGCGTGCGCAGCCACTTTGAGAAGAACGCCGACGACGTGCTGACCAACATTGCCGACATCTACACTTATGGCGGTGGTGCCCACGGCATCAAGCAGACACTGGCTTTGAACATCGACACCAAGAAGAATCAGTTGATTCGTCTCAGCGACCTTTTCATCGACGGTTCCGAGCCCCTGCTGAAAGAAATCATTATCCAGCACATCGGCAAGCAGCACGAGGCTGAATCGCTGGCCGACCTTCAGGCAAAAGGCATCTTTGCCGACGGCGAGGTCTATCTCTCTGAAAACTTCATCCTGGGCAAGGACGACATCACCTTCATCTACGGCGAGGACGAGATTGCCCCGCATGCCGTAGGCGAAATCCGAGTGAAGGTTGACCTTGACGACTTGAAGAAATTTTTGAAATAGGAACCACGTTTATGAACATCCCCACAGCAAGCATGAACGCAGAAATCATCACCAAATACTTCCCCACCCTGAGCGAGACACAGCTCAAGCAGTACGCAGCCCTCATGGACCTTTACCGCGATTGGAATGCGAAGATTAATGTCATCTCTCGCAAGGACATCGACAACCTCTATGAGCACCACGTTCTGCATTCGCTGGCCATCGCGAAAGCCATACGCTTCGTGCCGGGCACCAGCATTCTCGACTTCGGAACGGGTGGCGGTTTTCCTGGTATTCCGCTGGCTATCATGTTCCCCGAGTGCCGCTTTAAGCTCATCGACGGAACAGGAAAGAAAATCCTCGTGGCAACGGAAGTGGCCAAGGCCATCGGGCTGAAGAACGTCCGGGCAGAACATCTGCGTGGCGAGGAGGAGAAAGGCAAGTTCGACTTCGTCGTCAGCCGTGCGGTGATGCCCCTGCCCAATCTGATGAAGATTGTACGCAAGAACATCTCGCCGAAGCAGCAGAATGCCACCCTCAACGGCATCTTCTGCCTGAAAGGCGGAAATGTTGATGCAGAGATTCATCCCTTCCGCTGCCAAGCCGAGGTCACCGACATCAGCTTGTGGTTCGAAGAGGAGTGGTTCAAAGAAAAGAATGTTATTTACGTGCCATGCTGAAAATCCAACGATTTGTTTGCAACATGCTGCAGGAAAACTGCTACGTGGTCAGCGACGAGACACAGGAATGCGTCATCGTCGACTGCGGTGCTTACTATCCTGAAGAGAAAACTGCAATACTTGAATACATCAACTCCAACCATCTGACGCCCAAGCACTTGATAGCCACTCACGGGCATCTCGACCACAACTTCGGCAACAAGTTTGTCTTCGACCATTTCGGCTTGCAGGTGGAGTTGCATCGCGATGACCAAGAGTTCATCAGCTGCTACGAGGAGCAGGCAGAGAAGTTCTTCCAGTTGACAGCCGTCGACCCGCTTCCGCCTGTTGGCCGGCTGCTCTCGGGCAACGATGTCATCAGCTTCGGCTCCCATCAGTTCACGATTCTGGAGACACCCGGCCATTCGCAGGGCGGCGTCTTCTACTATTGTGAAGAAGAGAAAGTGTGCTTCTCTGGCGACTCGCTGTTCCAGGGATCCATCGGACGCACCGACCTCAGCGGCGGTTCTATGTTCATGCTCATACAGAGCCTGCGCACCATCTCGCAACTGCCCGACGAAACTGTGGTTCTTCCCGGCCATGGGCCGAAGACCACCATCGGTATGGAAGTAGCCACCAATCCCTTCATCGACCGTTAACACCCCTCCCCTCTTACCCTCATGGCTACAAAGACAAAGGCAGAACGCATCATCTTAGGCATCGACCCAGGCACCAATGTGATGGGCTACGGCATCTTACGTGCCGTAGGCAACAAGGCGGAGATGGTGGCCATGGGGGTCATCGACCTGCACAAGCTGCCCGACCCCTACCTGCGTCTCGGACATATCTTCGAGCGTGTCACGGGCATCATCGATGCCTACCTGCCCGACGAGATGGCCATCGAGGCTCCTTTCTTCGGCAAGAATGTACAGTCGATGCTCAAGCTGGGACGCGCTCAGGGGGTGGCCATCGCTGCTGCCATCCATCACGACGTGCCCATCCACGAGTATGCCCCCATGAAAATCAAGGTGGCCATCACCGGCAACGGCAATGCCTCGAAGGAACAGGTGGCAGGCATGTTGCAGCGCATGCTCAACCTGAAAGCCGACGAAATGCCCAGATACATGGATGCCACCGACGCACTCGGAGCTGCCTACTGTCATTTCCTGCAACTGGGCAAGCCCGAATCCACTGCCACCAGCTATCGCGGATGGAAGGACTTCGTCAGCCGCAACCAAAGCCGCGTGTCGAAGGTGGGATTAAACGATTCTGAAACGAAAACGTCAAAATAACAATCAACCATAAAAAGAAAATGAAAAAGTTACTGATAATCGCCGTCTTGTTCTGCATGACAGCAACTGCGGCAAAAGCACAGGACGTGTTCCTGGAACTGCTGAAAACATCGAAGGAAGTGGCCGACGACAAGTCAAAAGACCTGGAGACACGCAAGATAGCCACGTTCAAATACGACGAACTGAGCTACATGGCCATGAAGGTGCGCGACGACGTGCTGCGCGACACCACCAACCTCGACTTCTTCAACCAAACCGTGAAGATGCTCAACGAGCAGTCGTTTGCCATGCATGAGTTCGTCTCGCTCTACCTCGACCGTCTGGCAAAGGCCAAGAAGAAGCAGGAACGCGACGTCATCATCACCGTTTTCCGCAATGCCAGCATCAACCATCCGCTCTTCAACGACATGGACAAAGACCTCATCCTGGCCTACTACAACAACGAGAACTACCTCACGCAGTTCTCGCTCGACACCGACTGGGTAAAGGCGCTGGCAGCAGTCAGGAAAGAATAGCACCTTCCATTCTTAAGGCACAGTAAAAGAAAACAGCCTCTCCCGTGGTTACCATGCGGAGAGGCTGTCTTTTTTATATCTTGTATTTGTTCTTATGCTTGGCAGGTCGCGGAGTGCCTGTCACCACCGAAGCAGTGCCCGGTCGGGCAAAGCCGCGATACTGGGCCCATCGGTCGCGTATGCGAGCCACGTAGTTCACGGTCTCCGAACCTCTCATATAGCCATGTTTCACCACGGGGTCGCCGTAGTATTGCGGCGAACTCAACTTCAACACAAACTCCGAGACATCGTTCCAACTATACTTGTTGCGCCCGTTCTTCTCGGCCAGCGACATGGCATCGCGAATGTGGAAGAAGCCGCCATTATAGGCTGCCAGCACAAAATAGCAACGCTCGTTGCGATTGGGGATATCATTGAAATGACTGGTCAGCTCGGCAATATACTTGGCTGCGGCAGCAATGTTGGACTCCGGCTCAAATATCTGCGACTGCGGCAGCCCCAGATGGGCAGCCGTGCCAGGCATAATCTGCATCAGGCCGCAAGCGCCTGCCCACGACTTGGCACGGGGGTCGAAGGTTGACTCCTGATAGCACTGGGCAGCCAGCAGACGCCAATCCCAGCGCGCCACGGGAGCATACTGCTGGAACAAGGCATCGTAGCGCGAGATGACACCACCCGAACGGCTCAGCATGGGCGAGAACACCCGTCGGGTGATGCTCTTCGTCGATAGTGCAAAGCTCTCCTCCTGCTTAGCCTCGGCAATCATCTCCGGGCGGAACCATCCATTCAGCGTGTCGGCCAGTTCCGTGTTCTTGGCAGTCACAGCCCAACCGACGGCCGTCGTGTCGCCCAACTGATAGCCACACGAGCGCAGTCCCTGGAAGCCCTTTGGCAACGGGAAGGCAATGACATCGCCCTCCCCCAGTTTCAGGCGGCTCACCATGTCGGCCGTGTCAACACACACCTCCACGCGCAACTTCACACCAATCAGTTGGGCAAACTTCTCGCACAGCAGGTACTGCAGTCCCATGCCGTGGCCGTGATAGTCGTAGTAGGTCTCAGGACCGGTCAGCGTCAGCATGATCAGTTCGCCGTTAGCCTGAATATCTGCCAGCGAGAACTGGGTGCCGCCGTCCTCCGTTCCTGCCTCGCGCACCTCGTCAGTATACTCCTCCACGGGCGTTCCCCAGGGAGTGAGCTTCTTCTGCTTCTTGTCCTGACAAGCCGTCAGCACGAGCACCATTAATATATATAATGTGAACCTTCTCATGTTTTCAGGCCACAAAAGTACAACTAAAATTGCACAATCGGGCAAGACGTACGGGAAAAGTGTAGTAAAAAGCGAATAAATTTATGTTTTTTTGATGTTTTTTCTAAAAAAAAATATAACTTTGCATGTTAGAACAAATTAAAATAATACCTAAACAACAGTAATAACTTAAAAAACATCAAGCTCATGACAATTACAATGATCATTCAGCTGCTCATTGTGCTGCTGGCCCTCTGGGTAGGTTCGCGCTATGGCAGCTTGGCTCTGGGTGCCATCTCCGGTATCGGTCTGGCACTACTTGTTTTTGGATTCGGCATGAAGCCAGGCTCACCCCCTACCGATGTCATCTACATCATCATCGCAGCTGTGACCTGTGCAGGCATCATGCAGGCATCGGGAGGTATGGATTGGCTCATCCAGATTGCCGAGAAAATGCTGCGAAAGCATCCTGACCGCATCACTTTCCTGGCTCCGCTGAGCACCTTCCTGCTCACCGTGCTCGTAGGAACAGGCCACGTGGTCTACACGCTCATGCCCATCATCTGCGACATCTCGCTGAAGCAGGGCATCCGCCCCGAGCGCCCTTGCGGTGTGGCCAGTATCGCCTCGCAGGTGGGCATCACCTGTTCGCCCATCGCTGCTGCCGTCGTGGCCTTTGTCACCATCTCTAACGCCAACGGCTTCGAGGTGTCCATTCCCCAAGTGCTGATGATCAGCTTCCCGGCATGCGTGTGCGGACTTATGGCCGCTGCTGCCGCCAGCTACCACCGCGGCCTCGACCTCGACAAAGACCCTGAGTTCCAGACCAAGCTGAAAGACCCCGTACAGCGCGAATACATCTATGGCAGCTCGGCCACAACGCTCGACAAGAAGATTCCGCAGTCGGCAAAGAATGCCGTCTACGTGTTCCTCGGAGCGCTCGTCGTCATCGTGCTCTTCGCCATCTTCCAGGACATCCTGCCCTCCTACTCCACCATCAAGGCCGTGAAGGACGCTCCCGACTTCACCTTCAGCGACGGCACCGTAGCCTCGGCTGCCGCCCTGGCCAAAGCTAAGGTGCTCATTCCCGGCGTCACAGAGATGTCTACCGTACAGCTGAAGATGAACGTCGTCATACAGATTGTCATGGTTTCGGCAGCTGCCATCATGATTCTCTTCTGCAAGGCTTCACCCGTGAAGGCCGTCCATGGCGCCGTTTGGCAAAGCGGAATGGTGGCCGTCGTGGCCATCTTCGGCATCGCCTGGCTCGCCGACACCTACTTCTCCAACTACACCAACGAGATGCAGGCCATGCTCGGCGACATCGTGGCGAAGTACAACTGGTCCATAGCCCTGGTGTTCTTCCTCGTCTCTGTACTCATCAACTCGCAAGGCGCCGTGGTAGTCTCCATGCTGCCGCTGGCCTATTCGCTCGGCATCCCCGGCCCCGTGCTGCTGGGAGTGCTGCCCTCTGTGTATGGCTACTTCTTCATCCCGAACTACCCCAGCGATATCGCCACCGTCAACTTCGACCGCTCCGGCACCACCGTCATCGGCAAGTACCTGCTCAACCACTCGTTCATGATGCCGGGCCTCATACATGTCGTCGTGGCTACACTCGTTGCCTACAGTCTTTCGATGCTCATTTTCTAAACCCCTAATACACAGAAGATTATGTTGATTACCATCATAGAACTACTGATAGTACTGTTGGCGCTCTACTTGGGTTCCAAGTATGGCAGCCTCGCATTGGGTGCCATTGCCGGTCTCGGTCTGGCCATTCTCGTGTTCGACCACGGCCTGCAGCCTGGCACACCTCCAACCGACGTCATCTATATCATCGTGGCAGCCGTCACCTGCGCCGGCATCCTGCAGGCCTCGGGCGGTATGGACTGGATGATTCAGATTGCCGAGCGCTTGCTTCGCCGGCATCCTCAGCACATCACGTTCCTTGCTCCGCTGAGCACCTTCTTCCTCACCGTGCTCGTGGGCACAGGCCATGTGATGTACACCCTCATGCCCATCATCAGCGACGTAGCCATTAAGAAAGGCATCCGTCCCGAGCGCCCCTGTGCCGTGGCCAGCGTGGCATCGATGATTGCCATCATCTGCTCGCCCATCTCGGCTGCAGTCGTGGCCTTCTCCACCATCTCGGCCCTCAACGGCTTCCACATCTCCATCCCGCAGATTGTGGCCATCACCATCCCTTCGTGTCTCATCGGCGTGATGATTGCTGCAGCATGGAGCAGCCGCCGTGGCCTCGACCTCGACAAAGACCCTGAGTTCCTGGCTCGAATTGCCGATCCCGTGCAGCGCGACTTCATCTATGGCAACACGCAGACCGTGCTCGACAAGAAGATTGACAAGGGTGCCAAGCGTGCCGTCTACATCTTCCTGGCAGCCATCGCCATCATCATTATACTGGCCTTTGCCCAACAGCTGCTGCCAGCCTACGACACCGTTGTGGCCGTAGAAGGAGCCAAGGACGTGCTCCTGCCTACCGGAAAGACCGTCAGCCCCGACAAGCTGGCACAGGCAGGCATCGTCATGGCAGGCGTCACGGAGAAAGCGCCCGTCACCATCAAGATGTATCTCGTCATTCAGATCATCCTCATCTCGGCCGCTGCGCTCATGATTATCTGCTGCGGAGCCAAGCCGAAGAATGCTGTTGCCGACAACGTTTGGCAGAGTGGCATGGTGGCCGTCGTGGCTATCTACGGCATCGCATGGCTCTCCAACACCTTCTTCAATGCCCACATCGCCGACATCCAGACGCTGCTGGGCGACATGGTGGCGAAGTACAGCTGGACCGTAGCCATCATGTTCTTCATCTTCTCCGTGCTCATCAATTCGCAGGGAGCCGTCGTTGTGTCGCTGCTGCCGGTGGCCTATGCACTGGGCATCCCCGGATGGGTGCTGCTGGGCGTACTGCCGTGTGCCTACGGCTACTTCTTCATTCCGAACTACCCCACCGATATTGCAACGGTGAACATGGACCGCTCGGGCACCACGAAGATTGGAAAGTACGTGCTCAACCACTCGTTCATGATGCCGGGCCTCATCAGTGTCATCACGAGCACCATCGTAGCTTATTGTCTGGCGTTCCTCCTGCACAACGCCGGCCTGTTCTAACCGCCGGCCTGACCGCCGTCTCCCAAGAGTAGGCGCAGGCTCGCTCTCCCTTCACTTCACTTTGATAGAGTCTCCGCACCCTATTAGAGTGAAGTGATTCTTTTATGCCCATTATCCTACATCTACACCTTTACCATTAAGTTTGCACTCGCTGCCATTCTCTTTCAACACAGGAAAAGGCAACTTTACTATAGTAACGCTATCATTTTACTATAGTGATTTTATCATTTTACTATAGTGATTTTATCATTTTACTGTAGTGAAGTGATCGTTTTACTAAAGTAAAATTCCAGGAAATCGCTTTTTTCGTCCCTCAAAAGCAATGGGATGCTCCCTCTGTATCATTGCTTTTGTCCCCCTTAAACGGTGTTACGGATGTGAGAAAGCAACCTCTAAGTCAACAAATTGCTACAGCTTAAACGTGGCGCGAAGCATGGCTGTCCGACCGCAGAGGCCGTAGTCGTAGGTGTAGGTGTTGATGCCGTCGAAGACGGTGTAGGCATAGTGGCGCTGGTTCAGGAGGTTGTCGAGTTCCAAGCGGAGGACAAGACGCTTCCACTTGTACTGCACCGAGGCGTTGAAGAGCGACATGCGCTTGTAGGTGTCGGTGGCGATTTGGCGGCGCACATGGTCGTAGTCCAAGGAGATGTCAAGGGTGGCAATGGGGAAGATGTGGATGGCTCCGCTATGGGTGAGGGAGGTCACTGTATTGCTTTCCTCGGAGTAGCGGGAGCGCGACCAGCCATAGCGAATGTCGTAGCGCAGTTCGAGCCACTGGATGGGGGTGACAGAGGCATTGCCGTGGAGGTTGTAGGTGTTCGTGCGGGTCTTGATGATGTCAGCCCCCTCCTGACCTACATCCTTAGAGGAGGAAATGGCTTGCTCGCTGTCGCCGAAACCATAAGAGGCATCAGTGCCGAACTTGGCGAAGAGCATGGGGAAGTTCTTCGTGGCGGCAACGGAGAAGTTGCTGGAGTGGCTGCGGGTGTCACGTTGCAGGGCTGAGGTGCTAATGTCTATACCGCTGATGCTCTGCGACGTGAGCGTGTTGCGTTTGGTCTCATTGTGACTGGCAGAGACGCTCAGCGTGAAGTACTGCATGGGCAGCTGCCACTTCCACTCGCCCGAAGTACCCCATGAGTTCGACTCGCCGATGATGCCCGACGACGTGCGCACCGTACGATAATCTACCTGCATCGGCTCGGTCAGCAGCGTCAGCATGTCGCCTATCGAAGTGGAGTAGCCCGTCGAGAACGACAGTTTGCTGTTTGCTGAAAAAGTGTAGTTGATGCCCATCGAGGGATTGAGCACGGGCTTGGTGTAGTTGAGCTTGTTATAATAAAGTCCCTTCAGTGCAGCACCCAGTCCGGCACTAAGATAGAAGCGGCGGTTGCGCGAATGAATCTCGAAGCCGGGATTGACGCTGGGGGTGAATGACCAGCCATAGACCCTCTCCCCTGCCTCTCCCTGTGAGGGAGAGGAGTAATTACCTTGAATGTCCGCCACATCTGATATAGGACTATCTTCTCCCCTCCCTATAGGGAGGGGCTGGGGGTGGGTCTGTTTTGTTTCCACATCGTCGTACGTCGCATTCAGCCTGACAGGCAGACTGAGCCGGAACACCTTGCCGATGGGGATGTTGAACGACGAACCTACGTTCATCGAGAGCGTCGAGGACTGCGCCGTCTGCCCGTAGCCTTGTCCGTCGTGCACGAAAGACAAACGCAATGTCGGAGTCCTCTTGAACGACACCGACGCATTGACATGTCGGCGCGTGCCCTTCTCCGTCCTGCCCATCCAGAACAGGTCGTTGCCCACCTCGAACGATGTTGCCTTCCTCCGTTGCTCCACCAGTTGCAGATTGGCCAACACATCCCCTTCGTTCTGCTCAAACTTCCCTTTCAGCACAAACGTCTCGCTGAGATACATGCGGTCGGCGTTCTTCAGGTAGTTCACCGACAGCTTCGGCAGATGCACCTTCGTCAATGGCGACGTCTGTTCGCTCACGGTCACGTAGCTGCCGTCGCCTGAAAGATACGTGCTGCTCTGGCTGATGTCGTGCGTGGCGCGGTGGTAGCTGTAGTCGGCATTCACCTTCAGCGTCGTAGTCGAGTCGAGTTTATGGATGCCGTTGAGCGAAGCCATGCCATTGCGCTGATAGAGGTATTCGCCCTGCGGAGGCGCACCGCCGTCGAAGCCACCGAACAGGTTGGTGGCTGGCGTCGTCACGTCCGAACCGCCGAAGTGGTCATACATGTCTGCCCGTGCGAAGCTCTTGTAGTTACCACCCTTCAGCGAGCAGATGGTCTGGAACTTGTTCGTGAACATCATGCCGGTAAGGCCTAGGAGAAACCCACCCCCAGCCCCTCCCGAGGGGAGGGGGGCTTGATTAGCATTAGAGGTTGCATCTTCAGAAGGAAGAGTATCTAAGCTCCCCTCCCCTCGGGAGGGGCTGGGGGTGGGTGTCTGGGGGCTGTGAGTGGGCTGCACTCCCACTCCCGCTTCTTCCTGTCCGAACGGCTTCAGCTTCGCCTTCTTCGACAGCTTGATGTTCATCGACACCTCGTTGCTCGGCACGTCCTTCTCCACCTTCCGTGCGTGGTGGTTGCGGACAATCTCCACCTGCGTTACGTAGTCTGCCGGGATGTTCCGCGTCGCCAGGTTGTACTTGCCGCCCAGCATGTCCAATCCCTCGATGTTGAACTGCGAGATGGGCTTACCCATGTAGCTGATACCGCCATTCTTCGATACGTCCACGCCCGGCAGCCGTTTCAGTCCGTCCTCCAACGTCACGTCGCCCTTGCCGAGGAACGACGCGAGGTTGTGGCTCAGCGTGTCGCCGCGCTGCCGCAGCGGGTCGGCCTTCACCGTCACCTCCTTCAGCGTAACGGCCTTGGGTGTCAGCACCATGTCCTGATTGACAACCCCTCCCCTACTGGGGGAGGCTGGGAGGGGGCTCGTCTCTTTCTCATAGCCGATATGGTTGAACTGCAACGTCAGCGTTCCACTCGGCACACTCTTGATTTCCAGTGCATACTCGCCCTTCGCATTCGTGCTGGTGAACGCCAGCGTCTTCGTGCCGCTGACCACTTTCACGATGACATCACTCACGGGCTTATTTTGCAGGTCAATCACCCGCCCCGTCACTTTCACCTGTGCCGAAGCCGACGCTGCCAGCACAACGACTAGCATGAAAAGCAGACACTTCTTCATTCTTTCAGCCTTTTTACACAAGTTGTCACTAACTACTAACAAAATATTCAAAATTAGCTTCGTTTTGATTTGAGTTTCAATTTTATTCAGTAACTTTGCGGTGTGACGCTGAAAGCGTCTTCGCTCAGTAACCGAGGGTACGAGCGCAGCGAGCACCCCCGGACATCCGTGCACTACTGACCGATATGCACCCTGAAGGGGTGCCCCATCCACAATACACCAACTATCCAAATCTAATCATGGCCTACACCAAGCTTATCTACCACATCGTTCTACGCATTTATCAGGGTACGGCTCCCATCACCGAGGCTTATGAGCGCGACCTCTATATGTATATCTTTGGTTTCTGCAAGAACCACCAATGCGTGCTCTACCGCATCAACGGCATGCCTGACCACATACACATGCTGGTTTCTCTGCATCCCACCATTGCCGTGGCCTCTTTTGTCCACGACCTCAAGATTGCCACCAACAACTTCATGTCTGCCAACCGCGACCGTTTCCCTGCATTCGTGAAGTGGGAGCAAGGTTACTGCGCCCTAACATACTCCGAAGCAGACAAGGAGCGGATTATGCAGTATATCATCAACCAGAAAGAACACCACCGTAAGCTCTCTGTCCGTGACGAATTGATTGCCCTGCTTCAGGAGTGTGGAGTGGAGTATGACGAGCGGTATATCTGAGACAGTGGGGCACCCCTCCAGGGTGCATCCTCTTACTACCGCTCGCTGTCCGGGGGTGCTCGCTGCGCTCGTACCCTCGGTTACTGAGCGGTGACCGCGTTGCGGTCTCTTCCTGCTCACTGAAAACTTCGCTCTCACTGCTCAAGTGGTTGATACACATGCGCCTTTGTCAGCAGTGGGTGACCGCCATTGGCAAGCAGGAGTTGCTGGCCGTTGCGGTTGAGGACGCTCATATCCGTGATGCTGCCCTGAATATCGGGCACATAGTACATGGGATTCTTGGCGTATTCTCGGTTGCCATAGATCTCGTTCTTGTGCTTCAGCAGCTTGGCGTACTTCATCCTATGCACTTCGGGGTTTTGCTCTGGCGCAGTGATGGGTGACGTCTCTTGTCTCATTTCGGCAAGGCGGAACGTGTGCGCCTCGCTCTTGGCCTCGACAATCATTCCAGGCAGACCACGCAGTCGCCACGGTCCTGCCGACGACGGAATCTCCTCGGTGTACCATACATGCCACTCCAAACCTCGGAATGTTGCCATAGCCTGTTGGCAGAGATAGCCGCTTGCAGTCAGCGTATCGTCGGTGAGCGTCCAAGCGATGTCGGGAGTCTCTTCATAGCCCTCATACTCATGTGGAAAGATGAATTCGCGCACGGTGGTCTGCCCCTCGGGGTAGCCCGTCCACACCGTCGGCATGTGCATCAGAGCCTCCTGGAACCCTGCTGCCACATCGGGCTTTGCGTCACCGTCGTACACCGGGTAGGCCGAGCGCGGCATCGACTTCACGACCGTCCGTCCCACCTGCACGACGACCTGCATCCTGTCGGTGACGTCTTGTCCCTCGTCGTCCTGTGTCCTGCACTCATAGTCGTACACCGCCACAAACTGTGCCGTGTCAACGGTTTCCACCTGTCCCTGCACCACTATCGCCAGCACAAAGGCCATCATGGTTAACATCATCTTTTTCATTTTCCTTAATTCCGCAACACTATAGTTTAACATTATTTATAAGTGCCTGAGCAACAAAAAGTTGCCCAGGATTTTGCCATGTCAGAATTTTCACTTACC
>CACZIT010000030.1 GCA_902781315.1 uncultured Prevotellaceae bacterium
GATACAAAAAGTAATGGCATGCGGTATAGATGAAAATGGATTGGAAAACATATTCTACAATAATGCGAAGGCATTTATGAGACTCTAAATTCCAATTTAGCGAACAGATACAAATATGGATTTCAAAGATAAAGTTGGCGTTACAGCTCCGTTCTATCTCACAAAACTCTTTGCTCCACATTTTGCAAAAGGAGCGGCCATCGTCAATATATCTTCCTCGCGCGACCGTATGAGTCAGCCACAGACGGAAAGCTATACGGCAGCAAAAGGCGGCATAGCGGCTCTGACTCACGCCTTGGCAGTCAGTCTTGCCGGTAAAGTACGTGTAAACTCCATCTCTACTGGATGGATTGATACCGCCTACACCGTATATGAAGGTTCCGATGCCATTCAGCAGCCGGCAGGACGTGTTGGAAATCCATTAGATATTGCCAATATGGTGCTCTTTCTCTGCTCAGACAAGGCAGGCTTCATCACGGGCGAGAACATCTGTATCGATGGTGGTATGACCAGACAGATGATATATCATGGAGATAACGGTTGGATTTTAAAACAATAAAGATGTAGGGACGCGACATGTCGGGTTCTATGATAAGCCTTTTTCCATTCAGAACGTGACACGTCGCATCCCTACATCGCATATTGTGTTTGGGGGCAAAAGGTATGTTATTTCAGTTGTTTGCCATCCGAGAAAGCCTTGCCCTCCGTTGTTCCCAAGCGGATGTAGCTGTGGTGGACGGGGTCGTAGGTGATGAGGTCCATCGATTCTACATCGGGATTGCCGTCTTCGCCCAGATACTGTTCGTCGCAGAGGATATTGACAATCTCTGCAATGAGGTAATATCCAGTCTCTGACTCGTCGATTTTTTGTTTTACACGGCACTCAAGCGTCATCGGGAACTCTTTGAACACCGGAGCATTCACGTTGGGAGCCTTCTCTACGGTCCAGCCTGCCTTCTGCATCTTGTCGGGTGTGTTTCTGCCACTGACGATGCCCACGTAGTCGGCTGCCACCAGCGTGTCGGCAGTAGCAAAAGTGACGGTGAACTCAGGGTTCTGGGCAAGGTTGTCCGTTGTCTGATGTGAACCCAGTGAGATGATGATTTCGTGCATATCCCACTGACCGCCCCATGCGGCATTCATGGCATTGGGCTTACCCTCTTGGTCGTAAGTACCGATTATCAGTACGGGCTGAGGGAGAATCCACGGCTTTGATCCAAAACTTTTCATGATTTTATAATTATTTTAAAGTTATATGTTACTGTTTACAAAGTTTTTCTTATAAACGTTGTTTATTTGGCTACAAAGATAATCATTTTGATTCGTTTATTAAAATTTTTCGTTAACTTTGCAGCATATACCACAAAAA
Source organism: uncultured Prevotellaceae bacterium (assembly GCA_902781315.1). GTDB lineage: Bacteria > Bacteroidota > Bacteroidia > Bacteroidales > Bacteroidaceae > Prevotella. The sequence continues at coordinate 1,370 of CACZIT010000030.1, forward strand.
CTTATCTGAAACGCGATTCAGTCGCATAGAAAGCTTTACCGTTATGAGAAGATTTTTATTATTAACCATGTCAATCCTCGTTGCCGTCGGCATCGGCGCCCAAGAGAAAACCATGAAGGCCTACATGGTGGCCGATGCCCATCTGGACACCCAGTGGAACTGGGATGTACAGGCCACCATTCGCGACCACATCCGCAACACGCTTCAGCAGAACCTGATGCTGCTGAAGAAGTATCCTGACTACATCTTCAACTTCGAGGGCGGCGTGAAGTATTCCTGGATGAAGGAGTACTACCCGCTGGAGTACGAGGAGATGAAGAAGTACATTGAGGCTGGTCGCTGGCACATTGCCGGCAGCAGCTGGGATGCCAACGAGGTCATCATCGGCTCGCCGGAGTCGTTCCTGCGCAACGTGCTGCTCGGGCAGACCTTCTACCGCCAGGAGTTCAACACCGAGGGCACCGACATTTTCCTGCCCGACTGCTTCGGCTTCCCTTACACGCTGCCCACGCTGGCTGCCCACTGCGGGCTCATCGGCTTCTCGTCGCAAAAGTTGCAGTGGCGCACCAATCCTTTCTACGACGGCGGCAGGAAGTATCCCTTCACCATCGGACTCTGGCAGGGCATCGACGGCAGCCGCATCATGATGGCTCACGGCTTCAACTATGCCCAGCGCTGGAAGGACGAGGACCTCTCGGCGAGCGAGACCATCCAGAAGGAAATCCTCGAGAGCCCGCTGCGCACCGTCTACCGCTACTATGGCACGGGCGACATTGGCGGCTCGCCCACCATTGCCTCGGTGCGCGCCGTGGAGAAAGGCATCGCCGGCAACGGCCCCATACAGATTCTCAGTGCAACGAGCGACCAGCTCTATCGCGACTACCTGCCCTACGAGAATCATCCCGAGTTGCCCGTCTTCGATGGCGAACTGACGATGGACGTGCATGGCAACGGCTGCTACACGTCGCAGGCGGCCATGAAGCTCTACAACCGACAGAACGAACACCTCGGTAACGCTGCTGAGCGCTCGGCTGTCGTGGCCGACTGGCTGGGACTGGCCCGCTATCCCTCGGAGCGCCTCACGCAGAACTGGCAACGCGTCATCTGGCATCAGTTCCACGACGACGTGACGGGCACCAGTATTCCCCGCGCCTATGAGTTCTCGTGGAACGACGAGCTGCTGGCTCTGAAGACCTTCGGCAACGTGATGACACACAGCATTTCAGCCGTCAGTCGCGAACTGAACACGCAGGTCTCAGGCCAGCCCGTGGTGGTCTACAACAGCGAGGCACGCCCCGTGACCTCGATTGCCGAGGTCAGCCTCGATGCCGCTGCTGACTGCCAGGTGAGCGGTCCCGACGGTCGTCGCGTGCCGTCGCAGGTGGTCATGAAGGATGGCCGGCCGTGCCTGCTCTTCCAGGCTCAGGTGCCCGCAACAGGTTTCGCGGTCTACAGTCTGAAATCCTCAGGGAAAAAGGGTGCCCATCTTTCTTCCCTTGGAAAAACTCAGGGAGCAGGCTCCATCGAGAACTCCCGCTATCGCCTGACCGTCGACGAGCACGGCGACATCACCTCACTCTTCGACAAACAGGCCCGTCGCGAACTCGTGGCTGAGGGCAAGAGCCTGCGCCTGGTGGTGTTCGACGACTGTCGCTCGGCTGCCTGGCCTGCCTGGGAAATCCAGAAGGCTACGCTCGACAAGGCCCCGCTGCCCGTTCACGACGACGTCCATCTGTCGGTGGAGCGCGGCCCGCTGCGCCAGACGCTCGTCATCAGCAAGCGCTACGGCGAGTCTGTCATCGTGCAGCGCATCCACCTCTACGAGGGACCCCTCGCCTCGCGCATCGACTTCGAGAACGAGGTCGACTGGCGGTCGCTCAATGCCCTGCTGAAGGCCGAGTTCCCGCTCAGCGTGAGCAACGAGGAGGCCACCTACGACATCGGGCTGGGCAACGTGCGCCGTGGCAACAACCGCGACAACAGTTTTGAGGTCTATGCCCACGAGTGGACCGACCTCACCGACCGCTCGGGCGAATATGGCGTGACGCTGCTCAACGACTCGCGCTACGGCTGGGACAAGCCGGCCGACAACACGCTGCGCCTCTCGCTGCTCTATTCGCCCAAACCCGCCCAGAGCTTTGCCTACCAGGCCCGCCAGGACTTCGGCCGCCACGTGTTCACCTACAGCCTTGTGGGCCACGAAGGAGCACTCGATGCCGCCACGGCAGTGGCCCAGGCCGATGGACTGAACAATCCGTTACGCACGTTCCTCACCACGCGCCACAAAGGCCATCTGGGGCGCACGTTCTCGTTCGTCAGCAGCAGCAACCCCAACGTCGTCGTGCGTGCCCTGAAGCGTGCCGAGGCGAGCGACGAGTACGTGCTGCGCGTCTATGAAATAGGTGGAAAAACCGTGCAGAAGGCCGACATCACCTTTGCCGCCGACATTCTGAAAGCCGTTGAGGCCGACGGCACCGAGCGCACCCTCGCCTCTGTTCCCTTCGCCGGCCGCTCACTGCCTATCGAGATCAAGCCCTTCAGCGTGAAGACCTTCAAGCTGAAGCTCAGCAATTCGGCTAGTACTTCTAGTCCGACTAGTCAAACTAGCTCAACTAGTCAAACTAGCGCAACTAGTCCAACTATCTCAACGATTCCCCTCCCCTTCGACCGCCACTGCGCCACCTTCAACGCCTTCCGCGGCGCTGCCGACTTCGAGGGTGGCTACAGCTACGCCGCCGAGCTCCTTCCCGAGGGCGAGCTCGTGGTGGACGACGTCACCTTCCGCCTGGGCGAGAAAGACGCCGCCAACGGTCTTGCCTGTCGCAGCAATGTCATCTCTCTCCCCGGCGCTGCCACTGCTGCCCGCCGCCTCCACCTGCTCGTGGCTTCCGACGAAGGCGACCGACAAGCTACCTTCACCCTGGGCCGCAGCCAGCAGACGGTCCTCGTGCCCTTCTACAGCGGCTTCATCGGACAATGGGGCCACGACGGCCACACCACCGGCTACCTGAAGGATGCCGAAGTGGCATGGGTGGGCAGCCACCGTCATTCAGCCGACAGCGACGAGCCCTATGAGTACACCTACATGTTCCGCGTCGTGCTCGACATCCCGAAGGGCGTCAGCCAGGTGCGGTTGCCCGACGATGCCCACGTGGTGGTCTTCGCCGCCACGCTCACAGCCGCCGACGCCGCCGCCACGCCTGCCGCCCCGTTGTTCAAGACGTCGCTGCGGCCATCCGACACTCCGGCGGCTTCGGCCACGGCGAAGGAAGAACCCCTGGGGCCCAACCTGCTGAAGGACGCTCAGATCATTGCTGTCTCGGGCGAAGTGAACCATAACGAACGTGCGGCACTCCTGGTTGACGACAATCTCGAAACCAAGTGGTGCGACAGCAAGCCCGCCCCCAACTACGTGGCCTTCGACCTGGGCAAGCCCACCGTCGTGAAGCGCTGGCGCATGGTGAATGCTGCCAGCGAGCAAGCCTCCTACATCACCCGCACCTGTCTGCTGCAGGGCCGCAACAGTCTCACCGAAGAATGGCGCACGCTCGACATGTTCGACGGCAACCGAAAGAACATTGTCGACCGCACGTTCGACCCCGCAGAAGTGCGCTACGTGCGCATCTACGTTTTCAACCCCATGCAGGGTCAGGACGCTGCCGCCCGCATCTACGAGCTGGGCGTGTATTAAGGAAATAACAACTGGCTGACGGTCTCGGCAATATTCCGGCAGGCTATGCTACTTTGCATGGCGACTTCCTGTGGGAGACCGGCGGGATTGATACATTTTACCTTGGCGAAGCCGGCGCGGAGGAGACGGTCGCAGTCGCTGATGCGGCCGGCGATGAGGGCGACGGGAATGCCGTGGGACTGCTGCAGGATGCCCATGGGGAGCTTGCCCATGAGGGTCTGGCGGTCGGCGGAACCTTCGCCAGTGACGATGAGGGTGGCATCGCTGATGAGTTCGCGGAAGTGGAGAGCGTCGAGCAGCAGTCGGATGCCAGGCTGGCAGTCGGCATCAAGGTATTGCAGGAAGGCGTAACCAAGACCACCGGCAGCGCCTGCACCGGGCTGCTGAGAGCGGTCGTAGCCGAAGTGGCGGGCTGAGACTTCGGCAAACCTGCGGGCGCGGGCGTCGAGGCGGCTGACCATCTCGGGGGTGGCACCCTTCTGCGGGGCGAAGACATAGGCGGCACCATTGGCTCCGCAAAGCGGATTCTGCACGTCGGAGGCAATGGTGAAGCGCACTGGGCGCAGAGCCTGCACGTCGTCCCACGTGCCATGGGGAGCGAAGGCGTCGATGAGGGCGCGAAGCATGCCGATGCCTGCATCACTGGTGGCACTGCCACCCAGCCCCACAATGATGTGGCGGGCACCGCGCCGCACGGCATCGGCCACCAACAATCCCACGCCATAGCTGGTGGCGAGCAGCGGGTTGCGCTCGTCGGCGCTGAGCAGGGTGAGCCCGCAAGCCTGAGCCATCTCGATGACAGCTGTGTCGCCCTTCAGCAGGTAGCGGGCTGAGATGCGGCGCATGAGCGGGTCGCGCACCCCAATGGTAATCATTTCGCCACCGATGGCAGCGTGGAATGCCTCCAGAAAGCCCTCGCCGCCGTCGCTGACAGCCACCTGCACGACCTCGGCATCGGGGCGCACAGCCCGAATGCCCTCGGCAGCTGCCTGATTGGCTTCTACTGATGTCAGGCAGCCCTTAAAGGAATCTATGGCTAGAACTATTTTCATTTTAGTTTCTAGTTTCTTCAATGCTGCAAAATTACGTCTTTTCCCGAAAACGAGCAAAGAAAAACATAAAATGCTTCATTTTAGTTTCTAGTTTCTGGTTTCTGGTTTTTAGTTTCTGGTTTCTTGTTCCTGGTCTTTATTTTCCTTACGCGATTCCTCGCGCCTCGTCGCAGTTCTCGATGGGCGTGCTGGTTTTCATCACGACGCTCTTCTGCTTGCCTACCGAGGAAGATGTTGCAGGGGGTAAGACGTTATTTTTGTTTACAAACGGATAGGGCAAAAAGGCGCTACGTTTATAGCGATGGGGGAGAATGGGCGTGAAATGAGGGAAAAATGAGCGGAGAAATGGCAGTTCTTTTAAAGTGCTGATTATCAACTGGTTGTTGGATTGAGAAGAGAAAAGGACGGGCTATTTTGCCAAGTGGACAGGCAGTCGGTGTTGCAAAACCTATGGTTTGGAGGCTCTAAACCTATGCTTTTGGTCGTACAGAACTATGAGTTGGATGATGCAGAGCTATGAGTTAGAGGCTCTAAACCTATGGTTTTGATGGTCGGGAACGAGGTTCCGGGCAACAGAAAACGATAAAACGGATGGAAAAACTGGCTTTTCCATCCGTTTTATCGCTAAAAGATGTGGGGAAAATGAGGATAGTTTTGTAAAGAATGGCGAACGACTTTTATATTTTTTAAAGGTTGAAACGGCCTGCGAGGAAGTCGTCACGGCTGACTTGCAGGTAGCTTTGGCGGTCGCGGGCGAACTGCATGAGCCGGCTGAAGGTGAGGTTGTGCCCCAGCAACTGCGGATTGCCGACGAGCAGGAGGTGCTCCTGGGCGCGCGTCATGGCGACGTTCAGTTTGCGGTCGACGATGTTGCCGTTGCTATCGATGAAGACGTTGTCGGTGAGGAAGCGCAGCTGGTGGTAGCGGCTGATGGTGAAGCCGTAGATGATGTAGCGGCGCTGGCTGCCCTGGAAGCGCTCGACGGTGTCGATGGTGATGTCGTGGAGTTGGGGAATGCCGAAGCGGTCGAGCGTGTTGCGAATGGTAGCAATCTGGTTGCGGTAGGGCACGATGATGCCTACGGTCTGGGTGGTGCTGAAACGGTCGCGCTCGATGGCGTAGATGTGGCGCACGAGGGCAGCGATGATGTCTGCCTCCACTTGGTTTACCTTCTCGGAGGTGTCGGCCTGCGGAGGCTCGGAAGCAATGAAGGTCACACGGTGGCTGAGGAGCAAGGCCTGTATGGGGTGGATGGCTGCGGGCGCTGCAGTCTGAGGTGTGACGTCGTGGGAAACCTCCGTCGAGACTGGCAACGTGACAGCAGGGAGTGCGGCCAGCTGGTGGGGGAGGGGTACCTCGGTGAGGCGGTCGTCGTAGAAGGCGTGGTTGGGGAAGAGGGCGATGTCGTGGTGCATGCGCCCTTGGCGGGAGAGCATGTAGGTGACGGCGGGATCGTGTTCGTAGCGCAGGAGGAGCCGCTCGAAGAGCGAGAGGCGGCAGTCGGTGAGCTGGATGTCGAGCAGGAGCGGATCGCTGACGCGTGACACCTCCTGCTGTTGCTGCACGACGGCCGGCAACTGCTTGTGGTCGCCAATGAGCACGAACTTCCTGATGGCTGGCTGCCCCTCGTGCTGGGCACTGAGCAGGCCGATGAGGTGGGGTTCGAGAATCTGCGAAGCCTCGTCGATGATGGCCAGCGAGAACTGCTTCAGGCTGAAGAGTGAGATGCTGGAGTTGAAGGCCGTGGTGGTGCCGACGAAGACACGCGTGGTGGTGATGAGTCGGTGCAGGTCGTCGAGCGTGCGGCAGCTTTGCACCTTACTGGAGAGCATGTAGTCCTGATACTCCGGTGCGCACGACGTGGCGGGCCCCACGCGCAGGAAGTCGATGCCCTCGGCCGTGAGCTTACTGCAAATCTCGTCGACGGCGCGGTTGGTGAAGGAGAGCAGCAGCACCGATGAGTCGGCGTCGAGCAGTTCCTCGCGCAGCGTGTTGAGCAGTCCGAAGGAGGTCTTGCCCGTGCCCGGCGGGCCGATGATGAGAAACAGTTCGCGGGCCTGGCGCACGTAGCGTGCCAGTGTGTTGAAAGCGCCGTAGTCGCCGCGCAGCTTGAGCGAGGTGTCTACTTCGGGCTGGCGCTGCAGCAGGAGCAGGTCGCGCCGCGCCTTGGGTGCCGAGAGGAAGGCGTGCATGCCTCGGTAGAGCGATGCGTAGGAAGCCTCCATGAAGTCGTGTTCGATGGCCCACAACTTTTCTGATTCGTGCTGGAAAGCGCGCGCGTCGGCCTGTGGCGCACGCAGCTGCAGCTTGAGTTCAGAGGCGGTGATGTCGCTGATGGTGCAGCGGAACACCATCGTGCGGCGCACGTCGGGCTCGTCACCGACATCGTAGGGGTAGAGGATGACGATGTCGCCCTTGCGGAAGTTCGACATGTCGTTGTCGGCCGTCTCTGAGAACTCCAGCGTGAGTGTGCGGATGTCGCCCTCGGGACCCGGTTCCGGTGGAAGCAGCGACAGGCGGTCGTAGATGTTGCCTGCCAGCAGTTTCTCGTCGAGCGAGTCGTGCCACTTCGAGGCGAAGCCCGAGTTTTCCTTCGTTTTGTTGCCCAGTTTGGAGAGCATGTGCTCGTTGGCGATGAAGGTGAGGAAGCGGAAGTAGTAGGCTCGTTCGAGCGGCGAGGCATCGTGGATGGGGGCCAGCGTAGCGGCCAGTTGTGGCTGCTGGAAATTTCGCCATAGCAGATTGTCGACATGCTTCATGTTGAGCCGTTCGGGCGTGAGCGACTCCAGAATGCTGCGGAATCCGTCGGGCTGGGTGTAGAGTCGTTCTGTCCAAGCCAGCGTGTTGCGCACTTTCAGCGCGCGGAACACCAGTTCGGGCGCAAAGCCCAGACCCAGCAGGCTGTCGGCATACTTTGAGTAGAGCAGGAAGGCATGCAGTTCGCGGTGGTTCTGCTCGTAGACGGCGCGGTAGTTGTAGCGGATGAGGAGCATGTAGAGCAGCAACTGCACGTAGTGTTCCTCGCGGTGGCGCGGCTTCTGGAAGTTGTCGTAGGGAAAATCACCCTTGCCCGACTTCTGCTCGAGCAACACCTTGAAGTCGAGTTGCAGGTAGTCCATGCGCCCTTGCAGGCCCAGCATCTCGCTGAAGAACGACGGCTCGACGATGCCCTCGCGCGGGTCGAAACGGTGGAGGGCCTCGGGCAGCGAGTGGCCGATGGCCTTGCGGATGTGGTCTTGCTGTCGGCGCGCCTCGTCGTGGAAGTCTCTGCCTACGTTAGCCGTGAGCAGGCTGATGGCATGGTCGCGAAAGAAGTCGGCAACGCTCTGGGCGTAGGTGTGGTCGGCGGGCAACTGGTGGATTTGCTCGTCGAGCAGTTGCGAAGCGAAATGACCCAGCACAATGGCTTCGCTGTTGCTGGCAGGCTGCAACTTGTTGATGAGGTTGACGAAGGGCGACTCGGCATAGTTGGTGAAGCAGCGGGCCACGGTGGAGATGTCGATGAGGTAGTCTGGCTCGAAGATGATGAGTTCGGGAAAGAGCGTGCCCCCTTCGAGCCGCGGGCGGATAAGGTTGATTTGGGCACCCTCGTAGAGAATTTTTTGAAGATAGGTCCAGTCGTAGTCGTAGCTGCGATTGCCGTGGGCATAGCAGATGCGGGCCGTGTCGCCTTCGGTCCATTGTTCCACCTGGGCGTAGATGTATTCGTCGTCCCAGCGCTCTACGATGACGCGCATGCAGTCGCTGACCAGCAAGCGGGCGGGCTGCTGCCGCCGTTCGGCAGGGAATCGGCTGAGCAGCGACGGCGGCACGGGTGCGCTGAAGACGAGGGCCACGAAGCGGCAGAGCGTCTTCAGATCGTAGAGGTGCTGGCGCTGCAACTCGTCGTCGGCAAGCTGGGTGCGCTTGCGCAACCGGGTGCGCAGGTCGTTGACGTCGTGGGTGAGGGCGGGTCCGGCCTGCAGCTCCTTCAGCAGGTAGTCGGTCTTGGCGAAGGTGCCCACGAGGTTGAGCTGCGTCGTGGCGGCTTTCTGGTCGAGACAGCGATGGAAGACGCGATTGAAGATAGTGTAGACCCGCCCGTAGTCGGGCGCAGCGAGCAGCGCTGACTCCAGTTCGCTGAAATAGTCGGCTGCAACTTCGGGGACGTAGGCGGGGGACATTTTTTAGTTGAGAGTTCTTTCTCCGCTTCGCTACGAAAGCGCCCCTACGGGTCGAGCGGAGAGTTGAGAGTTTTTAGAAATCGTAATTGGCTTCGTGCCATTCGTCCTCGATGCTGATGCGGAAGACGTTGGACTCCGACTGACTGCTGCCAGAGAAGAACTCGCCCGTGTAGCGAGTGATTTGGTTGATCTCTACCGGCACTTCGTCGAACTCCCGCTCGGCCACCATGGCGTCGCCGGCACCCGAGGCTGTGGCGGTGATTTTCAACTTGTCGGCCGCCTCATGAGGGAACGTATATACCTGGAACTTCGACGGCTTGCCGTGCATGTCGGCCGTGACGTCGCGGGTCTCGGTCTGGCGCGAGTTGACGCAGCCGTAGCCCGTGAGAGCGTTGAAGGTGCTGCTGCCACCCGTGTACTTGAACGTCATCAGGTTGACCTCGGCCGGCATATTGTCGGTGATGTTCAACTCGAACATGGCGACAGCCCTATGGAGCACCACGTCGAGGCTCTGGTTTTGTCCGACGCTGATGTCCTGGCAGTAGAAGAAGGTGTCGGTGACCTTGTTGTTGGGGAACTTGATTTCCGCAGGCGACGTGATGGTGGCGTTGCCCTGACAGCTGTGGGCCAGGATGACCACGGTGTAGTTGCCTTCCTGCAGGCTGACGCTGAGTTTGCCGAAGTCGGCATCGGTGGATGTCTGGTTGATGGTCTTCACCTTGGTGTCGCCGCTGAAGACAGCCAGGTTGATATGCGTGCACACGTCGGCAGCGTCGTTGCTGGCGCGGCTGTAGACCTGTGTGGCAAAGGGAGCCTGTTCGAAGTGAGTGATGTTGAAGGTGATGGCGAAGCCGTCGTCAACTGGGGAGGGTGTGATGTCGTCGATGACCGGTTTCTCGCATGATGACATGCCGAGGCTGATGAGGAGAGCCAGGCAGAGTTTCAGAAGTGTTTTTTCCATGTTGATTTTTCTTTTTGGTTTTCAATTTCCGTACAAAGGTAGCGTTTTTATTTGAAGGAACCAAAGAAAGCATAAAAAATTTGAGGGCTGCCAATCGGCAGCCCTCAACCAACACAAAAACTAAACTAGACTTAACTAAACTAATGTAGGAATTTCACAATCCCTTGCATTGTTGCCTGCAAAAATACGAATTATTTTTAGAACTTACTGCATTTTATGTGTTAAAATATGCATTTCTCAAATTTCTTTTACATTTTTGATGATTTATTAAGCAAATATTGGTCGAAAAGCACCATTGCAGCCATTGCTTCCACGATGGGGACGGCTCGTGGCACAACGCACGGATCATGGCGTCCGCGAGCCTCGAGAATGGCCTCGTTGCCCTCCGTGTCGACCGTCGTCTGGGGCTGCAAAAGGGTGGCCACGGGCTTGAAAGCCACACGGAAATAGATGTCCTGTCCGTTGCTGATGCCTCCCTGTATGCCGCCGCTGTGGTTGGTGCGGGGCTGTGCGCCACTCATGAAGAGGTCGTTCTGCTGACTGCCTCGCTGTTCCGATCCGGCAAAGCCTGTGCCGTATTCAAAACCCTTGGCAGCGTTGATGGTGAGCATGGCGTAGCCCAATCGGGCGTGCAACTTGCCAAATTCCGGTTCGCCCAGTCCGACCGGGCACCCTCTGACCACGCAGGTGATGACGCCGCCCACGGTGTCGCCTTGTGCCTTCACGCTGGCTATGAGTTGCTCCATCTGGCTGGCCTTCCCAGCGTCGGGACAGCGCACCACGTTGTTCTCGACTTGGCTGAGGTCGTAGCGACGATAGTCGTCGTCGAGGCGGATGTCGCCCACCTGCGACGTGTAGGCCTGAATGCTGATACCCACTTGGCGCAGGGCCAGCTTGGCCAGTGCTCCGGCCACGACGCGTGCGATGGTGACGCGTGCCGACGAGCGTCCGCCACCGCGATGGTCGCGCAGGCCGTACTTGCTGTAGTAGGTGTAGTCGGCATGCGACGGGCGGAACAGCGAGCGCATCTGCTCGTAGTCCTGCGGGTGCTGGTTCTGGTTGCGCACGATGAAGCCGATAGGGCAGCCCGTCGACTTGCCTTCAAACACGCCGCTGAGCAGTTCTACGTGGTCGGCCTCCTGTCGGCTGGTGGTAATGTGGCTCTGGCCTGGTCGGCGGCGGTCGAGTTCAGACTGGATGAAGTCAATGTCTATGGAGATGCCTGCCGGCATACCGTCGACGACACCTCCGATAGCTTCGCCGTGGCTCTCGCCAAAGGTGGTCAGCGCGAAAAGTTCTCCAAAAGTGTTGCGCATGGGGTGGGATATGATGTTGTTGTTGGGGTTGATGTTTTCTTCAGTTATGAGTGATGGCAGCAGCCACCTTCCTTGTGCTTGCCGCAGTGACCTTCATGTTTTTCGCAGCCGTCGCCACACTCGCCGTCATCGCAGCCACCACAGCCACCGCAACCGCCGTCGCCCGTCAGTTGGCGGATGAGCAGGCTCACCTCGTCGTCGGTGGCGTCGCGTGTCAGCACTACGTTGCCGCGGAAGTTGAGAGTCTTGCCAGCCAGCGGGTGGTTCAGGTCCATGACAACCGTCTGGTCGCGAATGTCGAGCACGCGGGCCATAAAGCGGTCGCCCTCCTGATTCTGCAGCGGCACGATGGCGTCGATGCGGATGTGCTCGTGATCGAAGCGGCCGTCGATGCAGAACATTTCGCGGTCGAGTTCCAGCACGCGTTCCTCCTCGTAGTTGCCGTAGGCTTGCTCGGGTGTGAGCGTGAAGTCGAACTCGGCTCCGTTGTCGAGTCCTACGAGCGCAGCCTCGAAATCGCTCAGCACGATGCCGAATCCGCTGATGAAGGTGAAGGGTTTGTCGGCAGTAGCCTTTTCCACGATGTGGCGTCCCGTCTCGTCTTCGGCAAAGAGCTCGTAGGCCACGGCAATGAATTTGTTTTTTGTTGTCTCCATATATATAAAATAGGTGTTAGTTGATCAGTTTTACCTGATGAAAAACTTTCAGTTTGCAAAGATAATAAAAACTTTGCAGAAATTTTGATTTGGGTCAAGAAAAGTGGCTGTTTGCGCACACAACAAACCAAAAAGCTTGTTTGGTGTCGGAAATGTGCTTACCTTTGCACCGTCAAAATGACAAAAGGATAACAAAATTGAACATTGGGCCGTGAGGTTCGCTAACTAGAATGCCCCGACCGATTCAGTTCGGTCAACATGGGGAAAAAGAAAGGTAAAAAGATTATGAAGAAGATTATTTTGACAATCGTGGCTCTGCTGAGCATGAACATGGCAAACGCCGGAACAGGTCTGGCTGCACCCACCACTGAGACAAAGGTTTACGACATGCGCGTCAACTACAAGAAGCTGTCGATGTATCTCGGTCTTGACTTCGACCAGATGGATGCAGTGGAAATGATCCACAAGCGCTTCTGCGACGACATGATGGTGGCTGCCAATGCAGAGAAGGACAAGCAGCAGGAACTCCTGAAGAAGGCAGTCATACGTGACCTGTGCTACATGCGCGCCGTGCTCGACCAGCGTCAGTATCGTAAGTATCAGCAGCTGCTTAACGTCACGCTGAACAACCGCGGACTCATTATTAAGAATGACTAAAAGAGAGGAAGCAAAGTTATGAAAAAGATTAAGTCAATGTTCAAGGATGTCATGACAGGCAATGTCCTGATGACTCCGACGGGAATGATTCCCTTGTATATGAAAAAATAGAGAAAGCGTAGAAATTAACTTTTTAGTGCGTGATATTTGGGAGTATCAGTTTTTTTTGCTTACTTTGCAAGCATGAAACAACTGATGCTCTCATTTTTTATGCTCGTGCTGGGAGTACTGGCTGCAGCTGGCCAGGTCTCACAGCAGCCTGCTGCACGGCGTGCCCAACTGCATAAGATGTCGCCCCTGCTGCGCCAGATGGCTGTCAGGCACGAGGCGCCCACGGTGTGTGCTTTCGTGCGCATCACGGGCGATGCCGATCGCATCCTACGCGAGAACGGCTGTCGCGAACTGGCTCGTGCGGGCAACATCTACATAGCTTCCATTCCCACCGACAGACTCTGCGCGCTGTCGCAGGAGCGGTTCGTGCAGCGCATCGAGGCCCGCCGCGGCACCCATGCGCTGATGGATTCAATGGCTATCCACCTGAACGCGCTGCCCGTCTATGCAGGCTCCCAGCTGCCACAGGCTTTCACGGGAAAAGACGTTGTGATGGGCATCATGGACATCGGTTTCGACCTGACCCATCCTAATTTCTACAATGCAGAGACCACGCAGTATCGCATCAAGCGACTGTGGGATCAGATTAGCCCCGATACCGTGGGCAGCAGGTTGTACGTGGGGCGCGACTACACCACCGAGTCTGAACTGCTCGGCCTGGGATGTTCCTACGACGGAAAACTGCAGACCCACGGCACCCACACGCTGGGCATCGCGGCTGGCAGCGGCTACAACAGTCCCTACCGCGGCATGGCGTGGGAGAGCGACATCTGTCTGGTGAATAATGCCACGACCGAGGACATTGCCTTGATCGATACCGCCGACTACGACAAATACACATTTGCCACCGACGCCTTGGGCTTCAAATACATCTTCGACTATGCCCAGTCGGTGGGCAAGCCCTGTGTCATCTCGTTCAGCGAGGGTTCTGAGCAGGACTTCTATGGCTACGACGTGCTCTACTACGAGATGCTCGACTCGCTCCTGGGGCCAGGTCGCATCCTGGTGGCATCGGCGGGCAACAGCGGCAACGTGGTCAACTTCATCCATAAGGAGCGCGGACGCCAGCGGGCAGGCACCTTCGTACAGACCACCGGCGACCGCGTCAACCTGACGGCCAAGGCCGACGCCCCATTCACGCTGCGCACCACCTTCTACGACGCCGAGCCTCTGGTTCTCGACGTTCCCACCGATCAGGTGCTGGCGCTCGCAGACTCCTGTTATGCCGACTCCGTGCTCATTAGCGGCCGTATGCACTACCTCACCGTGACGGCCTATCCCTCATGCTACGTTCCCACCGAAACCTGCTACGACATTCAGCTGCGCGCGCTCACCCAGTTAGGCACTACGGTGCCCGTGTCGGTGGAGTTCCGGGGCAGCGATGCCGATATTGAAGTCTATCGCAGCTCGGGCAACCTGGTCACCAACGAACTCGATCCCGAACTCTGCGATGCCACCGTCGGGCGCACCATCCATTCGCCCTCGAGTGCACCGCGCGTCATCTGTGTCGGTGCCACAGGCTATCGCACCGGCATCACCAACTATCTGGGCCAGTATCGTGAGTTCGACCAGGGCAACGACGGTCGCCGCAGCGACTATTCGTCCATCGGTCCCACCTATGATGGCCGCACGAAACCCGATGTCATGGCACCAGGTTCGAACATCATCTCCTCCTATAGCAGCTACTATCTGGAGAACAACCCGCAGGCCGGCGACATTCTCTCCGACGTGGAGCACTTCCAGTTCCGCGGCCGCACCTATTCCTGGAACAGCAATGCCGGCACGTCGATGTCGACGCCTGCCGTCGGTGGAGCCATTGCGCTATGGCTGCAGGCCAAGCCCACGCTCACACCCGAAGAAGCCCTCGACGTCATTGCCCATACCAGCAGCCACTACGACCCTTCGCTCACTTATCCTAACAACGAGTATGGCTATGGCCAGATCGACGTCTATCGCGGGCTGCTGCGCATTCTCGGCATCGATGGCATCGACGGTCTCTCGCAGCACCAGCCCCAGGCTGTGTCGATATTGCCTATCGGGGAGGGACGTGTGAGGATACGCTTCGAGGGCAGTGTCGCGTCCGATGTCCCCCATTTCTCGGTATCGGTGTTCAGCACGTCAGGCCAGATGGTCAGCAAGCAAACGCTTGCGGGTGGTCAGGCTGAATACGACCTCGACTTCTCAATGCTCTCCCGTGGTGTCTACGCCGTGCAGGTCACTACCTGTCAACCAGTTACCACGGGCTCGACGCTCATCCGCCTGTAAACGCTCATTCCCCCTTCTTTCCCTCTTCCCCTCTTTCCTTTTGGAAGGTGGGGTAGGGGCAATTTCCTTATTTTTAGGTATTGCATGTCTCCTTTTTTCGTCGTACCTTTGCAGACGAAATAGGTTTGTTAGATAAAATAGCCAGGCACATAATGTTTTTGTATAATAGAAGACGCCGAGCTGTCCGTGACGGATAGCTCGGCGTCTGTTCGTGATGACTGCGTCTGTTAGTCATCCAGATTCCTCACCGGGAAGGTGAAGTAAGTGTCGGGGAAGGGTTCCTCGTTCAGCGTGAAGTGCCACCACTCGGTATCGAGTGCACGGAAGCCGTGGCGCAGCATGGCACGGCGCAGGATCATGCGGTTCTGGAACTGTTCCTCAGTGATGCTCCGGCCAGTAGGACTCTTGCTGTTGTCGCCAGTATATTCGCCCGTTTCGGGATTGCCGCAGAAGTCAGGATGGCTCTCCGGTCCGAACCAGTCGAAAGTGCCTCCCATGTCGAGTTCCTTTTCGGTCTGCATGTCGAACAGCGTCAGGTCGACCGTGGAGCCGCGCGTGTGGCCGCTTCGTTCCATGATGTATTCCTGTGGGAACAACACCGACTTTTGCAGGTCGGGATAGAAATAGCGCTTCATCAGCGTGTCGACCACAGCCTTCGACCATCGCACGAAGTGGTTGACACCCTTCTGTGGCCGGTAGGCATCATAGATTTTCAGGCGATAGCCCTGCTCGCGTACGTCGTCGCTGACGGCCCGCAGACTGTCGGCAGCAGCCCGTGTCAGCAGTGCCGTCGGCTCCTCGTAGCCGTCGATGCGCTTGCCTACGAAGTTGTAGGTGCCGTAGTAGCGAATCTCCAAAATGGCATCCGGCACGGCGTCGGTGAGCATTACAAACTGGCTCGAATCGTCCTCTGCCACCACCGAGCCGTGATTGCGGTTCAGAAAAAAGGCTGCAGCCAGTCCTCCACAGATGAAGACGAGCAGCGCCGTCGTTAGTCTTTGTTTGTCCATGTTTTTTTTGGGGGGGCTTAAAAGGTTTAAAGGGGAGTGGAAGGGCGTAAAGGGACGATACCTTATGCTTCTTCTTCCTCCTCGGTGCTGGCTGTTGCTTTCTTGCCGCGACCCAGCACGAAGTCGAGCAGCAGCGAGCCCAGTTTGCGTTCCACGCCAGCCTTCGTCAGTGGAATGCCAGTCTGCTTCGTGAATTTCCGCTTCATGGCCGACAGTCCATACTCCTTCTTGATGTACCACCAGAGGTCTTTCTTTTGTCTCTTTGCCATAGTCGTAGGATCTTATGAGTTTCTAGTTTCTTTCTTCCTCTGCAAATTTACGCTTTTTCTTCCGTCCCTGCAAACTTTATTTTTATTTTTTTTGATTCTCAATTATTTTCTGTATCAATCATGGGATGAAGACTATAGGAGTGGAGCTCGACTTGCAGATGCTATCATCTTCAGCCTTTTAGGCAGCAGTGACCCCTGGTAGCGGAATCTATGTGGTTAGTAGTTTTATTCATTATAATATGCCGTGTCCCTTTTTGTTAACAGGGACACGGCATATTGGTTTAACTAACAGCAAACATTCACGAATAGTTTGCCATTTTATATTTATTCAATCATCCCAAAGGCTATTGTTGCCCTCTATGTGCCCGTTTTCTATGACCATCCCTTTGCCTTGGCCGAAACTGGGGTTGTCAACGTGGCCCGTTGTGGGAATTGAGATTGTTTCCATCAGTTGTTCTGCGTGAGCAGCAACGATTTCTATGGCTGGATGTCTATAGTTCTTTTTCATGTGTTTTCCTTATTTGAATATGATTTTCTTTCCGTTCTGAACATACACGCCCTTTTTCGGCTTCTCTACCCGCATGCCGCTAAGGTTGTAGTAGACCTTTTGTTCCTCTCCGGCTTCTACTTCACCAATGCCCGATGGTTCGTCGGCAAAACTCATGGTGATTTGCTTGCTGCCAGCTGAAGCAGGAAGTTGCAGGTAGGCTTTGTGGTATCCCAGCATTCCCGAATTGTCAAACGTGCAGAACTCATTATTATACAGCACATAGTTCACACTACCGTCTTCTTCTGTGGGATTAAGTGTCTGCTCCCAGCAGAATCCCTTGAGATAGTTGACTGCAGGTTGGGGATTTCCTTGAACTTCAGCTATCTGGTACCAGAAAGAGTTGCCTGTATTGTTTCTGATAACTACGCCACACTCCTTCGGAACGATTCCATTGTCTATACTTGTCAAATAGGCCTTCTGGCTGTCGTAACCAGTTGCAACAAAAGGTTTGATGTTAGATTCTCCTACAGCGACATGAAAGTCTGAGTCGAACTCACGATAGTAGGTGGATAGGCTAGTGGTTTGAGAATAAGGTATCTGGTACTTTACTATTTCATCACCAATGTAGTTTTCACTAAAGAAAGCTTTGTAAGTATTTAAAAGAGATTCTTTAACGTATACACTCATATATTTTTCCCAGTACGTTTTTCTTAGACCAAGCCAACCTTGTGCACTTTTTACGCTTGTTGGCATAGATGGGATTTGCCCCAAAAAATAAATTTCTCTAAGTTTCTCACAATTATTAAAAACATTATTTCCCACGCCGTCAGTTCCAATAGTCTCTAAATGCTCAGGAAAAATGACACATTTAAGAGATTCACAATTAGAAAAAACTGAGTTATGTAAATGCTTTAGATTTTTAGGCAACCTGATATTTTGCAGTTTATTGCATGCATGAAACGTCATACTTTCTAATACTTCCACATCATCAGGTACAATAAATGTTACAAAACTTTGACATCCATCAAAAGCATATTCTCTGATGGTATTAATGCTTTTGGGAAGTTTTAAATCGACAAGAGCTTGACATTGAGAGAAAGTTTGTTTAGGAATCTCTGTAATTTTGTTTCCCTCAAAAATTATTTGCGAGAGACGCCAACAGCCCTGAAAGACCGCTTCTCCTAATTCTTCTACAGCAGCTGGAATAATTAAAGGTCCATGAAGATCACGAGAAAGATAAAAAGCCCACTTACCAATTTTTTTGATCGTTTTTGGAAGCACAACTTTTTTTAAACGATATTCACCCATATTATTTGTTCCATAATAGAAAGCATTATAACCAATTTCTGTTACAGTATATGTAACACCTTCATATGTAACTGTCTCAGGAACAATTGGATAACGTGGTTTTTTTGAACTAGCCACACATGAAACGGTTGATTCTGTTAATGTCGTAAACTTTAATGAGTCTATTTCAAAATCTAGACCATATGATAGCACAGATACCATCAATGCAATCGTTGTAATAATAATTTTTTTCATTGTAATTGTCGACTTGTTTCTTTCGATTAATTAAACTTTTTGCTCAGGCTTGAGAGACTCTTTTCTGGAAGTTTTAGGCCGGTTAGTACTCTTTTTGTTTCCATAAAACAAATAATATGTGCCCAGGCTCAAAGGCTACTTAAGATTTTTTTTGACTACAGAACACGACAAGAAAAGTGTGAGCCTATCAGCTAACCCTGACGATAGGCCTTGGACTGCCCGAATAAATGGATTAGATAAAAAACAGCTCACACCCATGTATGTTGAACATAGTACGGGGAGCCGTACCTATACAATCATATCATGGGGAAGCACGTCCTTAACTTTTCCAATTTATTCAGATGAGTGTCCAAGTTCATCGTCATGGAAAAAGCTAAACGCTTCCTAAATCATGTCCGCCATTCATGTTGAATGACGGTGCAAAGATAGGAAAATTTTAGCAAAAACGTTCAATGTGAGCTGTATTTTTTTCATTACTGGTGCAAAAGTACGAAAAAAATTTGGCATTTCGAATGAATTAAGTTAACTTTGTCGTGCAAAATGTTATAAATACAATAAAAACAAAAACTACAATGAAGAATTTCAAACACTATGTATTGGCAGTGGTGGCAGCAGTGCTGTTCTCGGCATGCGGCACCACCCGTACCGTGCCCCTCACGGGCCGCAAACAGAACCTGATGATCAGCGACCAGGAAGTGCTGTCGCTGAGTTCGCAGGAGTACACGAAGTACATGCAGGGCGCCAAGAAGTCGACCAACGCCACTAACACCGCTATGGTGCAGCGCGTGGGTCAGAAGCTGGCCAACGCCGTGCAGACCTATCTCACGAACAACGGCTATGCCAACGAACTTGCCAACTACGCTTGGGAATTCAATCTGGTGCAGGATCAGAACGTGAACGCTTTCTGCATGCCCGGCGGCAAGATTGTGGTCTACGAAGGCCTGCTGCCCGTCACGCAGAACGAGGCATCGCTGGCCATCGTGCTGGGGCATGAGATTGCCCACGCCGTTGCCAACCACTCAGCCGAGCAGATGTCGAAGCAGATCAAGCAGCAGTACGGCCTTCAGATTGGCTCTGCCATCGCAGGCGCACTGGGCATGGGACAGAACACGCAGTCTATCGCCCAGGTCGTGGCGCAGTACGGTCTGCAGTTCCGCAACCTGAAGTACTCGCGCGACCACGAGACTGAGGCCGACCGCATGGGCTTGATCTTTGCCGCCATGGCTGGCTACGACCCGAATGTGGCCGTGAGCTTCTGGCAGCGCATGGCCGCCAGCACGGGCGGTGGCACGGCAGAGTTCCTGAGCGATCACCCCAGCGATGCCACCCGCATCAACAACATCCAGTCGAAGTTCCTGCCTGAGGCCCTGAAGTACTACAAGCCACCGGTGACCACGACAACCAGCACGACCAAGAAGGCTACGACCACGAAGAAGGCTACGACCACGAAGAAGTCTACGGCCACGCGCAAGGTCTCGACCACGAAGAAGCGCTAAACGATATAAGGGCGCTGACGCGCCGTGTAAGGCGGCTTCGCCGCGTGTAAGGTTGCTTCGCAACGTGTAAGGGCGCTATCGCGCCGTGGAAGGTGCCCCACAGACCTCGTAGAGGTCGCATTTGCATAACCGCAGGTCTTGACCTGCGGTGGGACGAGCCCCTCAAGATGCTCCCGACCTCAGAGAGGTCGCACATAGAAGGAGTTCCTTTTCCCTGCCGTGCGACCCCGTTGGGGTCGTGCAAGTGTGGGAGGTGGTCGCAATCCGCAGGTCAAGACCTGCGGTTACCGTAGTTTGACCCCGTCGGGGTCGTTGTGAGTGAGGCGGTGCTGACGCGCCGTTTAAGGCGGCTTCGCCGCGTGTAAGGCCCTTCGGGCTGTGTAAGGGCGCTGACGCGCCGTTTAATGCGGCTTCGCCGCGTGTAAAGACGCTGACGCGTCGTGTAAGACGTCCCCAAAGGGGAGTATCACCTAGCTCAGGGCAGCGCTCTGGGCTAGGTGATGTTTTTTTAACTTGTTTTGCTTTTCTTGCCCATTCGTTTTGCCAGTGAAAAAGGTGGTTGTGGCGGGCGGTTTGCAAACTTTTGCGAACTGCGCATGGGCCTTCAGCGGGCGTTTTTCCTTTTGCGAATTATTGCAAACCATTTTTCTTGCAGGTTTCGTTTTTTAACTGTATCTTTGCAATCGTAAATCGTAAATCCGGACTCGAGCTCTGCTCGCTTTCGTAGCAAAGCGGAGAAAGAAATCCGTAAATCGTAAATAACAATGACCGCTCTGACGATAATGACCGACCGCGAATGGCTTCTGCTCATCTTGGGCAGCTTGACCTACATTGTGCTCGTGGTGCTAACGGTGCAGAACAGCCGCCGAAAGGTAGTGGAACTGCAGGAAAGACTAAATAAGGTACGCGCAATGCAGGAGCTGCAGCAGACGCAGAGCCAGGAGGGCATCGAGCAGAACCGTCGGAAGATTGGCGAACTGGAGAGCCTCATACGCAAATTGGGCGATGAGAACTCGGTGCTGCGGCTGGAGCTGGAGGAGAAGAAGACTCGCTTGGACTACGCCAACCGCATGGCAGAAATAGAAACCGAGAAGCGCGAGCAGGCCGAGAGCGTGATCTTCGGCAGCGACATCTACGCAACGATGCAGCAGATGCTCGACCGCGGCCAGTGCATGGGCAACGACGAGTGGCGTCGGCTGGAGCAGGTGGTCAATTCGGTCTACACGGGGTTCACCGAGCGCCTTTTCGGGCTCTACCGCATGACAGAGCAAGACTACCACGTCAGCCTGCTCATCAAGGTGCGCATGCAGCCGAAGGACATCGCCACGCTCACGGCCCACTCAAAGGAAAGCGTGGCCTCCACGCGCAGCCGTCTCTACCAGAAGGTGTTTGGCGAGAAGGGCTCGTCGAAGCAGTGGGACGACTTCGTGCTGGGGCTGTAAAAAAGTAACAAAGTAAAAAAGAATATAAATGTAAATCGTTAATTATTATGTTTGACTACTTATCACAACACCTTTGGCAGATGTGGGCGGTGATAGCCGTTCTCTGCCTGATTCTGGAGCTCACGGCAGGCGATTTCTTCATCCTCTGCTTCTCCATCGGTGCCGCCTTCGCAGCCACGAGTGCTGCTTTCGGCTGTGGCTTCTACGTGCAGCTCCTCGTGTTCGCCATCTTCACGCTGGTGAGCCTGTTCCTGGTGCGCCCCGTAGCCCTGCGCTATCTGCATCGCAACGACGAGTATCGGGTGAGCAATGCCGATGCCCTCATTGGCCGCAAGGGACGTGTCGTAGAGCCCATCGAGGCAGGTGGCTTCGGTCGTGTGCAAATCGATGGCGACGTCTGGAAGGCCGTCACCAAGGACGACGAGGCTGTGCCCGTGGGCACCAACGTGCGCGTCGTCGACCGCGAGAGCATTATCATCACGGTGGAAGTTGCCCCCTAAATTAGGGGGATGGGGGGTCTTGAGTAATTACTGGCCCCTTAGAAGGAAAAGAATTCGTTAACAAAGAGTATCACAAGACCCCCAACCCCCTGTTTTAGGGGGCTAAGAACAAATGCAACGACCCGTAGAGATCAACCAGAAGAAGACCCGACTGATGCTGTTAGCAGTGTTCGGACTTGGGCTTGCCGCACTCGGTATTTGGACTCACTACGATGAGTTCGTGCCCTTCTCATGGGATTCTGCCTTCCACACTATTGGCATCGCGTTAGTGGGCATCCCCGGGCTTACGGCCTTTGTCTCACTGGTCGTCAGCCTGTTCAGCCACGAGCCCTACCTGCTGATCTACGACGACCGCATCGAGATGCCCCGTCTGCTGAGCAGGAACTGTCGGGTGCTGCACTTCTGCGACGTGAAGAGCATGAAGAAAGATGGTGAAGTAAAAGTCCTTTTCAGTCTTCAGCCCTTCCTCAAACGGAGCGACCTGCCCAGATGGACAGGGTTCGCCAAGAAGTATTTAGGTATAGACTTTGGCATCTCGCTAAAAGCTCTCGATATGCCATCGAAGGATGTCTACGACCTGATGTACGACCGCTACCAGCGGTATTCTCATCAGGGTCGAAGCCAAGGCGAGGAAACTGAAGACGACGTGCTCGACAAATATCTTTCCCGTCTGGCTACAAGTTCAAGCATCGGCAAATGGAAATTATAAACTTGAAACAAGAAACTTAAAACATAAATAACAATCCCGTCTGCCACAAAACTCCCCACTAACCGGCAGACCTTCCCCTCTTGCAACGAGGGGTCGGGGGAGGAAAACAACATTATGGATATCATGTCTTATGTACTGATCGCACTCGTCGTGCTGGTCATCATTTTCGCCAAGATGGCGCTGGTCATCATCCCGCAGAGCGAAACAAAAATCATTGAGCGCCTCGGCCGCTACTATGCCACGCTGAACCCAGGCATCAACATCATCATTCCCTTCATCGACCGCGCCAAGCAAATCGTGGTGCTCCAGCGCGGACGCTACGCCTACAACGACACCATCGACCTGCGCGAACAGGTGTACGACTTCGACCGCCAGAACGTGATTACGAAGGATAACATCCAGATGGAAATCAACGCGCTGCTGTACTTCCAGATTGTCGACCCCTTCAAGGCTGTCTACGAAATCTCGAACCTGCCCAACGCCATCGAGAAGCTCACGCAGACCACGCTGCGTAACATCATCGGTGAGCTGGAGCTCGACCAGACACTGACCTCGCGCGACACCATCAACACCAAGCTGCGCGCCGTGCTCGACGATGCAACAGACAAGTGGGGCGTGAAGGTGAACCGCGTGGAGCTGCAGGACATCATCCCGCCATCCTCCGTGCTCAACGCTATGGAGAAGCAGATGCAGGCCGAGCGTAACAAGCGTGCCGCCATCCTTACCTCCGAGGGTGAGAAGCAGTCGCAGATTCTGCAGTCGGAAGGTGAGAAGGCTGCCACCATCAACCGCGCCGAAGCCGTGAAGCAGCAAGAAATCCTGCACGCCGAAGGTGAGGCTACGGCCCGCATCCGCAAGGCTGAGGCCGAGGCCAAGGCCATCGAACTCGTCACCGAGGCCGTGGGCAAGACCACCAATCCTGCCAACTACCTGCTGGCACAGAAGTACATCACGATGATGGAAGAGCTGGCCCACAACCAGCAGACGAAGACCGTCTACCTGCCCTTCGAGGCAACCAACGTGATGGGTTCGCTCGCTGGCATCAAGGAGCTCTTTAAGGATAATAATCAATAAAGTAAAGGGTATAAAGGGCATAATATTACCCTTTCAGCCTTCAAAAAAACAAACCAACGAATGAAAAGAAACGTCATGAAGTGGAGTATGCTGGCCGTGGTCGGCATACTCCTTACGGCTTGCACCGAGAACTACTCGCGCGGCGAGAAAGTGGGCACCGTCATCGAGTTTGCCCAGTCGGGACTCATCTGGGACTCGTGGGACGGGCGCCTCAACCTGACGCAGACCGGTATGAACACCGCCGGCGAGCCGTTCATGTTCTCGCTCGACAACGACCGCACCGATCAGGACTCGCTCGTGCAGTTGCTCTATCAGGCACAGATAGAGGGCTGGAAAATCAAAGTGAAGTACCACCGCGTGATGGGTAAGAACTGGTTTGAGAACCGTGGCCGCTCCGATTATTTCGTCGACGATGTCATTGTTCTCGACCGCGACTTCGCCAACCCGCTGAAGAACATGGCCGGCGGTCGGCAGGGCCACGTCGTCGACACCATCTTCGTCGTCATCGACAAGTCGGAGTTGCGAAAGAAGTAGCACCATGCAAACCTTGTACAGCTACTGGCGAGCCGCTGCCTGGATGGCGGCGGCTGCCATCGTGTTTTCGGGCTGTGGCCGCCCTGGCGATGACCGCCGGCACGTAACGGCCCTGATTGCGGCCTCCGAGCAGATGCTTGAGCAGGAGAACGTCGATTCGGCCTGGGCCCTGCTCGAGCATGCCTACGATGAGGCAAGCCGGCATCACGACGGCAGCGCTCTGGCCGAGACGTGTCTGGCTATGGCCCGCCACCACAACATGATGGACCGTCCCGACTCAGCTATCGCTTCGCTGAAGCGCGGACTCGCTGCCTATCCCGAAGCCCACGACTCCCTGCTTGCCC
Source organism: uncultured Prevotellaceae bacterium (assembly GCA_902781315.1). Taxonomy (GTDB): domain Bacteria; phylum Bacteroidota; class Bacteroidia; order Bacteroidales; family Bacteroidaceae; genus Prevotella. The sequence goes on from CACZIT010000030.1 coordinate 25,652, forward strand.
AGTACTATGGTGAGCTCTCGGCCACCTACAACATCAAGGGCGACATGCGCCAGTCGGTGGACTACGGTCTGCTGGCCTTACCGCTTATGCGGCAGTATGGCTCAGAGGAGGATGTAGCCATCACTTGTGGCAACATGGGCATCTCCTATCGGCGACTCGGTCAGAACGACTCCGCCGCCATCCTCTATCAGCAAGGGCTCCAGGTGGCCATGCAGGCTGCCGATACCGAGAGCCAGGCTTACCTCTCAAATAATCTCTCCGTGCTCTATGCCGACATGGGGCGCTACGACGAGAGCATCGCCTATGCCGATAAGGCCGCCGAGGCATCCCGTCAGGCCGGCGACGACGTCGAGCGACTCTCTGCCCAGGCCAACAAAGGCGTGGCACTGCTGCTCAACGGCCAGACCGACGACGCCGTGAGCCTCCTGAAGTTCACCGCCGCACAGGCCGACTCCACCGGCAGTACGCCGCTGAAGCTCAAGACGCTCAACTACCTACTGAAGGCGCTCATGGAGAAGCACCAGTGGGATGCTGCCACCGTCTATCTCCAGCAGGGCGAGGCGTTGGCTGCCCAGCTGCCGCAGGCGGGTACTGCTGCGGCAGGCATCCTCGAAGCGAAGATGATCGTGCTCACCGAGCAAGGCCGTTATACCGAAGCTCTGCTCACCATCCAGCGGCTCGAACAGCTCATGCAGCAACAGCAGGTCATCCCCCGCCATAAGCTCCTGGCCTGCAAGGCGCGCTGCCTTGCAGCACTCGGCCGCTATCCTGAAGCCTACCAGCTGCAGCGGCAGTCGTCCGTGGAGAGCGACTCCGCGAAGAGCCGCGAGGCCAGCCGCAAGCTCGATGCCCTCACCACCAGCTATCGGGTCATGGAGAAGGAACTCGAGCTCAGCCGTCTCCGCGAGCAGCAAGCTGCCAGCCAGCAGAAGAATGCCGTTCTCCTTGCGCTGCTCGTGCTCGCCTTGCTGCTGCTGGCTCTGCTGCTGCTGTTCCTGCGCCAGCGCCGCCAGCAAGCCCAGATGCGCGAGACGCGCCGCTACGTCGATGGCATGGAGCAGGAGCGCGCCCGCTTTGCCCGCGAACTGCACGACGGCGCCTGCAACGAGCTGCTGGCCATCGGCATGCAGCTCCGCCAACCGCAGCCCGACGTGTCGCAGGTCGGCCAACAGGTATCCACGCTGCGCACACAGCTGCGCAACCTCTCCCACGAGCTCATGCCGCCGCAGTTCTCTGATGGCGTGCTCCTCCATGAGGCCCTGGGCCACTACCTCTCGCATCTGGAACTTCCCGGCCTGAGTTTCCAGGCCGAAGGCACGGGCTGGGAACAGCTGCCCGCCAACGTGGCCTATCAGTACTACCGTATCGCCCAGGAAGCCATCGGCAACATCATCGTGCATCAGGCTGAGCCGCAGGTGCAGGTGTCGGCCCGTTGTCAGCTGCCGCATCTGCAACTCCTCATCACCTCCCGGGGCAGCGCCCTTCCCGGCGACGGCACCGGCATCGGACTGCAGTCCCTGCGCGACCGCGCCAGCAGCATCGGTGCCCAGTTCTCCACCCACACCGATACCGATGTTTTCACGTTGCGCGTCGACTACGGCACGCCGTAGTTTTTCACCCCACAACCGCATTTTTACGGCAAAGGCATAGGTTCCTTTGCCGTTTTTTTGTTATCTTTGCCCAACAATCAGTTTAAAATAACTCAATTACATACCCCCCAAAACCAAGAATGGACGCTACAGAAAAAGCCTCTCTCCTCATCATTGAAGACCATGAAATCGTGGCACTCGGACTGAAAACACTCATCGGTTCCCATCCCGCCCTGCATTCCATACAGTGTGTCAGCACCGCCAAGGAAGCCATTCAGCTCACCGTGCAACACCCCTACGACCTCTATGTCATCGATGTGGAGCTACCCGACATGAACGGCATCGAGCTCATCAAGAACCTGAAACTGCTCTCGCCCGACAGTGCCTTCATCTTCCACACCATCCACGACGAGCTCTGGACGCTGCGCCAGATGGTCAATAGTGGGGCCAACGGCATCGTCATGAAAAGCGACGACGTGCAGGAACTCGAGACCGCCATCACCCAAGTGCTGGAAGGCAACAACTACTTCAGCAGCCACTTCCGCGAGTGTTGCGAGGAAATGGAACTCCACCAGACGCTCTCCGACCGCGAGATTGAAATCCTGCGCCTCATTGCCGAAGGCCTCGCCACGAAGGACATTGCCGAGCAACTGTTCGTGTCGGCCAACACCATCGAGTTCCATCGCAAGCGCATCATGCGCAAGCTGCGCGCCACCAACATGGCCCAGCTCGTGCGCGAGGGCATTGCCAAAGGATACATCAAGGCAACAAACCAGAAACTATAAAACAGATCATTATGAAAAGGCTTCTTATTTTTATCCTCATGCTCGGCGCTGTGCAGATACAGGCCGACGCCCAACTGCTCAAGAAACTCGGTAAGGCCATCGACAAGGGCCTTGAAAAACTCGACAAGGCCGCCGACGCCCTCGAAAAGGTAGCTGGAGGCGTGCCCCAGCAGACGCAGAACACCAGTACCAACAAAAACCGGCAGACTGCCGACGCCGGGAAGGTGATAGGGCAGCCTGTGAAGATAGGGCAGAGCACCTTGACGAAACTCGGCGACAATCCCGGTGTCGACATCAACTGGCAGGGACTTTATCGCATCTATGGCAACACCGTCGTCACGGCCTACTTCCAGCTCGTCAACAAGGGAGAGCTGAAGGCGGGCATCAGCTTCGACGGTTCCACCAAGAACTACGCCCTCGACAACCAGGGCCGTCAGTATTGGGATGAGGCTGCCATGGCTGGAAACAGGCGCATAGGAGCCAATAGCATTGAGCCCGGAACGAAGTCCTTGTACACCTTCAACTATGTCGACGTGCCCGCCAGCGTCAAAGATATGCAGATGGTGCTGTTCGGCTTGATATCCTACATCGGCAATCAGGGGCAGTGGCATGAGTACGGCTTCCGCATCAACGACGCACCGATCAGAGTACTGCCCGCCGTCACCGCCAAGGGCATCGTCGGCGAAGAGCAGGTGCTCGTAGGGCAAAGCATCGCCCAGTTGCCGAAGACCTTCCCCATGCTCTACGACCGCTACACCGTCAGCACGGAGGATGATGAAGGCGACGTCATCACCATCGTCACCTTCACGCTGGAGGGGCAGGAGGTGATGAGCGCCGTCAGCTACGACCAGAAGACCATCGACAACATCAGCCTCACCACTGCCAAGGTCTACTTCCGCGTAGGTCAGAGCTACTACACTTGCGGCACTCCGATGAACAAAATCAAATATACGTCGGGCGTACAGACCGACGAGACCGACTACGGCACCATCGTCTCCTACCAAAACATGACCTTCGACGAAGACACCGATGGCAACATCTGCACCGTCCATATCCACAAAACCAATTGACAGGAAACCATGAACATGAAGAAATATCTCGCATCCATCCTTTTGCTTGCGGCATCGGCGGCAATGCCCCTGTGGGCGCAGCATCCCGGCATGGCTAAGCAGAAAGCCCAGCCCCTTCTGGAAAAACACTTTGGGCGCAGCGTCGACGTCTCGGAGCTCACGGAAGTCCGGCTTCCGCTGTCCGTTGCCGACTCACCGCTGAAGGCCTACAACATCGACGGCGGAGGCTTTGCCCTCGTTCACTATGGCGATGATGCCGATGGCGAACCTGTCCTCATCGGCTACTCCGACCGCGGCACTTTCTCTGAGGAAGCCATGCCCGACCCCCTGCGCCAGTGGATTCAGGACATCGCTGCCCAACCATCGGCTGCCGCTCAGGCTCCCTTCCATTATGACTACACCCCCGTGGCACCCTTGCTGCGCACCCAGTGGGGACAGCGTGAGCCCTTCAACGGCCAGTGCCCCACCTACAACGACGTGCCCACCCCGACAGGCTGCTCCGCCGTGTCGCTTGCACAGGTGCTATACTATTATCAGGCGGCCAACACCTCAGACGTCGTCGAGCAATATGTCAACAAAGCCACCGGCACCGAGATCACCGTCGACTACTCCCGCGGTCAATACGATTGGGACAACATGCTGCCTGCTTACGACGAGGGGGCCTACACTGAGCAGCAGGCCGAGGCCGTAGCCCGGCTGATGTTCGAGGCCGGTGTGGCCTGCCACTGCCAGTACGGACAGTATGCCACGTCGGGCAGTGCGCCCTTTGTGGCCCTGCAGCACCATTACGACTTCGAGTGCAACTACTACTATCGTCCCTTCGTCTCCACCGAGATGTGGATGAGTGTCATCCAGCAGAACCTTCTTGACGGACGTCCCGTCATCTATAGCGGCGGCAGCGGCGGCATAGGCTCGGTCAACGTCAGTGGCCACGGTTTCGTCGTCGATGGCATCGATGCCTCTGGCTTTTGCCATGTCAACTGGGGATGGGCAGGCCTCGATGACGGCTACTACAACATAGCCTTCTGCAATCCGCCCTCGGCCGACCGCGGCTTCGTTTCGCAGCAAAGCATGATTGCCGACATCCGCCCGCGCACTGCCGGCGAGCACTACGAGCCGCGCCTCGTGCAGGCCGGCGCAGTGCTGGGCCAGTATTACTCTGCCGTCACCACCAACAGCTATGACAAGCACGACTATCAAGTCAAGAGTGGCCTCATTGCCGACGGCGCAACTGCCGACGAGGCCAACATACTGGCCTACACCGGAGGCAGCGATCTCACCAATCTGGCCTATCCCGGCATCCAACTCAAGGGCAGCAACGGCGCTGTCGTGCGAGATGGCAGCTACACCTTTCCGCTCTCAGACGGCACCTACAAGTACTGCCTGCTCTATGCCGACAAGGGCGATGATGCCTCGTTTACGATGGCCCGCTGGCCTGAGGAGTTCATGACCTCCGTCGAACTGAAGGATGGCAAGATTGTCGGCGACGACAACGGCAACGACTCCACTCTCCTGCACGCCCTCCAGCCCGTCAGCGATGCCTGCAACGGCAGCTATTTCTATGTCATGCTCGACATAGAGTCCTCCAAGCTCGTGCGTGGTAACAAAATCTATGCCACCTCTCTGCCCCCCATTTCTTTTCAGAACGTAGAGACCGGTGTGAAGTATGCCAATGAAGTCAGCTTCTACGATCCCTGCTACTATCCCGGCGTCAGGTATCAGACCGTCTGCAGGCTGAAGCCCGTCAACCCCGACAACGGCTTCACCATGCCTGCCGGCACCTATCGCTTTCTCTTCGGCGAGCCCAATGTGCGCTGGGCCAATGCCACCGACCACGAGCACCTCCTCACCATCGCGCCGAAGCCCGACTACCCCTTGCTCGACGTCAACGTGGAATCCATGAAAGTGCTGCAGAGAAGTGTGTACTACGACTATGATACTCCCGTCTTCTTTCCATATAGAGCCTATAGTGCCAACAATGTCGGCGGAAAAGTTGTCGTGAACATCTATGCCACGCGTGAAGGCGACGACGAGGAGACGTTCGTCTGCTCCATTCCCGATGTCGAGGTGAACGCCAACAGCGAGATCAATGCCAAGTACACCATGCCCGTCAGACTCTATCCGCTCATGGGAGCTTACCAGTTCAACTACCGCTACCTCACTCCCGACGGCGAGCGCAGCCTCCTCAACCCAAATGCTCGGGGCGAGCGCATCTTCGTATGGCGTCAGACCGGCATCGGCGAGAACGACGTCATCCTTGAAGCCACCTCCCAACTTGCTCCACAGCAGTCGCCCCTTTCGGCTCCCTCCTCTGCCGCATCGTCTGCCCATAGCCTTTTCCCGGGGGCTGACGCGCATGCCTTACGGAACGACGAGGCCCCCTCAGCGACTGCCGGAGAGACGCTCTCCCTTTACATCCGCAACCGCGGCGGCAACACCTTCGCCGGCACCATCACCGCCACGTTCGTCAACACTGCTACGGGCCACTACCTGAAGGCTGAGTCCCCGGCCGTCAGAATCGGCTCCACTGAGGAGGTCGAGGTGATGTTCAACGTCTGCCTTCCCCAGGAGGGCACCTACGACGTCTATTTCGATGCCCTCGTCGAAGGCCGCACCACCGCCGTCGCCGTGCTGCGCGACGACCTGCAGCTGCGTGCCCACCAGACGCTCACCGTGGGCACCTCAGGCATCGAGGCCCTCCCTTCCCTTCAGGGAGGGGTTGGGGGTAGGCTTTCCCTGAAGGGTAGGGAGGGCGTCTACGACCTCACGGGACGGAAGCTATTGCCTGCACCTCCTCACTCCTGCACCCCCACACTCCTGAAGAAGGGAGTCTATATCGTGGATGGCAAAAAGATAGTCGTCAACTAATGAATCCCTATTGCGTACCTACGGCACGCCTTTCCCTGCCTGCCGCCGGGGAAGGTCCCCCATGTCCCGGCAGGCCCTCCCCTCCCTGCAGGGGAGGGGCCGGGGGTGGGGCTCCCCTTCAACGTCCGCAACGCCGCCTTCCACGCAGCTGTACTGATAGTTGAACATCGCTTTTGTCATAATAATTCATAATGGGCTTTCGGAGCCGAAAGCCTCATTTGATGGGCAATGGGCAATCAATGCAATGTTAACGAACCATAAAGCGGACAAAAAGAATGTGAATAAAATATAGGATTGTTTAACAAAACGCCAAATGCTGTTAACGTATTTTTTGAAAAACATTACATTTCGCCGTCGCTATTGGTGACCGCGCAGCCCCTGTAGTTCTTCCCGAAGGAAGGCTGCGATTAAGCGAGAGAAGAACGATGCTCGCATCTGTTTTTCCGAGCGTGAGCAGACAACTCACGTTAAACTATTTTAATTTAGTCCTTCCTTTTCACAGGGACTTGGATTTTTTTAATACCTTTGTAACTCTATAAACCCAAAAAAATCACATACCATATGAAATACTATAAATCTCTGGTCTTCATGATTCTCCTCCTGCTGTGTTGCAGGATGTCAGCTCAGCAGTTGTGCAGCAACATCGTGAAAGTGCCGTTCAGCGTCACTGATACTGGACAGCCGACACCCATCAAGTGGGGCATGGACACAGCCTGGGATGACGAGGGTAACGTGTTGCGTGGCATCAATTTCATCGGTGCCGACCGTCTCACCTACGGCCGGGTCTCCTTCCAGGTGATGGACCCTGTGAATGCTGATGGCACATTGTCTGCCCGGCAGCAGAAGTTTTTGCAGTCGCGATTGCAGCATATCGCACTGAGCAAGCCCACGGGCATTCTACTCAACAGCGACCCCGTAGACATTAACGTGGACATCTTCACCCACCACCCCGAACAGTGGTACAAGGTCATCAAGGCAACGGTGAAATATGTGCAAGACTACGGACTGAATGTGGTCTCTATCGCTCCCTTCAACGAGCCGGATGTGACGGCCAGCAATCAAGGAACGAAGGACGACTTCAAGGCTGTGGCCAAACTGCTGAAGGAAGATCCCGAGCTTGCCGGCATACGCATTTGCGCCGGCAACACCTGCAACAACGATGGCGCCATGGAATGGTATCAGCACATGAAGCCATACGTCGATGAAGGGAATACGCACCAGCTGGCCGGCGATTTCGACCACTATGCCGATTTCTATACTACGGTGAAAGCCGACGGCAACGTGGCTACGAACGACGAGCTGCACAACGTGATGGAAGGCATCGTGGGCGCACAATACGGTTTGGAGAATGGCATCTGGTGGGGAACGGTTGGACCTACACGAGGCGACTTCTGTCTGGCCACCAGCCCTGGCGGGATGCGCCTGGGCTATGGCGAGAATCGCGCTGCATGGACTGGGGCTGCTGTCTACAGGATGCCCGACGGCCGCATCAAGGCATTTGCAGGCGCCAGCGAGCGACAGGCCTCACCATGCACCTATGAACTGGTAAGTACAGACAAAGCGGTGTATTTCGATGGCTATGGCCCCGCTTACACTTACCCCGTCTCCCTGCCCGGTGGCTACCGTTATGGCGACAAGCACCAGCAAAGTGCCGAGCGCAGCATACAGATATGCCAAGGTGAGGACGTTCCTCTCTGTCCGCTGACAGGCAGCAACTACATCATCGTCAACAAGAAAAGTCAGAAGGTGCTGACAATCCTATCAGGCTCCACAGCTAATTCGGCAACCGTAGGCCAGTACGAAGACAAGGACTATGCCTACCAGCAATGGACGCTGGAAGCCCTGAAGGACAATGGAGGCGACCTCACGGGCTTCTATATCCATAGCCTGCGCAATGCGAACATGAACCTCGAGACTGCGGGCTTTCAGGTGAAACCCGGTGCCACGGTGAGCGTCTATCCCGTGACAAAGGCAGAGAACCAGCGCTGGACCTTTGAGTATGCCAGCGACGGTTACTACAAGATTCGCAACTACCAGTCGGGACTCTATCTTGAGGTGGCTGGCGGAAGTTCGGGCAACAACGCCACCGTGCGCCTGTGCACCGAGGCTACCGACGACCACCAGCTGTGGAAACTCCTACCCATCGATGCGCCCTGCGAACGTGTGGCTCCCACCGTTCCGTCGGGACTGAAAGCCACGCCGGGCATAAGCACCATCGAACTCAGCTGGGAAGCCAACACTCAGGACAAGGACTTCAATGGGTATATGGTGCTCCGTGGTGAAAAGAACGCAGCGGGAACAATTGAATACGACGTCATCGGACGACAGGTCATGGATAATCGTTTCACCGACAGCGACTGCCGCCAGAACACCATCTACTACTATGCCCTGCAAAGCGTGGACTACTCCCAGAACCGCTCCGACAAATCGGAACCTGTGGAGGCGGCCCTGAGCGGACAGCGTGGACTGGTGGCGAAGTACGATGGCAGCTCGGCAAGCGATATTCGCATCCCGCCCGCTGCCCTATGTCTGGCACAAGCCACCATCGCTGCATGGGTGTATAACCCAGGCCGTTTGGCCGAGAACAGCCGCCTCTTTGACTTCGCTGCCAACGACACGCGCCAGGCCGTACTCTTCCTGAACCAAGGGGGAAACATCGTGCTGACGGTACAGGACGGCGAGCATGTGCAGACCATCAGCGGCGGAAAGCTGCCCGAAGGCTGGCATCATGTAGCCGTGACCATCGGCGAGGGCATGACAAAGGTCTATCTCGATGGTGAGCCGAGTGGAACTGGCGCGGCGCCATCTGTCGGGCTTGCTGACATCCGGCCCGTGTGCAACTACATCGGTCGTGGACAAGACGCGAGCGTACCACCGATGGATGGACGAATTGACGACCTGCGCATCTACAACTATGCGCTAAGTCCCGCAGAACTCCAGTCCGTGATGGGCGAGACCTCTTCACACGGCGATGAGAATGCATGGCCCGAGCCTGTACTGCCATCCAAGACTATAGCGGAAATCAGCTCTGCAGAAGTCCTCTACCTCTACAACGTGGATGCCGACGCCTTTGTCACTTACGGAATGAGCTGGAACACCCAATCGGTGGCACAGCGTCTGGCAAAAGGCGACCGCAGTCTGGACAACCGATTCCGAGTAAAAGTCACGAAATTGGCTGGAGGCAAAGTCAGACTCTCGATGGCGGACAAGGCCAACGCATACATCGGATGCCTCCCGGATGCCTGCAACGTTTGGAGCGACCGTTCGGCTGAGGAAGCCACATTCACGTGGCAAGAGACATCCACAGCCGCCGGAAGCACGTATGCCTTGATATCAAATGCACAAAAGGACTATCTCGACGTGTCCTATGCCTATGGTGGTCCCCTGACCACGCGCCACGGACGTGGTTTCACGCGCTGGGCTTTTATCGCGCCGAAAGAGATTTCCTCCCAGTCATACGCCAAATACAAGGAACGACAGAAGCTGTTTGCCCTCCGCCAAGCCATTGCCGACTCAAGAAAAGAAGAGGCTTATGCTGCTAACATTCAGGCTGCGGCCCAAGTCTATCTGAATGCCGATGCAACGGTGGCAGAACTGCGTGCGGCCGCTCGCAAACTGGTTCTGGCCGTAGCGGAAGGTCTCACGAGCAGCATAGACGCATCCTGCCTGTTCGACAACGCTGACATGCTTGGAAATGCGACCACGACCGACTGGACAACTGCTTCAACCACCATTAAGGACGGAAACATCGAGATGTTCCACAAGCCCTTCACCCTCACACAAACGCAAACCGACCTGCCGCTGGGCATCTACGACATCGTGTTACACGCATTCTATCGCAACGACAAAGCAGACAAAGCGCCTGTTGTGACTGCCGAGGCCACGAACACCGTGACGGGAACGGTGGTTGCGCGGCAGATGGTGGCAGACAACGAGGTGATGATGACAGCCGCCGAGACGACTGCCGGTGCGGCACAGACGCTAACCAGCGACCTGGCACAGACAGTACTGAAAGACGCGGTCGTGGACAATCACCAAATGACGCTGTCCGCAACAATCGCCAGCAGCACACAATGGGTCAATTTCCAAGGCTTCGAAATAAAATACCGACAGCCGTTTGTCACTGTGGAGATACCACAGTCGGGCTACACCACCTTCTACTATAGCGACCAGAGCTTCCTGCTGCCCGAAGGCATGGAGGCCTACACAGTTGCCCGCAGGACAGGCCGTTGTACTTGGTGCTCAACCAGGGAGATATACCATGCTACCCACCATGAAGAAGAAAAGCCTCGACTCCAGAAACCAGCTCCGAGGCTCCGACGAGGACCAGCTGACCCACGGCGGCACTTTCTACTACACTTTATGTGAGAACGAAAACCACCAGATGGAATGGAACTGGACTGCAACAGACGGAGCTGTCTTCAAGAACCCGGCACACAAGGCTTACCTCATCTCAACACGCTCCACCAAGCAGCCATCCATCCTTGCAGAACTGCCATCTGTCGTGCAGGCTATACAGGCCGTGCAGACTGAAAACCGCCCCAACTCCAAGGCAATCTACAATCTGGCTGGCCAGCAAGTAAAAGCCCAATCCCCGACAACCTTAAATGGGCTCCCGCGCGGCATCTATATCGTGAATGGCAAGAAAGTCGTACGCTGACGAATCCCTATTGCGTACCTACGGCATGCTTTCCCCTTGACCTCCTGCCATCATTGTGTCCCCTCTTTGGAGGGCAAAAAAGCCTGCCGTTCCTCAAAAAGAGGGACGGGATAGGGGGACGCCCCCTGACGTTTTGCGGGACAAGAGCAATGATGTTGCGGGACGAAAGAAATGTTGTTGCGGGTCAAAGGCATTGCTTTTAGAGTGTTTTCACTATAGTAAAAAGATCATTTCACTATAGTAAAAAGATCATTTCACTATAGTAAAAAGATCATTTCACTATAGTAAAAAGATAAATTCACTATAGTAAAGTCATCACTTCACCGTAGTAAAGTAATGGCACTACTGCGATGAAGTGCTGCCACGGGCTGAGCGCTTCATCAATAGAACTGGCGAATGCGCTCGAGGGCTTCCTCGGTGCGCTCGCGGGAGTTGAAGGCGGTGAGGCGCACGTAGCCCTCGCCGGAGGGTCCGAAGCCTACGCCTGGGGTGCTGACCACGTGGGCGCGGTAGAGCAGCTGCTCGAAGAAGCGCCAGGAGGTGGTGCCGCGGGGCGTCTGCACCCATAGGTAGGGGGCATCGATGCCTCCGACGACGCTGAGGCCGATGGCGGTGAGCGCCTGCCTGATGAGGGCGGCGTTCTGCATGTAGTAGTCGATGGTCTGACGCGTCTGCTGGCGGCCTTCCGGCGAGTAGGTGGCTTCGGCGGCGCGCTGGCTGACGTAGCTGGCTCCGTTGAACTTCGTGCATTGACGTCGGTTCCACAGCGGGTTCAGGGGCAGCCGCTCGCCCGTGAGGGTGCTCACGCTGACCTCTTTGGGCACGACGGTGTAGCCGCAGCGCAAGCCGGTGAAGCCTGCCGACTTGGAGTAGCTGTGGAACTCTATGGCCACGCGGCGGGCGCCCTTGATTTCGTAGATGCTGTGGGGCACGTCGTCGTGCTGGATGAAGGCTTCGTAGGCGGCATCGAAGAGGATGAGGGCGTCGTTCTCCAGAGCATAGCGCACCCATCGGCGCAGTTCGCTGCGCGTGAGGGCGGTGCCCGTGGGGTTGTTGGGGTAGCAGAGATAGACGACGTCGACGCGCTGCCGGGGCAGGGCGGGCGTGAAGCCGTTCTCTGCCGTGCAGGGCAGATAGATGACGTTGCTCCAGCGGCCGTCGGGTCCCTTCACGCCGGCGCGGCCTATCATGGCGTTGGAGTCGATGTAGACGGGATAGATGGGGTCGGTGACGGCGATGCTGTTGTCCCAGCGGAGGAGTTCCTGGAAGTTGCCGGTGTCGGTCTTGGCGCCGTCGCTGATGAATATTTCGTCGCGGTCCAGGCGGATGCCTCGGGCGAGGAAGTCGTTTTTCAGGATGGCATCGCGCAGGAAGTCGTAACCCTGCTCGGGCCCGTAGCCGCGGAAACTCTGCTGGTTGGCCATCTCGTCGGTGGCCTTGTGCATGGCCTCGACGACGGCGGGGCAGAGGGGCTGGGTGACGTCGCCGATGCCCAGCGAGATGACGTCGGCTTTGGGATGGACGGCCTTGAAGGCATTCACCTTCTTGGCGATGTCGGCGAACAGGTAGTTGTTCGGCAGTTTCAGGAAGTGTTCGTTTACGAGAGCCATAGTGTTTTCTATTTTCACTTTTCACTTGCGGCTTTGCCGCGCAATATCCATTTCTCCATCGAAGACGAAGGCGGCGGGGCCAGTCATGTAGACGTGGTTCTGCAGGAAGCAGCGGCCGTTGGCGGAGCGGTCTTCGGCGCACCACTCAATGCTGAGCGTGCCGCCGTCCATGATGATTCGCGACGTCCGACCGGCGCGGCCCGTGAGGCAGGCGGCAACGCCCGTGGCGCAGGCGCCCGTGCCGCAGGCCATCGTGATGCCGCTGCCACGCTCCCAGACGCGCATGCGGATGCCGTCGGGGCGCAGTTGGGCAAATTCCACGTTGCTGCGCTCGGGCAACTGCGGGTGGCATTCGAGGCGGGCACCCTCAGCGGCCACGTCGACCGACTCTACGTCGTCGACGAAGACCACGTAGTGGGGGTTGCCCATAGAAAGGAAATACCCACCCCCAGCCCCTCCCGAGGGGAGGGGGGCGTGATTAGTATTGGAAATTGCACTATCAGCAGAAAAGGATACTAAACTACCCTCCATTTGGGAGGGGTTGGGGGTGGGCTTGAGGGTTGTCTGTGGCTCGCCCATGTCGACGGTGACGCTCTCCACCCTTCTGCTGTCGGTGGAGTCATCGACGTTCAGCATCAGCATTTTGATGCCTGAAAGCGTTTGCAGGCGGACCGTGGTCTTGCTGGTCAGGCCGCGTTCGTAGACGTATTTGCCGATGCAGCGACTGGCATTGCCGCACATCATGGCTTCCGAGCCGTCGGCATTGAAGATGCGCATGCTGAAATCGGCTTCAGGTACTGTGGGCCTGCCGATGAGCACCAGTCCGTCGCTGCCGATGCCCTGGTGGCGGTCGCTCATGAGGATGGCCGCTTCGGAAGGGTGGGGGAGGTCGGTGTGCAGGGTGTCTACGTAGATGTAGTCGTTGCCGCACCCGTGCATCTTTGTGAAATGTATTTTCGCCATAGGCGTTATCTTTGCGTTTAGTTTTGAGTGCAAAGTTACAAACAGTCTTTCAAAAACCCGACGTTTTCCATTCAAATTTAATATTATTTTGGATGGGTTGTTTCGTTTTGAAATCTTTTGCACAGCATTTGCTTTTGAATTAAAATAAAACAAAAGTAAAATACTTTCGATTTGTTATTTTCCTCATTTTTGTTTTTGATAAAGAAAGCGAGGGGCGTTGTTTTCAAGGCGATTTGTGATAATTTTGCAGACAAAAGAATCATCACTCAACTTCACAAACGTATGGAAACAGAAACGAAATACATCTTCATCACGGGCGGAGTGACGTCGTCGCTGGGCAAGGGCATCATCTCGGCATCGCTGGGCAAACTGTTGCAGGCAAGGGGCTACAGGATTACCATCCAGAAGTTCGACCCCTACATCAACATCGACCCAGGCACGCTGAATCCCTATGAGCACGGCGAGTGCTACGTGACGGCCGACGGCATGGAAACCGACCTTGACTTGGGCCACTACGAGCGCTTCACGGGCATCAGGACCACGCGCAACAACAGCGTCACCACGGGGCGCATCTACCTGAGCGTGATCGAGCGCGAGCGGCGCGGCGACTATCTGGGGAAGACCATTCAGGTGGTGCCGCACATCACCGACGAGATTAAGCGCCGCATCCTGCTGAACGCCTCGAAACAGGAACTGGACTTCGTGATCACGGAAATCGGAGGTACCATTGGCGACATAGAGAGCCAGCCTTTCCTGGAGGCCATCCGGCAACTCCGTTGGGAACTGGGACCCCGTCGGGCGCTGAACGTGCATCTGACGTACGTGCCTTATCTGGCTGCGGCAGGCGAACTGAAGACGAAGCCTACGCAGACCAGCGTGAAGCAGCTGCAGGGACTGGGCATTCAGCCCGACGTGCTGGTACTACGCACTGAGCACGAACTCAGCGACGAACTGCGGGCGAAGGTGGCTCACTTCTGCAATGTGGACGTAGAGGCTGTCGTACAGAGTAAGGATCTGCCCAGCATCTACGAGGTGCCCGTCGATATGCAGCGGCAGGGGCTGGACGGCATCGTGCTCAGGAAAATGGGAGCCCTGACACCCGCTATCACGGAGGCCGCAGGGAAGACTCCTTCTGGCATGACAGCATGGATGGAGTTTCTGGAAATGAGGAAAAAGGCTAAGGAGGTGGTCGATGTGGCGCTGGTGGGCAAGTACGACCTGCAGGATGCCTACAAGAGCATTCTGGAAAGTCTTGCTCATGCCGGCACTTACAATGGGAAAAAGGTGGTGACGCACTTCGTCAACAGCGAGTACCTGACCCGCGAGAACGTGGCCCGGCAACTGGCGGGCATGGCGGGTGTCGTCATCTGTCCGGGCTTCGGACAGCGGGGTATCGAGGGGAAGATTGTTGCTGCTGAATATTGCCGCACGCACGATGTGCCGACGCTCGGCATCTGTCTGGGCATGCAGATGATGGTCATCGAGTTTGCACGAAACGTGCTGGGCTATCAGGATGCCAACAGCAGCGAGATGGATACCACAAGCGGGCATCCCGTCATCGACCTGATGGAAGAGCAGAAGTCGGTCAAGCTGATGGGCGGCACCATGCGGCTGGGGGCCTACGACTGCGAACTGGTGGAGGGTAGCCGCGTGTGGCAGGCTTACGGTGGGCAGACGCTCATCAGCGAGCGCCACCGCCACCGCTACGAACTGAACAACGACTTTCGTGCGGAACTGGAGGCCGCGGGGTTGAAATGCGTGGGCATCCATCCGCAGGCCAACCTCGTGGAAATCGTCGAGATTCCCTCGCTGCGCTGGTATATCGGTACACAGTTCCATCCCGAATACTCCTCCACGGTGCTGTGTCCGCACCCGCTGTTCATTTCATTTATTAAATCTTGTACAAAAACATCATAATACATTATGTGTGGAATAGTAGGTTACATAGGCACAAAGGATGCCTATCCCGTTCTGATCAAGGGGCTTCAGAGACTTGAATATCGTGGTTACGACAGTGCCGGTGTGGCACTTATCAGCGAGCAAGGATGCTTGAACGTCTACAAGTCAAAAGGTAAAGTAACTGATCTCGAGGTTTATTGCGAAGATAAAGACACATCGGGCTGTGCCGGTATCGCCCACACTCGTTGGGCAACTCATGGAGAGCCCAACAGCACCAATGCCCATCCCCATTACTCTGCATCAGGTAGGTTGGCACTCATCCATAACGGCATCATTGAGAACTATCTGTCATTGAAAGAAAAACTCATAGGTCGGGGCATACCGTTCAAAAGCGTTACCGACACGGAAGTACTAGTACAGCTCATTGAACACATCATGCTCAGCAATGAATTGTCGCTGTTGGAAGCGGTACAAGTAGCGCTGCGGCAGGTCATCGGTGCTTATGCCATTGCCATTCTTGACCGCGAACATCCCGATACGATTGTCTGCGCTCGACAGAGTTCGCCACTTGTCGTGGGGTTGGGAGCCGATGGCGACTTCTATCTGGCTTCAGATGCCAGTCCCATTGCCGAATATACTGACAAGGTGGTCTATCTGAACGATGGCGACATCGCTGTACTGCAGCTGGGCAAGGAACTAAAGGTCGTGAACACAGAGAATGAAGCGCAACACCCAAAGATCAAGCAGATTGACGTGACGCTGGGACAATTGGAAAAGGGCGGTTTTCCTTTCTTCATGTTGAAGGAAATCTTCGAGCAGCCCAGTTGTCTTCGCGACTGTATGCGTGGACGCATCAACGTAGAGGGCACACGCATAACGCTCTCTTCCGTCATTGACTATGGTAAGCAGCTGAAGGCCGCACGTCGAATCATCATCGTGGCCTGTGGAACCAGCTGGCATGCAGGACTGATAGGCAAGCAGTTGCTTGAAAGTCTGTGCCGTATTCCTGTTGAAGTGGAATATGCCTCCGAATTCCGTTACCGCAATCCCGTCATCTATTCCGACGACATCGTCATTGCCATCTCTCAAAGTGGCGAGACGGCCGACACCCTTGCAGCCGTTGAACTGGCACGTAAGGCCGGCGCCTTTGTCTTCGGCATCTGCAATGCCATTGGTGCCAGTATTCCCAGACAGACACAAACGGGTGTCTATACCCACGTAGGACCGGAAATTGGAGTTGCCTCAACCAAGGCATTTACGGGACAAGTAACAGTCCTCTCGATGCTTGCCCTATGCTTGGCCAGCGAGTTGCACACGGTCAGCGACGAGTTATACGGGGAAATGGTGGCAGAGTTGACACGTATTCCTGAAAAGATGGAGCAAGCACTGAAGACAAATGAACAAATAGAACGTCTGGCTCCCATCTTTACCTATGCCAAGAACTGCCTTTACCTGGGTCGTGGCTATAATTATCCCGTGGCATTGGAGGGGGCATTGAAACTGAAAGAAATCTCATACATCCATGCCGAAGGCTATCCGGCTGCCGAAATGAAGCATGGTCCCATCGCACTTATTGACTCCGAGATGCCTGTTTTTGTCATCGCTACACGCGATAAGCTATACGAAAAGGTCATAAGCAACATCCAGGAGGTGCGTGCCCGCGGCGGACGTGTCACGGCTCTCGTCACAAAAGGCGACACGCAGATCAGCCAATTGGCCGACCACGTCATTGAGCTGCCCGACACACTTGAGTGTTTCCAGCCCTTAATAGCATCCATCCCCTTGCAGCTCTTGGCCTATCACATAGCCGTCTGCAAAGGGAAGGATGTCGATCGCCCACGTAATCTTGCCAAAAGCGTGACGGTGGAGTAGGGCTATAGCAGCTCCACGATGCGTTCCATCTGGTTGGGGATACGGATTTGCTGCGGACACTTCTTCAGGCACTCTTCGCAGTCCATGCACTGCGAGGCCCAGGCCTTCTTGTCGATGGCTTTGCGGTAGCCTTTCCGGAACTCGGCGGCGCGCTTGGCGTAGTCCTTCGACGACTTGTCGGGCAGCGGAAGCAACTTCTTGTTCACTGCATCGTTGTAATAGGCAAAGTTGCCGGGGATGTTCACCCCATAAGGGCAAGGCATGCAGTAACTGCAAGCGGTACAGGGAATGGTGGGATAGCCACTCATACCGTCGGCGATGCGCGCCAGCAGGGCGTTCTCCTGTTCGGTGCAGGGGTCGAGTGGCGAGAAAGTCTTGACGTTTTCCTCGAGGTGCTCCATGGCCGACATGCCGCTGAGCGTGGTCAGGATGTTGGGCAGCGAGCCTACCCAGCGGAAGGCCCACCGGGCGGGTGTGTCCTGGGGACGCACGGCCCGCAGGCGGTCGGCGAACTCGTCGGGCAGCTTGGCCAGGCGTCCGCCCAGCAGGGGCTCCATGATGACGGCCTGGACGCCTGTCTTCTCGAGCTTGTTGTAGAGGTATTCGGCATCGGCATCCTTCTTCCAGCCGCCATTGCCCAGCGAGGCGTGGCGCCAGTCGACGTAGTTCAGCTCGATTTGCACGAAGTCCCAGTGGTACTCGTCCTGATGGTCGAGGAGCCAGTCGAAGACTTCCACGTTGCCGTGGTAGGAGAAGCCGAGGTTGCGGATGCGGCCAGCCTTGCGTTCTTCCAAGAGGAAGTCGAGCAGGCCGTTGTCGAGGAAGCGGGGGCGGAAGTCGTCCATGCCGCTGCCTCCCACGGCGTGCAGCAGGTAGTAGTCGATGTAGTCGACCTTCAGTCGCTCGAAGGAGCGCCGGTACATCTTCTTCGACTCCTCGAGGCTGTGGAGGTTGCGTCGCTGGTTCGACATCTTCGTAGCGACGTAGTACGACTCGCGCGGGTGGCGGCTGAGGGCATTGCCGGTGACGTCCTCGGAGGGACCGTAGGCGGGTGCCGTGTCGAAGTAGTTGACACCGTGGGCCAAGGCGTAGTCGACCATTCGGTTCACCTCGTCCTGGCTCTTCGGCAGTCGCATCATGCCGAAGCCCAGGAGCGACACCTTGTCGCCTGAGTGATGGTTGACGCGATAGGTCATCTGGTTGGGCTCCTGAGCGACGGGACGCTTGGGAGCGGGGGAGTCTGCAAAGGCCCGCAGTGGTTCCAATACCATGAGGCCTACGGCCGATGCCGTTCCGATGCCAAGTTGCTTGAGGAACTGTCGGCGGCTGTTGTCATTAGGTTCTTTCTTCATGGGTCACACTCACTTATGTATCAATTGTTTGGTTTTTGCCTCTTCGCCTACAAAGATACGAACTTTTTCTGAAAAGCGAACATGTTTTTTCTACTTTATTTCAATGCTGCTGGCGCACGTTGTTGCGAATCTTTGTGAGGTAGCGCTTCATGCCGTCGGCATCCTTGTGGTCGATGATTTCGAGCAGCTGCTTCAGCTCGGTGCGTATCTGGCTCACCTGGTCGTGGGTGTAGGGGTTGAAGAGTATTTCCTGCAGCAGGTAGTCGTCTTCGCCGAGCACGCCCTTGGCAATGCGCATGTGGCGCTTGAAGGTGGTGCCGGGAGCGTCCTGAGGTTTCATGACGGCTGCGAAGACGAAGGTGGAGACGAAGGGAATGGAGAGCGAATAGGCGACGGTTTGGTCGTGCTCGAGGAAGGTGTACTCGTAGATGTTGAGTCCCAGCCGCTGGTAGAGGTCGCGGAAGAAGATGCGCCCCATGTAGTCGCCCTCGCTGATGATGATGGCGTTCTCTTCGGAGAGCTGGTGGAGGTTGGCAAACGTAGGGCCGAACATGGGGTGGGTGGAGACATAGGGATGGCCGCACTGCTCGTAGAACTCCTGCAGGCCCGTCTTCACCGAGGCGATGTCGCTGATGATGCAGTCGGGGGGCAGCAGCGGCAACACCTGCTCGTAGACGGGGATGGTGTACTTCAACGTGACGGCGTTGATGACCAGCTGTGGTCGGAAGCCGGCTATCTCGTCGATGCTGGTGAAGCGCTGGCAGTTGTAGGTGAACCGCATGCGCTGCGGGTCGCGGTCGTAGACGGCCACTTCATGGTCGAAACTGAGCAGGTCGATGAAGAACGACCCCATTTTGCCTGCACCAAGGATTAGTATTCGGAACCCACCCCCAGCCCCTCCCGAGGGGAGTGGAGTGTGGTTACTATTCTTACTTATATTTCTGTTCATGATAAATTAGGTTGATTATTAATGACTTGGTCACCCCATCGAAATAGATCTACCCAATGCCCACTCCCTTTGGGAGGGGGTTAGGGGGTGGGTACCTTATCGATTGATAATCTCTATCTGCTGGCGCACACTCTCTTCGTGGATGTGCTCGAACACCTGGGCCACAAACTCGGGCGACATGCCGCACTGGGCACCCTGGGCACCGCGCTTCGAGAGTATTTCGTTGTAGCGGTTGGTCTGCAGCACGGTCATGTTGTGCTCCTTCTTGTATTGGCCAATCTCGCGGCATACGCGCATGCGGCGTGACAACAGGTCGATGAGTTGATTGTCGAGCTCGTCAATCTGGTGGCGCAGCTGCGAGATGCCTTCGGTAGACACCTTCTCGTCGCGAATGACCAGTAGCGAGAGTATGTAGTCGAGCACGTCGGGCGTCACCTGCTGGCGGGCATCGCTCCAGGCATCGTCGGGCGAGCAGTGGCTCTCGACGATGAGGCCGTCGAAGCCCAGGTCCATGGCCTGCTGCGAGAGCGGGGCGATGAGTTCGCGTCGGCCGCCGATGTGCGACGGGTCGCTGATGAGCGGCAACTGCGGATAGCGGCGGCGCAACTCAATGGGTATCTGCCACATGGGCAGGTTGCGATAGATTTTCTTGTCGTAGCTCGAGAAGCCGCGGTGAATGGCACCCAGACGTCTGACGCCGGCGGCATTCAGCCGCTCCAGGGCGCCCACCCATAGTTCCAGGTCGGGATTGACGGGGTTCTTCACGAACACGGGCACGTCGACTCCCCTCAGCGCATCGGCCAGCGCCTGCACGGCAAACGGATTGGCCGACGTGCGGGCACCCACCCAGAAAATGTCGATGCCGTATTTCAGGGCCAGCTCCACGTGTCTGGGTGTGGCCACTTCGGTAGCCACGAGCATGCCCGTCTCCTCTTTCACGCGCTGCATCCAGGGCAGTGCCTTCTCGCCGTTGCCTTCAAAGCCGCCGGGCTTGGTGCGGGGCTTCCACACGCCGGCGCGGAAGTTGTGGCAGCCCAGTTCTTTCAGCTGGCGGGCTGTCGTGATGACTTGCTCTTCGCTTTCGGCCGAGCACGGACCGGCTATCACGAACGGGCGTTCCTGGTCGGAAGGTAAATTCAGAGGTTGAAGTTCTAATTCCATATTCTATATATTGTTGCTTTTAATTCTTTCCAGTGCTTCCTGCATTTTTTCTTGCTTGGCACAGAGCGACATGCGGATGTAGCGCTCGCCGCGAGAGCCGAAGATGAAGCCGGGCGTGATGAATACGCGGGCTTCGTGGAGAATGCGCTCGGTGAGCTGTTCGGCGTTGGCATAGTGGTCGGGAATGCGGCCCCAGAGGAACATGCCCACCTGATTGGCATCGTACTGGCAGCCGAGAGCAGTCATGATTTCCTCGGCTACCACTCGCCGCTGCCTGTAGGTTTCGATGTTTGCCTTGCGGTGCCAGGTCTCGTCGTTCGTGGTGAGTGCTTCGGCGGCAGCCAGCTGCAGACCGCGGAACGTTCCGCTGTCGATGTTCGACTTCACCTTCAGAATCCACGAGATGAACTCGCGGTTGGCGATGCACATGCCCACGCGCCAGCCCGGCATGTTGTGGCTCTTCGACATAGAGTTGAGTTCTATGCAGCAGTCCTTGGCACCCGGTATCTGCATGATGGAGAGGTGTTCTTCGCTGAGGATGAACGAATAAGGATTGTCGTTGACGACGACGATGCCGTGGCGCCGGGCAAAGTCAGCCAGCCGCTCGTAGGTGGCGCGACGGGCCCGTCCGCCGGTGGGCATGTTGGGATAGTTGGTCCACAGCAGTTTCACACGGCTCAGGTCCATCTGTTCCAACTGTTCGAAGTCGGGTTGCCAGCCATCTTGTTCCAGCAGGTCGTAGTTCACCACTTCCGTTCCTAAGATTTTGGACAGCGACGTGTAGGTGGGATAGCCGGGATTCGGCACCAGTACGCGGTCGCCGGGATTGCAGAAGGCCAGCGTCAGGTGCAGGATGCCCTCCTTCGAGCCGATGAGCGGCAGCACCTCACTGGCTGAATCCACGTTCACGCCGTACCACCGCTGATAGAACGCTGCCATGGCTTCGCGCAGTTCGGGCGTGCCCATTGTGGGCTGGTAGCCGTGGCTGTCGGGGCGGCGTGCCACCTCGCAGAGCCGTTCTACGGTCTGCGGCGACGGCGGCATGTCGGGCGAACCGATGGCCAACGAGATGATGTCGTGTCCTTCGGCGTTAAGCCGTGCCACTTCCTTCAGTTTGCGAGAGAAGTAGTACTCCTGTACGAGTGACAACCTCTCAGCAGGTTTTATGTTGCTTGCCATAATTCTCAAACCTATTACCTATTACCTGTTACCTATTACTTATTACCTATTACCTAAAATTACCTCTCGCAATACTCACCGAGGATGGTCAGCTCCTTCGTGAGGGGCTTGATGGCTTCGATGGCTTGGCGGTAGCGAGTCAGGTTCTGATAGGTGACGTCAACGTAGAACAGGTATTCCCACTCGTGGCCGATGACGGGCAGTGACTGAATCTTCGTCAGGTTGATGTTGTAGAACGACAGGATGGTCAGCACCTTCGACAGCGATCCCTCTTCGTGGGGCAGCGAGAACACCAGACTGGCCTTGTCGGTCAGTTCCTGACGGCGCATCGATTCTGCCTTCGCGGGATTGCTCACCACAAGGAACCGCGTGAAGTTATGCTTGTTGTCCTCGATCTGGTTTTCCAGCACCCGCAATCCGTATCTCCGTGCAGCGTCGGCATGGCAGATGGCAGCCCAGCCGCGACACTGCAGTCGTTGTATCATCTCTGCCGAGCCTGCGGTGTCCTCAGCCTCCACAGCCTTCAGCTCGGGATGGTTGGCCAGGAATGCGCGGCACTGCATCAGTGCCACTGGGTGGGAGTGCACCTCGGTGATGGTGTCCCACGAGTCGTCGGGCAGACAGCAGATGCAGTGCTCGATGTGCAGCTTGTGTTCGCCCACCACCGCCGTGCGAGAGTCGCGCAGCAGTTCGTAGTTGTGCAGCAGGCTTCCAGCAATGGTGTTCTCGATGGCCGTAAAGCCGATGACTGTCGGGTCGCGCTTGATCTGCTCGAACACCTGTTCAAACGTCGAGCAGCACACCATCTGCACTTGCTCGCCGTCGAAGTACTGCCGTGCGGCAATGTCGTGGAACGATCCCAGTTCGCCTTGTATTGCTATTCTCTTCATTCTTGGTTCAATGCGCTTGGCGGCGCGGTTCCATTTAAAAAAGCCCCACTCACACATTTCTGTGAAGCGGGGCTTTCAATGTTATTCTCTCTCTCGATAGTATCCGAGCAATTTCACACGGCCTTACGCTTCACAGAGGTCTGCAAAGTAAAAGTAATAGCCGTAAAAATATGTGCTCAGTTTCTTCATTATTGTCACGTTTTTTACTAATCTGGCTGCAAAATTAAAACTTTTCTTTCAATCCTGCAAGCATTTTGGAAGTTTTTTTATTTTTCCTTCAGCTGCTCGTAGGTAGCCATCGGAATCACGTCGGTGCGCTCCCAGAGCGGCCAGCAGTTGGCCACGTGCTCATACTGGCGGCCCACTTCTTTCTGGCGCTGGAACTTGAAGCGTGCATTCACGTAGCCGTCGGTGCCGTCCTTGGCCAGCACGTAGCAGTAGAGGGTCTGCACGTAGCCCGTCACCTTATTATTCTTCTTATACGTGTCGCTCAGCCATTCCTGCTGCGGCACCACCACGCTCTGCACCTTCAAGCCCGGATACTTTGCCACAAAGGCCTGACGACAGGCGTCGCGATAGAGGTCGAGGTCGGAGCCCTTGTAGAGGTTCACCGTGTAGAGCGGCATGTACCACGCTCCGTCCACCTTCACCGAGTCGGCGCCCTTGCCGCCGTCCACGCGATCATCGAAACCGATGGCGTCGCCAAGGTTGTTGGCTGCCTTCTCCATCTCCTTCACGGCCTTCTTGCCCAGTCTGACGAAGCGGTCGCCGAAGTTTTCCTTCTGTGCCTGCTTGGTAGTTTTCGACTCTGTCTGTGCGTTTGCCGAGCCTGCACCCATGAGTGCCATGGCCAGCGCGATATAGATAATCTTGCTTCTCATTTTTTTCTTTTCCTTTTGTTGGTTATTATCCTTTTTTTACTCTTTTACCTTTTTATTATGGTAAGAATTGTGCTGCAAAAATAATACTATTCGTCCGATTGCCCGCCATTTAGCCTCGCGTTTTCATCATTATTAACGAAGTATAAGATTTGTAGCACAAAAACGGCAAGAGGGGCCGAGCCTCGTTTCCGAGAACGCCCCCTCTCGCTCCTATGGCTGTTAGACCTACGCCCTGTTCCTGTTATCTCAGCGTGGCCGTGTTGTCGGCATCGTCGCTGAAAGTGACGTGGAACGTTATCCCGACGACTGCATATTTGTCGAAATCATTGTGGTACAGGAACATGATCCTCATTTCCGCAGTGTCGCCTGCCTGGTTCCTGTTCGGGTACTGACTCAGCACGAAGCAGCCCTTAGCCTTGCTGAACTCAGCGGCGACCAGAGCTCCGCTGTCATTCCAGCTGCAAGGCGTGCCCGAAGCGTTGAACCAGTATCCTGTATTGGCTGTATAACTGATGATCCGACGCGGCTCATTGGGGTTGTACCAATAGAGTCCAATCTCGCCTCGCTCGGGAGTGGGAGGAATCGAGCTGCATGTCTTCTCGGAAATCTCAGTCTCCGACAGCGCGAACGCATCGCAGATGGCCTGAGCAATGGGCACCTCAATCTCTCCGTAGGTATTGCTCGGCTTCATCCTCACGTCATATTCCAGTTCGATGTCCTGCGGCTCATAGCTGTGGTCCTTGCCCAGGATGATGTTCACGAGTTTCGTCACGTCGGCAATGGTGATGGAGCCGTCGCCGTTGGCATCGTAGGGGTTCACGGGCTTCGTGCTCTCCTCGTCCTCAATGCAGATCATCCACGTCACGTCATTATCGTCCATGCTCAGTTTCTGGTAGGCGTTGATGTCCACGTCCTTCAGCTCAAACTTGATGGCCGTTGTGCCATCTTCAGTTCCGTAGTAGGTTTGGTAGAGGTCGGTGACGTCTCGTCCATTGCGCAGAAGTTTGGTGAGGGTATAGCCGGGAGTCAGGAAAACTTGGAGGTTGTGGGTAATTTCCTCTTCACTGTTTGCAGCCTGAATATTATTGTTGGTGATGTAGGCAGAGAAGGTGTTGCCCGGTGTCAGCTGCCTGTCTTGGCGATTGCCAATGGCGTCGTAGTATTCCAGATAGATTTCAGCCCCTTCGCCCACTTGCAGGAACGTGTGGTTTTTTTCCACGGGCTGCTCCACAATCTTGTAGACGGCGCCGATTGTCGTTTCGGTGCTCTCGGTGTAGCCGGCATCGAGGTAGCGTTGGCGTGTGCCGTATGGCACGGTCAGGATGACGGGGTTCAATTTCGTCTGGTCAGGCCAGAAAGCCGATTCGTTCTGCAACGGCGCGGGATTGATGCCCAAGGCAATGACCGACAAGAGATTGGTATAACTGAACACATCACTACCAATATCGGTCAGCGAAGCAGGCAGGGTGATGGTGGTCAGATTTTCGTTCTTGCAGAAAGCCTGCTGGCCCAGCGCAATCAGATTTTCTGGTAGCTCGACGCTCGAGAGCTTGCACTCGCGGAAGGCAAACTCGCCAATCTCGGACACCGAAGCTGGCAGCTCGACCGACTCCAAGGCTTTGCACAGCAAGAAGGCCCATTTGGCCACTTTCGTCACGCCTTCGGGAATGACGACACTCGTGATGCCTTTGCACTGGTAGAAAGCATTTCTTCCGATTTCCTTCACATAGTAGGTCTGTCCTAGATACTCAAACGATGCGGGAAGGGTCACCGGACCAGTGGTGTTTATGTCTATAGCCGGGCCATTGGGACCCTCTTCGTCACCATTGAAAATCTGCACGTTATTGCCTTCAATCACCCTTGCGGTGAATCTTACACCTTCCTCCGTGTAACCCCACAACTGGCCGTCCTCTTCGACGCCTCCAGTGAAGACCGTCTCTGTCCAACCGTTGCTGATGTAGGCATCACGGGTGCCCTGAGGAACGATGAGCTTGCAGGGGAATTTGGACCCAAAGACATTCCCTGCCAAGCCACAGGGCTTCAGCATCTTTGCCGTAAGGGTGGTGAGGGCAGTACCCTTTAATGCAAGCTGGTCGATTCTAATTACTGTACTGGGAATCGTCAACTCAGTCAGGGAAGGACAATTATTTAATGCATTACCCAAAATCACTTCCAGCCCTTCAGGCAGACTTACCGAAGCTAGACTGGTGCAATTTCGGAAGATATGCGGAGGCAAAATGCGTATGCTTTCTGGAATTACTGCACTCGTGATTCCTGTACAGTTCATGAAGGCTCCTGAGCCAATGGAAGTCACCGAGCTCGGGATAACCATTTCTCCTGTAAGTCCCGTGCAACCATTGAACGCACTTGCCCCAATTGCCGTCACCGTGTAGGTCACGCCCTCGTGCTCCACAGTCTCGGGGATGGGATAGGCGCCCGCGAAGTCGGTGGGGATGGCCACTGCGCCGTCGCCCAGCTGCACGGTGGTCTCGCCCGTGATGAGGAAGGTGGTTTCCACGCCGTTGATGGTCTCCTTGAAGGTTTCGCCATCAACGATTGTTGCGAAGTAGGGCTTCCACTCCGAATAGGCCGAGGTGGTTCCCTTGGGCACGTAGAGCTTGCAGTTGGCTTTCACTATGCCGGTGAAAACCGATGCCGTGACGCTGGGCGCCGTGGTCATGCCCACGTTCATTGCCGTCAGCCCCGAGCAGCCCGCGAAGGCGCGGTCGCCAACTGTTGTGATGGTGCTGGGCAGGGTGATGCTCTGCAGGCTGGTGCAGTTCTCAAAGGCACCTTCGCCCACGCCCGTCACCGTGTAGTATTTGTTCGTTCCTTGCGAGTAGAGGCGGATGGTCTCCTTCACGTTCGCATTGGCAAGCCCCTCGCTGCAGCCAATCACCGCGGCCGTCGTCTCGCCCGTCAGACTGTATGTCAGCCCGTCCTCCTTAACAAGCGTCTCGGCCACGATGCCGCCCTTGAAGACGTCAGTGGTCCAACCTTTCGCGGCATAGGCTTCCTCCATGCCATACGGAATGTGGAGCACGCAGTCGTCGGGCAGGTCGCTGAACTCAATGCAGCTGGCGGGAGAGGTGGAGTTGTAAGTAATGGAGTGGAGCGACGAGCAGCCCGCAAAGGCGCCAGAGCACAAGATCTCCAGGTTTGAGGGCAGCGTGAGCTCCTGCAAGCCTGTGCAGCCCTTGAAGGCGTCGGGACTGATTGTTCGCACCGAACTAGGCAGCGTGATCGACTTCAGGCCCGTGCAGTCCTGAAACGCTGCGCGCCCAATCGTCTTAGTGCCATATTCAATCTTCACTTCCTTCATCTCGCTGAGCCCCTTGAAAGCTTCGTCGCCGATGGCCGTTATACTATAATAGGTAAGATAGTAGGTCGCGTTCTCGGGAACGGTGATGGAAGTGTACGACCCAAGACCACCGATGTGAGGCTTCACCTTTTGCAATGTGGCGTCAGTGGAGGTTCCGTAGCTTTGAAACGTCATGGTGTAGCCTGTCAGGTCGGTGCCGACATTCAGGTCCCATGCCTTGGCTTGCTGGGTTGCCAGCATGCACAACAGTGTCAGAAGTAACAATGCAGTCTTTTTCATTCCTAATCCTTTCTTTTATTATAGTTTTTTTTTCGTGTGATCCTGTCTCATGTATTGAGTACTTGTATATTTGGATTTCCAATTGCAAAATTAAGGAAAAAAATGGAGTTCAAACATAATTTACCTAAAAAAGTGGGGTTTTCTTTTGTGATTTCGTCTTAATGACGTATTTTTGCAGCAGAATGAAGAAACTATTGACCATATTGATGGCTGTTGTTTGCTGCTTGCAGGTGCAGGCGCAAGCCGACAGTTTGGCGGCGCGGCAGAGTCTGGTGCCACAGCAGTGGAATATGCCCTACGGACTCCATCAGGGGCTCAACCTCTCGCTGTCGGCATCGGTGATGGCGGGCTTCGGCAAGTATGCGCCAAAGGGTGCGGGCTTTGCCCAGAGTCTGCAGGCCACCTATCTGACGCCGCTCACGCCGAAGTTGACGCTGCTGGTGGGCGGCTATGTCGGCAATCTGAATTGGGGCCGTCTGAATAGCCGTTCGGCAGGCATCTACGGCGAGCTGAGCTATCAGTTCAACGAGCATTGGGAAGCCCATGTCTACGGACAAAAGAACCTGCTGGGCCACCAGTCGGGAGGCATGGGTTACTTGGGCATGGCTTCTGGTTTCGGCACCTATCCGCTTCCGCTCTGCGGCGGAATGGGGTGGGGCACTGGTTGGGGCTACGCTGCCGACCGTCTGGGTGCCGGTGTGCGCTACATGCCGAACGAGTCGTTTAGTGTGGAGGTGAACGTCGAAAAGATGTGGTTGCCCTCACAGAGCTACGTGCCCACGACGGGAGGCGATTTCCACCAGCAGGTGAACGCCTTTGGCCAGCAGCACGGCATGCCTACGCAGCGCCCGTAAATAGCTTTTTTTTTATATCAATCTGTTGTCTCCTTGCTACTTCTGATATCGTAGCCGCAAGCTATTGAGTACCACACTGACGCTCGACAGAGCCATCAGGGCTGATGCCCACATGGGGGTAATCTGGAACGGTATGCCGAAAGCATACGGTAGTCCGGCTGCCAACGGAATACACACCATATTATAAATAAAGGCCCAGAAGAGGTTCTGGTGAATCATACTGACCGTGCGGTGCGAAAGACTGACAGCCTCGGGCAGTGCGCGCAGGTCGGTGCCCATGAGCGTCACCTGTGCCACGTCCATCGCCACGTCGGTGCCAGTGCCGATGGCAATGCTCACGTCGGCCAGTGCCAGTGCCTGCGAGTCGTTGATGCCGTCGCCGACCATTGCCACCACGTGACCTTGCTGTTGCAGCTCGCGCACGAGATTCTCCTTGTCCTGCGGCTTCACCTGACTGCGGTAGTGCTTGATGCCTGCCTGCTCAGCCCAATAGGCTGCTGCATCCTCGCGGTCGCCACTGAGCATCCAGACAGGAAGACTCTCCCCCTGCCCCTCCCTATCAGGGAGGGGAGTGAATAGCCTTTTTAGCCACGAAAGCATACTACTCCCCTCCCTTTTAGGGAGGGGCAGGGGGTGAGTCTTCAGGGAGGAGAGTCTTTCTATCGCCTCACGGGCATGGGGTTTCAGCTGCTCGCGTTCCTCGAAGGACAGCGAGTCGGCGCGGGTGAAGTCGATGTTCTGATTGGGAATGGTCAGCGTGCCGGTCTTGTCGAGAACGACGGCCGAAACCTTGCGCAGCAGTTCCAGGGCAGTAGCGTCCTTGATGAGAATGTTTTGCTCGGCAGCCTTGCCGATGCCCACCATCAGGGCTGTCGGCGTGGCCAGTCCCATGGCGCATGGGCAGGCAATGACCAGCACGGCTACGGCCGAGATGACGGCCTGCTGCACACCGCCGCCGCAGAGCAGCCAGACAACAAACGTCAGCAGCGACAACGCCGCCACCGTGGGCACGAAAATCATGGCCAGCCGGTCGACGACGCGTTGCACGGGTGCCTTTGAGCCCTGCGCCTGCTGCACCATATTAATGATCTGGGCCAGCGCCGTCTGCTCGCCAACTTGTGTGGCCCGCATGCGCAGCGTGCCCTGCTGAACAATGGTGCCGGCGAGGACGCGGAGAAGCCCTACCCCCGCCCCCTCCCCAGCAGGGAGGGGAGAATTGTTTGCCTTGGAGGTGGCTGCTCCTGTTGAAATCGCATCTAATTTCTTATCCTTTAATGAGGAACTGATGCTGGGGCTCACGCCCTCCCTACGGGGGAGGGTTGGGGTGGGGCTCTTCATCACCGGCGTGGGTTCGCCTGTGATCATCGACTCGTCGACGAAGGCAGCATCAGGATTCATAAAGCTCGTTGCCCACGTCACGCGTCCGTCGACGGGAATTTTCTCGCCTGCGTGCACCTCCAGTATGTCACCGATAGAAATGGTGCTGAGGGGGACGGGTTGACCAACCTCAAACCCACCCCCTTCCCCTCCCGAGGGGAGGGGCGTTTGGTGTGACTTAGAGGCAGTGTCGTCTGCAGAAAGTGTATTGCCTGCAGTAGAAGAATTATCAGCAGAAAGAGTATTCAAACTCCCCTCCCCTCGGGAGGGGCTGGGGGTGGGTACTACCCTCGCCGTCTTGGGCTGCAGGCCCATCAGTGTGCGGATGCTCGAGGCCGTGGCCCGCTTGGCGCGCTCTTCGAGCAAACGACCCGTGAGCACGAAGGCGATAATCATGACCGAAGCATCGAAAAAAGTTGAGAGTTCTGACGTGTGAGGTATGAGCGTAACGGCAGAACTGTACAAGAACGAGATGCCGGTTGAGAAAGCCACGAGCGTGTCCATGTTGGCCATACCGTGGCGCAGTTGCTTCCAGGCCGAAACATAGAACTGCCGCCCACACGTGAGCAGGCAGGCCAGCGCGAGGATGAGGGCGAGTTGATTGGCTGTGGCTTGCAGTCCCACGGGCAGCCACCCCATCGAGATGGCCATGACGCCCACGGCAAACAGCCACGCCAGCAGGGTGCGACGGCGCAAAACCGAGTATTCGCGTCGCTCGATTTCCTCTACTGAGCGATCTTGCACGATGATGAGGTCGAAGCCGATGGCGTTCACCGCGGCCTTCATCTGTTCAGGTGTGAGCCGTGCATCGTCGTATTCCACAAGTGCCAGGCGTGAGGCCAGGTTCACACTGGCCGCCTGCATGCCCTCAAGCGAACTCAGGGTCTTCTCAACATGGGCCGAACACGACGAGCAGGCCATGCCCACTACTGGAATCGTTCTTTTCTGCAGCATACTATAAACCTCTCAACTGACTCTCAGCTCTCAACTCTAAACACTAAACTCCCTACGTTCAGAACTTGTAGCGCAGACCAATGAGGCCAATGCCTTGTTCGCCGGTGCCGAGTTCCAAAAAGCCGCGCAGACGCTCACTGCCAGCCTCGAGACCAAGGAGCGAAATCTGCCAGTTCACTTCGAACGTGGTTTCGCTGTAGCCTTCTTTTTCAGGCGATTCGTAGTCGGCCTTCTCATTGCGCATAGTTGTACCAAAGGCCAGCTTGGAGTACATGCCGAAGTTCTTCTTGCGCAGCCAGTCGAACTTCACGGCCGGCATCAGCGTGAAGTAGTGGTTCTTATATTCGCCATCCTTGCCGTTGCTCTTGCCCGTGAAATAGGCGTCCTGCGTCATCTGTCCATAGACAAAGATGCCGCCCACGCCGAGCCAGGGCTTCACGTGGTAGAAATACTCAGCTGAAATTGGGCCTATGAACGACTCGTTTTCGAGAGTGATGCCAAACATGGCTGCGCCGACGGCCTCAAAGGTGTTGATAATGTCGGAGTTAGACCCGGCGCCGAGGCTGACAGCCACTTCGTGGCGTGTGTCGTTGTAGCCGTTCTGTGCGCAAGCGCTTGTTGCAGCCATCATGGCTGCTACTGCCATCAATAATACTTTTTTCATTTTGTTTCTTGACATTATTTTGTTGAACTTTTAAGCATACATCATTCGCATGATTCGGCAAAGTTACAAAGAAAAAATGAAAGAAAGGTGTGATAGCTGAATGAAATCGAGAAAAAATGACGGAATTCTATTATTCTTACATTTGAAATCAGTATCTTTGCACCTGACAAGAAAACTTATCCTATTGACATACCTACTCATGAAACAAAACCTAAGAAACGTCAGAAAGTCGTTGTGCAGCCATCTTGCGTGGCTACTGTGTGGAACAGCCCTCATGGCAACCATGCCGATGAAGGCACAGACGGCGGCCGACTCACTTGCCATCGTGTCGGCCACGTGGCAGGTGCAGCAGGTGGGCCGCGGACTGACGGGGCGCCAGGCTGTGTTCAGCTCGCTTTATGGCGGACCGCAGTGCGTGAGTATCGTGGAGATAGCTCGCGGACGGAAATACCGTGCCGGCATCGGCACGTCGCGCCAGATGAAAACTCTCAGCACGCTGGCCCGCGAGCATAAGGCCTTGGCTGCCATCAACGGGTCGTACTACGACATGGGGCTTGGCAACTCGGTGACCTATCTGAAGGTCGACGAAAACGTCGTCGACACGACAACGGCCAACGAGTTTCGCATTCGCGTGACGGGAGCCGTGGCTGTCAGGAAAGGCTGGCTGAAGATTGTGCCTTGGTCGCACAGCATCGAGCACGGGTATAAGCGAAAGGTGGGCACGGTGCTGGCCTCAGGACCGCTGATGCTCGAGGGTGGTCGCTATGCCGACTGGCAGCAGTGCGACAGCGACTTCATCGCTACGAAGCATCCACGCAGTGCCATCGTCGTGACGAAGGACCGGCGTGTGCTGCTCGTCACCGTCGACGGCCGTGCACTGGGTCATGCCATCGGCATGAGCATCCCTGAGCTGGCTCATCTGGTGAAGGTGCTCGGAGGGCGTACGGCGCTGAACCTCGATGGCGGCGGTTCGACGACGCTCTACCTTGATGGCCACGTTCTGAACCATCCCAGCGATAACCGCCGCTTCGACCACGAGGGCGAGCGACGGATTCCTAACATGATATTCTTCAGGTGAAGCTCAACGATAAAGGTCGTAAAGGACTTTAAAAACTTTAAAGACTTAAAGGGACGTATGCCTTCGGATGGCAAAACTTGAATCTACTTACTTTTTTTAAACCCAAAACTTGTTTTTCTGCGTCTTAAGAGTAAAAAAGCGAACGAAAAGTGAACAAAGGCACCGACATCCGACAACTGGAACGCGTCATCGACGAGTGGCAGGACCGCCTCTACTCGTTGGCCTTTTTCAGATTGGGCGACGAAGGTGCCGCGCAGGACGTGGTGCAGGAAGCATTCATCAGGTATTACCGAGCGCAAAGCCTCACTACCGTCGCTACGCCTGAGGCGGGTGGCCAGGCGATGACCATCAGGAATCCCAAGGCTTGGCTCTACCGCACAACGTTGAACCTCACCACCGACCACCTGCGCCGACGGCCATCCATCAGGGCAGTGCCACTGAGCGCAGCCGCCAGCGAGGCCGAGGAGACGGGCGAACTCCATGAGGAATATCTCCGTCTGGAACATCTGCTTGCCCCGTTGCCAGCAGAACAGGCCGAAGTGGTGCGCCTGCACTTCACCGACGACCTGTCGATGGCAGAGATTGCCGAGGTGCTCGGCCTCAAGCGCGACACCGTGAAGAGCCGTTACCGCTACGCGATGGAGAAGCTGAGAAAGATGCTCGCTACGAGTCTCGCTTCGCGAAAGTGAAAAGAGAAAAACGAAAAGTGAAAAGTGGGAAATGGAAAGTGAAAAATGAGAAATAAAAATATGGAACAACTGAGACCCCGAATAAGACCTAAGGCTCCGGCATCGCTGAAGGAGAATGTGCTGAAGGCGGTGAGCCATGATAGCCTGCACGACAGCCGGCAAGCGGAGCGAAGCAGTCGACTCGCCGCGACATGGCACATCACGCTCGCTGCTGCTGCCGTGTTGCTCCTCGGCATCATGACGTTCGCGCTGTGGCTGAACCGCGACAGGCACAGCTCTCACGAGTCTGCTCCAGTCCTCATCGCCGAGAAAGCCGGAAAGGAAGTCGGAACGAAAGCCGTCAACGAAGCCGTAACAAATGTCGTCAAGGAAGTCGGAGAAACAGCCTCTCATAATTACGCCGAGCCCTCTGCAGCCGTGACGACGCCTACCGAGTCGAAGTCCAACACTACCACCACGGCTCCCCTCTCCACCCATCCTGAAACCACCGTACCGTCGCATTCCGCCCAGCAACCAGCTACGAACGAGCTCCTTGCTGTATCCTCTCCAACCGCTACCCCTCAAGCAAAACAGCATACTACTCCCCTCCCTGATAGGGAGGGGCAGGGGGAGAGTCTTCCCAGGAAGGGGCAGGGGGGTGGGTCTGCTGTCGCTCCTCTCTCCCCCCTCGAGCGCCAGCTGCTTGCCAACTTCGAAGCCCACCGCGACCTTGTGAATGCCCGCTTGGCAGAGGAGTTGGCACAGGCGCGCTTCACTCAGGAGCGCATTGGCCAAACCACCCGGGAATATCTGCAGCAATGCCTCGACCTGCAGGAGCGCATCACGCAGCAACTGCGCGAGGACATCGAGGACATCGCCCCTGAAAAGAACAATCCGAAAGAAGTTTAACCATAGCAAAACCATATCAATATGAAATCAACCTACAACAACAGCCGACTGCGCCTCGCGGTTACTTTGTTACTTTGTTACATTGTTGCTTTGGCCTCGGCGCAGGACAACGTGAAGCGGGCCTTCGACAAGTTCATCAACTCGAAGAAAGTGGAAGTGGTAAAATCGTTCAGTGAGGAGCGCGACATCAAGCAGCCTAACCGCCCGCTCGTCTCGAAGGCCGACGTCTACACCTTCACCATCAAGGCCAAGGACCAGAAGCTCATCAGCGAGGTGGTGGCAGCCTTCGAGAAAGACCGCAACAACGAGAACGTCTATCAGGTGCTGAACCACACGGGTGGGCACGGCATTCCCACAAATGGCCGCGAACTGCTGGTGGGCAGCGACAGGAAGAACAGCGTCTACATAGGCATGCAGGAAATGCTGAGTTGGCAACTGATGTGCCTGCTCGACCCTGCCGATGCCTCACGCACACACCGCTACGCCTACGCCATCGAGTGGAACGACGACCCGAAGGCGCGCCAGCTCAGCAAGAAGATTCGCGGTAAGCTCGTCGTCACCTATTCCGTCATTCCAGAGGATGTGCTGAACCCGCAGAAGAAGGATGACACCGTAGAATACTTCGGTCATGTGGAAACCGACACCCGGGAGTTAGCAAAAGAAGTGGCTGGCATGGCGCTCAGCGGAAACTTAGACCAGCTGAATGCCGACAAAGGCCAGATGTTGATGGCCTTTAACGCCCTGATGACAGAATATTGCAAAAAAGAGAACTTCGACTCGCGCACAGGCACCAATCTGATCATGACGATTTATGCCCTTTGCAGTCACATCGGAAACCTGATGAAGGACTATCCGCAGACCAACGACGCAAACCTGCGCCAACTCCTGCAGTCGCAAATCGACGACATGATTCGCATCACCAACCACAGTAGCGACCTCGGCCGCAGCCACATAGGTTATCTGGAATTGGCAAAAAAGGCTTTGGAATAGGGAGACTTGCTTCGCGAAAGAGTAAAGTGAAAAATAAAAACAGATTTAGTTATTACGTTAGACAATAAATAATCAGTAGTTTTTCAGATCGATCTAAACGAAGACTCCCATCTGGCTCGCGATGAGTCGGATGGGAGTCGTCTCTTTGTTACCTTGTTACTCTGTGAATAACCGTTCCGTTGGCCTGATGGGTGGCGAGCACCAGCACCTCGGCAATCTGCACGTGGGCAGGAGCCTCGGCAGCATAGAAGCACACGTCGGCAATGTCGTCGCCCGTCAGCGGCTTGATGCCTCGGTAGACGTTGTCGGCACGCTGCTGGTCGCCGTGGAAACGCGTGCGGCTGAAGTTGGTCTCCACCAGTCCGGGCTTCACGTTCGTCACGCGCAGCGGGGTCTCAGCCAAGTCAATGCGCAGTCCGTCGCTCAAGGCCTTCACGGCAGCCTTCGTGGCGCAGTAGACGTTGCCATTGGCATAGGCGGCATCGCCTGCCACGCTACCTATATTAATAATGTGGCCACAGCCGCGTTCTACCATGCGTGGCACCACCGTGCGGGTCACCGTGAGCAGTCCCTTGATGTTCGTGTCGATCATCGTGTCCCAGTCGTCGTAGCTGCCCTCGTATTCCTTCTCGAGGCCAAGAGCCAGCCCAGCATTGTTGATGAGCACGTCGGGAGCCTCCTTCAGCGATGACAATGCAACTGTGGCAGCCTCACGGTCGCGCACGTCGAACGCGAGTGTCACGACTTCAGCACCAACGGCGGCGAGTTCCTCTCGCAGCGTGTTCAACTTTTCCTCATTTCTGCCCGTCAGCACAAGGCGGTAGCCGCCACGGGCAAAGCGGCGTGCACAAGCTTCACCTATTCCACTTGTTGCACCGGTTATCAATACGGTTTTCATTGTTGTTCCATCAGTATTTGTACAATTCGTTCAGCCGTGCGCCCATCCCAGCGGTCGGGCAGCGCGCCCTGTTTCCACTCGCCACGCACCATCTTACCGACCATTTCGCCCAGCAACTGCGGGTCCTCGCCCACGAGTTCGTTCGTGCCCACCTTCACGGTCTCAATGTGCTCGGTGTAGCTGTTCAGCGTGATGCAGGGCACACCGTTGAACGTAGCCTCCTCGGCCACGTTGCCCGAGTCGGTGATGATGCCGTGGGCATGGGCCGTCAGCCAACCGAACTCCAGATAGCTCAATGGGGGCAGGAAGATGAAACCGTCGCCCAGATGTTTCTCCACCGCTTCCCTGGCTTGACTGCGCAGCGGTGCATAGACGGGCATTCCCTGAGCATTTTCAACGATGGCCTTGAGCATTCTGTCAAGGTTCTCTTCGTCGGCCAACAGGGCCTTTCGGTTGAGCGTGAAGACTAAGTAGTCGCGCTCCGCACTGAAGGGAGGAGCAGGGGGGACGGTTTTGTTGCGGTTGAAGCGCAGCGTGTCCATGAGGATGTTGCCGACGGTGTAGATTTTCGACAACTCGGCACCTTCGCGCGTGGCGATGGAGTTGGCTCCCATGCCTGCCGTGAAGAGCAGGTCGGAGAGTCCGTCGATGACCAGGCGGTTGATTTCTTTCGGCATCTTAATATCGAACGAGCGCGTGCCCGCTACGAGGTGAGCCAGGCGAATGCCCTGCTTCTTCGTCACGATGGCGGCTGCCATCGTCGAGGCCAGGTCGTCGACGACAATCACCACGTCGGTCTTGTTCTCCTGCAGGTAGCGCTCGAAGGCCGACATCACCTGCCCCGTCAGCTCGTTCAGGTTTTCACACACCACACCCAGAAAAACCTGAGGAGGAGCAATCTGCAGGTCGTCGAAGAGCGAGGCCTCCAGCGAGGGGTCGTCTTTGGCGCCGGCATATACCAATGTATAATCGATGTCGCGCCCGTGGGCCTTGGCGTTATCGATGGCTCTTACAATCGGAGCCACCTTGATGAAGTTCGGGCGTGCGCCCGCTACAATACAGATATTCATAGTTCCGAGGTTCAAATTTCTAAAATCTTGTTGCAAATTTAAGCAAAAAAATCCGAATAGCAAGCCTTTGGGAACAAGATTTTTCGTTTTTTCTTCAGTCGGGCAACCTGACATCGGCAACACGCCTACCTTCATTGTGAGGAAACTCACGACGTTCAACATGATTCTGATGTAATTCTTTTCCATATAGTTCAGCTTTCGCCGGTGGAAAATACTGGCGAAAGTTTGCGCATGTCAGCAAAAATTGTTACTTTTGCCAGCAGAAACAAACCTGAAGCAAAATGGCAAAAGTACTTCTTATCAACGGCAGCCCTCGCAAGCAGGGCAACACGTTCCTGGCATTGAGCGAGGTGGCCAAGACCTTGCAGCAGGAAGGTGTGGAAACAGAAATCATCAGTATAGGGCCGAAAGCCGTACAGGGCTGCATTGCCTGCGGCATGTGTGGCCGACAGGGACGTTGCACGTTCCGCGACGACCTCTACGAACAGGTGCTCAAAAGCGTGCGCGACGGCATCGACGGCCTCGTCGTAGGCTCGCCCGTCTACTATGGCGGCCCCAACGGCTCACTCTGTGCACTGCTCGACCGCGTGTTCTATTCGCTCGGTGCCGAGTTGCAGTTCAAGCCTGCTGCCTCGGTGGTGGTGTGCCGTCGCGGTGGTGCCTCGGCAACTTTCGACCGGCTCAACAAGTACTTCACCATCCTCAATATGCCTGTTGTCTCGTCGCAATATTGGAACATGGTCTACGGCCAGACACCCGGCCAGGCAGCGCAGGACGAGGAAGGCATGCAGACCATGCGTACGCTGGGCCGCAACATGGCGTGGATGATCAAGAAGCTGAACGTGCGTGAGGACGGCCATCCCCAGCCCGAGCAGCCCCTGCGCACCAACTTCATCCGTTAGCCCCCTTTCCCCTTTCCCCTCTCACCTATTACCTATTACCTATTACCTAAAAATGCTCTCCCTCTTGCTTTCGGGGTTGCTCACCCTCGTGTCGCTCAACTGCGAGAACCTCTTCGACTGTCGCCACGACACGCTGAAGAACGACTACGAGTGGCTGCCCGAAGGCATCAACCAATGGACACCCTCGCGCTATTGGCATAAGGTGAACAACATTGGTCGCGAAATCCTTGCCTGCGGCCAATCTCCCCTTTATGCTGCGGAGGGGGATGGGGCTCCGCTGGACGGGACCTTCCAGCTGCCAGACCTTGTTGCCCTATGCGAAATCGAAAACGACTCGGTGCTCTTCGATTTGACGCGGCGTTCGCTTCTCCGCAATGCGCGCTACGAATACGTCGTCACCCAGTCGCCCGATCCGCGCGGCATCGATGTCGCCTTACTCTATTCCCCCTTCTCGTTCCGCCTGCTCCGCTGGCAGGCACTGCGCGTGGAGCCGCTGAAAGATATGCATCCCACGCGCGACATCCTCTGTGCCAGCGGACTCCTCGTCACGGGCGACACCCTCCACGTCTTCGTAGTCCATGCGCCCAGCCGGTCGGGTGGGGAAGTGCTCACGCGTCCACACCGCATGCTTGTGGCCAACAGGCTGGCTGCCGCCATCGACTCCATCCGCACCCTGCAACCCTCGGCGCAGGTGGTGGTCTGCGGCGACTTCAACGACTACAGTCGCGACAAGAGTATCCGTTTCCTCGAAAAGGAGGTCCGCCTCACCGACGTCTCGCGCAATGCCCGCGGGAGCAACGGTGCCCGCGGCACCTACCGCTATCAGGGCGAGTGGGGCTCGCTCGACCACATCCTGGCATCGCCTGCTATGGTCGACAGCTTGGCCGAATGCATCGTTTTCGATGCCCCCTTCCTGCTCGTCGACGACGAGACCTACGGTGGCATGAAGCCCCGTCGCAACTACATCGGCCCACGCTATCAGCGAGGCTACAGCGACCACCTTCCGCTCGTGGCACGTTTCAGATTGTAAGCACCTCTTCAGGTCGAAAGTCTGCCCCATTCCTTGGCTTATTTGCCATCAACTTTTCCGTCGCCGCAAATGGCGCGAAATTTTAGCCGTTTACGCAACCCTCTGGCTCTCAGTGGGTTGCGTTTTCTTTACATCCAAGCCTTTTTTCTGCTCCATCTAAAGCATAGGTTTAGACCCTCCAAACCATTGGTTTCATAGATGCAGTGCATTGAGTTACAGACCTTAACCCATAGACTTGCAGGCCTTAACTCATAGCTCTGTGTGGTCAAACCCATTGTTTAGCTTCCTCCATACCGCCCTTCGGTCGTGTCAACCCCGCTATCGGGTGGGTAAAAGTTAATGTTTTTAACGTTTGATGCCTCCTTCTTTGCCCTCCATTTCTCTAGTTTGCATTTTCCGTTTGTACTAAAAAAGTCACTCAATTTCTTACATTTCCGCTGTTTTTACAATATTTAGCATCAAACAGAAACCGCCTTCTTACTCCTTATTTTATGAAAGAAATGATAAAAACTTTGCAGGGGTCGCGAAAAATTACTACCTTTGCACGATTAAAATTCAGAAACGTGAACCGCGACCACGCGTGGTCGCTATAATCGTAAATCCGTAAATCGTAAATAACAATATGTTTGAGAATCTAAGTGACAGACTTGAGAGATCGTTTAAGATACTGAAAGGTGAAGGCAAAATCACCGAGATCAACGTAGCCGAAACGCTGAAGGACGTGCGCCGCGCACTGCTCGATGCCGACGTGAACTACAAGGTGGCAAAGTCGTTTACCGACACGGTAAAGGAGAAGGCAATGGGCATGAATGTGCTCACGGCCATCAAGCCCGGACAGCTCATGGTGAAGCTCGTGCACGACGAGTTGGCAGAACTGATGGGCGGCGAGGCTGTCGACCTGAAACTGGAAAATAAGCCTGCCATCATCCTGATGTCGGGTCTGCAAGGTTCGGGTAAGACCACGTTCTCCGGAAAACTTGCCAACATGCTGAAAAACAAGCGCCACCGCAAGCCGCTGCTCGTGGCCTGCGACGTCTATCGTCCGGCTGCCATCCAGCAGTTGCACGTGGTGGGCGAACAGGTGGGCGTGCCCGTCTATTCGGAACCCGACAGCAAGGACGTCATCTCGATTGCCGACCACGCCCTGCAGGAGGCCAAGGCCAAGGGCTACGACGTGGTGATTGTCGATACCGCTGGTCGTCTGGCCATCGACGAGCAGATGATGGACGAGATAGAGCGCCTGAAAAACTACCTGCACCCCGACGAGACGCTGTTCGTGGTCGACTCGATGACGGGTCAGGATGCCGTGAACACGGCCAAGGAGTTCAACGACCGTCTGGACTTCGACGGCGTGGTGCTGACGAAGCTCGACGGTGACACCCGCGGCGGTGCTGCCCTCTCGATTCGCACGGTGGTGACGAAGCCCATTAAGTTCATCGGTACGGGCGAGAAGATGGAAGCCATCGACGTGTTCCACCCTGCCCGCATGGCCGACCGAATCCTCGGCATGGGCGACGTGGTGAGCCTCGTGGAGCGCGCTCAGGAGCAGTTCGACGAGGAGGAAGCCAAGCGCCTGGAGAAGAAGATTCGCAAGAACCAGTTCGACTTCAACGACTTCATGGGTCAGATTCAGCAAATCAAGAAGATGGGCAACATCAAGGATCTGGCAGCCATGATTCCCGGTGTGGGCAAGCAAATCAAGGACCTCGACATCGACGACAACGCCTTCAAGGGCATCGAGGCTATCATCAGATCGATGACTCCCTACGAACGCTCTCATCCGGAAGTGCTCAACCAGAGCCGCCGCATGCGCATTGCCAAGGGTTCCGGCACGAACATCCAGGAGGTGAACCGCATCATCAAGAACTTCGAGCAGATGCGCAAGATGATGAAGATGGTCACCGGTGGCGGCATGGGCGGCATGATGCGGGGCATGCGGGGCATGAGAGGCATGAGGAGGTAAGACCCACCCCCAACCCCTCCCGAGGGGAATAACCCACCCCCAACCCCTCCCGAGGGGAATAACCCACCCCCAACCCCTCCCGAGGGGAGGGGGATTGAAATGCTTTTGCAGGGGGATATGATAGTCAGGAAATATATAATAGAAATATAACAAGAAACATAGTCAATAATAAATTATGGCAGATAACGCAAGCGTAAAGACTAACCAATCCCCCCTCCCCTCGGGAGGGGAAGGGGGTGGGTTTCAGGGATGCGGAACCCTCATCGACGGAAAGGCAACTGCCGCCCAAATCAAGGCCGAGATAGCAGAGCGAGTGAAGGACATCGTAGCCCAGGGGGGCAAGCAGCCCCATCTGGCAGCCGTGCTCGTGGGCCACGACGGCGGTTCGGAGACCTATGTGAAGAACAAGGTACTGGCCTGCGAGGCTTGCGGGTTCAAGTCGACGCTCATTCGCTTCGAGGACACCATCACCGAAGAGGAGCTCCTCGAGTGTGTGTCGCGATTGAACAACGACCCCGACGTAGACGGCTTCATTGTGCAGCTGCCCCTGCCGAAGCACATCGACGAGCAGCGCGTCACTGAAGCCATCTCGCCCGAAAAGGACGTCGACGGTTTCCATCCTGTGAACGTGGGCCGCATGGCCATCGGTCTGCCGTGCTTCATCTCGGCAACGCCGCTCGGCATCATGACGCTGCTGAAGCGCTACAACATCCCCACCTCGGGCAAGAAGTGCGTCGTGCTGGGCCGCTCGAACATCGTCGGCAAGCCTATGGCACAGCTCATGATGCAGAAGCAGTGGGGCGACGCAACGGTCACCGTGTGCCACTCGCACTCGCCGCAGCTGAAGGAGGAGTGTCGCCAGGCCGACATCATCATTGCTGCCATCGGTCGACCGGGCTTCGTCACCGAGGACATGGTGAAGGAGGGTGCCGTGGTCATCGACGTTGGTACCACCCGCGTGCCCGACGCTACGCGCAAGAGCGGGTTCCGCCTCTCGGGCGACGTCGACTTCGAACATGTCGCACCGAAGTGCTCCTACATCACGCCCGTTCCCGGCGGCGTAGGCCCGATGACCATCTGCTCGCTGATGCTCAACACGCTGCAGGCGGGAACGAAATAAAAAAGACCCACCCCCGCCCTCCCAAGGGAGGGAGCGATAACTCCTGCCAGGTGTGTTTTTTTAAGACATACGACACAGACGGACAAGAAGCCTCACCCAACCCCTCCAAAAGAGTGGAGCACGAACAAAAGGAAATCGATAATAAGATGACAGCAGAAGAATACTATCAGCAAGGCAACGACCTCCGTCGGCGCGGCGACTATCAAGCCGCCATGAATGCCTACATGGAGGCCATCGCCCTCGATGCCGACTCACCGGCTGTCGAGGCCCTGCGCATGCTTCAGGACATCATGAATTTTTACCATAAGGATTCCTACAATCCGTGAAAGAACTTATAGGTAGTAAAAAATGCGGAAGAAATTTCGCATTTTTTTTTGCAGTTAAAAAAATAATTACTACTTTTGCAACAACCTATAAAACTAATCCTTAAAACCAAAAGCATTATGGCAAAGATTAAAGGTGCTATCGTGGTGAATACGGAGAGGTGCAAGGGATGCCAGTTGTGTCTCATTGCCTGTCCGAAGAATGTCATTGCGCTGGCACAGAAGAAAGTGAATGCGCACGGCTATCCC
This sequence comes from uncultured Prevotellaceae bacterium, assembly GCA_902781315.1. GTDB lineage: Bacteria > Bacteroidota > Bacteroidia > Bacteroidales > Bacteroidaceae > Prevotella. Next base: position 68,030 of record CACZIT010000030.1, read on the forward strand.
TACGTGGAGGCCGCGTTGCCCGACGAGTGCATCGGTTGCGCCTCGTGCGCCATCGTGTGTCCCGACGGTTGTATTACTGTTTACAAAAAAAAGGTTGAGTAAAGATGGCAGAAAAAGAAGTTGTATTGATGAAAGGCAATGAGGCGATAGCCCATGCAGCCATTCGTTGCGGTGCTGACGGATATTTCGGCTATCCGATCACTCCGCAGAGTGAAGTGATTGAGACGCTCGCCGAGCTGAAGCCCTGGGAGACCACCGGCATGGTGGTGCTGCAGGCCGAGAGCGAGGTGGCATCCATCAACATGATCTACGGCGGTGCCGGTGCAGGTAAGAAGGTGCTTACCTCGTCGTCGTCGCCAGGTGTTGCCCTGATGCAGGAAGGCATTGCCTACATGGCTGGTGCCGAGCTGCCGGGCGTGTTTGTAAACGTGCAGCGTGGCGGCCCCGGACTGGGAACTATCCAGCCCTCGCAGAGCGACTATTTCCAGGCTACGCGCGGCGGCGGTAATGGCGACTACTACGTCATCACGCTCGCCCCGAACAGCGTGCAGGAGATGGCCGACTTCGTCGACCTGGCCTTTGAGCTCGCATTCAAATATCGCAACCCCGCCATGATTCTTTCCGACGGTGTCATAGGACAGATGATGGAGAAGGTGGTGCTGCCGCCGTTCAAGCCCCGTCGCACCGAGGAAGAAATCCTGAAGGAGTGCCCCTGGGCTACCACCGGTCGCACGAAGGACCGCCAGCCTAATATCATCACGTCGCTCGAGCTCACCTCTGAGGTCATGGAGCAGCGCAACCTGCATCTGCAGGAGAAGTATCAGCAGATTCGCGACAACGAGGTGCGCTTCGAGACCACCAACCTCGACGAGGACGACGACTACATGATCGTGGCCTTCGGCAGTGCAGCCCGCATCGCCGAGAAAGCCATGGAGCTTGCCAAGGAAGAAGGCCTGAAGGTAGGCCTGTTCCGTCCCATCACGCTGTGGCCTTTCCCCGAGAAGGAGATTGCCGCTGCCGCTAAGGGTAAGAAAGGTGTGCTCGTGGTCGAGATCAATGCCGGACAGATGGTTGAAGATGTCCGCCTCTCAGTGAATGGCGCAGTGCCTGTTGCTCATTTCGGTCGTCTGGGTGGTATCGTTCCAGAGCCCGATGAAATTGTTAAAGCCTTAAAAGAGAAGTTCTAAGGACCCACCCCTAGCCCCTCCCGAGGGGAGGGGGGATTAGATAACCTTGAAAAGAATAATAGAATGAACAATACAATCAATAAAAGTAACCAAACGCCCCTCCCCGGGGAAGGGTATGAATTGGTCTACCAGAAACCAACCCTGATGAACGATGTGCCCATGCACTATTGCCCGGGCTGTTCTCATGGTGTCGTTCACAAACTTGTGGCAGAAGTGATTGAAGAAATGGGCATGGCCGACAAGACCATTGGCGTCTCGCCTGTAGGTTGCGCCGTGTTCGCCTATAAGTATATCGACATCGACTGGCAGGAGGCTGCCCACGGGCGCGCTCCCGCCGTGGCCACCGCCATCAAGCGCCTCTGGCCCGACCGTCTCGTCTTCACCTATCAAGGTGACGGCGACATGGCCTGCATCGGTACTGCCGAGGCCATCCACGCACTGAACCGCGGCGAGCACATCGCCATGATCTTCATCAACAACGCTATCTATGGCATGACTGGCGGACAGATGGCTCCCACCACGCTGCTCGGCCAGAAGACTGCCACCTGTCCCTACGGTCGCCGGGCCGACCTGCACGGATATCCCCTGAACATCACCGACCTGGCCTCGCGCCTCGAAGGCACGTGCTACGTCACGCGTCAGTCGGTGGAGTCGGTGCCCTCTATCCGCAAGGCAAAGGCTGCCATCCGCAAGGCTTTCGAGAACTCCATGTCGGGCAAAGGCTCGTCGCTCGTCGAGATTGTCTCCACCTGCAACAGCGGTTGGAAGCTCTCGCCCGCCAAGGCCAACGAATGGATGAAGGAGCACATGTTTGAGAAATACGTAAAGGGTGACTTAAAAGATACGACGGTATGAAAAAAGAAATAATTATCAGTGGTTTCGGTGGTCAGGGCGTGCTCTCAATGGGTAAGATTCTGGCATACTCCGGACTTATGGAAGATAAGGAAGTGACGTGGATGCCGGCCTACGGACCCGAGCAGCGCGGCGGTACGGCCAATGTGACCGTCATCGTCAGCGACGAGCGCATCTCATCGCCTATCCTCAGTAAATATGACGTGGCCATCGTGCTCAATCAGCCTTCGCTCGACAAGTTCCTGCCGAAGGTGAAGCCCGGCGGCATCCTCATCTACGACGGCTTCGGCATCGCCCAGACTCCCGTGCGCGATGACATCAACGTCTATCGCATCGACGCCATGGACAAGGCTGCCGAGATGAAGAATTCGAAGGTGTTCAACATGATTGTGCTCGGCGGATTGCTGAAAGTCTGCCCCGTAGTGACCACCAACGGCCTTGAGAAGGCTCTGTTCAAGTCGCTGCCCGAGCGCCATCACGGCCTCATCCCCCTGAACATGCAGGCCGTTGACGAAGGCATGAAGATCATCGAGAAAGTGTGATTTTTGGTTGACAGCGGACTATCGCTGTTTACTTATACCGCAAATAGAAATCAGGGACGCATCTGCTTGAGATGCGTCCCTGATTTTTTATGCCTCGTAGGCTTTCTTCTCCCTTCCCTTCAGGGAGGGGCTGGGGGTAGGCTTCCTTCCTACCTCTTCTCCCAGTCGATGTCGAAGTCGCTACCCTCATCAGTCACGACGACATCGTAGGTCGCAGCCTCGCCGTTGAGCGTGCCCGTCAGCACACCCTTGTAGCCCTTGCCTTCGGCCTTGTCGAGCTTCAGGTCAGTCACTTCCAGTTCATTGCCCTGAGCTTTCTCGTAGTCAACCATGCTCTGCTGCACCTTGTCGCTGAGCTTTTCTTCCGATACCACGCAGCCACTCAGCACGAACAATGCCGAGCAGGCTATCATCAACGTTACCAAATACTTTTTCATCATTTTGCTTGTTATTAGGATTACCCTGCAAATGTAAGCATATTTTTTCAAACCGCAAAGCCCAACGCCGTTTTTCTGACAAATTACTTCTCAGCATCAACTCTTTTTATGACAATCTATTGAAGCGTAATGTGGACTTCACTTCCCAAAGCATCAAGGAACTGATGCAAGGTAGAACGCATAACAACAGCACTTGTATACAAGTTAGTGAAGTGCATGATGGAGTTAGTGCAGGTTATGCATGAGGTCGTAGAACTAACAAATAGGTATGAAAACCATCGAATTGGCAAGGATAATTGAATATAAACACATTTTTTTTACTCACAATTACCACTTTTTACTTAACAAACATTGACTTTGAGATTTTTTTGTGTATATTTGTAGCCAAATTATTAGCATACGAATGGAACGTAAAAGAATAAACCGGCTAAAAGTGGTACTTGCAGAGAAAGGAATGACCAACAAGCAATTGTCGGAAATCCTTGACAAAGACCCTGCGGTTATATCTAAATGGGTGACAAACGCCGCCCAACCTAATGTAGAGATGTTCATCCGACTGGCACAGATTCTAAGTGTCAGCGTGGATGACTTATTGTGGACTGTGAAGGAATAGGAATTATGGCTGAACAGATTCTTCATAAAAGACGCGGCAGACTACCTTCTATAGAAGTCGTTGACCTATTCTGTGGAATAGGCGGACTAAGTTATGGCATGAAGTCAAAAGGGTTTAAGATACTTGAAGGCTTTGATTTGGATGCAACTTGTAAGTATGCCTACGAAACAAATAATGAAGCAAAGTTTGTTTATAAAGATATAAGGGAAGTCTCAAAAGACGACATACTGCCATTATATTCTAAGAAAGCAATAAAAGTCTTGGCAGGATGTGCACCATGCCAGCCTTTTTCTTCGTATGCATTCAAGAACAAGAACAAAGATAAAGATAAATACAACTTGTTATATGAATTTGGTCGCTTAGTAAAAGAAGTACAGCCAGATATTGTGACGATGGAGAATGTACCGGCCATTGCTTCATTTAAGTTAAAGTCCGTTTTAGCGGATTTCGTGAGGGCGTTGCAAGACGAACATTATTATGTGAAATATCAAGTCGTTTTCTGTCCAGATTATGGCATACCACAGACACGTAAGCGTTTAGTCTTGTTGGCTTCCCGATTAGGGGAAATAGGTTTGATACCAGCTACTCATAAAAAAGAGAATTATGTCACGGTTCGGGATGCTATCGGCAATCTGCCTCCATTAGAGGCAGGAGAAAGTAGCCCAAATGATGCTTTACACAGATGCCGTGCTTTGTCCCCTTTGAATATGCAAAGGATGAAAGCTACACCTTATGGCGGTAGCTGGAAAGATTGGCCTAAAGATTTGCTTTTGGCCTGCCACAAAAAAGAAGGTGGCAAAAGTTTTGGCAGTGTTTATGGGCGTATGGTTTGGGAAGAACCTGCGCCAACGATGACAACACTTTGTACTGGTATAGGAAACGGTCGTTTTGGACATCCTGAACAAAACAGAGCAATATCCGCCCGTGAGGCAGCTTTGTTCCAGACATTCCCAACAAATTATAAGTTTTTCCCAAATGAGCAAGAGGTGTCCTTAGTAAAAGCATCTCGCTATATTGGTAATGCTGTACCGCCAAGATTGGGAGAGGTGATTGCAGAAAGTATCAAACAACATATAAGAAACCACAAATAGACGATATGGATAGTAACCAATCATTGAGATGGCGATTTGATATCAGTACTTTCCGGCTGATAGGGCGTGATTTGATAACAGACCGCGTTACAGCTCTGTTTGAACTTGTAAAGAACTGCTATGATGCAAATGCCCAGAATGTGACGGTTGCTCTTGAAAATATAGGTGCAGGGAAAAAGAACTCCGTCATTCGGATTGAAGATGATGGCTATGGCATGTCTTTTGAAGATATTAGGGATAAGTGGATGGTCATAGGAACTTCAAGCAAGCGCTCTCATCCGTATTCGCCAGAGCCTTATCATCGAAAGTGTGTGGGCGAAAAAGGTATTGGGCGTTTTGCCGTTGACAAGTTGGGGGATTATGTTTCTATCATTACGAAGAAGAAGGGGGAAGAGAGATGGCTCAAAGTGGACATTGACTGGGCTGCCTATTATCGCGAGATGAACGGTGAAACGGAATTACGTTTGTTTACAGATATGGAAAATTCGTATTCGTATATTGATGCCCCAAATAAAGAGGAATCGGGTACAAAGCTTGTCATATCTGTAATACGAGACCCTTGGACGAAGAAGGAGATTGAGCATCTGATGCGTGAAATATCTAAAATAGTTTCTCCCTTTGCAAACCTTAATTACCCGTTTAAGGTAAAAGTTCTCGCACCTGAATTTGGTATTAACCAGGATGCTGTCAGGACCTTAGATGATTTCGATTTGGCAACCGTTTCAATTAGTATCGGTGTTGACAAGAAAACCAATCTACAGCAAAGTGTTTATTACGATAAAGAGAAAAAGACTTTTGACTATCATCTGATTCCGTTAAAGTCCTTTGGTGGAGTCAAAATGAATATTTATTTTTTTGATGATACTGCCAGACGTAATTACAGAAAGGCTTTTCCCAATGATTCTATTGACGGATTCAAGGTCTATCGGGATGGAATCATTGCAACTCCATTTGCCGAGACCAATGAGAATCCAGACTTAAAAAGAGATGTGCTTGGAATTGACAAACGACTTTGGCGTGATATGTTCAGCAGGATAAGCACACGCGAATTTCTTGGGACTATAGAAATAACGTCAGCAGGAAACCCAAAGATTATTGACGCAACAAATCGACAAGATTTTGTAGATAATGAAGAGTACAGGGAACTCAAGAAGTTCATTATTACCCAGTTGAATGCTCTTCAAGACTATAAGGTAGAAATGCGCCAATCAAAACGTAACAATGCTGAGGAAGGACTAAAGACCGCATCAGACGATATTAACAGCCTGATGTCAGCCTTTAATGACATCGTAGCCCAGAAACCCGAACTTAAACCCGCAGTAGAGCCTCTTCTTAAACAAGTCAGAAAAACTGGAAAAAGCGTAAAAACGGCCATTAGTGAGCAAAAGAAAGCCTTAGAGGATTTTACTCGCAAGGAAAATATATATATGAGTATTATGTCCTTGCAGCAATTCGCAATAACCATTACGCATGCTGTTCGGACTACGTTGAATCAGATACGAGACAGAATAGAATTTTTTTATCGGTACTATCCCGATCCTGATGAAGAAACACTCTTCCAGCTTTATGCTAAACAAATGTATGAGCGATTCAAGGTCTTGAATCGTGTCATTAACTATATGCTTAGCTATTCTCAGTCAAATATCAATCCAGAAGAAGTTGACCTGAAGAAAACATTTGAAGAGATTGTGAACGACTATGATGATGTTTTTTCACGCGAGGGTATTGCTTTGCAAACGGATTTTCCTGACAAATTGGTATTAAATACAAATCGCCAGTTCTTCAGGGACATCTTACAGAACCTGATAGACAATTCTGTAAAAGCAATGGCTGATTCCAAGCAAAAAATAGTTCGCTGTTCGTATGAAGTGAAAAACGACATGTTGGAAATTTTCGTTTCTGATACAGGAAAAGGAATCCCACCAGAAGACTGGGAACAAGTATTTGCCCTGTATTATACGACAACAGAAAAGCAAGGTGGCGCAGGTGTTGGATTATATATTGTAAAGACTCGTGTGGAGTCTCTTCGCGGCACGGTTTCTGTTGTTGATAGTGAATTTGGCGAGATAGGCACAACAATAAAAATAACAATTCCATTTAAAAAACAATAAGCTATGGACTTTAAGATAGTTTTTATAGACGACAATCTGTCAGAGGACGAGCCCTTTGTTCAGAACATCAGAAAGCATTATAAAGATGCAGACTATAAACATATATTCCAGAATCCTGATAAAGGATTAGAATATGTGTTAGCCAATTTGAACAGCAAGATGATTGTTTTTATTGACTGGAATTTCAGCGGCTACCGAAAAAAAGGCATTGACTTACTGAAAGAAATCAGGAAGAGGACATCGCTACTCTATATTGTGATGATGTCTGCCAATCAGTTGCGTACAGACATACCGCTTGATTCTATCATAGAGATGATGAACGAAGAGAATTTCTTCTATCTGGATAGGAGCAATGACGACTTTAATTCCGTCACAGCTATCATTGACAAAATCCGTGCAAATTGGAATACAAAGTTTGATTGTGTCTTGGAGCAATGGCTAATTCGTCATCCGGAAGACAATAACAAAGAAGCCTATAGTGAGGCTTCTACGGGTAAGACATATACTTGGGCTGACATTCTTTCTGAATTGCGTCTTCAGTCTTCCATCGGAAAGTCATTTGAGCAAAAATTGAACGAGTATTATATTTACCAATTACAGCGTTCTAAGAAATAGGATATGAGCAAAGTCTTGATTGCATATAACAATGATGCTGAAACCGTTCTTCATGATTTCATGGAGTCATGTGCCGACGAAGCAAAGCAGATTTGTGCAGACAACGGCATTGAGTATTCTTCGGTGTGTCCTCCTGATATGAATGAGCAGAATGTAGTAGGAGTTATGTCGGAACATTTACTATGTTTCATTGCTGGTCATGGGGATAATGATGGGATATATAATGAAGATGATGCTGAAGTGGTGTCCACTGTCTTTCCCTGTATAGTGTTGACTCCTTTTGAGCCTTGATTTGTTGCTGTTTTGTTAATTACTGTTTATTATACTGATTCTGTTGACTAATCTCTCTG
>CACZIT010000031.1 GCA_902781315.1 uncultured Prevotellaceae bacterium
GTTGGGGGTCTCGAGCAATGTTTCATGTGCCCCAAAGCCTTCTTTTTGATTGTTTCACGCTCTATTTCATTGTTTCACGCGGAGGAAGTTTTGTCGGAAAAATTCAAAGAAATGGCGTAAAGGGGCGTAAAGGGTATAAAGGGGAGTGGAGGGGCATATAGGGGAGGTAAGTGCCGTAGGCACGTTATCCATCTTGCGCTTTTATTTCAAACCTGTCAACAAAAGACTTGCGAGGGAGCGATGCAACAACCCAGATGTTTTTCTGGTTTTTCTTGCATGTGTCGGAAAAATGTTGTATCTTTGCAATCGTTTTTCCTCTCAGGCGGAAAAGCTACCGAGAATACTTAAAGCATAAAACCTTTTAAACCCATACAACTCGAATGATACAAACCGTCAAGAAGCGCGACGGCCGCATCGTCGGCTTCAACGAACAGAAAATCATGGCTGCCATCCGCAAGGCCATGCTCGTCACGGAGAAGGGCGAGGACGAACGGCTGCTGCAACAGATCAGCGACCGCATACAGGCTCGCGGTGAGAGTCAGATGACCGTGGAGCAGATACAGGATGCCGTGGAGATGGAGCTGATGAAGTCGAGCCGCAAGGACGTGGCTCAGAAGTACATTGCCTACCGCAACCAGCGGTCGATAGCTCGCAAGGCGAAGACGCGCGAGGTGTTCCTGGACATCGTGAACATCAAGAACAACGACGTGACGCGCGAGAATGCCAACATGAACGCCGACACGCCGGCGGGCATGATGATGAAGTTTGCCTCGGAGTCTACGAAGCCGTTTGTGGACGACTATCTGCTGTCTGATCGCACGCGCGAGGCCGTTAAGCACAACTACCTGCACATTCACGACAAGGACTATTATCCGACGAAGTCGCTGACGTGCGTGCAGCATCCGCTGGACCACATCGTGAACTGTGGCTTCATTGCCGGCCACGGCGCCTCGCGACCGGCCAAGCGCATAGAGACGGCCTCGGTGCTGGCGTGCATCTCGCTGGAGTGCGCTCAGAACGAGATGCACGGCGGTCAGGCCATTCCAGCCTTCGACTTCTATCTGGCTCCGTTCGTCAGGATGACGTTCCAGGAGGAACTGAAGAGCTTGGAGGAACTGAACGGCGAGAGCTACGCGCACCTATATAATAAAGAGGTAGACGACTACCTGCGCCGTCCGCTGGACGGTCTGCAGGGCGAGCAGCGCGTCATGCAGCACGCCATGAACCGCACGGTGAGCCGCGTGCACCAGGCTATGGAAGCCTTCATCCACAACATGAACACCATCCACTCGCGCGGCGGCAATCAGGTGGTGTTCTCCTCCATCAACTACGGCACCGACACGAGCGCCGAGGGGCGCTGCGTGATGCGCGAACTGCTGCTCTCGACCTACGAAGGCGTGGGCGACGGCGAGACCGCCATCTTCCCCATCCAGATATGGAAGAAGAAGCGCGGCGTGAACTACCTGCCCGAGGACCGCAACTACGACCTCTATGAACTGGCCTGCAAGGTGACGGCACGCCGCTTCTTCCCGAACTTCCTGAACCTCGACGCCACGTTCAACCAGACCGACGAGTGGCGCGCCGACGATCCCGAGCGCTACCTGCACGAGGTGGCCACGATGGGCTGCCGCACGCGCGTGTTTGAGAACCGTTTCGGCCCGAAGACGTCGATAGGTCGTGGCAACCTGTCGTTCTCGACCATCAACATCGTACGCCTGGCCATCGAGTGCATGCAGGAGAAGGACGAGGAGAAGCGCATCGCGATGTTCTTTGCCAAACTCGACGAACAGCTGGAGGTGGCTGCCGCACAGCTGAACGACCGCTTCAACTTCCAGAAGACGGCGCTGGCCAAGCAGTTCCCGCTGCTGATGCGGTCGCTGTGGATTGGCGGCGAGAAGCTGAAACCCACCGACACCGTGGAGTCGGTCATCAACCAGGGCACGCTGGGCATCGGCTTCATTGGCCTGGCAGAGTGTCTGGTGGCCCTCGTAGGCCAGCACCACGGCGAGAGCGAGAAGGCCCAGGGGCTGGGCTTGCGCATCGTGACCTACATGCGCGACCGCGTGAACGAGTTCTCGGAGCGCTATCAGCACAACTACTCGGTGCTGGCCACGCCCGCCGAGGGACTGGCAGGAAAGTTCACGAAGGTGGACCGCAAGGACTTCGGCGTGCTCAAGGGCATCACCGACCGCGACTACTACACCAACTCGAACCACGTGCCCGTGTACTACAAGTGCTCGGCGCGCCACAAGGCTGAAGTGGAGGCTCCCTACCACGACCTGACGCGCGGCGGCCACATCTTCTACGTGGAGATTGACGGCGACGCCACGCACAACCCGCAGGTGATCATGAACGTGGTCGACATGATGGACCGCCTGAACATGGGCTACGGCTCGGTGAACCACAACCGCAACCGCTGCATGGACTGCGGCTACGAGAATGCCGACCCGAACATGAAGCGGTGTCCGCGTTGCGGCAGCGAGAACATCGACCGCCTGCAGCGCATCACGGGCTACCTCGTGGGCACCACCGACCGCTGGAACCACGGCAAGCTGGCCGAACTGAACGACCGCGTGACCCACGTGGACAACGGCAATCAGCTGGAGTTGTTTGAGAGACTGTGATCAGCGTACTGAGCATCATAGAAGACACGATGGTCGACGGGCCGGGATTCCGTACGTCGATCTACTGCGCTGGCTGCCGGCATGCCTGTCCGGGCTGCCACAACCCGCAGTCGTGGGACTTCTCGGGTGGACGGGCCATGACGACGGAGGAAATCATGCGCGTCATCGTGGCCGACCCCTATGCCAACGTGACGTTCACGGGCGGCGACCCCATGTACCAGCCCGAGGGATTTGCCGAACTGGCGCGCGCCATCCACGAGCGCACGCAGAAAGATATTTGGTGCTACACGGGGTTTACGTTCGAGCAACTGCTTGGCAACCCCCGTCAGCGAGCACTGCTGGAACAGATTGATGTGCTGGTGGACGGCCCCTTTGTAAAAGCCTTGAGGAACGATGAACTAATATTCCGGGGCAGTTCAAACCAGCGCATCATCGACGTTCCACGCTCGCTCGAGGAAGGATGCGCCGTATTGCTATCTCTTAATAATAACCTAAACTACCCATTACGATGACGAAAGAAGAATTGATGCGTAGGGCCTTTGCCCTGTCAGAAAATAGTGTGAGGTGTGGGGGCGGCCCCTTCGGCGCTGTCAATGATCAGGAGATAGCCATAGCGCCCCATGAGCGTAAGCGTCCGATGGAATCCATGCTTCCCGAGGAGGCCATCCGCGCCTTCGAGATGTGGGAGGAAAAACCAGATAAAACCGAGTACTGATGGCACAAGAACAATCGTCGGTCCGCGAGCGCCAGCGCACCGACTTGCGCGAACCGCGCCGCTACAAGGTCATTATTCATAATGACGACTTCACCACGATGGATTTTGTGGTGATGGTGCTGATGACGGTGTTCCACAAGAGCCAGGCCGAGGCCGAGCAGCTGATGCTGCAGGTGCATCACTCCGACCAGGCCGTGGTGGGCATCTACAGCTACGACGTGGCGCAGTCGAAGATTCAGCGGGCTACGATGATGGCGCGCGAGGAAGGGTTCCCCCTGCGCCTGACGTGTCAGCCGGAGTGAGTGTTGGTTTCTAAGTTTCAAGTTACGAGTTTGAACGACGATGGAAAATTCCGATAATATGAAAGAAGCATTCCGGGCATCGCTGGAATGTGCCACGAATCTTCGCAACGAATACTATTGCCCTGAGCACCTGTTGTATGCCTTCTTGCTGCAGCCGGCGTTCCAGGGGGCGCTATTGTCGTTCAGCGTAGAACCCGACGACATGCGCGAAGAACTGCTTGCATGGCTGCAGCAACAGGACCATCTGCCCGAGTCTTCAGGCGACGAGGAGAAGAAACCGGTGATGTCGGTGCAGATGACGGAACTCATTTCTTCCGCTTGCCACCACACGTTTTTCGCCAGTCGCGAACAGGCCGACGTGCCCCATTTCACCTATGCCATGCTTGGTTTGGAGGAGTCGTGGGCAGCCTATATGTTGAAGAAAAATCTGAAGGACCAGGTGCCCGAATTCATGTCGCACCTCATCAGCTTCTACGACATCGAGGGCGAGGACTTCGAGAGCAGTCTGCCGACCGACGACGACGTGTTTGACGGCAGTCATCGCCTCGGCGACGAGGAACTCTACGTCGACGACGATGGCGAGGAGGGCGACTCGCTGAACGGAAAAATCAAGCAGCAGGCCTGGCGCCAGCTGGTGACCTGCGTGAACGACCTGGTGGACCAGCACAATCCGCTCATCGGCCGCGAGCAGGAACTGGAACGCACGTTGCAGGTGCTCTGCCGAAAGGAGAAGAACAACCCGCTGCACGTGGGTGAGCCCGGCGTGGGAAAGACGGCGCTGGTCTACGGACTGGCAGCGCGTATCGAGCGCGGCGACGTGCCCGAGCGACTGAAAGGCTGCCGCATCTACCAGATGGACATGGGCACGATGCTGGCCGGAACGCAGTATCGCGGCGACTTCGAGAAGCGCATCAAGCGCGTCATGGAAGGCGTGGCCCGCGAAGGCAACGGCATCATTTACATCGACGAGATTCACAACATGATTGGCGCAGGTCGTGGCAGCGACGGCGGTCCCGATGCTTCGAACATGCTGAAACCCTATCTGGAGTCGGGCGACATTCGCTTCATCGGCTCCACCACCTACGAGGAATACAACCGCCACTTCGCCCGCCAGCGTGGCATCGTGCGCCGGTTTCAGCAGATTGACATCGCCGAGCCGTCGCAGGAAGAAGCCATCCAGATACTGAAAGGCCTCCGGCAGCAGTACGAGGCGTTCCACCACGTCAGCTATCCCGACGACGTTCTGGAGTATGCCGTGCGCCAGAGTGCCCGCCTTGTGAGCGACCGTTTCCTGCCCGACAAGGCCATCGACCTCATCGACGAGGCCGGCGCACAGATGGAAATGGCAGCAGGCGCCACAAAAGGAGAAAACAGCGAGGGAGAGGACGTGCCGCTGGTGACGCAGCAACTCGTGGCCGACATCCTGGCGAAGGTGTGCAAGGTGGATGCTGCGGCGCTGAAGGAAGACGACAACACGCTGCTGGCTACGCTGCAGGAACGCATGTTGCAGAAGATTTACGGGCAGGACGAGGCCGTCAGACAGGTGGTGGAGGCCGTGCAGATGGCCAAGGCCGGACTGCTCGACGACGACAAGCCGCTGGGCTCGCTGCTCTTCGTGGGCCCCACGGGTGTCGGCAAGACCGAGGTGGCCCGCCAGCTGGCTCGCGAACTGGGCGTGCAGCTGGTGCGCTTCGACATGAGCGAATACACCGAGAAACACGCCGTGGCCAAGCTCATCGGTTCGCCCGCAGGCTATGTGGGCTACGAAGACGGCGGCCTGCTCACCGATGCCATTCGCAAGACACCCAACTGCGTGCTGCTGCTCGACGAAATCGAAAAGGCCCACCAGGACATCTATAACATCCTGCTGCAGGTGATGGACTACGCCCGGCTGACCGACAACCGCGGCCAGAAGGCCGACTTCCGCAACGTGGTGGTGATCATGACGAGCAATGCCGGTGCGCAGTTTGCCTCGCAGGCCAGCGTGGGCTTCCAGTCGAGGGTGACGCGCGGCGATGCCATGCTGGCTCAGGTGAAGAAGACGTTCAAGCCCGAGTTCCTGAACCGACTGACGGGCACGGTGGTCTTCCGCGACATGGACGAGCAGATGGCGTCGCTGATTCTCGACAAGAAACTGCGCGAACTGCAGGAGAAACTGTCGGCACGCAAGGTGCAGCTGACCCTCAGCGACGAGGCTCGCCAGTGGTTGCTGAAGAAAGGATTCACGAAAGAATACGGTGCCCGCGAGATAGACCGCGTCATCAGCCACGACGTGAAGCCGCTGCTCATGCGCGAACTGCTCTTCGGCCAGTTGCAGCACGGCGGCAAGGCACAACTCAAGGTGGAGGCTGACGCTTTAAGCATTTCACTATGATTTTCCAACTCGACGACGAACTCTGGTTTCCCGACCCTCACAACGGTGAGCCCGACGGCCTGATTGCTATCGGCGGCGACCTGAGCGTGGACCGCCTGCTGCTGGCCTACTACTACGGCATCTTCCCCTGGTACTCGTTCCGCTACAACCACGAGCCCCACTGGTATTGCCCCCTGCAGCGCTTCGTGATTTTTCCCAATGAGATTCACGTGTCGCACAGCATGCGCACGCTGTTGAACAAACAACGCTTTCGCTGTTCGTTCAACGAAGATTTCGAGCAAGTCATCCGGAATTGTTCCCAGCAGCGCTATGAGGAAGAAGGCGCTTGGCTGGGCGAGGAGATGATAGCGGCCTACACCGAGCTGCACCGCCAGCGCCTGGCCACGAGTGTGGAGGTGTGGGAGCAGCAGACCGACGGCAGCGAGCGCCTTGTCGGCGGCCTCTATGGAGTGAGCATCGGCCGCGCGTTTTTCGGTGAGAGCATGTTCTCGCTGGTGCCCAGTGGCTCGAAGGTGGCGCTCATCCATCTGGCCCGCTTCATGGCCGACCACGGCGGCGTGCTCATCGACTGCCAGCTGGAAACCCCTCACCTGCGCTCAATGGGTGGCCGCTACATTCCCTACGACGAGTATCTGAAGTTGATTCACTGTGAAGAGTGAATAGTGAAGAGTGAAAAGTGAATAGTTTATGATTTGCTTTTCCAATTGCCCCTTTCAGCAAAAAGAGTAATCCAATTGCCCCTTTCAGCAAAAAGAGTAATCCAATTGCACCTTTCAGCAGAAAGAGTAATCATAAACTATTCACTCTTCACTAATCACTCTTCACTTAAAACCCCCTACTGTCCTCCGAGCCGTTCGAAGTAGACGAGGATTTCCTCCCAAGTCTTGAAATCGTCGCTGCCAAACTCGATGGTGGCTCCCATCATTTCCTCTCCTTTTTTCTTCATGACGAAATAGTCGCCATAGAGCAGCTGCGGCTGGTTGGTGAACACCACGTGGTCGTAGGCCGGCACGGCGATGAATTGCTCCAGCCACGTCTGCACACGGTCTGCGTAGGCATGGTCGTTGGTGGGGCAGGGGGCATAGAAATAGACGTTGTAGAGTTCGATGAGGCGGCCTACCACCTTCTGTAGGCTCGACACAGGTTTCATGTAGTCGTCGTGCATGGCGTCGAAGCTGATGAAGACGATGGGTCGCTGGCGCTGCTCCTGGCGGTCGTCGATCCAGCGGATGACGGGCACCACGGCATGCATGAACGAGTGGTCGTCCATACGGTGCTCGCCGTGGAAGCGAATGGCCTGCGAGTAGTGTTCGCGGAACAGGTCGAACGTGTTCACCAGCGGGTCCTTGTCGCCGAACAGTCCCCACACGCGGTCGTCCTCAACCGTCAGGAAAGCCTGCTCCGACACGTCGCGGTATTCCTTCACGAGCGCCTTGTCGACATAAAACTCCTGCACGCCGTCCTGTCGCGGATTCAGGAACGTCTGCTTGCCCATCATGTTGTGTTCGCGCATGGTGTCGGCAATGCGCAGGGCAGGGTTCACGACGATGCGGTCGAAGCCGCACAGCTGTTCGGTGTACATGCCGCCCATCGACGTGCCGAGAATCAGGTCGGGCTGCAGTTCGTCGCATTTCTTCTTCAGCAGAGCCAGTGCCTCGTGCGGGTCGACGGGCAGGTCGAACGCCACCACGTCAGCCTCTGGAAACGTCTCGCGCAGCCGCCCCACCGTGCCGCTCTGTGCCGACGAGGCAAAGCCATGCACATACATGATGCGCTTGCCACGCATCAGTTCCGGGAATTGTTTCTTGTAGGGATTCTGTTCCATTTTTTGTTTCTGTTTGATTTGCGTGCAAAGTTACGAATAAGTGAGAGAAAAACCAAATGCATTTGAGTTTTTCCGAGCGAAAGTAAGTTCGACGAATGTCAATGTTACGAATTAGAGAGCGAAATGCAAAACAAAAAAAAGTTTTTTGGTTTCATTTCCCATTAAAAAGTCATATACTATTTTGTCATGTCGCCGAAAAGTCGTAACTTTGCCGAAAGAGAACCCCCTAAACGATGCACAAAACAATGAAAAGACTGACGATGACCATGCTGGCAACCCTGTTCGCAATGCTGGCCAGTGCACAGCAAGACCGACGGCAGGGCTGGATGGAGCCGCGCACCCTGCCGCGCGACAGCATCCGACTCAGCGACCCCTGCATTCTGGCCGACTATGCCACGCGCACCTACTACATGACGGGCACGGGCGGAATGCTATGGAAGAGCAAGGACCTGAACACGTGGACGGGACCCTACCGCGTGGCCGAGACCGACCCGCAGTCGTGGATGGGACCCCGCCCGCAAATCTGGGCAGCCGAGCTGCATCAGTACAAGGGCCGCTACTACTATTTCGCCACGTTCACCAACAACGCCATCCGCATCGACTCCGTGCGCGGCAACGTCATTCCGCGGCGAGCCTCCCACGTGCTGGTGAGCGACCGAGCCGAAGGGCCCTATCGTCCGATGCAGGACAGCATCTACCTGAATCCGCAGCAGCCCACGCTCGACGGCACCTTCTGGGTGGAGCCCGACGGCACGCCCTACATGGTCTACTGCGGCGAGTGGCTGCAGAACTGGAACGGCACGATGGAGTGCATTCGCCTGAAGCCAGACCTGAGCGGCACGGTGGGTGAGCCAACTGTGCTCTTCCGCGCGAAGGATGCACCGTGGAGTCACGAGGTGGAAGACGGCGTGGAAGGTCCCAACAAGGTGACCGACGGCCCCTACCTCTTCCGCACGAAGACGGGGCGTCTGGGCATGATCTGGACTTCCTGGCGCGACGATGTCTACACGCAGGGCGTGGCCTATTCCGAGAGTGGCACCATCATGGGTCCCTGGATTCACGAACCCGAACCCATCACACCGCCCAACCACGGCCACGGCATGCTCTTCAAGACCTTCGACGGGCGCTGGCTCATGTCGGTCCACAGCCACGACAGCAGCACCAGCCGCTACGTGCGCAAGCCCTGTCTGTTCGAGGTCGACTTGAGTGGCGACCGCCTTGTGGTGGGGAAGAAAATAGAGTGATTGTTGAGTTTTGCAGTGTGCACTTTTTGCCGTTTCCTATTTTTATTGTAATTTTGCAGGCGTAATGAGAATTTTTCAAATAATAGGAAAGGCTTTGCGCGCGGTTTTCAGACCCGTTGAGGCAAATGCAGTGACGTTTGTGGCGCTGTATGTGCTGGGTGTGGTGACCGCGTGGCTGACGGTGCCCAACACACCGTCGGGCAAACTCTACGACAACCTCTACCTGGAACTGTTCCTCGACCTCTACCTGCTCTGCGTGGTGCTGTACCTCTTCGGGGCAAGGGGAGCCACCACCCGTCCCTCCAATAAGAAAAGGAAAGGCTGGAGGTGGGCGTCTGTCATCAAGTTCCTCGTCTGCTTCGTGCTCTATGCCGTGGCTCTTGCCGACGTCTATTGCTTTGAGAAGTACGGTTCGTCGCTGACGCCCTCGATGCTGATGCTTGTGGGCGAGACCGACAGCCGCGAAGCGGGCGAGTTCCTGAGTTCCGTCCTGCAATGGGACACGCTGACCAGTGGGGTGGGGTGGCTGTTGCTCATTGCGCTGGGGCATGGGATTGCGAGCAGGCTGAGCAGCCTCACCCCCAACCCCTCTCCGAGGGGAGAGGGGAGTGGTATGTCTTTTTGGCTGCGAACACCCAGGCTGGTCTCCCCTCCCTTGAGGGAGGGGCTGGGGGTAGGCCTCCTTTGCCTGCTGGTGTGGTCGGCCACGGCAAGTTGGAAAAACAAGCAGGGACTGTGGCGCCTGATGACGCTGCCCACCGTCGGGGCCGTCGAGAACGAAGTGACGCGCTACCACCGGGCCGAGCAGTATCAGCCCATCTACCGACTGGCGTTCAGCATACGTGCCAACCAACTGGCTGCGCGCCAGGTGGACCAGCTGATAGAGGCTGCTGAGGGGGTGACGGTGGACAGTTGCGCCTATACGTCGCCAACCATTGTGCTCATCATCGGCGAGAGCTACAACAAACATCATGCTCAGCTCTACGGCTACTACATGCCGACGACGCCGCGACAGGTGGCGCGTGAGAAGACCGGCCAGCTGGTGAAGTTCACTGATGTGGTGACGCCTTGGAATCTGACGAGTTTCGTATTCAAGCACATGCTGTCGACCCACGTCATCGGACAGGAGGGGTCGTGGAGCGACTATCCGCTCTTCCCCGAAGTGTTCAAGCGGGCGGGCTACGATGTGACGTTCCTCACCAACCAGTTCCTGACGAAGGCGGGCGAGGCTGTGTTCGATTTCTCCGGCGGATTCTTCCTGAACGACCCGCGCCTCTCGGCTGCTATGTTCGACCACCGCAACGAGAAGACCCACATCTGGGACGACGGCCTGCTGAAGGAGTGGGACGAACTCAGTAGACCTACCCCCAGCAGACCCACCCCCCTGCCCCTCCCTGTGAGGGAGGGGAGTGATTACTCTTCTCCCTCTCTCGTCATCTTCCACCTCTTGGGTCAGCACATGAACTACTACTCGCGCTACCCGAAGAAGCAGACCCACTTCACGGCCGACGACTATCAGGAGTACCGCCCGAAAATGCCGGCGCACAGGAAGAAGCAACTGGTGTGGTACGACAATGCCACTCTCTACAACGACTCCATCGTCGACCAGATCATTCGCCGCTTCGAGCAGCAGGATGCCATCGTCATCTACATGCCCGACCACGGCGAGGAGGTGTTCGAGCCCGGACGCCTCGTCATCTGCCGCAACCATACCGACGACATCGACTACCCGTTGGCCCACTACGAATACGAGGTGCCCTTCTGGGTGTGGTGTTCGAAGAAATACATTGCCGCGCGGCCTGAACTCTTTCGCCAGATTCGCGCCGCCAAGGACCGGCCGATGATGACCGACGCGCTACCCCACATGCTGATGTATCTGGCTGGCATCCACTCGAAGGACTACCACCCGGAGTACAACATTCTCTCGGAGAAGTATGAGGAGCAGCGCCCCCGACTGCTGAAGGGCATCGTCAACTACGACACGCTGACGCACGATATGAGCAGTAAGCGTTCGGCGAAGATACCGAGGAGGTGAGTGTTGAGTGTAGAGTTCTTTCTGACGAAAGCGTCGCTGCGCGCCGAGCGGAGAGTTTAGAGTTTAGAGTTCTTTCTGACGAAAGCGTCGCTGCGCGCCGAGCGGAGAGTTTAGAGTAAATAATTTAAAGTTGAGATGAGAACGGAATTTCTGACAAGAGCTGAGTGCAACGCACTGCGCGGTGTGGCCATCCTGGGCATTGTGCTGCATAACTACTGCCACTGGCTGCCGGGCATCGTTCGCGAAAACGAATATCTCTTTCGCGCCAGCAACGCCAGCGGACTGAGTGGCATCCTGTCGTCGCCCGACTGGAACCTGCCGCTCCACCTGCTGTCGTTCTTTGGCCACTACGGTGTGCCCGTGTTCCTCTTCCTGAGTGCCTACGGGCTGGTGATGAAATACGAGATGCGGCCTGGACTGCCGGGATTTGGCCGAAAGGGCATTCAGTTCCTGGGCTCCCACTTCATGAAACTGTTCCGCATGATGATCATCGGCTTCGCGCTGTTCGTGCTGGTCGACGCTATCACGCCTGGCCGCCACCGCTACGAATTGCTCGACATCGTGGCACAGCTCGGCCTGTTCAACAACCTGCTGGAATATCCCGACGGCGTCGTAGGCCATCGTCACAGCGTCATCTGGCCTGGACCCTACTGGTTCTTCGGACTCATGATGCAGCTCTACATCATCTACCGCGTGTTGCTCTACCGCCGCCACTGGGGCTGGACGGTGGGCCTGATGGCGGTGTGCACGCTGGTGCAGATGTTCTGTGGCCCCGAGAGCACCGAACTCTACCGCCTGCGCTACAACTTCGTAGGCAGCATGCTGCCCTTCGGCTACGGACTGCTCTGTGCCCGCATGCCCATGCAGATGCCGCGCGGCTACAACTGGCTGTTCGGGCTCGTCTCGCTCTGGTTCATCTATTCGCTCAGCATGGGCTACACGGGCTGGTTCTTCGTGCCGCTGTTCGTCTGTTCGGCAGGCTTTTGCCTGGTGAAGGTCACGCCGCAGTGGCTCCTGCAGCCGCTCACGTGGCTTGGCGGCATCTCGGCAGCCCTCTTCGTCCTGCACCCCATCACGCGCAAGGTTCTCATCCCAATCAGCCGCCACGACGGCCTCTACACAGGTCTCGCCCTCTACGTCGTCGCCTCGCTGGTGCTGGCCTGGCTGATGAGCGACTTGATAACGGGAAAGAACAAAGGCAAATCATAAACTATTCACTATCCACTATTCACTATTCACTAAGAAGAAATGATAGAGTTTGCCAACCTGAGCCGCTACCGCAGTGAACTGATGGGTGTCGCCATGATAGCCATCATCCTGTTCCACATCCCTCTGGGGCGTGCCGATGCCTTCTTTGGCCTTCATCGGTTGGGCAACGTCGGTGTCGACATATTCTTCTTCCTCAGTGGCATGGGCCTCTGGTTCGCGTGGGGGAAGAGGGGTGAGTTTCTTCCCTTCTACCACCGCCGCTTTGCCCGCCTCATGCCGGCTTGGCTCGTGATGGCCAGTCTGTTCTACGTGCCCGACTTCCTCGGTCCGCGCAAGTACAGCCCCACGCTGCCGAACCTGTTGGGCGACATCACGCTGAACCTCGACTTCTGGCGCTACGACGAGCTCACGTTCTGGTATATTCCCGCCATCATGGCGTTCTACCTCGTGGCACCGTTCTACATGGAACTCATCCGGCGCTATCCCCTCTATCGCTGGCTGCCCGTGCTGGCCGTCATGTGGTGCGTCTGCGTGCAGTGGGTGGTACCCATCCATCAGGCTGTGGGCCATCTGGAAATCTTCTGGAGCCGCGTGCCCATCTTCTTCCTCGGCATCAACATCGGTGAACAGGTGCAGCAGAAGCAGTCGCTCGACCGCTCGGCCCTGTGGCTCCTGCTGCTGTTCTTCGTCGCCTCCTTTGCGGCCTGCCTCTATCTGGAGCAGGTGCGCCACGGCAAGTTTCCGCTCTTCGCTGAGCGCATGCTCTACATCCCCATGACCGTCTCCGCACTCCTGCTGCTCGGCCGCCTCTTCGAGTTCGTCGCAGCCCACTGGTCCCGCCATGCCTCGTGGCTGTTGCGTCCCCTGGCCTTCGTCGGCACCATCTCGCTCGAGACCTACCTCATCCACGTCCACTTCGTCATGAAGCCCATTGCCCAGTACCACCTCGGCTACTGGCCCACCTTCCTCCTCACCGTCGTCATCTCCCTCCCCCTGGCATGGCTTCTGCATCAATTGACGAAGCCAATAGTCAACTTCCTCTCCCCTCATCAATCAAAATCCGTAAATCGAAAATCATAAATAATAGTTCTCTTAACTCTCCGCTCGACCCGCAGGGACGCTTTCGTAGCGAAGCGGAGAAAGAACTCTCAACTTTAAAACAGTCTCTCAACTCTAAACTCTCAACTCTAAACTAAAAATGTCCCCTCTCTTCCGCCTCATCCGTCCCAAGCAGTGGATCAAGAACTTCTTCGTCTTCCTGCCGCTGTTCTTCGGGGGTAGTCTGCTCGACACGCAGCGCCTCATCGCGGCCTTCCTCACGTTTCTGGCCTTCTGCTTCGCCGCCAGCAGCATCTATTGCTTCAACGACCTCGTCGATGTCGAAGCCGACCGCCGCCACCCCGTAAAGTGCAAGCGCCCCATCGCTGCCGGACTCATCTCGAAGCGCCAGGCCTACTCGCTCATGGCCCTGCTCTTCGTCCTCTCCATGCTGACCATCAGCCTCTTGGCCTTTTGGGTAAGGCCATCTACTCCCCTCGCCTTTTGGAGAGGGGGCGGGGGTGAGGCTGCCATCATCCTTTTCTACTGGCTCCTGAACCTCGCCTACTGTGCCGAGCTCAAGGACCACGCCATCGTTGATGTCTGCATCATCGCCTTCGGCTTCGTCCTGCGCATTCTTGCCGGTGGTCTCGCCACGGACACCGTGCTCTCGCAGTGGATTGTGCTCATGACATTCCTGCTCACGCTGTTCCTCTCCTTTGCCAAGCGCCGCGACGATGTGCTTCGCATGCAGCACACCGGTGAGGCACCGCGCCGCAACACCTCGCGCTACAACCTGACCTTCGTCAACCAGGCCATCACTATCACCGGCTCCGTCACGCTCGTCTGCTACATCATGTACACCGTCTCGCCCGAGGTCACGGCCCACTTCCGCACGCACCACCTCTACCTCACCTCCATCTTCGTCCTCGTCGGCCTGCTGCGCTACATCCAGATTGCCGTCGTCGACGAGCAGAGCGGCGACCCCACGAAGGTCATCCTGCGCGACCGTCCCACCCAGCTCATCGTCCTCGGTTGGCTCCTGGCCTTCCTGGTAATCATTTACCTTTGATAAAGGGTTTAAAGGGCTTAAAGGGGAGTGAAAGGGCTTAAAGGGGATAAAAGTCCCGTAGGGACGAGATAAGGATAGCCAGCCAATTCATTGGCTGGTTAGCGGCCCACCTTTTTATAATAATGCGTGCCTTTAGGTACGCGACATGGCGTGTTTTCTTACAGGGCTTAAAGGGGGGTGGAGGAAACTTTAGTATAAAGAAAAATGAAAGAATAATTTAAGAATATATGGAAAAGAATTTTTATTTTGAGAACATTATTGCTTGGCAGAAAGCCCATGCATTTGTGCTACAGGTGTATACGCTGATAAAACGATATTCGTTTTCTGGTTTCTCAATTCCTATGCGAAAGGCATCCAGAACAACGGAATCAAAGACTAATGCCCCCTTCCACTCCCCTTTAAACCCATTAAACCCATTATGCCCTCTTCCCTCCAAAACATTTCTGCTTTCGATTTCGACGGCACGCTGACCACTCGCGACACGCTGCTGCTCTTCATCCGCCACGCCCGCGGGTGGTGGGCACTCTTTGGCGGCCTGTTGCTCTTCAGTCCGCTGCTCGTGCTGATGAAACTGCACCTCGCCGACAACGGGCGCACGAAGGAACGGCTCTTCCGCCACTACTTCCGCGGCATGCTTGAGCGCGACTTCGATGCGCTCTGCCAGTCGTTCGCCCGCAGCCACACCCACGTCCTGCGCACCGCCGGTCTGCGCACCATCCAGCAGGCCCTCGACCGTGGCGACCGCGTCGTCATTCTCTCGGCCAGCATCGACCGCTGGGTCGAAGCCTGCTTGCGGCCGTTCCTGGTTTCCAGTTCCCAGTTTCAAGTCCTGGGCACCGAGATTGAAGTCGTCGACGGTCGCCTCACCGGTCGCTTCGCCACCCCCAACTGCTACGGCCCCGAAAAGGTCCGCCGCCTAAAAGAGTTCCTGAAAAAAGTCTCCCCTCGGGGAGATGTAGAGGGGGCCACAAAAGTCTCCCTTCGGGGAGATGTAGAGGGGGCCTTAGAGGGGACTCCCTTCATCATCGCCTATGGCGACAGCCGTGGCGACAAAGAACTTTTAGCCTATGCAGATGAATCGCATTACAAACCATTTCGATAAGGAGCGGCGGGGCGAAATCCTGCGCTTCGGCATCGTCGGCGTGCTGGCCGTCGCCATCCAGTATGGCGTCTACCTGCTCCTCGTCTGGCTCTTTACCGACCAGGCCATGACACCCTCCCAGAGCTACTACCGTGGCGGCTTCGGCGGCGAGTACTTCCCGCTGCTGGCCAATTGGTTTGCCTACGTCGTCAGTTTCCTCTTCAACTACGCCGCCTCCACTCGCTACACCTTCCGCGTACATTCGACAGCCCGTCGCGGTGCCGGCTTCACGTTGGCCCACCTCGTCAACTTCCTCCTGCAGACCGTGTTGCTGGCCCTCTTCCTCCGCCTCGGACTCTCGAAGCCCGTAGCCATGATCCCCGTCTTCGCCATCTGCGTCCCCATCAACTTCCTGCTAGTCAGAAGGGCCCTAAAGAAGCCAACCCCCGGCCCCTAAAGAGCCTACCCCCAACCCGCCCTCCGTCGCAAATGAGGAATTTGCTCCCCTTTGTGGGGCCGCAGCCACATCGGTGGCTGCTCTAAAGACCCCAGTCGCCCTGAAGGGAGGGGAGAGAGCAAGCCCCGAAGGGGCAGTGTAAGGCGGCTGCGCCGCGTGTAAGGGTGGCTTGCGCCACCGTGTAAAGCGGCAGTCTCCTCTCCGCTCGACCCGCAGGGGCGCTTTCGTAGCAAAGCGGAGAAAGAACCGCGCCGCAGGCGCCTCTAAACCGCACCAAAGGCGCCCTCTCAACCGCGCGTAAGCGCCTCTCAACTGCGCCGCAGGCGCACTCTCAACTGCACCGAAGGTGCACTCTCAACCGCGCGCAAGCGCACTCTCAACTGCGCGTAAGCGCCTCTCAACCGCGCCGCAGGCGCCTCTAAACTCTCAAAAAAATGCGTATCACCCGTTCCGAGCGGCCCGTGGCCCTCTTCGCACTCCTGCTAGCCATCACCCTGCAGGCTGTCATCATCTATCGTTACAACCATATCTTCACCGATCCCGGCCCCAGCTACTGGGCTGTGTTCCTCCATCACTTCTCCGTGTCCGGCTACGACCCCATCACCTATAGTGTCGTCACCGACTGGACAGCCAAGTACAACGTCTTCCGCCACCCCCTGCTGGCGTTCTTCGTGGCACCCCTCTACGCCTTCAACCTCGCGCTCAGTGCCCTCACCGGTGTCAACTGCGTGCAGTATGTCGTCGCCCTCTTCTGGATCGTCGCCACCGTCTATGCCTTCCTCTTCTTCTACCGCATCGTGTTGGCAATCCTCACGGGCTCGGATGGTTCAAGGTTTAAGGTTCAAAGCGCTACGCGCGTTCAAGGCTCGGAAGGTCCTTCGGACGGTTCAAACACCTTCTCAACAGCGCCGCAGGCGCCTCTCCGCTCGACCCGCAGGGGCGCTTTCGCAGCGAAGCGGAGAAAGAACTGCGCGCAAGCGCTTCTCAACTGCGCCACAGGCGCCCTCTTAACCGCGCCGCAGGCGCAAGCCTTGCTTCTATCTTCCCTGCTCTTCTCCTTTGGTCACGTCTTACTTGCGGGCATGGCTCCCGACCACTTCATCCTTTCGATGATGATGCTCCTGCTCTTGCTGCTCGTCAGCCTTGAGAAGTTGCAGCAGCAACGCCCGTTCACCATCGCCGAGGCCATCATCTTCTTCATCATCATTGCCGGAATCACCCTCAGCAACGGCGTGAAAGTCTTCATCTGTGTCCTCCTCGTCAATTGGTTTACCCTCTCGCCGACAAGGAATAAGAGATCTTCAAATGAAGTGGAAACACAAACGGCAAGGGTATCTACTCCCCTCCTTAACGGGAGGGGCAGGGGGGTGGGTCTCGTATTCCTCTCCCTCCTCTTCGCCTCTGCCTTGCTCTGGACCGTTGCCCGCGTGGAATACAAGCACCTCGTGCTGCCGCAGGAGAAGATAACCCATGCCAAGAAGGCTGCCGAAAAGAAACGCAAGGCGGAGGCTGCCGCACGGCGCAAGGCGGAAGCCGAGCGCACCTTCCAGATGCAGATAGCACAGGCCGAGGCCGCTGCCGACACAGCCCTGCTGGCCCAGGCCAAGCATCGCCTCGACTCCGTGCGCACGGCTAAGCCCAAGGCCCGCCGCAATCCCTACGGGCGACCCATTGCCAAGAGCGGTTTCATGCGGTGGACCGACGTCACCACGCCGCGCGGCAGTGCCATCGTCGAAAACCTCTTCGGCGAGTCCATACAGCTGCACGCTGACCACGCCCTGGGCGACGTCCTGCGCCACCGTCCCGTCATCGTCGCCTACCGCTCGCCCGTGCAGTACGTCGTCGAAGCACTCCTCGCATTGCTCTTCCTCGCCGGCATCTGGTGCGGACGCCGCAGCCGACTGCTCTGGCTTGCCCTCAGCTGGGCAGCCTTCGACATGCTCCTGCACCTTGGCCTTGGCTTCGGACTCAACGAAGTATATATCATGTCCTGCCACTGGATATTCGTCATCCCCCTCGCCCTGGCCTACCTCCTACGTGCCGTCCGTGGAAAGTGGCTGTCCATAGCCCTGGCTGCCCTCACCCTCTACCTCTACATCTGGAATCTCAGCATCATCTTCCAAGTGATGACGTAGTTGAGAGGCGCCTGCGGCGCTGGTTCTTTCTCCGCTTCGCTACAAAAGCGCCCCTGCGGGTCGAGCGGAGAGGCGCCTTCGGCGCTGGTTGAGAGTGCGCCTTCGGCGCTGGTTGAGAAGCGCTTGCGCGCAGTTGAGAGTGCGCCTTCGGCGCTGGTTGAGAGGCGCTTGCGCGCAGTTGAGAGGCGCCTGCGCGCAGTTGAGAGAGTAAAGGGAAAGGAGGGGGTGAAAGTAGGGACGGGATAAGGGTAGCCAGCCAATTCATTGGCTGGGACGCGACATCCCCCAAACAGGCTAGCGTGCCTTTAGGTACGCGACATTATCTATTCTTTTCCTAATATTCCTCTTATGTCGTTGTACCTACGGCACACCGCATCTAATTACAACCTCTTATACCAGCCAATGAATTGGCTGGCTACCAAAATCTCGTCCCTACGAGACTTACTTCCCTTTATGCCCTTCCACTCCCCTTTAAACCCTTTATGCCCCTATATAATATCCTTTATGCCCAATAAGTCGCCCCGCGCCCCGAAGGGGCAGCAACGCATAGCCCAGGGCAGCGCCCTGGGGAACGGGGGGAACACACCAACGGACGATTTCGCCCTACAGGGGCAAAATCATAAATGCCACAGCGGGGATGATGGCATTTCTCTATGCAAAACTATTCATTCTGAAAATGGAAAAACATGCATTCTTTTATGCAAATTAAGTTGTTTTTCTTGACAAGTTAAGTTATTTTGTAGCGAAAAGCAAGTTAATTTGTCCGACTAAGACATCACAGGTGGGGTACAAAAATCACACCTCTTAGAAAGAGGTGCGCACTTTGTTCTCACATATCAAATGCAAAGTTACGGCATTTTCCATAAAAAAGTTATTTTTTAGGTAAAAATGTCCATTTATTTATATTTATTTAACACCTAAAAGGGGGCCTCTTTCTAAGAGGTGTGCATTAAACTGCATAAACATCGATTATTTTATATTTTAGTTTTGCGGGAACGCTCACGTTGTGAAACGGCAGCGTTCTTTTTACCGAAACAAAGTATAAGTCGGTGGCGCAGTATGACAGTACTTGCTACACATTAATTAAAAATAAAGAGAAAAAATAATATACAGATGACAAACAACAAGAACATTCGACCTATGGTAGGCTGGGATTTCCTATCTCCGCCTTGATTTCGTGTTATCATCCCTCATCTATAAAATATTTCAGATCAATAATTTAAAATTAAAGTAATAATTAAAAATTAATCGATTATGGTGAAAAAGATTACTTTAGCTCTATTGAGCTTATTGTTGGTGCCGTTAGGAATGATGGCACAGAGTGTGACCGTGAGTCCTTCCACGGGTAATCTTATAGCTTGCCTTTCATATAGCTCTGAGGCAGGTTTTGGTGATGGCTGGTCTTCAACATGGAAGCATGAACAACTTCCGTTGACTTTTACGGTAAAAGATCTATATCAAGGAGAGATTCTCCCTGCCGGTAACATGTGTGCCTGGAACAATCAACTTGTTATTGACGGAGGACCAACTATCGACCTTTATGCTGAGCTTTCCTTGCCTAAAGGGTATCGGTTCAAAGGTTATAGGTTGGTATTGCTCAATAATATAAATGGCAAAGAAATCCAAGATTGTGAGCATGGGACTGTTGATAAAGTGATGTACGAAACTCGTGAAGACTATAATATTACCAATTATATTGTACGTGGTGCTTATAGTGATAACGATGAATATATCATGAGTGGTAATGAATCGGCTAATAGCGATACTCGTGAATATGTCCTCCAACGTAGTAGTGAAACAGAAGATGACATGGGTAATCGTTTGTTCTTTCGTCTTAATCATCTCGCTGATGGTGGATATTTTGGCGTGACTATCAAGTCATTCACAGTATATTTTACTGCAGAAGGAACTTTTGATGCCGAAGCAAAGCCTACTGGTAGAGGTCCTGTGACAAGTTTAGTAACGTCAACTTTTGAAACCAACAAAGTCGATATTGGTGCGGTTCAATTCCAATCAGATGGGAATGGACATACTTATTATGCTTATAAGTATACAAATGAAAAGAATATTAAGGCTAATACATATATCTATCAGAAAGAAGCCGTTCAGGGTGGCATCCCCATGAATGTAGCTGCAACAAAGAAAATACACCCCATTACGATAGGTAGTAATAATTACTATGCTTTTGAAAATGGAATCTATTATGTGGAACCTCCTGTTCTTGTTTATTCTCAGACAGGCCTTTCCTATCCTATTGGCTTTCGCGTAGTGGGTGCTGAGTTTATTCCCCGTTGGAATTCTTCTAATGTCGCATCTGTTACGCAAAATCAAACTAATTATTATATTACCTACACTTCCGGAGGCAAAACCTACTATCTGAATGACCAGTTGCGTTATACAGAGACCAAATTTGCTTGGTCTTACGACAGCAGTACACAAGGTATTTATACTGGAAGCGGCGATGATGTTAAATATTTGTCGTGTGAAGGTCAAGAGAACAATCGTCGCTATTTGACATACAGTTATTCGAAACCAAGTAGTACTCAGGGTGACCCAGGTTATTTTGACCTTATTGTTTATAATCGGAATAATCGGAATTATATAGGTTGGGATGCTAATTCCCCTTCCTATAGATGGTATCTACAAGGAACAACAGATGCAAGCGCAAATCCAACCGTGCTTTGGAATTCAAATACAAATGCAGCTGGTTGGAGTAGTGAAGCCGGAACTACTACCTTGGCGGGTTATTCAGCTGGTAAATACACTTTGACAATTTACCAAAAGGATGATACAGATGAAACAAAAGTATATGGGAACCCGGTAATAATTGATAACAATTCTGATACAGATCTTAACAAGACCATATCCGTTAGTGGTTTCAATAACGATGCCGTGAAGTTTGAGATTAGTGGCTTACCAACAGGCAAGCAAGCAATTGTGGATGTTAAGTTGAAATTGCAGGCTTTGAATCCCTATATCGACAAGATGAACGTCAATTGTAACCTTACAGGTTTACCTTCTGTTACTCAGGAGTTTACAGCAGAGGACTTTAAGGTAAGTGGCGGTAATTTCCAATTCTATGTTCCCAATGGCTATACTGGAGACGTGAAATTTACATTCTCTAACTTGTGGAGTAGTTATGGTGATGATACCTATTACACAGGTACCGATTTGGAACAAGATGGTCTGGCTCGTTATAGCTTTGTTACATCTGATTATTTTGAGGGCGTGGATCAGGTCAATGATAATGGCTTGTATGATGCATCTTATAGTGCTGACGCTTCATACGAGAACAAGGTTGAAGCAACTACTGCTGGTAATATCCGGTTTAAATTCAATAATGCAGACAAACTTTTGAATACGACCCAGCAACCTGAAAGACCTATAAACTATCTGGAAGAATATCCTTTCTCTGTACCTGCATATGTCGGCTCTGCTAATCCTGACGCATCAAATGGTCAGCCTGTTGGTGCATTTGTCCCTGTGACACTTAATACAAGTACTCACACAAGTGGTACCTACTATGTTATTGTCGCTGATGAGACTCGCTATAATATTGCACCGACAGATGCTTGGCAGCATCGCTACTATGCTTACTATCGTTTGGGCATCAACTTGAATACAGAAACGTTTAATCCTAAGTATACTTGGACAAAAGTGTATAATAACACTTGCATTTGGGACGCCGAGAAGAAAAAAGATGTGAACAAGAGCATGTGGGGATTGAAGCTTAATACGGTAGCTAGTAATAATCCTAATAAGATAGTTGAGGGTTACTTGAAAGTTGAGGACATCAATGCAGCTATCACTGCCGCTTTGGATCCTGACAATAATACTGCTCCAGCCAGCCCTGACCAGATACTGTATGTGGACGGAAGTGAATTGTATTCAATCGCAAGTTCCGGAACTAACACGTTGCAGAGCATTAAGAATAGACTTGCTCCGAACGCTCTGTTCTATTTGCCTGCTAACACTACTTCTACAGAAGACAACTACGTCACTAAGACAAGTTCTGGTTCGTTCATAGCAGGAAAGGACATTGTCATTCAAGACAAGCAACCATTCTATGCTCCTTACACGATAATAATTGACAAGGATAAGGGTGTTGCACGTTATACACGCGAGGTGACATGGGAGAAATATGGGGCAACCACTAAGCAGAGCCTTATTTTGCCCTTCGATCTTCAACTCTCTAGCGGAACCTTTAGCTCAAGCAGTGCGACATTCAACGTTACGAAACTTACAGGTGCCGATTTTGCTGACGATGCAAAAAATGATTGTGTGACGGCAACATTTGCAAAAGTAAAAGAAGATATAGCTCCTGCCAATACACCGTATATGTTGGATATCACCTCACCTTCAGATGGAACGTTTGTCATCGAACAGAGTGGTGGTACTATCCAGTCGACTACAGGAATGAAGAGCGACTACATGTTCTATGATACTGCTGTTAAGGCTCAATATAATGGTTCTGAGCACACGTTCACTCCGAGAGGATCCTTCTCTGGAAAAATCTACGAAGAATCAGATGGCTTCCGTGGAGATAACGTGTTCTTCTACTATGGTTCGAAGGGTATGTTCCGTAGCTCGGCAGCTCTGAGCAGCAGTTACAAGAATCTCTATGCTTATCCGTTCCGCTCATTCTACGGTTATTCCGCAGCTCCAGGTGCGAAGATGCTGTCGTCCTTCATGTTCAGCTATGGTGATGAGGAAACCGATGGTGTCAGCGACATTGCAAAGCGCATTGACTTAGCCGTGCAGAGTGGCAAGGGATATGTCCGGATTACTGCAGGTAAGGATGCCAATGTTCGCGTAAGCACGCTGAATGGTATGCAGATGGCAAAGGAGCAGATGTATGAAGGTGATACTCGAACCATCAATCTGCCTTCTGGTATCTACATCATCAATGGAATGAAAATTATCGTAAAGTAAGGAGGAACAAATGATGAAAAAAGAATATATCAAACCAACGACAGAGAGTGTAGTATACATATATGAAACTCAACCGTTAATGCATTCTGATACTCATATTGGTGCTAAAGGTATGAGCTTCGATGAAGAGGATTCAGAAGTAGATAACAATATTGTGGAGAACAATAATCTTTGGGACGATTAATTTTCAAACAAAAAAGAAGGAGTACGAGCTACCTCGTACTCCTTTTTCCTTGCGAACAATAAACTAATCGAAATGAAGAAGACATTATCGCTATTGCTGCTGCTGACTTTATGCTTGCAGGCATCGGCACAGCATGTAACAAAGGTTGCAGCACAGGCAAAGGCTGTGGATTTTTTGAATAAGCAACGGGCAAACCCGATGAAGAAAGTTGGAGCTGTTTTGGTTCCGACTGCCTCACGTTTGTCTGTTAAGGCATCCGGACAGATGAAAGTTCCTTCTCAGGAAGAACAGGGCGATGCTCCTTATTACATCTTCAATGCTTCTGATGGCCAAGGGTATGTCATCGTGAGTGGAGATGAAAGAGCGCGAGAAGTGCTGGGATACTCTGCCGTAGGTAATATTGATGAAAACAATATTCCTGAGAGCATGTGTGGCTTGTTAGATTATTATGCTGAGGAGTTGGAATTTCTACGTTCAAATCCTTCAATAACTCCATCTAAGGCACTCCGCAGCAAGAATAGGACAAGTATTTCTGCTCTTGTGGCTTCTAAATGGAACCAAAGAACACCATACAACTATTATTGTCCTAGTGGATGCCCCACAGGATGTGTTGCAACTGCTATGGCCCAGATTTTGTATTATTGGGCAAAGAAAGGAAATGACATTAAAGCATCCGATATTCCTGGCTATATTACAACGACTAATAAAAGGAATATGTCGGCGTTATCGGCTACCTCATTTGCATGGGATTTGATGACAAATAGTTATTCTTCAACAGTTGGTGAAAGTGGCAAAGCTGTTGCTAAACTCATGCAGTATTGTGGCACAGCGTTAAAAATGGACTATACTTCTGGTGGCTCTAATGCCTGGGGTGCGGATCAAGTACCCGCTATGACTGATTATTTTGGTATGGATAAAGGCATGAAATATATCCATAGGCCTGATTTTACTTTTGAAGAATGGGACGACATGATGTATAAAGAGATGTCGGAGGGAAGGCCTGTTCTATATGGAGGATGTGGATATCAAAGTGGTTGGGGAGGACATGCATTTGTTATGGATGGCTATAATGCAACTACCGATACTTATCATTTTAATTTTGGCTGGGGGGGATCTTCTGATGGTTATTTTACCTTGACAGCACTTGGGCCTTCTGGTTATGATTTTAATGCATATGTTGATGCCGTAATTTTAATTCAACCTAATAAGAATACTCATGAGGAAGAAACTCCTTTCAAAATGTCAGTAGTGGATATCACTAATTCAGGATCTGCTTCTTTTTCCAGGGATAATCGTGCAGATGATTTTGAAGGTATTTCAATTTTTAATGCCATCTTTGATTACATGAATCTTACAACAGAAATAGATCTTGGCTTAGGCCTTTTTAATGAAACAGGCGAGATGGTAGATTTGCTGGCAATGAAGCACATAGGGAATTATGAACCTCAAGATGGATTTGGACTTGAATTTTGTTTCGACAATTTGTCCTTTGGTGCGGAGCTACCTTATGGTAAGTATTACATCAAAGCTATCAGCAAAGAGTCTAATAGTGATATTTGGCTTGTAAATGGTCGTTCAGAAAGGCATTACATAGAAGTAGATTTAGAAGAAAAAACGCTTCAACTTGTACCATCTGTTAATCTTGTTATTACTTCTTTCAGCAATGGTAAGGCTAAAGTGAAAAATTTGGGAAAAGAGGAGGCGACGTCTAATTTATATATTTTTAGAAACGAAAAACTGTTGACGAGTGTTCAGGAAGCAATTCCTGCTGATGGTAACGTCCATGATGTGTCTTTTTCGTATTTTAGCGGTTCAACATCGAATATAAAAATATGTTCTGACAAATATGGTAGAAACATTTTGTATAGTAATAATTCTTCAGGCAACATCTCTGTTGATGGTTTTGTTGATAACGTAAGTGGTTCTGCAAAACATATTGATCCATTCCTCCAGTTAAGGAAGTCTGCTTATACAGATGGCCTATGGTCTGTTGTTGACAATGAGAATACTGTCATAGGAAATCGTCTTTCAGTTCACCTGTTTGTTACAAACAAAGATTTGGAGAGAACTTACAATACTCCTTTGCAAGTAGTTTTGTATAGAGGAAATACTACGGACAAAACATCTTCAATTCCTTGTGAAATTGCTCCTGGTGAAACGAAAGAATTGTTATGTACTTTTGACAATCTTATATATGGCAGTTCTTATTCAATCCAAATAATGAAGAATGGAACAGGACTTACTAGTTCTCCTACAGGAATTATTTACAAACCTACGAGGGGAATAGTTGTATACAAAGCCAATGGCAGCTATGATTGCATCTCCGATGCAGATATTATTAGTTATCAAGTGCCAAATGATGTTGTTTGTGTAGATGTTTCATGGACAGAAGCTATCAATGAATTGAGGCACTCTGAGAATCCTAACTGTATTTACTTATTGCCTGCTGAAGCTTCAATACCAGATGTCCTTAAAGGAAAGAATGTTGTGATAGGCAATCAAGCAGAGAACATTAATCTTTGTGAGGGATACGATTTTGGCTCTCCTTTATATTTTGTTGCTAATAGCATTTCGTTTTCTCGATTAATAAAGGAACGTTATGATGGTAATGAAATCCAATGGGGAAGCCTATGCTTGCCTTTTTCTGTTGATGAAATTACTGTTGATGGAAAGCCAATAGATTGGTTCCATAATAGTAATGAAACAGGTAAGAACTTATGGGTTATGAATTATGTAGAAGATGACGGTAAGAATAATCTTTGCTTTGACCACGCGCAATCAATAGTTGCTTATCGACCATACCTTATAACAGCCGCTACGGAACATTGGGGAGAAGAATGGCAATTGACAGATAAGATAGTCGTTTTTCAAGGACATAATGCTTCTATTCGGGCAATGAAAAATGCGGAGACGGTGGATTACCCCAAAGGAGTGTCTTCAAGTATGCGTTATGATATTATAGGTAGGAATATGCAATATTGTCTTTCAGATTGTTTTTCTCTTAATGGGAAAATGTTCTCCTACATAAGCAATGAAAGTAATGCTAATCCTTTTGAAGCTTATGTCGTTGATTATTTAGGAATGAATGAAAATGTTGAGACGGACCTTCAAATAGTAATTAAAGGCGGGGAAATGGGCAGTCCTATATCTTCCTTTAGCTTACTAGGCGACGTGAACGGCGACGGACAAGTAGATATTGCCGACGTGACGGCGGTGGTGAACCGTATCTTAGGTAAGAACGCTGATACTTTCAGCGAGGAGAATGCCGACGTGAACGGCGACGGCACGATCACGGTAGCCGATGTGACGGCACTGGTGAATATCATCTTAGAAAAATAGTAATTTCCACATTTGTGGCGAGCGCGCCACAGTCTGTTTATATTTTTAGTTATGCGAGCTATTTAGCTCCATAACCTTAGCATTATGGTTAGCAGGGTCGCCGACGTGATGTCGCCGGCCCTGCGTTTTTTTTACTGTGGGGGGAGGCGGCAACGCCGCCTTACACGTGCCGAAGGCACCTTCCTCGGCGGCGGTGCCGCTACTTGTGGCGGTCTTGGCCCGTCCACTTGCGGATGCGGCGGGTGAGGGAACGGAAGATGTGGCGCAGATTGCCACGGCGCAGGTTGAGCCAGAGCTCTTCGAGGGAATACTGGATTTTGGTGAAGGGATGGTTCCAGCCCATCACCTTGTAGCGGCGGTGGAGGTAGTCGACGTGGTCGACGACGTAGCGCGGGTGGTGGAGGGGGAACTGCAACTCGTAGCGCGGCATGGTGAAGATGCGGCGAAGCCGGCGCGGCATGGTCTGCAGCTCGGCTGAGAAGTGGGTGCTGTCGGCGGTGAGGCCCACGTTGTTGACGAGGTTGCGGGTGGGCATGATGCAGAGGCCGGAGTTCAAGATTTGGTCGGCCCAGTAGATGGTCTCGAAGTATTCTTTGCCGCTCTGGCTGTGGTCGCGGAACATCTGGAGCATGTTGCTGCGCAGGTGGCGGTCGCGTGCCAGGGCCTTGAGGCGGGCGAGTGTCTGCGGGTCGTGCATGAAGGCGTAGTCGCCCTGGCAGCGCTGGGCGACGCGTCGCCACGAGGCCCATCCCCAGATGCTCTGGTAGGAGGTGAAGAAGTAGTCGTCCTGCCCGACGTCGGTGGTGACTTCGTCGGTGTTGAACCCACAGACCATCGTGATGCGCTCGTCGTGCTCGTAGCGGTCGAGCATCTCCTTGCAGAACGGGAAGAACGACTGCGAGGGCACGACGTCGTCTTCGAGCACGATGACTTTGTCGGCCAGCGAGAAGGCCCACTGGTGGGAGCGGAAGCCGGAGGGGTCGCAGCCTTGGTTGTGGTCGAGGTACTGGCGGTGGACGTCGCACTGCCAGTCAATCTGGTCGTCGCTGACGATGCGTCGGCAGGCCTCGATGCCGGGCAGGTCCCGCTCGTCGCGCGGTCCGTCCTGATAGAGGAAGAGGCGTGAGGGTCGTGCCTTGCGCACTTCGTTGAACACAAGCTGTAGGGTGTCGGAGCGGGTGAAGAACAGCATCAGCACCGCGATGTCGGTCTTGGCAGGAGGGGTCATACTAATTCTGGTAGGATAAAAACAGAGTGGATTTTTTGCTTCTCCTTTGGGGGAATCTCCATGTAGTTGTTATACAGGTCGGAGAGATAGGCTGAGGGGTTGCCTGGTGCCGAGAAACTCTTGCCCTCGAAAGTGATGGTGCTGAGGGGTAAGACGGAGTCTTGGCGGTGCATGATGCCATAGCCGTTGTTGATGAGGATGTTTGAGATGTAGGTGTCCTTGGGCCGCAAGGCATAGAGAATGGTCCACAAAAAGAGGTTCAGCCAATACTTGCAGCCAAACCATAAGAATTCGGCGAAAGACCGAAGTGAGTAGTAGTGGGCTTTGTGCAGGATGGAGTAGCTTTTTGACACTCCCAAGGTGAGACGCTTCACCCATGACTTGGGTAGCGTGGGATAATTGATCATGGGAAAGATGTCGACGTAGAGTCCCTTCTGATAGTCGGCAGCAAAATTGTCGGAGTGCTCTACATAGAAGGAGTTGAGGTCGCGTACTTTCACGATGGGTTCCTTGGATTGCGGCTCTATCTGCGGGGTCTGCAGGAAGAGTCCTTCGCGCAGTTCGGACGGTGCGATACGGACGAAGCGGTCGAGGTCTTCTTTTCTCATGGCGATGTCGATGTCGTCGTCCCAGGGTATGAACCCACCGTGGCGGACGGCACCGAGCAGTGTGCCGCCGTCGAGCCAGTAGCCTATCTGGTGTTTCCGGCAGATGCGGTCAATCTCTTCGAGTATGGAAAGCTGCTTCAGCTGGCAGGGGCGAAGCTGGCGTTCCTTGAACTGTTGTAAATACTTATTGTCCATATCTTAATATCTCCAATGTCCTCCATACGGCATCTTTCATGGTATAGGCAGGCTTCCAGCCGATGCTGAGCAGTCTGGCATTGTCGAGGATGGCTCTGGTGGCAATCGAGAACCCCTTCTGTTCGGTTTCGGAGGGCAGTTCGAACACCACTTCTTTCCCTGCCCACTCGGCACAGAGCATGGCGAAGTCCTTCAGCCTGACATTGCAGTCATCGCAGGCTATATTGTAGGCGGTGCCTTCTGCTCCGTGCGTCAGGATGTGGAGCATGGCGCCGACAGCATCTGCGGTATAGGTATATGAGAAGAGTTGTTCGCCTTTGCTCTTGAGGACGATGTCCTCGTTGTCCAGTGCTTTCTTGATGAACTGCGACGACGCCTTGCTGTCGCTCATCAGCATGGTAGGACCGAAGACGCGGCTGAGTCGGGCGATTTTTACATGTGCGCCTCTTTCTGCCCTGTATGATTGGCAGAGTGCTTCGCTCAGGCGTTTTGACTCTGTGTAGCAGGAGCGCGATGTTTCCAGATTCAGTTCGCCCGTGAAGGTCTCGACGAATTTGTCGGTGTCCTTTGAGTTGCCGTAGATTTCGACCGTGGAGGGATAGAGTACTGTTGCTCCGCAATCGCAGGCTTTCTCGAGGGCATGCTCTGCTCCCTTCACGTTGATGTGAATGGTTTCCACGGGAAACTGCGAGTAGGCCAGTGGATGGGTGTTGGATGCCAGGGGGACAATGAAGTCGGCGGCAGGCAGGTTCTTCAGCGATTCAGTAGCGTCGTGGGTGATGAACTGGAAATGCCGGTCGTCACGATACTCTCCCAGTCTCTGGAATGCTTTCTCCTGGCTGCGTCCCAAGGCATAGACGGTGATGTCGGCTCCCTTTTCGTTGAGGTGCATCAGGACATCTATCAGGAACACTCCTAACAGGCCGGTGCTGCCTGTTATCAAAAACGACTTGCCCTGCAGCATCTGCAGGTCTGCCGCTTTTGCAATCCGTGCCAGGTCTTCCTGGTAGAGCGGATGCTTCTTATAGCGCGTGTTTATTTCAGCCATGTGTCTTTATCCATTTTCAGATAACCCTTAAACAATTCAAGGTCGTCCTTCGTGGTCAGTTTTATGTTTTTGTCGGAGCCTGCGGCGAAATGCAGGGTCTCTCCCAGTTCTACCATCATCGTATTCGTATAGGACGATCCGTGGATGCCGATGCCTTGCTCGAATGCCTTGTGGTAAGCTTCGTCGAGTTTCTTGAACTGGTAGGCCTGTGGGGTAGACACTCTGCGGAGGGTTTCGCGGGGAATATACTTTCGGGTGGTCGTCTCGTCGTCAGGGTTGACGATGAAAATCTGTTCGTTGTAGGGCAATGAGGTGACACCGTTGCCGAATTCTTTTGCTTTCTGTATGACGTCTGTCAGGACTGTGTCGTCTACAAGCGGGCGGATGCCGTCGTGGATGATGACAATGTCGTTGTCGGCTGCTTTGCTTTCCAAATGATAGACCCCGTTGCGGATGCTCTCCTGGGCGCTGCCTCCGCCAGAGATGACATTTTGGAGTTTGGTGATGTTGAATTGGCGGGAGTATGCCCACAGGACATCATGCCACCCATCGAGGCATACTACCTCGATGGCGTCTATCATCGGATGACGTTGAAATCCCTCTAATGTGTAGATAAGGACTGGCTTATCGTAGACATTGATGAATTGTTTGGGAATGTCTTGTCCCATTCTGTTGCCAGAACCACCAGCAATAATCAAAGCGTAATTCATGTGCTACTATATTTTTTATGTCTGTTTTTATTCACAAAATCTAAGCATTCTTGAAGTATCTGTGATCCGGAAATCTTCATGATGAGGAAGTAGAGTAGTGCGGCCAGTATGATGCGGGCAAGGAGGAGCAGAAGCCTACCCCCAGCCCCTCCCAGAAGGGAAGGGAGAATGGCGGTGATGAAGCCGGTGGCGATCATCACGGCGGCGGCAGTAAGGAGGAAGGGCAGCACGTCGCTGAGGAGCATGCGGAAACGGTAGCCAGCCAATCGGCGGGCGAAGAATCCCCAGACGAAGAACCAGAGGATGGTGAGCGCCGTGAAGGCGAGGACCATGGTCATGAGTTGAGTGTTGAGAGTTGAGAGTTGAGAGAGCGCCTGCGGCGCGGTTGAGAAGGGGTTGAGAGAAAGTTGAGTGTTGAGAGTTGAGAGTTGAGGGAGCGCCTGCGGCGCGGTTGAGAAGGGGTTGAGAAGGGGTTGAGAAAGAGTTGAGAGTTGAGAGAGTGAGGGAAGGGAGAGGTGGAAGTGGTAGATGGCGAGCATCGTGAGGGTCTGCAGGCAGGCAAGCGTGAGGTTGACGTACATGAAGATGTTGCTGCGACCCTTGGTGATGACGACATTGGAGAGGAGCGTGGAGAGGGGCAGGAAGGCGCTGGCGATGGCGAGCAGACGCAGGTAGGCGGCGCTCTCGGCCCACTTCTCGCCGAGCAGGGTGACGATGAACTCGTGGCTGACGAGCGACAGGCCGAACAACAGGGGGAACGACAGGAAGGCGGCGAAGCGCATCATCTTGCGCAGAATGCGCAACTGGCGCTCGCGCTCGTTGTCGACGCTGACCAGTACGGGCTGTGCCACCTGCTGCACCATGTTCTGAATGATGTTCGAACCCTTCGTGCTCCACTGGAAGGCTTGGTTGTAGTTGCCCGTGTCGTGACGACCGTAGAAGCGGCCGATGAGGATGTTCAGGATGTTGTTGTTCACGTCGGTGAGCACCTGCGAGATGAGGAGCTTCACCGAGAAGCGGAACATCTTCAATGCTGGACGTAAGACGTCCTGGAGAGTTGAGAGTTTAGAGTTTAGAGTGGAGGGTATTGTGCGCTGCGCATCAGCCTTTGAACTTTGAACTTTGAACTTTGAACGCTGCGAAGCAGCATTTGAACAGTCCGAAGGACCTTGAACCTTGAACTTTGAACCTTGAACCTTGAACCTTGAACCGTCCGAAGGACATTGCATCGTGGGGCGCCAGGGGCTGTAGTGCCAGTAGAGCAGGGTGCAGGTGAGGATGTAGAGGTTGGTCTGCGTGGCGAGTGCCCAGTAGGCGAAGCCCATGTAGGCCATGACGACGGCGACGCTGCTGGAGAGCAGCACCGCCACCATGCCTGCCTTGGCTTGCTGCTTGGCGCGCAGGTTCTTGAAGAGCCATGCCGACTGGGCGGTGCCGAAACTGGCGAAGACAATGCCGAGGAAGGCATAGCGCGCCAGGGCCGTGAGCTCGGGCACGTGGTAGAAACGGGCGATGAGCGGTGCGCAGAGGAAGAGCACCAGATAGATGCTGCCGCCCATGAGGATGTTGAACCAGAATACGGAGTTGTAGTCGCGGTCGGTGGGCTCGCGCAGGTTGGCGAGCGCTGTCTTGAAACCGCTGTTCTGCAGGTCGTTGCCGATGAGCGAGAAAATGCTGATCATGGCAATCATTCCGAAGTCCGACTGGTTGAGCTGTCGGGCCAGGATGATGCCGAACACGATGCCCAGCAGTTGCTGCACCGTGCTGTTCAGACCGCCCCAGAGCAGTCCTTTCGCTGTTTTCTCTTTCAGAGTCTCTGCCATAGTAGTGCGCCTGCGGCGCTGTTCAATGCTGCTTCGCAGCGGTTCAATGCCTTTCGGGCGGTTCAATGCTGCTTCGCAGCGTTCAATGTCCTTCGGACAGTTCAAGGCGCCTGTGGCGCTGTTCAATGCTGCTTCGCAGCGTTCAATGCCCTTTCGGGCGGTTCAATGCGCCTGTGGCGCTCGGCGCGAAGCGCGCTTTCGTCAGAAAGCCCCCTTCTCAACCGCGCCATAGGCGCATTCTCAACTTTCTCAACCGCCCGAAGGGCTTCTCAACCGCGCCGAAGGCGCACTTATCGATAACTATACCCACCGTTCACCTCGATCAGGCTGCCGTTGACAAACGGGTTGTCGATGCAGAAGCGGTAGGCATCGACGATTTCATCCACCGAGGCAAAGCGATGGATGGCCGTCTTGCGATAGATGTTCTGCTTGATTTCCTCGGGCTTTTCTTTCTGCCACGGAGTCTCCACGAAGCCTGGCACGATGGCGTTCACCGTGGTTCCCGTGCCTTCAAACTCCTTCACGAGGTTCTTTGTCAGTGCATGGATGGCCGACTTCGTGACACCGTAGGCCAACACGGTGGCGTGAGGGTTGAGGCCCATCTGCGAGCCTGTGAAGAGGATGCGTGACCCGGCAGGGATGATGGGGAAGAACTCGCGCACCATGATGTAGTGGGAGTTGACGGCCACCTCCATCATCTTGTCCCAGTCCTCGTCGCGCGTCTCGGTGAACGACTTGCGGATGGTCATGCCGGCATTGCACACCAGGCAGTCGACGTGGTCGGTCTGACTCTTTACATAGTTGATGAACTGATA
Organism: uncultured Prevotellaceae bacterium; assembly: GCA_902781315.1. Classification (GTDB taxonomy): domain Bacteria; phylum Bacteroidota; class Bacteroidia; order Bacteroidales; family Bacteroidaceae; genus Prevotella. Next base: position 32,994 of record CACZIT010000031.1, read on the forward strand.
CACATCAGCACGCGACGACTGGTCGGTGTTGATGGCTTCGAAGTGTGGAATCTGCTCTGTGAACTCAGGTCCCACGTAGGTGGCAAAGACATGGTAGCCCTTGCTGAGAAGCATTTGCGCCACGCCCAGCCCGATGCCGGATGTGCCACCTGTTACTACTGCGTATTTCATTTGTTCCTTTTCAATTTAAATGCAGGGACGCGGCGCGCCGCGTTTCTTGGCTGGACAAAACCAACTCCAGTAACGCGGCACGCGGCGTCCCTACATTTATATTATTTCACCGGGATCAGCCAGAACTTGAACAGGCGATCCTCGTACTTCACGCGATACTGCGGCAGGGCCTGAGCGTCGCGGCTCCATGAGTTAATACCGCCCACGCCGGTCTGCACCATGTCGAGCGACAGCTCGGTGTACTTCGACTTAGGCACCTGCGGCGAGTGGCGCTGGTCTTTGTCCATGCCCTCGTCGAGGTCCATGATGTTGTAGTGCAGGGCTGAGGCCGAGAACGGTTCGCAAGCCTGGATGCGCAGTCCGAAGCCGGCGGCGTTGGTCTGGCGCCAGTAGCGCATGTCGGTCTTCGTGCCGGTCTCCTGCGGACGGATGTAGGGGAAGAACTGGTCGTCGGCATCCTGCTTAATCAGGCCGATGGGAACGCCATCCTTGCGGTCAGCATAGTTCTCGATGGGGCCACGGCCGTAGTATTCGCTCTGGTCGTAGTTGTAAGGCATGTCCATCACCACGCCGTAGCGGAACATATCGCTCACCTCGGCACCCTCGGTGGTGGTCATCTTCTCAAACACGTGGATGGCACCGCCCTCGATGATGACGTAGGCCATCATGAGCTGAGCCTTCACACCCGGCATGTCGTAGACGGCCTTCACCGTCACCTGGTTCTGCTTCTTGGCCTTCTCGGCGGTCAGCGAGACGAGGTTCATCTCGGGATTGCGCCAAGCCTTGTAAGCGCGCTGCAGGCCGGCACCCATGTCGTTGTCGGTGACGGCACGCCAGAAGTTCGGGCGCAGCGTGCCACCCTCGCCTAGCAGGTCGTTGCCCAGCACGGTATACTGCTTCATGAGTCCCGTCAGGCGGTCGAATTTCACGGTGAAGTTGGCGTTGGCGACGGTGATCTCGTCGGTGCCCTTCTTGTCGGTGATCTTGATTTTCGACTTCGGAGTCTCAACGGTCTGCTCCTCGAAGTCGCAGCAGCCATGGCCGTACTCCTTCACGGGCAACTGGGCAAAGGCCACACACTGGTCTTTTTCCATGAGAGGTTCGGCCTCCTTCAGGAAGTAGCTGGTCAGGAGCAGCACCTCGGCCTTTTCGTCAATGCCGTCGAGTGTGAATGGAATCTGGAAGGCCTTCGTCTGTTGCGGAGCGACGTCGAGGTTGCGCACGACACCATTTTGCTTAATCTGGCCATCCACCTGCAGCGCCCATACCATTTGGTAGTTGCTCAGGTCGCGGAAGAAGTACTCGTTGAAGACTTCCACGGTCTTTGTCTCGGCGAGCTTGCCCTGCGCCTTTGTCCAGATGTTCTGGTACTGATAGGCCACCTCGAGGGCGTGCGGGTTCAGCTGGCGGTCCGGACCAATGATTCCGTTGCAGTTAAAGTTGTTGTCAGAGGGGTCGTAGCGGTTGTAGTCGCCGCCGTAGGTATAGTCGATCTTGTTCAGGTCGGCATTCTTCTGGTTGCTGATGCGGTTCAGCTCGGCCAGCGAGGCTGTGAGCATCTTGGCATTCGGACGGCGGTGTAGGGCCTGGTCGACGAAGTCCCAGATGTAGCCACCCTGATACTTCGGAAACTTGCGCACCAGTTCCCAGTACTCCTTCAGTCCGCCAGACGAGTTACCCATCGTGTGGTTGTACTCGCACTGGATGAGCGGCTTCTGGAAGTTGTCGTCCTTGCAGTAGGCCTCGCACGACCACGGTGTGTAGTACATCGGGCAGAAGATGTCGGAGTTGCGACCTTCGCGGTGAGCCTGCTCCCACTGGCAGGGACGGCTCTTGTCCTCGGCCTTCACCCAGTCGTAGGCAGCCTCAAAGTTCGGGCCATTCACAGTCTCGTTGCCCAGCGACCAGACGATGATGGCGGGGTGGTTGAAGTGCGAGCGCACGTTGTTCTGGTTGCGCTCCATGATCTGCTGAGCGAACAGCGGCTTCTTGGCCTCGGCCTCAGGACCGTAGCCGAAGCCGTGGCTCTCCTGGTTGGCCTCGGCGGTCATGTAGATGCCGTATTCGTCGCACAGGTCGTACCACACGGGGTCATCGGGATAGTGGCAGGTGCGCACGGCGTTGATGTTCAGGCGCTTCATGATCTGGATGTCCTGAATCATGCGCTCGCGGCTCACCACGTAGCCACCGTCGGGATCCAGTTCGTGGCGGTCGGCACCCTTGATGAGTACGGGCTGGCCGTTCACCAACAGCTGGGCGTTCTTGATTTCAACGCGGCGGAAACCCACCTTCTGGGTGATGACCTCCACGGGCTGCTGCTTGGCCAACGCGGCCAGGTAAGCATCGGTAATAGCCTGGCTGTTGCCCGACTTCGTCAGCTTCTTGGGCAGGTTTACGTCGTTGGCATAGACCTTGGCTACAAATGTATACAAATAGGGTGTCTCTGCCGTCCAGTGTTTCACGTCGAGGTTGTCGGCAGTCATCACTCCGCAGCCTGTGGGCACTTTGAAGACGCTCTTGCCCTCAGCATCGAGCAGTTCGTAAACCATGCTCTTCTGCACGGGCAGGGTGCTCTGAACGAGCAGTGTGCCCTTGTCGTAGTTGTCGTCGAGCGAGGCATTGATGCGGATATCGTCGACGTGGGTGTTCTTCTCGCGGGCAAAGAGATAAGAGTCGCGAGCCACACCGCTCAGGCGCCAGAAGTCCTGGTCCTCGCACCACGAGCCGTCGCACCAGCGGAACACCTGGAAGGCGATGAGGTTTTCCTCACCCGGCTTCACGAACGGGGTGATGTCGAACTCAGTTGCTACCTTTGAGTCCTCGCTATAGCCGGCGAACTGGCCATTCACGTAGAGGTAGATGCACGACGTCACTGAGCCGAAGCGGGCAATGATCTGCTTGCCGTTCCAGTCGGCAGGAATAGTGAACGTGCGGCGATAAGAGCCCACGTGGTTGTCCTTCACGGGAGCCTGCGGCGGCTTCTGGTCGAAGTGGCCGCGCCAGGCAAAGCCTGAGTTCACGTACTCGGCATCGCCATAGCCATTCAGTTCCCACATGCCAGGCACAGGCATCGTGCCCCACGCGGAGTCGTCGAGGTCGGTCTTAAAGAAGTCGTCGGGACGCTGGTCGGCGTTCTCCACCCAGTTGAACTTCCACTGTCCATGCAGCGAGAGGAAGCGCGACGACTTCGTCATGTCGCCCTTCAGTGCCAGTGCCTCGTTCTCGTAAGCAAAGAACGTGGTGTGCACCGGCACGCGGTTCACGTTGTTCACGGCCATGTCGTGCCACTCGGTCATCGTGGGTGCAGCCACCCGGGCCACCGTCTCCACCTGTGCTTTCTTCGCCGTGCGCGTCTTCTTCACTTTCGCCGCGTCGGCGTTCAGAGCCAGCCCTACGAGGGCGGCCATCAGCAAGATTTTCTTCATAGGTTTTTTGTTTTGGTTTTTTATTATGATGATTGTTGTTTTATCGTTGCATTTGCACGTTTTCTGCAATTTGACTACAAAGATAATGAAATCCGCGCGCCGCGCCAAATAATTAGCATTTTTTTACGCTTCGCAGCGTGGAAGGGCGGCATAGCCGCCGTGGAAGGTGCCTTCGGCACGTGTAAGGCCCTGTCGGGCGTGTAAGGGCGCTGTCGCGCCGTGTAAGGCTGCTTCGCAGCGTGTAAGGGCGGCGGTGCCGCCGTGTAAGACCCTGTCGGGCGGGTAAGGGCGCTGTCGCGCTGTGTAAAGTCCCGTAGGGACGGGATGTGGGTAGCCAGCCAATTCATTGGCTGGTATAAGAGGATGTTGTTAGATGCGGTGTGCCGTAGGTACATCGACATAAGAGGAATATGAGGAAAGCTGCAGATAATGTCGCGTACCTAAAGGCACGCTAGCCTATGTGTGGGTTGTCGCATACCAGCCAATGAATTGGCTGGCTACCCTTATCCCGTCCCTACGGGACTTTTACACGCGACATCGTCGTCTTACACGCCCGGAGGGCCTTACACGCTGCGAAGCAGCCTTACACGGCACAACGTGCCCTCATCTCGTCCCTACTTTAACTTTGCAGTCTGTAATAAGAGTTCTCAATAACTCTTAAATTATTTAACGTTCAATATACGAAAAATATGCCAGTTTTTCCTTACCTTTGTCGT
>CACZIT010000032.1 GCA_902781315.1 uncultured Prevotellaceae bacterium
AATCCGTATGGCACGCGCATAACTGTCAGCTTTCCCCGAGTTTTCCGGCGACAGTCGTGTATTGAAATCTATGAATCCTTGTTTATCCATATATCATTCCCCAATATTTGTCTTCTCCAACTCTTGAGAAAGCAGGAACTGCTTATATTCCCTAATGAACAACTCTTTTATATCAACCTCCAATAGGTCGGCAATTCTTAATAGATTGCCGAGGTCGGGTTGTGAAGAGTTGGTGCACCATTTCGACACGGTGGTGGGATTGACACCCATTTGCTCTGCGAGCCACTTGTTAGTGCGCTTCTTCTCTGCAAGTACTACTTTTAACCGATTGATATCTTCCATCCTTGTGAATTTAATGTTGCAAAGATAATGAAAATTTTTCATTCTTTCTTTAATTACACACATAATTATATAAAAGTGATCCTCTCTTTTATTCTTTTTTATGTGTTTTGATGTTAAAGACTCCTTGTTTTCGCCATCATCTGTGCGAAAACATTTCTTGAACTCACAAAGAATCACTCTACATTTCAGAAGGTAACGCGAGGTCACTTTTGCTTCAAAAAGGTCACTTGAAGGTCACCGATAAAAGAAAAAGCACTTGCGAGAAACTCGTAAGTGCTTAAATTTTCAGCGTGGACCAGCCAGGGCTTGAACCTGGGACCTCCAGATTATGAGTCTGTTGCTCTAACCAACTGAGCTACAAGTCCGATGCATGCCTGTTGGGGCGTTGCGGGTGCAAAGTTACGAATAAACGGGGAAAAAACAAAATAAAATGCGCTTTTTTTCTACTTTCTCGTTTTTTGTTTGTAACTTTGCTGCCATAATGGGGGTGGCAGGCTCGGTGCTTTGTGTCGCTCTGGAAAGGAATGTGATATGGACGGAAATCTTTATAAAGCAGTGGCGCGCAGTGCCTATGGTGACATTGAGCAGGGTGCGACGGTGAGTTTCAATAGTGAGCGTGAGGTGGATCAGTCGACGGGTTTGTCGTTCCGCCATGAGATTGCTGAGGCTTGTCGTGAGCAGTTGGGGGCTACGGTTGGCGAAGATGAGGAGGCACGTCTGGCCATGAACTTCGACGTCTATAGTGAGGCTCGTTACGAGGAGACTGTGCGTCCGAAACTGGAGGCTGCTGCAGAGAAGGAGAGACAACGTCAGGAGCGTGAGGCTGAACGAGAGAGCCGGTCGAAGAAAAAGGGTTCAAAGAAATCTAAAACGTCGGCCAAGATTGGGAAATTGACGCTTGCTCAGTGGAAGCGTTTGTTGAAATTCTTGCTTGGTGTTATTGTGGTAATCTGGTTCTTTTCGACACAGGTGAAGTCGTGCAGTTTGAATGACTTGTGGACTCAGGCTCGTGATACCGTCGAGGAGATGGCGAAGACGACCACGAAGAAGTCGACTTCCACGAAGAAGACGTCGACAACGAAGAAAAAGACTACGGCTAAAAAGGCTTCGACTACTAAGCGGTCGACCACGGCGAAAAAGACAGCTGCGAAGAAAACGACGGCCACAAAGAAGTCTACGGCCAAGAAATCTACTACAAAGAAGTCGACCACGAAGAAGTCTTCAAGCAAGAAAACCAGTACGAAGAAGTCGACGAAAAAGAATTCTTAGTTTTGTTTTTATCCAGCAGTTGCCACTAAGCGGTAATATCGTTACCAACACGTAGTAACGACATTACCGGATAGAGGAAGAATAAGATAATGATTTTTTTGTAAAAGGTGATGAGGGTTTATAGTCCCTCAGTAGCCAGACCACCTGCCGAGGTTTCCTTGTAGAGCGACGGCAGGTCGTGGCCTGTCTTCTTCATGACGCGGACGACACGGTCGTAAGTGACGCGGTGGCGGCCGTCGCTGAAGGCAGCATAGAGTTGCGAGTCGAGGGCACGCGTGGCAGCAAAGGCATTGCGCTCGATGCAGGGAATCTGCACCAGTCCGCACATCGGGTCGCAGGTCATGCCCAGATGGTGTTCCAATCCCATCTCGGCGGCATATTCTATCTGTGCTGGCGAACCGCCAAAGAGCTGGCAGGCAGCGGCCGAGGCCATGGCACATGCCACGCCGACCTCGCCCTGGCAACCTACGTCGGCACCGGCGATGGAGGCGTTCTGCTTGGCTACGTTGCCGATGATGCCAGCCGTCGCCATGGCGTGCAGGATGCGCTTCTCGGAGAACAGATGACCACGCGACAGGTGGTAGAGCACGGCAGGCAATACGCCACACGACCCACAGGTGGGTGCCGTTGCGATGATGCCGCCCGAAGCGTTTTCCTCGCTCACAGCCAGCGCATAGGCAAACACCATGCCACGGCTCTGCAGATGGGCCTTGTAGCCTGATGCCTTGACGTAGTAGGTGGGAGCCTTGCGAGCCAGTCCGAGCGGTCCGGGCAGCACGCCTTCGCTGTCGAGACCACGCTCCACAGCCGCCTGCATGACGCCCCAGACATCGTGCAGGTAGTCCCAGATGTCGCTGTCCTCACATTGGTCGACATATTCCCAGTAGGCACGTCCATAGTGCTCGCACCACTCCTGGATTTCGCCGAGCGTCTGCATCGAGTAGACTTCCTCGCCGCCGTGGCCGAGCGTGTCGTTTTCGCCTTCCGAAAGCGCACCGCCTCCCACGCTGAACACCGTCCAGGGGTCGTGCTGGTTGCCGTCGGCATCGATGGCTTTGAAGAGCATGCCGTTGGGGTGATAGGGCAGTCGTTCGCGGGCATTCCAGATGATGTCGACCGGGCCTACGGGCTGCAAGCCTTCGGTGATGGCCACGTCCGTCATGTGGCCTTTGCCCGTGGCAGCCAGCGAACCATAAAGCGTCACCTCGAAGCGCTTGGCTTCGGGGTGACGCTGTGCATAGATCTGAGCCGCTTTCATCGGTCCCATCGTGTGAGACGACGACGGCCCTTTTCCGATTCTATAAATTTCCTTAAGAGACTTCATCTTTTACTTTTTCTTGGCCTTGGCAGCCTTTTTCTTGGCAGCTGCAAGTGCTTTGCGGGCAGCCTTCTCGCCCTTCTTCTCCAGGGTCTCGTAGTACACCTTTCCGCAAGCCTTCAGCTGTTCGGTGAATGCCTTGCCGCTGGCAGTGGTCTGAGCCTCCACCTCGGGCGTAGCCCAAGCGTGGCGATAGCCCTTCACGTCGTTCCAGTGGCCGCGGGTGAAGTCGGGCACCTCAACGGGCATGTTGCCCTTGTCCATCGATACCGAACCCAGTTCAGCCAGGCAGCACCACTCGGCGAGGTCGTAGACGTCCATGTCGAGGGGCAGACCGTTGCGCAGGCAGTAAACGAAGCGCGAGTCCATGATGAAGTCCATGCCACCGTGGCCGCCCACTTCCTTGGCCTCTTCTCCATACTTCGTGACGATGGGCGAGGTGTACTTCTCGAGCAGAGCCTTGGTGTCGCTTTCGTTCAGGTACTCGTGGGCGCTGAGGTTCTCGTGGTCGGGCTTCACGCCGGCATCGGTCATGTTCTTGGCCGAGAGAGCGTAGCCCTCAACGGGATACTTGTTGGCGAAGCCCAGCGTACCCGTGAGCTGATACATGCGGTTGTAGGGCTGCGGGGTCATCACGTTGTGGTGAATCTCGATGACCTTGCCGTTCTCAGTAGAAATCAGCGTGGTGGTGTGGTCGCCGTTGCGGAAAGGTTCATCCTTACCCGTGCGATCCTTCACCAGCTTGCGGCCAACGAACGACTTCGTGTCCATGGCCACGAGCGTCTTCATGCGGTCGCCGCGGTGGATGTTGAGCACCTGAGCGATGGGGCCGAGGCCGTGAGTGGCATAAACGTCGCCACGGAACTTTTTGTTATAGTCCAGGCGCCAGCCCAGCTTGTCCTGGTCGTCCTTCTTCCAGTAGTAGTCCCAGAACTGCGACAGTTCGTGGCGATAGGCACCCTGCGTGTAGATGATCTCACCGAAAAGACCCTTCTGTGCCATGTTGAGCGAGTTCAGCTCGAAGAAGTCGTAGCAGCAGTTCTCCAGAATCATGCAGTGCAGGCGCTTCTGCTCGGAGAGGTTGATGAGCTGCCAGATTTCGTTCATGTTCATGGCCGACGGCACCTCGATGGCCACGTGCTTGCCGTTCTCCAGAGCCTCCTTGGCCACCAGGAAGTGGTGTATCCAGTCGGTGGCGATGTAGACCACGTCGATGTCGGTGCGCTTGCAGAGTTCCTTATAGCCGTTCTCGCCGTAGTAGATGTCTGCTGGCGGCATGGAAGCCTTCTTCAGGTAGCCGTTGCAACCCTCGGCGCGTTCCTTCACATGGTCGCAGAGCGCCTTGATCTCGATGCCGGGGATGTGGGTCCAGCGCTCCACGGCGCCCGGTCCGCGCATGCCCAGACCGACGAATGCCACGCGCACCACGTCCATCTTCGGTGTCACCAGTCCCAGTGCGGTCTGCTGTCCGGCCGGCATGGCAGGCACATCCGTCACGATGGTTCCGTTCACAACTTTGTAGGGCCAGTCGAATTTTCCGGCCTCGGGCTGCTGTGCCCATGCGTTCAGCGGCAGCAGAAGCGTTGCTGCCAACAGAAGCAAAAATGATTTTTTGAATTTCATGAGATTGTAAGTTTATAAATGTAACGATATTTTTGCAAAGGTAATGATAAAAAACGGATTAGCCAAATTTCGGGCGTGTAAAATCGGGAAATTCCACCGGCACGTTTCCGTTTTCGATGGAAAGGCGCGACAGCTCGCTCACGGCACACCATTCGGCCAGGTCGTAGACGTCGATGTCGAGCGGCAGGCCGTGATGCAGGCAATGCACGAGGCGTCGGTCCATGCGCATGCTCATCACGTCGTGGGGCGTGCTGTCGCGGCTCTCGGTGGACTGCTTTGTGCCCACCACGTGGTAGCGGCGCGTGTATTCATGCGGGTCCACCACGTTGTGCTGCAGCAGGATGGTCTTGCCGAGGCGAGTGCGCATGAGTGTGGTGGTGTGGTCGCCGTTGCGGAAATCTTCGCGCAGGAAAGGCTCGGTGTCCATGCTCACGAGCGACGTTATCCAGTCCGAGCGGTGGATGCCCAGCAACTGGCAGGCGGGTCCCATGCCATGAGTGGGGTAGAGGTCGCCGCGCAGCTGGCGGTTGGCCTCGGTTCGCCAAGGAGTCCAGCGGTCGTCCATGGGGTGGATGTAGGCGCCCTCCACGTGCACGATGGTGCCCATTCGTCCGCGTCGGGTGGCGGCCAGCGTCTTCAGGTGGTGGCTGGCATAGCAGCAGTTCTCCAGCATGGTGCAGTGGCGACGGGTGCGCTCGGCGGTGTCGACGAGTGTCCAACAGTCGGCCAGCGTCGTAGCTGCCGGCACCTCGATGGCCACGTGCTTGCCATTGTTCATGGCACAGAGGGCGATGGGCACGTGCGAGGCCCAGTCGGTGCAGACATAGACCAGGTCCACGTCGTCGCTCTGGCACAGGTCTTCGTAGTTTGCAAAGACAGCCACGCCCTGTTCCCCCTGGCTCCCAGCCTCTCGCGCTCCTTGGCACCTGCGTTCCTCGCTGACGTCGCAGAGTGCAGCCACACGGGCATGGTCGATTTGGCAGAACCGCCTCACTGCCTTCATGCCGCGTTCGCCCAGACCCACGAAGCCTACGCGCACCACCTCCATCGGGGCGGCACGCAGCGCCAGCGCCGACAGTTGTCCGTCGGGGCGATTGGGTATGGGCGTTGTCATCATATTGGCCATGCAGTAACGATTTCGAACTGCAAAAATACACAAAAAACCTGATTCTTGTCATTTTTTATCCTAAAAAACTCCCGTTCTGCGAAAAAATCGTTAACTTTGTGGGGTAAATGGATTTGTGATATATGAAACGAATACTTGCCTTTACCATGACCGCATGGCTGTCGGCATCCGCGCTGGCAGCCGATGTGAAGATTTCCACCTTCCGCTATGCCGGCCCCTACGAAGTGCGCACCCCCGTGATGCTCGACTCGGTGAACCTGAATTCCGAGCCTTTCAAGGCCTCCGCGCTCATCGACACGCCGCTGAAACTCGACCTGGCACGCCATGCCACGCAGACCACCGACAGCCTGCTGCCCGCCTGCACCTACGACCAGGCGCTCTGCCTGCTGCAGGCCGACGTTCAGGTGTCAGGCTACGCCAAGGCTACACTGGCAGTTAAGCACCTGAAGGACTACCAGCTCTACGTCGACGGCAAGAAGGCCAGTGGCGAGCTCGACCTGCTGGCCGGCACCCACGAGATTGTCGTGAAGTACCTGGCGAAGGCCGAGCGCCGCGACACCGCCGTGGTGGTCGTCACGCCCACGAAGGGCAGCGAGGTCACGGTGGTCAGTCCTACGGGCGGCAAGCGCCTCTACACGCTCAGCGACGTCACCGACGGCACCCGCATCACGGGTGTGAGCCTCTCGCCCGACGGCCGCTACCTCATCACGCGCTACACCGAGACGCAGCCGGGCGGTAAAAGTTCGACGCGCAGCGTGCTCACCGAGGTGAAGACGCGTCGCCAGCTGCTCACCACTGATAAGTACATCGCCTGGATGCCGCGCACCTCGCGCTACTACTACACCGAGAACGGTGACGGCGGTCGCCGCATCATCGTCGCCGATCCTGCCACCGGCACACAGCTGACGCTGGCCAAGTCGTTGCCCAACGACGGCTTCAGCATCATGCCCGACGAGCGCCACCTGCTCTTCACCCACAACAGCGAGGAGCCCAAGCATGGCGACGGCGTCTACGAGATCAGCGAGCCCGACGACCGTCAGCCCGGTTGGCGCCAGCGCTCCACGCTCTCGCTCTACGACACGCAGACCGGCCTCTCCCAGCAGCTCACCTACGGTTACCACAGCGTCAGCGCTGCCGACATCTCTGCCGACGGCCGCTATCTGCTGCTCATGGGCAGTCGCAGCCGACTGACGCAGCGCCCCACCACGCTGTTCAGCATCATGCGCCTCGACCTCAACACCATGCAGGTGGACACGCTCGTCAGCGACGACGGCTTCCTGAATGGTGCGCAATTTTCGCCCGACGGCCGACAGGTGCTCATCACGGGTTCGCCCGAGTGTCTCGACGGCATCGGCAAGAACGTGCCCGAGGGTCGCATTCCGAGCATGACCGACATCCAGCTCTACCTCTTCGACATCGCCTCCCGCAAGGCGACGGCCCTCACGCGGACGTTCAACCCCAGCGTGCAGACCGCCGTGTGGAGCGAGGCCGACGGGCAAGTGTACTTCACCGCCGAGGATCGCGACTGCATCCATCTCTTCCGCCTGAACCCGAAGACGCTGAAGATTTCGCGCATCGACGTGCCCGAGGAACTCGTCACCCGCTTCTCGCTCTCCCGCACCACGCCGCTCATGGCCTTCACTGGTCAGGGCGCCAGCCATGCCAACCGCAGCTATCTGCTGGATTTGAACACGCTGAAGGCTCCCAAGGAGTATTTCAGGAGTGCAGGCCTGCAGGAGGGTAGGGGTGTCGGCGTCAGTCTTGCCAGTCCAAAACTGCTGGAAGACCCCAACACCGAACTGCTGAAGGACATCGAGCTGGGCGACTGCCAGCCGTGGGACTTCGTGTCGTCGCGCGGCGACACCATCTGCGGCCGCTACTACCTGCCGCCCCACTTCGATGCCTCGAAGAAATATCCCATGATCGTGAACTACTACGGCGGCTGCTCACCCACGAGCCGCAACTTCGAGACGCGCTATCCCCAGCACGCCTATGCCGCCCTGGGCTACGTGGTCTACGTCATCAACCCCAGCGGTGCCACGGGCTTCGGCCAGGAGTTCTCCAGCCGCCACGTGAACACCGCCGGTAAGGGTGTGGCCGAGGACATCATCGAGGGTGTGAAGCGTTTCTGTGCCGACCACGCGTTTGTCGACGAGAAGAAGATAGGCTGCATCGGCGCCAGCTACGGCGGTTTCATGACCCAGTATCTGCAGACGCAGACCGACCTCTTCGCCGCTGCCATCAGCCATGCCGGCATCAGCGACCACACCAGCTACTGGGGCGAGGGCTACTGGGGCTATAGCTACAGCGAGGTGTCGATGGCCGAGAGCTATCCCTGGACGCGCCGCGACCTCTACGTCGACCAGAGTCCGCTCTTCAATGCCGACAAGATCCACACGCCGCTGCTCTTCCTCCACGGTGCTGCCGACACGAACGTGCCTGTGGGAGAGTCTATCCAGATGTTCAATGCCTTGAAACTATTGGGGCGACCCACGGCCTTCGTCGTTGTAGAGGGCGAGAACCACTGGATCATGGACTACCAGAAGCGCCAGAAGTGGCAGAACACCATCTTCGCCTGGTTCCAGAAGTGGCTGAAGGGCGACAGCTCGTGGTGGGACTACATGTACAAACCCCTTCCAGGCAATGAAGACTAATGTCTTGAACTCCTTGAACTCCCTGAACTCCTTGAACTCCAAGAAAATGCACATCGCCATAGCAGGAAACATCGGGAGCGGAAAGACGACGCTCACCAACATGCTCGCACGCCACTACGGCTGGGAGCCACGCTTCGAGGCAGTGGACTACAATCCCTACCTCGAGGATTACTATGCCGACATACCGCGCTGGTCGTTCGCACTGGAGGTGTACTTCCTGAAGCAGCGCTTCCGCGACCTGCTCGACATCGCCCGCTCAGAGAAGACCATCATCCAGGACCGCTCCATCTTCGAGGGCGTCTACGTGTTCACGGCCAACAACCACGCCATGGGCAACCTCGACGACCGCGACTTCGAGACCTACATGGAGCTCTTCGAGTCGATGCTCTACATCGTGCGCCATCCCGACCTGATGATCTATCTGCGCGCCTCGGTGCCCCATCTGGTGGCCAACATCCAGAAGCGCGGCCGCGACTACGAGCAGACCATCCCCCTGGACTACCTCGCCAACCTCAACGACCGCTACGAGGACTTCATCTTCAACAAATACCGCGGTCGCGTGCTCGTGGTCGATGCCGACCCGCTCGACTTCCAGAACAACCCCCGCGACTTCGCCGGCATCATCGACAAGATAGATAGTACGCTGTTCGGACTGTTCTCTAGCCCCCTAATATAGGGGGATGGGGGTCTTGAGTAATCTCATATCCCCTCCATCAGTTCATCATTAAGAAATAGAGTTAGTTAACATAATGTATCACGAGACCCCCACCCCCCTATGTTAGGGGGCAAGGAGTATCACGAGACCCCCACCCCCCTATGTTAGGGGGCAAGGAGTATCACGAGACCCCCACCCCCCTATGTTAGGGGGCAAGGAGTATCACGAGACCCCCAACCCCTATGTTAGGGGGCAACAATTATGCACATAGCCATAGCAGGAAACATCGGAAGCGGCAAGACCACGCTCACCAAGCTCCTTGCCAAGCGTTACGGCTGGACCCCACGGTTCGAGCCCGTCGACAACAACCCCTATCTCGCCGACTTCTATGCCGACATGAAGCGGTGGGCGTTCAACACCCAGATCTACTTCCTCAACAAACGATTCAAAGAGGTGGTGGAGATTTCGCAGTCGCCGGAGACCATCATCCAGGATCGTACGATCTTTGAGGATGCCCGCATCTTTGCGCCAAACCTCCATGCTCAAGGCATGATGTCCGACCGCGACTTTGAAAACTACCAAGACCTCTTCGAACTGATGATTTCGCTCGTGAAACTGCCCGACCTGATGATCTACATCCGCTCCACCATCCCCACGCTGGTGGCTCAGATTCAGAAGCGCGGCCGCGAGTACGAGCAGGGCATCCGCATCGACTACCTCGAGGGCCTGGGCCGCCGCTACGAGGAGTGGATCAGCACCTACAAGGGTCCGCTCATCATCGTCGATGGCGACAACGTGAAGTTTGGCGAGTCAGCCGAGGACCTGCAGAAGGTCACCGACATGATCGATGCCAAGCTCTTCGGACTGTTCCCGATGTAGGGTTTTAAGGAGTCCTTCTTAAAAGAGACATGCTTCCGCCCCGATCACGCCGAGGAGGGCGGTAGCAACCGCTGCCACGACGCGCAGCAGCAGTTGCCAAGTGTTTCTGTTCAGTTTCATCTGTCAGTCACTAACCTCCTTTCTGGCTTAGTCGCCGGTGTTCTCGTTGTCGTCCTCGCCGCTCTTGTCAACGCTGTAGGGCTTCAGCTCCTGCACGTGCAGGTTGTCGAGGAACACCTTGTGGCGCTTGTTGCCGTCGGCAGCACTCCAGTGGGTCTCGGGGCGGAAGTTCACTCTCGAGCCTACGATGTGCTTCGTGGCGGTGAACTCCTTCGCACTCTCGGCGGCCTTCGTCTTCAGGCCGATCTTAAACGAGCCCAGTCCGTTCAGCTTCACGCGGTAGCCGTCCTGCAGCTTCTTGTTCATCACGAACACCAGGGCGCGCATCACGGCCACGACGTCGGCGTCGGTAGCGGTGCAGAGCTTCTCGATCTCGGCGATGAGGCCCTCGGTGTCGATGGTCTGGATGGCAACGGCACGGGCGTACCACTTGCCTACGTTCACACTCTTGGGATTGTTCTCCTGATACAACTTGTAAAATACCATACTTTGTTTCCTTTCTTTGTTTTAAATGGTTGATTAATTAAGGTTTGTTTTTTTGAATAGATTGGTGTCCACACGTTCTTCTTTTTCATGTCCGGCCAGACTGTTTGTTCGTGTTTCCGAGTGCAAAGGTACAACATTCAGACACCCAAGTCAAGTTTTATCTGGGTACACATCTGGGTAGTTGCCCTTTTTCGTCATCATTTTCGTCCTATCCACGGCATTTTCTGGTGAATCCTCGCCACGTAGTCGGCGTTGTGGCTGTGGCGGTTGGTGCCCTGCTGGCGGTACGACACGTGCAGCCACCGTGCCTTTCCGTCGGCCGAGCGCTCGAACAACAGCTGGTCGTAGTCCAGGTGTTCCACGATGTAGGCATACATCTTCCGTCCGGTCTCGCTGCTGCCCACGTGCAGGTCGGCGGCCTCACCCAGCATGTGCTGCGACCGGCTGACGCCGCCCACCCGCCGGTTCAGTTCCGGGCAGCGGTAGCCGCTCGTCACGCGGATTGCGCCGAACTGCCTGCGCAGTGGTTCCAGCACGTTCACGCAGAGGGCCCGCAGCCGTTCCGTCACCTCCAGGGAGGGCGTGTTGTCGATGTTGTTCACCATTGCCGTCCGTGAGACGACAAATTCGCGGAGCGCGAAGTGCTCCGTCAGTCTTTCATTCATTTTCCTTTGTGTCTTCATGGTTTTCTTTCTTTTATAAATTAACTCTTATCGCGTACCTACGGCACGCCAGCCACATACCAATAGGGAACGATATATCTGTTCTTTCCCCGCTGCACTACGAAAGCGGCAAAGCCGAGCGGACACAAGGACCTCGGAGAGGTCGCATATGCTTAACCGCAGGTCTTGACCTGCGGAAAAGTGTAACTATGCAGGGAGCGACTTCGAAGATGCAGTAATTCTTGTTGTGCGACCCCTCTGGGGTCGTAGCAATGAGGATGACTTGCCCCCGCAGGTCAAGACCTGCGGTTATGCAAATGAGACCCCGTTGGGGTCTTTTCTCCATTTGTCCTTGTGTCCGCTCGGCCCGCAGGGACGCTTTCAGAGCGAAGCGGGGAAAGAACAGGTATATCGTTCCCTACCAATAACCTATCACCTATCACCTATTACCTATCACCTATTACCTATCACCTATTACCTATTACCTATCACCTACTCCCTTCTCCCATATCTCTCTTCAAAGGGGCGCTGGCGGATGCCTTTGCGGTTGCGGGCGGCCTGGGCCTTGCCAATGGGGTTGGCGGGGATGGGCAGGCCCAGGTTGCCATAGATGCGCTCCACCATCCAGCGGAAAGTGGCGGGACTGCCGTCGTCGCGCGTCAGCGTGTTGGTGAGATAGACGATGTAGATCATTTCAATCAGGTCAGCCTTTCCGTAGGCCCACCGGCGGCCGGAGTGTGGAGGAAGGCTGATGAGTTCCTCCACCTCCTTTGTCATGGCCTGGTAAACCTCTTCGTGGTTCACTTGTGTTTTCATGGTTCTCTTTTTTTTTAAACTTAATACTTTATGAAAGAAATAGAATTGTTGATTTCGGGTGCAAAGTTAATATGTTTTTGCGAAATGGCATTTCAATTTCGCAAAGTGAGTGTTAAAGTGGTGCTCGGGTTAAGATTTTTTAAGAAACGAAAAAAGCAGGCCCCCGTTGTGGGAGCCTGCTTGCTATGTTGCGAAGTAATGAGGGATGACCTCTTTTTTTTACTTCACCATGATCTTGCGAGCCTTGCCGTTGACCACGACAATGTTCATACCCTTCTGCAGAGCGTTCAGACGGCGGCCGTCGATGCTGTAGATAGCGTCGATGCGGTTGTTGCCAGTCTTCTCGGTCACGTCGATGCCAGTGCCCTTATGAGCGCTCTCGGTACCGAGGTAGAAGAGACGCCAGTTGGAGAACGGAGTCCAGTCGAGGCCGGTAGCGTTCTGGTTGCAAGCACCGATGGTCAGCTTGCCATCCTCAGCAACGTCGCAGTAGAGTGCGTTGTCGTAGTAGCCCAGCTGTACGAGCTGATAGAGAGCCAGACGGTTGTCGGGCAGGTAGTAGCTCGTTGCGAAGTCAGAAGAGCCTTCCGTCACGCTGTCGACGTACTCAATCCAAGCACCCTCGGTCCAGCTACCAGTCTCAATGAACTGGCCAGAAACCTCGTCGTTCCACTCGTCGGTGACGATGTAGTTCCAGCGGTGCAGCGGCTTGTAGACGCCATTGCCATAGAACTGGCCGGCGCCACTGTACTCCTGAACGTCCTTCTTGGCGTTTTCGTCCAGCATGTCGAGCTTACCGAGCTTCTCAGCATACTCGTACTGAGACATCTTCTTCTCGGCGTCAACACCACCCTGGCGGTACAGACCGCTAACCATGACCTTGTAAGTACCTGCGGGCAGGTCGGTGATGGTCTGGTGGATGTCGAATGTAGCGCTTTCGGCTGAGCTACCCCAACCTTCGGCGAAGCCAATCTCACCGTTCTCGGCCTCAACGTTGTTGATGCCCTCATACTCCCAAGCAGTCATTGTGGCTGCGTCGTCGAAGTACTTCGGGTTCTCAATCATTGCGGTCATGTTAACGGGATTTTCGTCGGTAGCATCCTTCCAGTTGGCGGGCATGTGCAGAGCGCGCTTAGCAGCGATGATCTTCTCGATCTGAGCGTCGATGTCCTCGTCGGCGATGGTACCGCCGGCCAGCATCGTCTCAACCTCAGTGTAGAGAGCGTCGGCAGCGTCGAGAGCCTCGGCAGAAGCCGTCTCGCTGTACTTCACGATCTCGTCGTTCAGCTTGTCGTTCTCCTTGCGCAGCTTAGCGTAAGCGTTGATGCTGGAGCGCAGGTCGTTGCGAGCGCCGTCGAGCTTCTTGTAAGCCTCAACGAGCTCGTCAACGCTCTGAGGATCAGACAGCACGTTCACGCAAGCCTCCAGAGCATCCCACTTAGCCTTGTTGGCCTCGATCTCGTCGAACGAGGGGAATTCTTCCTTGGCAGCGTCGGCAGCCTGCTGAGCGATGGGCTTCATGTCCTTCAGCTCGCTACCGATGTAGATCAGCTCGAAGTCATCCCAGATGAGCCATGCCCAGCCAGGAATGTTGCGGCCGCGCACACCAATCTGTACGGGATAGTCGGCACCCAGTCCGAGGAAGTCGCAGGTCATGTCGTACCAGTCGACGGCATCGTTGTTGAACAGTTCGTTGGCACCGGTGCAGTTGTTAGGCAGAAGCGTGCTGATGCCGGCATCGGCCATACGCTGGATGAAATCCGCGTCGGACTCTTCGTCTTCCTTGCCGAGGTTGTTCTTCACCTGGTTCGAACCATCCTCAGGATTGTAGCTGTTGCCCTTCGGGAAGTACTGCTGCTTCTCCTCCGGAGTGTAGGGATGCTCGTAGATGTCGTGGAACTTGTATTCCGACGAAGCACCGAAGAGGAACGTGTTCACGGTGTTGTAGCCCTCGGTCTCGTGGGTAGCACCGTTGGTGGTAGAGCGATACCAGCCCTTTGTCTTCAGACGGTAAGCACCCACCTTGCGGATAGAAACCTCCTGCGAGACGTCGATGGTACCGGTGTTGCCGCTGCCGTTCCACTGCTCGATCACGGGGATAGAGCCAGCATTGTTCTGGAACGTGCTCGAGCTGTTCACTGTCCAACCCTCGAAGCTGGAAGCAGTGCCTTCGTCGTTCTTGAACGACGGGTTCACGATGTAGACGGTGACGGGGTCGCCGGGCTTGGCTTCCTCACCAATCTGCCAAATCACTTCCTTCTGAGCTTGGATGAAGCGCTCCTTCAGGTCGCGCAGATACTCGTTGGTCTTGTTGTAGCCGTTCTGCTCCGCGAACTCGAAGATTTCAGCGGCCTCGTCGTAGACGGTAGCATAAGGATCGCGGCCGCTATAGGGAGGCCGCCAAGCGTCTTCCCTCGTGGTCTCGTTCCAAGCGTGGAGCCACAGCCAGCGGTAGAGCTGCACGTTCTCGCGCAGGTCGTTCAGCGACTGCTGCACCTTCTTATAAATAGCGAGAGCGCTCTGGGTGTCGGTAGAGGTGGGGATGCTCTCCACGGCCTCACCGATAGCGTCGAAGTAGCTCTGGGTGAAGATGTTGCGGGGAACCATTTCGCCCGTCTCCTCGTCTTCCATCATGAACTCGTCCTGCCAACCTTCTGCCAGAGCGGCGGCAGCCTTCTGGTAAGAGCGCATGTTGGCACCGCGGTCGAGCAGCTCGAAGTTACGCCAAGGCATCCAGTGGTCGCCCGTGCTGTTGTCAGCGATCAGGCTGATTTCCAGGTCGCCGTCCTCCAGCTGAACCCAAGAGATGTCGTTAGCGCACTCGCCCTTAGCAAACAGAGCGGCGGCAGCCGAACGCACGTTGGCCGTGCTGCTCGGGATGCGTGCGATGTAGGTCTGGTTCTCGCCAGCCTTCAGCACAGCGTTCATGTTGTCACGCGTCATAGCGTAGCAGCGCAGGGTGTACACACCTGCGGGCACGGTGACGGTCTGGTTGAGCGAGTAGCCACCCACATTCCAGAACTCGCCGATCCACCAGTCGCCCTCCTTCGAAGACGAACCGATGTCGGCAGCGGTCAGCTGCTTGCCCTGGGCATCGCGGATGATCCAGCCGTCAGCATGGTTCTGATAGGGGTTCGGGGTCTTGATGATACCCTCGGTGATGTCCTGAGGATAGTTCCAAGAGTCGGCTTCCTTCAGCTTAGCCTCAAGTTCGGCAACAGCAGCGTTCAGCTCCTCAAGCGTAGCGTTGGGGTTGTTGATGAGAGCTGCATAGGTGTCGGTGTTGATGTCAACCTCAGCGGCATCGTCGCACATCTTGGCCAGTTGCACCTTGGCATTGTAGACGTCGATGTCCTTCTTGTTGATGAACTCCCACTGGCAGTTGGCGGGGTTGTCGGCATACACTACGTCGTAGTAGATACCATAGGTCACGCCATCGGCATTGCTCTCAGCCCAGCTGGAACCGTGGTCGAGCTGCACGCCCCAGAACTCGCCTTCTACATAGGCTACGTCGGCAGCGGCGCCATTCTCCTCGGTAACGGTCGGGGGAACACCGATGGTGTACTTGTTGTCACCCACGGGCTGGATGTCCCAGAGGTGGCTGGCAGGACCAGTACCTGCATTGTCGACGAAGCAACCTTTGTACGGGCCCAGGTTGCCGTCGCCCGGCTGACGCCAGATACGGTGGCTGCCCCACGTGCCGTGGTTGTCGAACAGGATGTAGTAGGAGCCCCAGGTCTCGGCGTTAGCCTCGTCAATGGTAGGAGCAATCAGGAAGTACTCGCCAGCAGCGAAAGCCTCCAGACCCTTCTTGTTGACGGCAGCCTGAGTTCCCCATGCCTCACCACGGAAGATGTAGCACTGTACACCCACGTTACGGATGGCAAAGGTGTCACCAGGTACAAATGCGCTAGCCTTCGGCTCGGGAATGTTCCAGTCGGCAGCAAAAGCACTCGTACCAATGAATGTTGCGATCAGCAACATCACATAACGGAAACTTTGTTTCATAAGCGTTTTGTTTTTAGTTTGTTAGACAATAAAATGAATTAAAAAGTAATTTTCTCTTTCGGTTCTCGGTAAGGAGGTTTTGCATCAGGTGGCCCCGTGGGCCAGGCTTTCTTTTACGCGCACGATACACATTTATGTACTTGCTGCGTTCAATCAGCCTGCAAATATACTACTTTTTCCCCGTAACACCTACAAAAGTTTGCGTTTTTCTTTATTTTTTAACATTTGCGGGACGCAATGCGTGGGTGAGTGGTTTTTTCCGGGTGATGTTGTGCGACATCTTCGAAGTCGTCACATGCATAGTTGCACTCACCGCAGGTCATGACCTGCGGTTACCATAGTGCGCCCCCTTTGGGGGCCTCTAAATAATGGAGGGTGTGCAATGCCAGAGGGCGAATAGTCCTTGCCGGCCTGCTTTCTGTTGCCCCCGTCGGGGTGTTCCGTGGGGGGTGTAACACCGCTTTTTGCGATGAAAAATGCGAACAAAAAGTGGGGTGATTTTGCTCTATGTGGCCCCTCCTTCCAGACAAGAAAAAGGGCGATTTTGGTCGGTTTCATCGGGATGGAGTGGGGGAAACGGTGCTTTTGAGCGACGGTCTCCGCGGTTTGGATGCTGTAAACCTATGGTTTTATTCCTCCAGAACAATGGTTTAGACGCTCTATCTCTATGCTTTGTATCGATGAAACCTATGGTTTTGAAGGATAAAACCTATGCTTTTGTGAGGGTGTTAAGTAGTTGTTAAGTGGCTGTTAAGTGTTAACGCGTTGAGTGCCAGCCGTTTGCAAAAATCGGCAAAAACGGGCGATTTTTCAGCCTCTCGGCGGGCTTGTGGTGCGGTGTGGCGGTTTTTGGGCAGGTGTGGCTGTCAAATGTTTTCGTGGTCAGTTAACATTTTGTGCCCTCGCTTGACCGTGTCCCCGTCTTCACCTTATTTATATAAAAAATGGGGAAAACGTTTGGAAGTTTCGCGAAATTATGTTATCTTTGCAGCCTGAAAACTCTTTAAACTACTTTTATTTACTAACTAATCAAAAAAAATCAACGTATGAAAAAGTTTCTACTTTTCGCTCTTGCTGCTATGATCGGCATGCCGATGATGGCGCAGGATGCAGTGGGTGATGACGTCACCAAGTACGTCATCAACGCTGGTTTCGACGAGGACCTGACGTTCCAGAAGGACGGCACCATGAAGGAGGCTGTCTCGACGACGACCAGCCTCAGTGGCCGTAGCTGGGCCTACATTGCTGCCGACAGCACGGTGTATGCCCGTCCGAAGACCACCAGTAGCCAGAACCGTCCCGACGGCCGCAAGCTGGAGGCCGTGAACGGTTTCAAGGGCCGTGTGCAGGGATGGACGCTGGAGTCGAACGCTGACTTCCCGCAGTGTGAGTGGACGTACTTCGGTACGGTGCCTTACGACCTTGCTTCGCAGGCAGTACCCATCGCCGACGATGGCACGACCTATCTGGAAGTACCCGAGCGTCCCACAGAGTTCGACGGTGGCGAGGGGTTTGTCTACCTGCGTGCCGGCTGGACCAACAGTGCCATCTACAAGCAGGTGGTGAAGCTGCCGTGCGCCAAGTATCGCCTGGAGTACTGGACAATCAACATCAACCCCAACACGACGGCTGTGGCTGAGGACCTGACGCAGATCGTCTGCCGCAAGGATGTGTTCAAGGATGAAGAAAGCTCAGGTCTGAACTCTCAGGTGTGGACCAAGCACGAGTTTGAGTTCACTCCGACCGCTGAGTTCACGATGCAGTTCGGCTACAGGGCTGCCGATGCCGGTTCCGGCGGTCAGCCCATCGTGGCTCTCGACGGTATCAAGCTGACCAAGATTGAGGATGCTGAAGAGATAGACATCCTGCTCGATGACTGCTTCTTCTATCTGCAGCAGCTGCGCGACCTGGAGGCTGAATTTGCCGACTATCCCGGTCTGGCCGCTGAGATCGACAAGGTCTATTACGACCTGGACGACAGAACCTACACCGAGGACGTGGAAGTGGCCCGTGCCGTGCTGCAGGAGATCAAGGATGCCATCGCCAAGTACGAGAAGGCCAAGGAAACCGTGACCGCTCTGGACGAGCTGATTGCCCAGTGCGAGGAGCTGGCCTACGAGACCGACTATCCTGGCAAGGCTGCCTTCGAGGCTGCCATCGAGAAGGCCATGAAAGTGCTCAACGAGGGCGGTTCGGCCGAGATCGAGGCTGGTCTGCAGGAGCTGAAGGACGCCATGAACGCTTACTATGAGAGCCAGGTGGGTTCGATGGAGAATCCCGCCAACTTCTCTCACCGCATTGCCAACCCGTGGTTCGTAGCCAAGAGCGGCGAGCCGAAGTGGGGTGACTTCGGCTATGAGTTCCCGAACGAGTTCAACGAGGAGCACCCCTACAGCGTAGGTAGCGCTCCCTTCGACGGTACGAGCGAAGGCTGGTACAAGAACGGCACCGAGACCGGTGGCGACCAGCGTCTGAACTGGCAGCAGGGCCGCACCTGCTGGAATGCTTGGGCAAGCGGCTTCACCGGCACGCTGGGCATCGCTCAGGACCTGACCGGTCTGCCCGCAGGCTTCTACAAGGTGGAGGCCGACATGATCACCCAGGCTGGCTACTGCACCGACCAGCACACCTATGCCAAGGGTATCCTGGGCACCGTGAACTCGGCAGCCCTGACCCACGACACATGGGTTGACGGCGGTATCGGCGAGTGGGAGACCCTGACGACGACCGACGCTGTGATCGTTCCCGACGGCAAGCTGACCATCGGTGCCCTGGGCACTGGTACGGGTGAGGCTTCTGCCGGCTGGTATCTGGTGACCAACTTCAAGCTGCTCTACTGCGGTCCTGCCACCGAGGAGCAGATTGCCGAGGCTATCGCTGCCCGCGAGGCCGACGTGAAGAACCAGATCAGCAACATGCACTTCGCCGCCGACAAGGCAAAGGCTGAGGAGATGATGGCTGCCTACGAGGCTTCGAAGAACCTCGACGAGCTGAGCAAGGTGCTCGAGGTTGTGGAGGCTTCTGAGGGCAAGTATGCCGAGATCATGCAGGAAGGCAAGACCATCCCGACCGTTGAGGCTGGTCTGGCTGACGGCACCTACGGCGAGGCTGCCCCGATTGCCAAGTACGCTCTTGACTATGTGATGGCTTACGTGAACGGTGCCGAGGCTACCTACGAGGGTGTCGACAGCGTTCTGAACATTGCCAAGGTTTACGTCAACGACTACATCCCCGTGTTCCAGGAGGCTGCTGAAATGAAGGCCAACACCGCTTCTGAGAAGGTGAAGCAGGTGCTCGGCGACCGCATGGCTGCCCACGTGAACCTGCTCTGCAGCGAGATGAAGGACAAGGAGACTGTCGACGCCTACATCGCTGAACTGAAGGAGCTCATCTACAACTGCAACAAGCAGGATAAGTATGACACCGATCCCGATGCTACCGACTACACCGACTTCATCCAGAACCCGATGGCTCAGGCTCAGGACGGCTGGACATTCGAGTGCACCGACGGCCCGATCAAGAGCGGCCAGTGGTACACCGGCGACACCAGCGTGCGCTACTTCGACTCTTGGAATGCTAACGCCGGCGAGCTGAAGTTCTACGGCGAGCAGGTTGTGCTCGGTCTGCCCAACGGTACCTACACCATCGGTGCCGACGTGCGTACGAGCGGTGAGGGTGCCTTCATCTTCGGTGCCAACGGCGGTGCTGCCAAGGCTGACACCACATGGGTGGAGATTCCTGTGCAGACCTATACTCACGTTTCTGACGAGACCGGCGAGGAAGTGACCGACAACGCTACCGACAAGTGGGGTCAGATCTGGGAAGAGGCCAACGAGCGCTTCGCTACGATGACCGATGCCGATCCCGACTACTTCGACGTGCGCAACATCGTGAACGCCAACGGTGGCCAGGGCTACGGCTGGATGCATCTTGACATCCCCGCCATCGAGGTGAAGGATCACAAGCTCGTGATTGGTATGGCAGTAGGCGAGCAGTACACCGGCAAGGCCTTCACAGGCTCTTGGTTCTCGGTGGACAACTGGACACTGACGCTCACTCAGAAGGGTGACAACAGCGGCTGGGACGGCCCGCTCGCAACCGGTATCAACGAGATTGCAACTGATAAGGTGGCCGTGGATGGCATCTACACCATCAACGGTGTACGCACCAACAAGCTGCAGCGTGGCCTGAACATCGTTGTCCGCAACGGTAAGGCCATGAAGATCATGGTGAAGTAATCACAACTGAATAACGGCGGCTCCCTGCGCAACAGACGCAGGGAGCCGTTTTTTTCTCTGGGAATCAGGGAAGCCAGACGCTCTGGCCCCTTCCCCCAAACAATAGCAATAGCGATGAAAAAAATCCTTTTCCTTGCGGTTGCATGCTGCCTGACACTGGCGGCCACCGCACAGAACAGCCCCACCGAGGGCACCATCACGGCCGACTTCGTCGGTGAGAAAGTAATGCAGCAAGACCTGCTGCAGATGCTGGCCGACTTCGCCAAGTACATGAAGAACGACTTTCAGCAGGCCGCGGCGCCGAACAGCGTCGGCGAGGCATGCGGATGCTTCCGCGGCGAGAACACGATGGCCAACGACGAGCGCGGCGTCAGACCCAATGCTGACCTGTCGATGGTGTGCGCCTTCCTCGTGAAATACGGCAAGGGAAAGGTGACGCTGCCCACGGGCGTGACGTGGGACGACGTGGAGGACATGGCGATGAAATCGCTCATTTTCGCCTATTCCACCCACAAAGCCAACAAGCTGAAGGTGTGCGCGGGCAACAACTACTGGGGCTCAACGTCCACCAGCGACTACGCTTGGGAGTCGAGCCTCTGGGCCATGAGTGTGGCCTACTCGGCGTTCTTCCAGTGGGACAAGCTCACCGAGACGCAACGCAACTACATCTACCGACTGCTGAAAGCAGAGTGCAACTACGAGCTGGGTCGCAGCATCCCCACGGGATACAACGGCGACACCAAGGCCGAGGAGAACGGCTGGGAGGCCGACATCCTGGCGGCCACGCTGGGACTCTTCCCCGACGACGCCCTGGCTGCACGCTGGTTCCAGCGGCTGCGCGAGTTTGCCATCAACAGCTACTCGCACAGCGCCGACAAGAACGACCAGACCGTCGTAGACCCCGACTACGACACGAAGACAGTGGCCCAACTCTACAAGGGCCAGAACCTCTACGACGACTACACACTGCAAAACCATAACTACTTCCACACCTCCTACCAGAACGTGGTGATGCAGGAACTGGGCGAGGCTGCCCTGGCGCTGAAGCTGTTCCAGCAGGTGCTGCGCGGCGAGGAAAAGTGGAAGACCAACGCCCTGATGCACCACAACCGCGAGGTGCAGCAGGAAGTGCTCAACTGGCTCGCGCTGACCGATGGCGAACTCGCCATGCCCAACGGCAACGACTGGAGCCTGTTCCTCTACGACCAGATCACGAGCTACTCGACCAATGCCTGCTTCCTGCGCGATCAGGACGCGCTGATGCTCGAGAACCTCGCCTATAAATACATCAAGGCCCGCCAACAGACCACCAGCGACGGCTCGTGGCTGCTGCGTGCCGACGTGGGAGCACGCCGCATGGGCGTGGAGGCCCACCGCGTGATGATGACCTACCTGATGCACGAGGTGCTCTCTACGGCCGACCTCGAGGCCACCGACTTCGAGACGTTCCGCCAGCGCTACTCGGCTGCGAAGAAACTGGACACGCAGAACATCGTGCGCGCCTTCACCAAGGACCGTTTCACCACCTTCTCGTGGAGCACCGGCCTGCAGAGCTACACCGGCTACATTGCCGCCAACTCGGTGGACAAGAACAAGATAGTGGTGCCCTTCCGCGCCAACAACACCGGCAACTTCCTGGGCTGGTATGAGGTGCAGGGCAAGAAGACCAACGCCACGCCGGTGGTGAGCGGCATCTACCAGCTGAAGGGCGACGCCTGGGCCATGAACGGCGAGCTGCAGACCAACGACGGCGCGCTGAACAACCGCTTCGCCCTCTTCTCGACACCCGGCAACGCCGTGATGTACCTGGACTACGTACGCGCCAACAGCGCCGCCACCGTCAGCAAGGAGCGGGGCGGACTGATGGCCATCTCGATGGACGAGCTGACCCGCACCAGCCGCACCCTCTACCACGAGGGCGGCAGCAAGGGCGTGAGCGGCAACGGCACGGCCCAGCTGGCGACGACCTGGCTGAACGTGGACAACGAGCTGGGCTTCGTGGGCACGGGCGAGAAGCAGATGTACTTCGGCGACCGCGCCAACAACAACTCGGTGATGACCTCGAAACTCTACACGCTCTACGGCGACAAGAGCCGCACGGTGGGGCAGGGCGACGTGGTGGACCGCCGCGCGATGGTGTACTACAGCAACATCGCCGCCGACGGAACGAAGGCGCTCGCCTCGCAGTTTATCGACCTGAAGGACAAGGTGCCCACGGGTTGGAACGGCGCAATGGCCTTCGACCCCGACGGCACCGGCTACCTGCTGCTCTCGAACTTCTGCAGCGGCGAGAAGTGCCAGTTGGACCCCATCCACACTGCCTACGGCTACCCCGTGCTGTCGGTGAGCGATGCATGGGATGCCTCCTACACCTTCGCCGTGGAACCCAACCACAGCCACGTGGACGTGGTGAAGTTCTATTTCGACAATGCCGGCCTGGAGGCTGTGCAGGACAGCGACGACCCGCTTTCGGCCCACTTCCGAAGCATCGTGGACTGCGAGTGCGAGTTTGAGATAAGTGCCGTCACGGAGCAGGGCATCGTGAAGAAGACCGTGAAGACGGCAGGCACGTTTACCGCCCGCATCGTAGGCGGCGAACTGGAAATAGAGATGAACACCCCTTTTCCTAAAGGCCACGGCACCGACGACCTCACACAGGGCTACGACGATGTCACCTCGCTGCTGGCCAACCCCAACTTCGAGGAAGACCATACCTACGGCGAACGCGGCCAGAACGTGACGGCATCGGGCGTGACCTATGCCGACTGCTACGTGAACACCGTGGCAGCCCAGAACGCGAAGTTTCCCAACGTGCTGCCCGTGCAGGGCTGGACGGCCGGCAACCGCCTGTCGGGCGGTTCCAACTATGCCCGCATGTACTCCATGCCCTACTCGATGGACCTGTTCTGCGTGAGCCCCTCGAACGTGGGCAACTATGCCGCGCAGACCGCCGGCCTGCTGGCCGACGACGGCAAGGGCGAGCGCACGCTGACTGTGCTGAACTCGTGGGCCTCGGGCCAGAACGCCATCACGCAGGCCGTGACGCTGCCCCAGGGTCAGTACCGCCTGCTGCTGAACATGAAATACGAATGCCCCAACCAGCAGAAGAACGACGGTCGGAAGGTGAGCGGCTCGGGCTGCACCAACACGTCGCTGACCGGCGTGAAGATAGGCACGACGACCGACTACCGCTACCCCTCGGAGCCCAACAGCTGGGAGACCCTGTGCTACGACTTCACACTCGACGAGGCCCAGAGCGTGACCTTCTCGCTGGGCTATCAGGCCTCGGCCAGCGTGGGCGCCGCCAA
Organism: uncultured Prevotellaceae bacterium; assembly: GCA_902781315.1. Taxonomy (GTDB): domain Bacteria; phylum Bacteroidota; class Bacteroidia; order Bacteroidales; family Bacteroidaceae; genus Prevotella. The sequence goes on from CACZIT010000032.1 coordinate 23,505, forward strand.
CAACACCTTATTATATATTGACCACCTGCGACTGCTGCAGAAAACAGACACCGGCATCGCAAACCCTACTGAGGTCCCCGCAGCGGGACGGCAAGGAATATACGACCTGCAGGGAAGGAAAGTCGCTCCGGCATTGCGGGAGGGAAAACCGCTCGCCTCAACGCTCCCCAAAGGAATTTACATCATAGATGGACGAAAAGTCGTCAGATAATATCAATTAGGGAAAAATTGCACGATATTTTAAAATTAATGTGTTAAAAAGGCAGTTCTTTAAAAAAATTATATTAAATTTGCGGCCGAAAAAGGAAACCTAACAAGTAATCATAATCAAAAATCATGTAATAACTAAAATTTTAAATGTATGAATTACCGCTTTTTTGAGCTGTCCAAGAAAGCCTTATTTGGCTTATGTTTGGCAGTTGCCAGTGGTGGATTCTTTTCGTGTCAAGACCGTTACGACCTGGACGACGAGGGTAATTACCCGAGTTGGCTGGGAAGTAGTGTTTATGACCAGTTGAAGAATCCAAACCAAGATGTACTGACAGGTACTTTCAACAACTATTTGCGGCTCATCGACGATCTGGGCTACACGGAAACGTTGCAGAAGACTGGTTCGAAGACCGTATTCCCGGCCAACGACGAGGCTTTCGAGCGTTTCTACCAGAACAACTCGTGGGGCGTCAGGAAGTATGAAGACCTGACAGAGGCCATGAAGAAACAGTTGCTCTACTCGTCGATGCTCGACAACGCCATCCTCGTGGAAATGTTGTCGAACGTGTCGTACGATGCAACGAGTGTTACCCCGGGTATTGCTATGAAGCACACCACGGGTGCTAACGTCATCGACACCATCACCCACTTCTATGGTGCTGCCGACCTGCCCAAGAACAATGTCTACTGGGAGAAGTTCTACGACAAGGGCATCGACATGGTCATGGATGCCACACGCCCCATGATGGTGCACTTCACCGTGGAGCAGATGACCGGCAACAGCATCACCACCCGTGGCGAGAACAGCGACTTCGAGGTGATCACCGGTGAGCCCTACAACGACGATGAAGGCTCGGCCTACATTTTCCGCAACAAGATTATCAATGCCGACGTGACCTGTAAGAACGGTTACATCCACCAGCTGAAGGACGTCCTCGTGCCTCCGGGCAACCTGGCCGAAATGCTGCGCACCAATGGCGAGAGCAACTACTTCAGCCGCATGCTGGACCGCTTCAGCGCACCGTTCTACGATGCCGCCACGACGCGCAACTACAACGACTATGCACAGGCCAACGGTCTGCCGCTCATCGACTCCATCTACCAGAAGCGCTACTTCAGTTCGCGCTCGCAGGGTGGCGCAATAGAACAAGATCCCAATCATACACCAGTGTCTTCGGTCCTTCCCTACGATCCGGGTTGGAACGCCTACACCAACGGTATGACAGGTTCGAACGCACTGAGCGACCTGGCCGCCATGTTCGTGCCTACCGACGAGGCCATGAAGCAGTACTTCCTGCCAGGCGGCAGCGGAGCCTTCCTGCTGGACCAGTACGGAAAGAAGGAGAACACCGAGGCCAACCTGTATGAGAATATAGATTCAATCCCTATGAGTATAGTAAAAGCCTTCCTCGATAACCTGATGAAGGCTTCGTTCGTGGGCACCGTGCCCAGCAAGTTCAAGGACGTGATGGACGATGCCTCCGACCCGATGGGCCTGTCGCTCGACGTGCTGAACAAGAACGCCGACGGCACTTACGACGTGAAGATTGCCAACAACGGTGTGGCCTACATGCTGAACACCGTGTTCGCACCTAACAAATACATTGCCGTATCGGCTCCCGCCCTGCTGCGCGACAACATGCACATAATGAACGAACTTATCAATGATGATGAAAGAGAAACCCCTGTTTTATCATTGAAGATCAACTATTATGCCTACCTGCTTGCTATGAGTGCCAACTACGGTTTCTTCATTCCTACCGACCAGGCATTCGGCGACACCTACTATGTGGATCCGACCAGCCTGAAGCACACTTCGACCACGTCGCCTCCCCGCGCACTGCGCTTCTTCTACAATCCCAGCAGAAGCCCGTACGTATTCTGCTCGTCGTGGAAGTATAACCCGCTGACTGGTGAGGTGGGCAAGACGCGTGCCGACTCACTGGGTATGGTGCAGGCCACAACAGGTACGTTCAAGAGTATCATAAAGGACATCCTGAACTACCACACCGTGGTGATGAAAGAGGGTGAGCAGATGGGACAGAATGTCTACTACAAGACCAAGCATGGCGCCGGTCTGAAGTTTGAGAACGGCACCGTGATGGGTGGCGGACAGATTGACAACGGCCTGCCCGTGTCGAACATCTTGACTACCTACAATCAGAAGAACGGTACGACGTTTGCCATCGACAAGATCATCCAGGCTCCGCAGAAGTCGGTTTACACCGTGCTGAGTGAGAACGAGAAATTCTCTGAGTTCAACAAGCTGTGCGGCGGCTTCGAGGAAGACCTACTGACATTTGCCAGCGACAGGATGAGCGAGACCAATGAGGTTACGAAGAAAAAGCGCTGGACGGGCTACATGATCTTCGTGAACGAGCCTGCCCACTACGGTCTTGACATGGACGTGAAGTTCTTCAGCTCGTACAACTACACCGTGTACGTGCCCGACAACGACGCCATGAAGAAGGCCTACGCACAGGGTCTGCCCACTTGGGACGACGTGAGGGCCATCTACGATGCCAACATCGATGCACTGATGCAGGCCCGCGCCGACAACGTGGAGATTCCTGCCGAGGTGCAGGCAGCCCGCGACAAGGCACTGGCCATGATTGAGGAAATCAACTCGTTCGTGCGCTACCACTTCCAGGACAACTCGGTGTTTGCCGACAACGTCGTGGAGAGCGGTACCTATGGCACAGCCTGCTCCGACAGCCTCGGTATTCGTGAGAAGCTGAGCGTGAGCGGTGGCAGCAAGCAACTCGTCGTGAAGGACAACCGCGGCAACAACATCACCATCAGCGCTGCCAACGCCGGCGACCGTATGGTGAACCAGCTGACGCGCGACTACGTCTTCAACCAGAATGCCACTACCGCTACCGAAATCAACACGTCGTCGTATGCCGTCATTCACCAGATGCCTACGGCTCTGAACCGCCATGCCGACACCGACCGCTACGATGCACTCTGGACGGGAGCCCGTGCACGGCAGCGACTGGCTGCTTTCAGACGAACTTATGATAGCCGGTTGTATAAACAATACTAAATACTTTGCCTGATATGAAAACAAACAACATAAAATATTTGTTACTGGCGATTTGCTGCCTGCTGGGTCCGGCAGCAATGGCACAGGGCACACGTATCTCGGGTACCGTCAACGACGTTGAGGGACCGGTGATGATGTGTAACGTTGTTGAGGTCGATGCCAACAACCGTAACGTGTCCTATTCGCAGACCGACATCAACGGTAACTTCTCGATGGAGATTGTCAACACGAAGAACAAACTCCAGATTTCTTACGTAGGCTACAAGAAGGTGACCCTTCCCATCGGCGACAGAACCGTCTTCGACATCATGCTCGAAGAGGAGAACACGCTGAAGGAAGTCGTCGTGAAGGCCAAGGCCAAGTTCCGTCAGGGCGGCCTGGTGATTCCTGAGAACGAGGTCTCGGCAGCCAAGCAGACCTTTAACATGAGTGAGGTGGAAGGTCTGTCGTTCACCTCGGCCGACGAAGCCCTGCAGGGTAAGATTGCCGGTCTGGACATCGTGGCCAACTCGGGTAACCTGGGTTCCGGTACTTCGATGCGTCTGCGTGGTGTGACGTCGATCAACGGATCGGCAGAACCTCTGATCGTTGTCGACGGCAACATCTTCGACAACCCCGACCAGAACTTCGACTTCACCTCGGCCAACGAGGAGACTTACGCCTCGCTGCTGTCGGTGAACCCCTCTGATATCGACAAGATCGACGTACTGAAGGACGCCGCCGCCACAGCCATCTGGGGTTCGCGCGGTGCCAACGGTGTGATTTCGATTACCACCAAGCGTGGTTCGCGTGGTGCCACCCGCGTCGACTACTCGCTGCGTGTGCAGGCCAACTGGCAGCCGAAGGGCTACAACCTGCTGAACGGTGACGACTACACGATGATGCTGAAGGAGATGTACTACAACCCCTCGCAGAGTGCTACCGCCACAACGAACATCAACGAGATCAACTACAACCGCTCGTGGGCAGAGTTTGAAAACTGGAACAACAACACCGACTGGGTGAAGGAAGTACAGCAGACGGGTTGGAGCCAGTATCACTACCTGACCATCGCCGGTGGTGGTGAGAAGGCCAACTTCCGTATCTCGGCCGGCTACGACCGCCAGAACGGTACCATCATCAAGCAGACCCTGGACCGCTTCTCGACGAAGCTCGCCCTGGACTACTTCGTGAGCGACCGCATCACGTTCCGCACCACGTTCCCGCTGACCTACACGGACAACCATAAGAACTACGACGACGCTATCCTGGGCCGTGCTCAGCAGATGGCTCCTAACATGAGCGTGTACCGCCAGAATGCCGACGGCACCAATACCGACGAGTACTATCTGATGTTGCCTGTAGGTGCCCAGGGTGCCGGTTCGTCAGTGGCTGGTACGTCTTCGCGCGAACTGGAAGCCATCCGTAACCTCGGCAACCCCGTGGCCATTGCCCGTCAGGCATGGCGCGACGACAAGACCTACCGTATCTCGCCTGAGTTCCGACTGGACTACTACCTGCTCGGTAAGGACGACGAGAAGACCCGTCTGGACTATACGGGTCTGGTCTATATGGACATCTTCTCGGAGAGCCAGCCGAAGTTCTGGCCAGGATCGCTGACCACCAACGGTTGGACTGACAAAATGTATAACTATAATGAGACGTACGACTACAACTCGCTGGCCTTCACGACCCGCCACACCCTGACGTTCACCCCGCACTTCCGCAACCAGGACTGGTATGTGACCATGCTGGGACGCTGGGAAATGACGAGTGGTAACAACAACCGCCAGACGACGAGCTCTGTGAACGTGCCGACCGACGTACATGCTCCCTCCGTAGATGGTGACCACTCGAAGGCACTGAGCTCGGGCAACGGCGAATGGCGTTCGATGTCGGGCATCTATCAGGGACACTTCTCCTATAAGACCCGCTACGCCCTGGACTTCTCGGTGCGTGCCGACGGTACTACCAAGTTCGGTGACTCGAAGAAGTGGGGTATCTTCCCCGGTCTCTCGGCCCGCTGGAACATCAGCGACGAGCCCTGGATGAAGTGGTCGGACTCGTGGCTCTCGATGCTGTCGTTCCGTCCCTCTTGGGGTATCGTGGGTAAGCAGCCGGACAGCGAGTACCTGCAGTATGCCCGCTACAACCCCAAAGGCAACTACGGCCGCGGTACCGTGGACAACATGATCTATCTGGAGAGCCTGCAGCTGAACCGCCTGCAGTGGGAGCGCACCGCTCAGTATAACCTCGGTGGCGACTTCGGCTTCTTCAACGACCTGATTACCGGTGACTTCAACTACTACTTCAAGCGTACGAAGAACCTGCTGATGAAGAACGTAGGTATCCCCTACACCGCAGGTTTCGGCTCGCTGGCATGGACCAACGTCGGCGAGATGACCAACAAGGGTTGGGAGTTGAACGTCAACGCCAATAAATTCCTGAAGATTGGCAAGTTCGAAATGAGTGCCAACTTCAATGTCTGTCAGAACTTCAACGAGATCGTAGAGATGAACGAGAGCGTGCTGGAGTCCATCAATGCAGAGTGGGATGCTGGCGCTCGTGGCAGCTACCTGAACCGCATCCAGACGGGTAACCCGCTGGGTTCTATCTACGGTCTGCGCTACAAGGGCGTCTTCCAGTACTCTTACGAGTGGCTGCTGAACCAGCACATTGCCGGCGACAGCAAGGACTACGCCTGGAGCAGCGACTTCGAGGGTGCCATCAACAAGTTCCTGGAAGAGGGCCACACGGCTCCCGTGGCACGCGGCTCCGACGGCAAGGTGCTCATGGACTCTCACGGCAACCCCATCCAGCAGGTGTACAACTACAAGGATGGTTCGCAGACGTATAAGTTCCAGGGTGGTGATGCCATTTATGAGGACATCAACAACGATGGTCAGATCAACTCGCTCGACATCGTCTACCTCGGCAACTCGAACCCGAAACTCAGTGGTGGTTTCGGTCTGAACTTCTTCTATGGTGACTGGACACTGAAGACCAGCTTCACTTATCGTGCCGGCTACAAGGTTGTGAACAGTGCCCGCATGAACCTGGAGGAAATGTTCAACGCTAACAACCAGAGCTCGGCCGTGAACTGGCGCTGGCGCAAGAACGGCGACGTGACCACGATGCCGCGCGCTATGTACAACACGGGCTACAACTGGCTCGGCAGCGACCGCTATGTGGAGGACGCCTCGTTCATCCGTATGAGCTACGTGCAGCTGTCGTACCGTTTCAACAAGAAGTTGCTCAAGGCCATCGGCCTGCGCAACCTCGTGCTGAGCCTCTCGGGCCAGAACCTGCTGTGCTTCACGAAGTACAGCGGTACCGATCCTGAGCACTCTGCCGGTGCATGGGGTATCGCCTACGATAACTCTCAGACTCCGCGAAGCAAGTCGGTAACCCTGAACATTAACGTTGGATTCTAAAAACAGATATGAGTATGAAACGCAATAATATATTCAAGATATTTGCCTTGGCAGCCGTTCTTGTCACAGGACTCAGCTCCTGCAACGACTTCCTGACCATCTATCCTACCGACAAGACTATCGGTGAGGATTTCTGGAAGACCAAGGAGGATGTGCAGGGTATGGTGACCGGCGCCTATGGCAGCATGATCAGTTACGGCTGTCAGGAGAGAGCCATCATCTGGGGCGCTTACCGTTCAGACGAACTGGTGAAATATAGCAGCTACAACAATACCAACCTGGAGAACATCAGCGCCGTGAACCTGCTGCCCCAGAATGGTTACAACTCGTGGGAGAGTTTCTACGCCGTCATCAACCGTTGCAACATCGTGCTGAACCATGCTGCAGACGTGATGGAGAACGACCCTGCCTTCACAAAGGGCGACTACGACGAGACACGTGCACAGATGCTTGCCCTGCGCAGCCTCTGCTACTTCTACCTGGTGCGCACCTTCCGCGACGTGCCCTACACGACGCAGTCGTATGAGGACGACGACCAGGAGATGGTGATTCCGCAGGTGTCTCCCGACAGTGTGCTGCAGTACTGCATCAACGACCTCGAGGAGGCCGAGCGCTACATCATGAAAAGTGGTGCCTATGGCAAGCAAGACTGGCGCAACGTGGGCTATTTCACGCGCGACGCCGTGCGTGCCCTGCTGGCCGACATCTACCTCTGGCGTGCTTCCATCAACCACAGCCAGGCTGACTATCAGAAGTGTATCAGCTATGCCGACCAGATCATTAAGTCCAAGGACGAATATTTCCAGGCCAACACGACTGGCATGGCAGCCATGGATAAAGATCCCTATCACCTGATAGACCGCGACATGGCCTTCAGCAGCATCTTTGTCGATGGAAACTCGAGTGAGAGCATCCTGGAATGGCAGTATGACGGTTCGAACAACTCGAACCTGGCACTGGAGAACCTCTATTATGAGACTGGTAATTCCGAAAATCACCAGACAACCAGCGCCCTGATGGCATCGCAGATTTTCAATTTCTACGACGAGAAAGCCAATACGACACAAGGCCAGAAGGTCTACGTGTCGAAGAACGACTATCGTTATTGGTACAACGTATATGGTGTGAACAGCGAAGAGGCTACCGAACTGTCGGTTCGCAAGATGGTGTCGCAGGATGGGTACGTCAGCAGTGGCAATCAGGCATCGACTGATCCTACGAAGTTCAATGTGGGTGAAACCCAGAACAACAGGCGTACTTTCGACAACTACCGTCAGAACTGGATTGTCTATCGTCTGACCGACGTCATGCTGATGAAGGCTGAGGCCCTCGTGCAGACCGCTGCCAACGACAGTGACCGCGTGGTCCTCGACCAGGCTTTCAACCTCGTGCAGGCTGTCAACAAGCGCTCGATGGCGAAGAACGTCAGCGACACGCTCCAGATAAGTGCCTTCCCCGATCGCGAGTCGATGGAACTGCTGGTGCTTGCCGAGCGTGAGCGCGAACTCTGCTTCGAAGGCAAGCGCTGGTTCGACCTCATGCGCTACTGCTATCGCCACATGGAAGGGGTTGACCTGAAGACCAAACTGGCCGACCGCACCGAGTGGCCTACGCTCTACGCGCCGATGCTGGCATTGATTGTCAGGAAGTATGTCACTGGTGGTGAGGCCGTGTCATACAAGATGAAGAGTGAACCTTTCCTCTACTGGCCTATACAGGAACGAGAGTTGAAGGTGAACAACCTACTGAAGCAAAATCCTGTGTTCGAGCAGGAAAAGACGACCCAGAAACAGTAATTTCTCACAATCATGAACAAGAAGAATTCCAGACAGTTCTTCGGCAGGATGCTGCTGGCCGCCATGATTCCCATCGTGGCAGGACTCTTCAGTGGCTGTAGTGAGAAGATAGACGAGTCGAACCTGTACACGTTTACGGGCGAGACCATTGAGGATTACCTGAAGAATCGTGAAGATCAGTTCAGTAACTTCAACTATATTCTCACACGCATCGGCTACGACAAGATCCTCTCGGCCTACGGCACCTATACCTGCTTTGCTCCGACCAACGAGGCCGTCACCAAATATGTGGACAGCCTCTACAACGACATGAGCAACGCAGACCTGCCCCACAACGGTATGACCGCCCAGGGGCTCGAAGGACTTACCGATTCTCTCTGCAGGGACATCGCCCTGTTCCATCTGCTCTACTCTGAGGTGATGGGTGTTGACATGAGCAACGGCATGACCATCAGTACCATGCTGGGCCGAGACATCAATACATCGATTGACTCCATCTCGGGCAACCTCGTGCTCAACAACTACTCCCTGGTGACGACAATGGACAACGAACTGGAAAACGGTGTGCTGCATGAGATCAACCACGTGATTACCCGCTCGAACAATATGATGGCAGGCGAAATGGGCAAGCATCCCGAATACTCGCTCTTCCTCCAGGCACTGACCGTCACCGGACTGGTCGACTCGCTCGGACTGCAGGAGCGCAAGGGACTCATCCAACCCAAGAAATTCTGCAATAAGGCTTCGGGTGGTAAGATCTATGTTCCCAAGGTCTGCAAATATGGCTACACCATTTTTGCCGAGACCGACGATGTATTGAAAGAGAACGGTATCAACTCGATCGACGACCTCTTTGAGTATGCCAAGAAAGTGTACGAGAACAGCGCCGATGCCAATGGCTGGTACGACTACTATCGCAACCGTGGCATCCAGGTGAGCACGGCCAGGGACTACCAGAACCCGGCCAACGTGCTGAACATGTTCATGCGCTATCACATCCTGAAGTACTCCATTTCTTATAATAAGATGTTCTACACCTACGCGCAGTCGCAGAAAGCGCTGGTGTATGAATATCTGGAGACCATGCTCCCCTACACGCTGATGAAGATGTCGCGTGTGAATGGCAAACCCTACCTGAACCGTTGGGTGAGCAACAGCACGCTGACCGACCGCGTGGCAGAAATGGGGTCTGACAACATCTGTACCGTGATGCGTGAAGGCATTGAGGTGGGCAAGGACAACATCCAGTCGCTCAACGGATACATCCATCCCATCAACGGCATGCTGGTCTACGACTTCAATGTGCCTCACGGTGTGCTCAACGAGCGCATGCGCTTCGACGACTCGTCGCTGCTGCCAGAGCTGATGTCGACAGGCTTGCGTTGCAAGAATCCTGCCGAAGTGAAAGCTGAGAACGGCGGCACCTTCGACACGTTCGGTGGAAACGGCAACATGCGTCTGCCGGAGAACTTCTGTGAGTATCTGAAGGTCTACAACGGCGACAACACCGAGATTTACTATCTGGGTGGCCAGGATTGCGGATGGGCAAACTATCAGGGCGACGAGATTCTCTGCCTTGGTACGTATGACTTTGCCCTGCGCCTGCCGCCGGTGCCCGACGGAACCTACGAACTCCGCATGGGCTATTCGGCCAATGGCAACCGAGGCATGCTGCAGTTCTACCTGGGCCGCAACAATTCGGTGTCATCCATGCAGGCTCTTGACATTCCTCTCGACATGCGTGTCGTTCCTAAAAACGAGATGAGTGCCGACGGAACGGTCATCATTCCTGATGCCGTCACGGGCTGGTCGCTCTACACCAACCATGAAGACCTGGGTGTGGAGAGTGATGCCAACATGCGCAATCTGGGCTACATGCGCGGACCGCTGTGCTTCTCCTACGGAAGCACCATCGCCCGCGCCTATGCCGGCGACCTGCGCCGCATCGTGACGCGCCAGCAGTTCGAACAAGGTGACTACTGGCTACGCTTCAAGACGGTGTTGCCCAACAACACCAATACGGAGTTCCACCTCGACTACATTGAGTTCTGCCCCGAGAACGTCTATAACAACAGCCAGTATGTGGAAGATATGTATTAATCTATAATGAAATAAGATATGAAAAAATATAGTTTTCTCAATCGCGCACTGACAGTGATTATGCTGTTCCTGTCGACGGCTGCACTCTTCACCAGTTGTAAGGAAAACATCGACGAGTCGAACCTCTACACCTTTACGGGTGAGACCATCGAAGACTATCTGGCCAACCGTGAGGACCAGTTTGGCAGTTTCAACTATATCCTGAAGCGCATTGGTTACGACAAGATTCTGTCTGCCTATGGCATGTATACCTGCTTCGCTCCCAACAACGACGCTATTGCTACATACCTGGACAGCCTGTATAACGACCCCGTGAACACGGAGAACCCGCACAACGGTATGACGGCTCCCGGTCTGGAAGGACTCACCGACTCGCTCTGCAACGACATCGCCCTCTTCCACCTGCTGCCTACCGAGGTCATGGGTGTGAACATGAGCAACGGCATGACGCTGAGCACCATGCTCGGACGCGACATCAACACGTCCATCGACTCCATCTCGGGTGCAACCGTTGTCAACCGCTATTCCTTCATCACCAGCATGGACAATGAGTTGGAGAACGGCGTGCTACACGAAATCAGTCAGGTGCTGCAGCGTTCCAACCGCCTGATGGCAGGTGAGATGGAGCAGCATCTCGACATCTTCTCCCTGTTCTCTCAGGCACTGAAGATCACGGGTCTGGCCGACTCGCTGACGGCTCAGGTCCGTACGAACTTTGATGAAGTAAAGAATAGTTATGACTTCTATGTGCCCAAAGAGTGCATATTGGGTTATACCATCTTCGCCGAGACCGACGAGACGCTGAAGGAGAATGGCATCAACTCAGTGGAAGATCTGGCAAATTATGCCAATGAGGTCTATGCCAACTGTGCACAGCCTGGTTCCGGCTGGTACGACTATTACCGCAACAAGGGCTATCAGGTCAGCACAGGTACTGACTATACCAGTCCTTTCAATGCGCTGAACATGTTCATGCGCTACCACATTCTGAAGTACAAGGTGCCCTATGACAAACTGGTCCGCTCGTTCAACGAAGTGTCGAAGGTGATGCTGTTCGAATACAACGAGACCATGCTGCCCTACACCTTGCTGAAGGTTGTGCGCAGCAGTGGTAAGCGCTACATCAACTACTATGCTACCAACAGCACGCTGACCGACCGCATTGCCGAGTTGGCTTCGGCTAACATGCAGACGGTGGTGGATCTCGGTATTGAGGTGCAGTCTGACAACATCCAGGCTCTCAACGGCTACATCCATCCCATCAAGGGCATGCTGGTCTACAACAGCCAGGTGCCGCGCGGTGTGCTCAACGAGCGCATGCGCTTCGACGACACGTCGTTCCTGGGTGAGATGATGTCCAACAACTTCCGTATGATTTCCGACCAAGAGGTGAGAGCACTTAATGGAGGTAAATCTGGTAAGCGTGGTAGCCTTTCTGGTGACTATATTCGTTTCCCGAATGGTTTCTTTGAGAATCTTCGTATCTACAATGGTGACGCAACGGGTCTGCTCTACCTTTCAGGTCAGAGCAACGGCTGGAGCAACTATCAGGGTGATGAATTCAACTGCCAGGGTACGTTCGACTTCGCCTTCCGTCTGCCGCCTGTTCCCGATGGAACCTACGAACTCCGTATGGGCTACACAGCCAATGGTAACCGCGGCATGCTGCAGTTCTACCTGGGTCGCAATTCCAATATCTCATCGATGCAGGCCCTCGACATCCCGCTTGACATGCGCCACGAACCTTCGTCGAGCATTTCTCCCGACGGAACGACGGTTGTGCCCGACGTTGTCACAGGCTGGTCGCTCTACACCAACCATGAGGACATGGGTGTAGAAAGCGATGCCGACATGCGCAACCTCGGCTACATGCGTGGTCCCCTCTACTACACCGTAGGTAAGGGTGGCAGCACCGTAGCCCGAGCTAACCGTCAAGACCTGCGCCGCATCATCACTCGCCAGCAGTTTGAGCAAGGCGACTACTGGCTGCGCTTCAAGACGGTGTTGCCCAACAACACCAATGCAGAGTTCCACCTCGACTACATCGAGCTGTGTCCTGAGAACGTGTACAACAACACGCAGTACATTGAAGATATGTATTAAACCTATTAGATATACAGCATAGATTATGAAAAGAAACATGATATTCAAAAACATGCTGGTCGCAGTGGCCTTCCTTGCCACAGGCGCCCTCTTCACAGCCTGCTCCGACTGGGACGACCACTACGATGCAGGAAGTGCTGTCGAGGGATCGGCCACGTCGACCATCTGGGAGAACATTACTTCCAACTCCAACCTGTCGCAGTTTGCCGACCTTCTGAAGAAGGCAGGCTACGATGCCGTCCTTAACACGTCGCAGTCGTTCACCGTCTGGGCACCGCTCAACGGCACTTTCGACTATGACGCACTCACCACGGTGGGCAACGACAAGCTGCTGAAGGAGTTCGTGCAGAACCACATCGCACGCAACAACATCCCCGCTTCGGGTTCCATCAGCGAGAGAATCTACATGCTCAACAAGAAGGTGCACAACTTCGAGGGAGCAGGCTCCTACACCATGTCGGGTGTCCCGGTGGCTCAGGCCAACGTGCCCAGCGTGAACGGTGTCATCCACACGCTGAACGGCAAGCTGCTCTTCCAGCCGAACATCTTCGAGTCGCTCGAGCCTGGCGATTTCCCCATCGACTCCATCAGCGCCTACATCCACGCTTTCGATATCAAGCGTCTGGACAAGGCCAAGAGCATCCAGGGTCCGGTCGTAGACGGCCAGATTACCTACCTCGACTCCGTGTTTGAAGACTACAACACGCTGGTTGAAGGCCTGGGTATCAATACTGAGGACAGCAATTACACGATGATTGTCCCCACCAACGAGGCCTGGACACGCGCCATGAAAGCCATTGCGCCGTGCTACAACTACATTGACAAGTTCACCTACATCGAGTCGCCGGCAAGGACTTCCAGCCTGCAGCATATCGAGGAAGTGGAACTGCCCAAGGGTGCCGCCTACTGGAAAGACTCCCTTTCGCACAACGTCCTGTTGCGCGGTCTGTTCTACAACAACAACGAATATGACAACGTGAAGCTCAACAACCACAAGACTGGCCAGAAACTCGGTGTCGACTCTTTGATCACCGCGTCCTACAACCTCATGTACGATGAGGATGCCGAGGCTCTCTTCACGGGTACCACCCGTGTCGACAAGAGTAATGGCGACATCTACATCACCGACGACTCGCTGCGCATGCACCCCTGGACCATCTGGAATCCGCTCATCAACATCGAGACCGAGTACAGCAGTTACCTTGGTAGCGTGTCTGGTGGTTCGGCTTCTCCCGTGTACAATGTCATCGCCGGCAGGCAGAACCCCGCCGTTGCAGGCCGCCTGTCAAACTATGGCTACCTGGAGGCTTATGCTGCATCGAACCAACAGAACCCTGAACTCAACTTCTACCTGAGGAATGTGCGTTCTACGACTTACGTCATCTATGGTGTGATAGTTCCTTCCAACATCACCAATGTTTACGAGACCAATCCCAAGGGCAATAGCTTCCGCGTATCGGTTGGCTACAACAACGAAAAGGGTGCCATGCCCACCAATCCTGCACGTCTTGGAGACTTTGAGAGTGATCCCACCAAGATCGATACGATTCGCTTCGGTGAGGTGACGTTCCCCATCTGCTATTACGGAACCGGCTATTCACCCTTCCTGCGTATTGAAGGCCGTGTGTCGGCCAACTCCGACAAGTACGACCGCAACATTCGCATCGACCGAATCTTCCTCGTGCCGAAGGAGTTGGATGATTATCTGAAAGAGCATCCCGACTATAAGTTCGACGATCCTTTCTATACACAGAGTTCCGGCAGAGGAACTACAATCATTATTATTCGTGATTAAGTGTAATTTTAATTGAAGTCTCACCTCATAAATATCTATGATAATGAAAAGACATTTGATTCTTAGTATCGGCATCCTCATGTCAATGGCCGTCTGCCTGCCCGCTGTGGCACAGGACGACGACGTGGAATACGCCGAAGACGTGCAGGAGACTGTCGTCAAGAAGAAAGCTCAGGTGAAGAAGCCCCAATACCCGACGATGGACGTCAAGGGTGTCGTCATCGACGCCGTATCGAAGGAGCCCCTTGCCGGTATCCAGATACAGACGCTCAACGACCGCAACTATGCGGCCATGACCAACGAGAAGGGCGAGTTCACCATCAAGGTGCCCACATTTGCCACTGCGCTCTTTGTGCACGCACCGCGATATCTCAGCCAGCAGGTAGGCATCGGCACTGGCGACAAGGTGCTCCGCATCACCATGATTGCCGATAAGTTCAAGGCCATGTACGAGAATGGCACCAACGTTGCAGCCATGAGCCAAGCCATGGTCAACAACACCACCGCCTATTCGGCCGAGACCGAGATCGAGAACAACCTCGGTGGCGACGTCCATGCCATCAACCGCTCTGGCGGTCCCGGCTATGGCGCAGCCATGTTCATCCGTGGTCTCAGTTCGCTCAACGCCAATGCCCAGCCCCTCATCGTGGTCGACGGCATCGTGCGCGACATGCAGGAGACGCGTTCCACGCTCCACTATGGCGACTACACCAACCTCTTCCTGAACATCAACCCCTCCGACATCGAGAAGATCCAGGTCATGAAGAATGCCACAGCCCTCTACGGTGCCAAGGGTGGCAACGGTGTCATCCTCATCACCACCAAGCGCGGCCACTCCATGGCAACCCGCATCGATGCCAACATCGGTGCCGGCTACGTCATGTTGGGTCGTCTGCCCGAGATGATGGACGCCACGCAGTATCGTCTCTATACCACCGAGCTGCTGGGTAGCTATCCCAACTACGACAAGTTCGAGGGCGACCTGAAGTTCCTCGGCACCGACCCGTCGAAGTTCTACTACAACACCTATCACAACAACACCGACTGGAAGGACGAGGTCTATCGCAACGCTATCACCCAGAACTACAACATCAACGTGCAGGGTGGTGACGACGTGGGTATGTACAACCTCTCGCTGGGCTACACCACCGCTCAGAGCACAGCCCGCAAGAACGACTTCAACCGTCTGAACGTGCGCTTCAATACCGACATCAAGGTGCTTGAGAAACTCATCACCCGTTTCGACATGTCGTATGCCAAGATCAACCGCGACGTCTTCGACAACGGTACTCCCGAAGATTTCTCCGAGGGTCCCGTCTCGTCGCCCACGCTGCTCGGCCTGATCAAGTCGCCGTTCCTCAATCCCTACACCTATAGCAACGTCACGGGCAAGCTCACTTCTACCCTTTATGAGGCCGACGACTACCTCACCGACCTCGACGAGGACCTGACGCTGGGTAACCCCACGGCTCTGCTCTACAATGGTGAGGCCATCAACAAGAACCGTGTCGAGATGACCAACTTCAATGCCGTCATCGCTCCGCGCTACGAGTTCTCGCCCAACCTCACCCTGAGCGAGACCTTCTCCTACACCCTCGACCGCGTGTCGCAGCGCTACTACCGTCCGAAAGGCGGCATGCCCCTGTTCCTCATCGACGGCATCGGCCGCGTGCAGGCACTCGTCAGCACCATGTTCTCAAAGGAAATCAGCGTTGTCAGCGACACCCGCCTGCAGTTCACCAAGCAGCTCGGCAAGCACTTTGTCGACGCCTACGGTGGTTTCCGTCTGTCTTCGTTCTCCTTCGACGACAACACGCCTACCGGTCAGCGCAACTCGGGTACCAACGACAAGCAGCCCAACATCGACCCCAACATGGCCTACATCAACGTTGAAGGTATCGCCGATGCTTGGAAGAGCCTGACGTGGTATGCCAACGTCGACTACAACTACCGCAACCGCTACTTCGCCCAACTGGCCTTCTCTTTGGAGAGCAGCAGCCGTTTCGGCGAGAACTCCAGCGGACTGAAGCTCGCCGGCGTGAAGTGGGGTCTCTTCCCCAGCCTGCAACTCGGTTGGGCCCTGACCAACGAGGCATGGTTCCCGAAGACCGACGCCCTGAACTACTTCCTGCTCAAGGCCGGTTACGACATCTCCGGTAACGACGACATCAGCAACTATGCTGCCCGCACGTCGTTCGGTGTGCTGAAGTATCTGCGCAACATGACCGCCGCCCAGCTCAACAACATTGGTAACGACGAGATCACCTACGAGAAGACCAACCGTCTGAACCTCGGCTTCAAGTCCTACTGGTTGAACAACCGTCTGGGTGTCGACTTCGACTACTACATCAACCACACCTCCAACCTGCTCACACTGAAGAGCTTCGACAACCCCGTGGCCGGCATCAACAACTACTGGTCGAACGGAGGTTCGATGGACAACACCGGTTTCGAACTCACCGTCACCGCCAAGCCCGTTGTCACGAAGGACTTCAACGTTGAACTCGGAGCCTCCATGGGCCACTATGTGAACAAGGTGAAGTCGCTGCCTAACGACGACAAGATCTACGTCGGCGGCAAGCTCGATGCCCAGGGCTACACCTCTTCCATCTACGGCACCAACAACATCGCCACCATCGTCGGCCAGTCGGCCGGTTCCTTCTATGGCTATCGCTTCGAGGGTGTCTTCGCCAGCGATGCCGAGGCTGCTGCCGCCGGCAACAACGGCTACCTCTACATGCTCGACAACACCGGCGCCCACCAGAACTTCAAGGCTGGCGACGCCCACTTTGCCGACCTCAACGGCGACGGCATGATTTCCGAGGCCGACAAGACCATCATCGGCAATCCCAATCCCGACATCTACGGCAACATCTTCGCCAACATCATGTGGAAGAACTTCACCCTCTCGCTGGGCTTCAACTACTCGCTGGGCAACGATGTCTTCAACTACCAGCGCAGCATCCTCGAGGGCAGCTCGCAGTTCTACAACCAGACCACCGCAGTCGTCAACCGCTGGCGCTACGAAGGCCAGATTACCGATGTGCCCCGTGCCGTCTATGGCGACCCCATGGGCAACAGCCGCTTCAGCGACCGTTGGATTGAGGATGGCAGCTATCTGCGTCTGAAGACTCTCCGCCTCAACTACAAGGTGCCCGTGAGCCTCTCTTGGCTGCAGGGACTCCAGGTGTGGGCCGAGGCCAACAACCTCTTCACCGTCACCCGCTACCTGGGCAACGATCCCGAGTTCTCGGTTGCCAACAGCGTGCTCTATCAGGGCATCGATGCCGGCAATGTGCCCCTCGGTCGTACCTTCTCACTTGGATTGAAGATTAATCTCTAACTCTATTGTATGCAGTTAAAGAAGTCAAAGAAGTTAAAGAAGTATATGAATATGAAAAAGAAAATTTTTATCATAGCAGCGCTCTGCGGCATGTTCCTCTCTTCCTGCCAGGACATGCTTGAGACCGACTCAAACCGTCAGATCTTCGACCCTGAGCTCAACGAGAAGACCGACTCCATGTTCTACACCCTCGGCATTCTCAAGGGTGTCCAGCAGGCCATCGACCAGTACGTGCTCGTCAACGAAATGCGTGGCGACCTCACACAGGTCAACCAGTACACCGAGTCCGACCTGCGTGCCCTGGCCAACTTCTCGGCCACTGCCGAGAACAAGTACGATTCGGCCTACGTGTTCTATCGCATCATCAACAACTGCAACTACTTCATTGCCCACCGCGACACCACCCTTCTCACCGGTAGCCGCAAGGTGGCCATCCCCGAGTATGTGCAGGCTCATAGCATCCGCGCCTGGGCCTACCTGCAGTTGGCCAAGATCTATGGCAGCGTGCCCTTCTACACCGACCCCATCACCAACATCAGCGATGCCAACGTCGTGCGCGACAAGAAGGACATCCGCGGCATCTGCGATGCCTTGGCTCCCGAGCTTGCCAAGTATTCCGGCCAGCCCGTGCCCACCTATGGCAACAACGTTGAAGTGGGTGAAACCAACCGTGGCCGCATGAAGATTGTCAACACGCGATACATGATGTTCCCCGTCGACCTCGTGCTGGGCGACCTCTATCTGGAGGCTGGCGACTACGCCCAGGCTGCCCACTACTACTTCACCTATCTGCACGACACCCAGACGCCGATGCTGCCCTACTACAACGAGCCGGCCTTCACCGCCGAGATTCGTCGCAAGCTCCCCAACGACATGCGCTACAACTTCGGCAACGGCGTCGACTGGATGGCCAACTTCACCATGAACTCGCCCAGCGGCATGATCACCTATGTGCCGATGGCCGTCAACAAGCTCAACGGACTCACCTCCGACCTGCCCCGCCTCTTCGGCTACGACTTCTACACCACCGAGTCCAGCTACACGCTCGCTGGTGGCAACGTCGTCTCCTCGCTCTATCTGCTGGAGCGCGAGATTGATGCCTCGCAGTCCTATCTCGACCTGGCCAATGCGCAGACCTACTACTACGTGCCCAGCACCGCCCTCACCGACAACAACAACGTGAAGTCGGTCGATATCGGCGACCTGCGCCGCTACTCTACGCTCAATTCTCACATCAGCAAGGAGGACTCCATCTTCTACGAGATGACCAAGTACGAGGGTGCCAACATTCCCATCTACCGCACGGCAACCGTCTATCTGCGTCTGGCCGAGGCCATCAACCGCATGGGCTATCCCGATGTAGCCTTCGCCATCCTGAAGGACGGTCTCAACCGCGAACTGGCCACCAGCGGCCTCTATCTGTCGGCTGAGTCCTACGAGTTCCTGAGAACCACCATCCCCTTCTTCTCCGACGAGAACATCTCCAACTTCACGCTCAACACCGGCATCCACTCCTTCGGCAGTGGCTACACCCGCGGCGCCTTCTCGCCCTATCAGCTCGATTCCGAGATGGATCGTAAGGTGGCCGAGCTCAACGCGAAGTACGGCGAAGACTTCATCAAGCCCATCTACACCACTGTGGAAGTGTTCGATGAAGAGGGCAACCCCGTCCTCGACGAGGAAGGCAATCCCGTCACCGAGGTCGTGAAGAGCTGGCAGAAGCAGGACCTCATCAATGTCGTTGAAGATCTCATCTGCGACGAGTATGCACTCGAGCTCGCCTTCGAAGGCAACCGCTTCGGCGACCTCTGCCGCATTGCCCGCCACAAGAACGACGCCGGCACCTACGGCAGCGACTACGGCAGCCGCTGGCTGGCCGACAAGCTGGCCTACAAGCACCCCGCCGTCGACCTTACCAACCCGCAAAACTGGTACATGCCCTTCAGCAAGTAGTGGCATTCTGAATACCTGACCAATGGGGGATGAGGAATCCGAAAGCCCGCAAGGCTCTCATTCCTTGTCCCCCATTTTTTTGTTTCCATCAACGTCAAAAAAACCATCTCTTTTCGTAATATGAAGAAATTCCTTCTCCTCATCAGTGTCCTGGCGACTGCACTCAGCGGCGCTGCCCAGAGCGTCACGCCGCTGGTCCACTTCGACTTCTCGTCGCTCACCGACGCCTCCGGCGCCCACACCGCCACCCTCTGCCAGGGAGCAACTCTCAGCCCCTATGCCGACGGCGGCCATGTGCTCAGCCTCGGCGCCGACGGCGGCTATCTCGACTTCGGCGAAGACTTCGGCGACGTCATCGCCTCCCTCGACGGCAGCTATGCCATCTCCCTGAACGTCTATCTGCCCGAGGACGCCGACCTTTCGGCCAACGGCAACTTCGTCTGGTGCTTTGCCCGCTCCTCGTCCGAAGGCTACCTCTTCTTCTCGGCCAAGGACTCGCGCTTCGCCATCACCCAGACCGACTACAGCGGCGAGCTGAGCATCACGGCCAAGAACCCCGTGCGTGTAGGCCAGTGGAACCACGTCGCCCTCGTCAGCCGTTCGCAGTCCGTGCGCCTCTACGTCAATGGCGTGTCGGCCTCCAAGACCATCCGCCTGCAGCCCAGCGAAGTGGGCCGCACCCTGCAAAACTTCCTCGGCCGCAGTTGCTACGACGGCGATGCCCCCCTGCGCAATGCCCTCTACAGCGACTTCCGCCTCTACAATCAGGATCTCTCCGCTTCCGAGGTGGGACGCCTCTCCCAACTCTCCAAGCGCCTCAATGCCTACGACGACTCCCTGCGCGTGGAGCGCCACATGAATGAGTTCACCCCGGGCAACCTGACCAACCTCAAGACCGACGTCTCCCTGCCCACCGTCTACCACGAGCTCACCATCGAGTGGACCTCGTCTGACAACGGTGTCATCACCGCCGAGGGCCACATCACGCGGCCCGTTGCCGGCAGCCCCGTCGCCACTGCCACCCTCACGGCCCATCTCTCCTGCGGCAGTCAGAGCATCGACCGCCAGTTCCCCGTCAGCGTGCTGCCCGAGCTCACCGACGAAGAACTCGTCCTGCAGGATGCTGCCGCCCTCCGTATTCCCGGCCATCCCAACAACGTCTACACCGACCTCACGCTGCCCACCGTGTCTCCCGAGGGCTGCGTCGTCTTCTGGAAGTCGCAGGACCCCGAGTGGATCAACGACCAGGGACGCGTTTTAAAGCTCCCTGAGGGCCAGAAACGCACCGTCACGCTCACGGCTACCGTCATCAAGGGAAAAGCCCGCCAGACGCGCGATTTCGCCGTCACGCTCCACGAGCGCGAGCCCTACACCAACTATCTTTTCGTCTATTTCCCCTCCAACGACAACGAGAACCTCTACTACGCCCTCTCCAACGACGGCTACAACTTCACCCCCATCAACCGCGGCCAGCCCGTCGTCAAGGCCGACACCATCGCCCTGAAGCGCGGCGTGCGCGATCCCCACATCCTGCGCGGCCCCGACGGCATGTTCTACATGGTCAACACCGACATGCGCTCTGCCGAGGGATGGTCCAGCAACCGCGGACTCGTGCTCATGAAGTCCAGCGACCTCATCCACTGGCAGCACTCCACCGTCCACTTCCCCACGAAGTATCGCGGCACCATGTTCGAGAAGGTCACCCGCGTCTGGGCTCCCGAGACCATCTGGGACCCCGAGGCAGGCAAGTTCATGGTCTACTTCTCGCTCCTCACCAGCGACAAGAGCATCCCCTACGACAAGGACTTTTACTGCTATGCCAACGCCGACTTCACCGACCTCGAGGGTGAGCCCGTCTATTTCTACGACCGCGGCTCGGCCACCATCGACATGGACATCGTCTACAACGAGTCCGACTCCCTCTATCACGGCTTCTACAAGAACGAGGGCGAGGGCGGCATCTGCAAGGTCACGGCGCGCCATCTGACGGCCCGTCCCGGCGAGCCGCTCGGCAGCCAGTGGTCGGCTCCCTCGGGCACACTCCAGCAGACCAACGTGGCCGTCGAGGGTGCCGGCGTCTTCAAGCTCATCAACCAAGACTCCTGGATTCTGATGTACGACTGCTATTCCAGCGGCTACTACCAGTTCTGTGCCAGCCCCGACCTCGAGCACTTCACCGCCGTGAAGAACACCGCCACCAGCGGCATCTTCACGCCACGCCACGGCACCGTGCTCCCCATCACGCAGGCCGAGACCGAGGCCCTGCTCCATGCCTTCCCCTATGCCAAGGGCGACCTGCCCAAGCTGGCCGGTGCCCGCAACCCCCGCATCCATCAGAATCGCCTCGTCATCGAGGAGGGCGATGAGTCCACGGGAGGCGTGGGCAAGGTCTATATTCCCGTCGACCCAGGTACCGACCTCACCCAGTTCGACCCGCAGTTCTTCACCTCGCCCGCCGACGTCGTCTATCCCGAGGGACCACGCGACTTCTCCCGGGGTTCACAGTTCTATGGAGCTGGCGGCAATCCCCTCACCGCCCATCCCAGCACTCCCTACGATGTCATCGTAGAGCCTGTCGGCAACCCCGTGCTGCCCGACTTCCATGCCGACCCCGAGGTGCTCTTCTCCCAGAAGACAGGCCGCTTCTACCTCTATCCTACCACCGACGGCTATCCCTCCTGGGGTGGCTATTCGTTCGACGTCTTCTCCTCGCCCGACCTGCTCCATTTCACCAACGAGGGCACCATCCTCTCGCTGCAGCGAGGCCAGGACGTGCCCTGGGCTACGGGCAACGCCTGGGCACCCTGCATCGAGGAGAAGTTCTCTGATGGCAAGTGGCACTACTACTTCTACTTCAGCGGCCAGAACCCCTCCTACGGCAAGAAGACGCTCGGCGTGGCCGTCAGCGAAAGTCCCACCGGACCCTTCCGCGCCTCGTCGAAACCCCTCTTCACCTCCTCGGCTGCCGGCCAGATGATTGATTCCGACGTCTTCACCGACCCCCTCACCGGCCAGTCCTACCTCTACTACGGCAACGGACAGCTCTGCTACCGCCTGCTCTCCGACGACATGCTCTCCGTCGACGGCACCGAGTACGTCATCACCCCCACCGGCGGTTCGCTCTCCGACTACGCCTTCCGCGAGGGTGCCTACGTGTTCTTCCGCAACGGCATCTACTACTTCCTCTGGTCTGTCGACGACACCGGCTCCCCCAACTACCATGTGGCCTACGGCACCTCCACCTCCCCCACAGGCCCCATCCGCGTGTCGCGCCAGCCCATCGTCATCCTGCAGGATCCCGACCAGCTGATCTATGGCACCGGCCACTGCTCCGTGGTCTGCGTCCCCGGCACCGACGACTGGTATCTAGTCTACCACCGCATCAATCCCTCCTACCTCAGCAACGGTCCGGGCTACCACCGCGAGGTGTGTGTCGACCGCCTCACGTTCAACGACGACGGCACCATCCAGCGCGTCATGCCCACCAACCGCGGCATCGACCCCGTCCAGATAGCCGATGTCGAAGGGCTCATCTCGGGCATCGAGGACCTTCAGCAGAACCCCGCCACCGGCGGTCGCCAGACCCTCAGCCACGGCGTGCGCTACTACTCCGCCTCCGGCAACAGCCTCGGTGCGCAGGCCCCCACCCGTCCCGGTCTCTACCTGCGTCAGGAGTCCCTGCCCAACGGCCGTTCGCGTGTCGTCAAGATGGTGGTGAAGTAGGGCGGTGCAGTGTAAAAACTTTTGGTCGAAAATACCCAGTTAATTTTTAAAAATTCCCGACCGCAAAATATTTTTTCCGAAATACGCCCGTATTTCCGCAAAGTCTCTAACCCGTTGTCTGTCAGCTGGTTAGAGACTTTTTCGTTTCTCCACGCTTCTTCCCTCCCCTCTAAACCATAGGTTTCGGTCGCACAAACCATAGGTTTAGCCGCTCTATCTCTATGCTCTGTATGCTCTATCTCATAGCTTTGTATCGCAGAAACCATAGGTTTGTAGCCCCCTAACATAGGGGGTTGGGGGTCTCGAGC
>CACZIT010000033.1 GCA_902781315.1 uncultured Prevotellaceae bacterium
AGAGAGATTAGTCAACAGAATCAGTATAATAAACAGTAATTAACAAAACAGCAACAAATCAAGGCTCAAAAGGAGTCAACACTATACAGGGAAAGACACTCTGAAGCGCACGCAAGCATCCTTTCATGAAGTAATATATCATATATTACTTTATAAAACATCATATATTACTTCATCAAAGCATTGTTTTCGACTCACTAGAGCACTGCTCCAGCTTCTTTCCTGCACTTCTCTAGCTTTTTTCCTGCACTGCTCCAGCTTTTTTTCCACGAATTGTTCTGGTCTGGAGGTATCCTTTCAAACTGCATGGTTGAAAAGTTCAACTTACTGGGGGGTGGTAAGATGCTGAAGGCATCGCCGCTCAATAACCGAGGGTACGAGCTTTGCGAGCACCCCCGGATAATAATAAGTGTGTGTGGAAACATCGACCCTGTAGGGGTCGCCCATCATTGACGGCTGGGGCACCCTTTCAGGGTGCTTACACAGGGTATTCCTGTCTGTCCGAGGGTGCTCGCTACGCTCGTACCTCCGGTTATTGAGCGGCGACGCTTTCAGCGTCTTTCAAATTGCACGATCGAAACCTTTTCCTTTTGTATCAGACTTTTGTTCTGATATGTCAACCGGCTGCTTGCTGCAAAAGAAAAAGGCGTTTTCCTTTGTGCTTATCGTGATTTTTATTACCTTTGCAGCATATAATCAATTATTAACATCAATGAGAAGACTAGTTACTTTTGTTTTGGCAATGGCCGCTGTGACGGCTGTCTGCGCGAAGGCTAAGGTCACCATTACGGTCAGCAACAACCGCCTGCAGACCATTACGGGTTTCGGTGCTGCCAGTTGCTTCGGCGCTATGGAACCGTATGCGAAGGACACTCAGCCCGTGAAGTTGCTCTACGGCGACGAATCAGCTATCGGGCTGAACATCATGCGCATGGAGATTTCGCCCAACTTCGAGGGCGACGTGAAGGTGCCCGAGTGGAACTATTGGGACTCGCCCTACGACTGGAACGGCTCGCTGCCGTCGGCAAAGATCGTGAAGCAGCGCGGCGGCATCGTCTTTGGCACCCCCTGGTCGCCTCCCGGCGAGTATAAAACCAACGGCACGGCCCAGGGCGGCAATGCCGACAACCAGGGCAACCAGCGCGGCAAGCTGCGCGAGGACTGCTACGACAAGTTCTTCCCCTGGCTGAACACGTTCCTGAAGTGGATGCACGACAAGGGTGTCGACGTCGATGCCGTGTCGGTGCAGAACGAGCCCGACTGGTGGGTGAGCTACAGCGGCTGCCTCTACACGCCCGACGAGCAGCTGAACCTCGTGAAGAACTATGCCCATATGCTCGACCGCGAAACCTACCCCGGCGTGCGCCTCATCAGTGCCGAGCCGCTGGGTTTCGACCCGCAGTATTCCGACAAACTGCTGAACGATGCCACGGCACGCAATCAGGTGGACATCATCGCCGGCCACATCTATGGTCATCCGCCACTTGTCAACCTGAAGAACGCCGCCAAGAAGGCCAAGCAGTACGGCAAGGAGGTATGGATGACGGAGCACTCTGTCGACATCCCCAACGACGAGGAGCGCCTGCCCAACTGGCAGGAGCAGATGACGTTTGCACAGGAGGTGAACGAGTGTCTGCAGGCTGGCTGCACGGGCTACATCTACTGGTACATGCGTGCCCACTGGGCTTTCGTGAGCACCGGCGAGTCGAAGTATGGCGACAAGAACAAGGTGAAGAACCGCCTGCTGCCCCGTGCCTACGTCATGTCGCACTTCTCGAAATATGTCACCGGCTCCACGCTGATGGAGTCGACCTGCAGCTTCGACCTCGTGACCAATGCCTCTATCGAGACTTCGGCCTTCGTCAAGGGCGACTCGCTCATCGTCCTGGCCATCAACACGCTCAGCAGCGACCGCGACTTCATCATCAAGTTGCCGTTCAACGTCACTTCGGGCGACATGATGCTCTCCTGGGGCAACGAGACCGATGAGCTCTGCCAGAAATATCCCATAGAGGTGGCCGAGCCGTCGCAGCGGCTTGTCGTGGAACTGCCGGCAAAGAGCATCGCCACCTACGTCTTCAAGATTGCGAACGAAGACACGTCGGTGTCGTCGGTGACAACTGCCGCGAAACCCACGAAGGAGTACTACGACCTGCAGGGCCGCCGTCTGGTGAAGCCTCGTGGCCTCTGCATCGAGCGCTACTCCGACGGTACGTCCAAGAAGGTCTACGTTCAATAAGGCGCACCTCGCCTCTGCTGCAATCAATGGCTTTGGGTGTCTTGCGGCCGCCGCAACATCCCATCGCCCCCTACATCCTGAGTTATGGCAATGAAAACAATCATCGGCAAATGTAAGTCGCACGCCTCCTCGCTGGTGTGGCTGTTGGCGCTGCTGGTCACTGCAGGCCTCCTGCTCAGCTACGAGCACTTCGTGTTGTGGAAGATTCAGGAGCAGAACCTGTTTCTCGACACGCCGCTGTTCTTCCGACAGCAGATGTTGGTGCCGGGCGGACTGCTTTCCTACGTGGGCAGTTTCCTCACCCAGTTGCTCTACAATCCCGTGCTGGGCGTAGGCGTGCTGTGCGCCTTGTGGTGGCTGCTCATGTGGCTGCTGCGGCGCACGTTCCGCGTCGGCGAGCCGTGGGCGGTGCTGCTGCTTGTGCCCGTGGCGCTGCTGCTGGCAGCCAATGTCGACATGGGCTACTGGATTTATCCCATCAAGCTGAAAGGCTGGTACTTCGCTGCCACGCTGGGCCTGCTGGCGGTCGTCGCCCTGCTCTGGGCCTATCGTGCCCTGTCGGCCCGTCGGCTGTGGCGGCGCGTGCTGCTCGTGCTGACGGTCGTGGCAGGCTACCCGCTCTTCGGCACCTACGCCCTCGCTCCCGCCTTGCTCATGGCCTTGTGGAGCTGGCGACTGGAGCGCTCCGCTCAAGACCCTCAACGGTCTCAAAACTCAAGACTCAAGACTCTCAACTCTGCCGCCGACAGCTTGCTGGCAGTGGTGGCAGTTGCTGCCGTGCCGCTGGTGTACTACCAGTTCGTCTATTACCAGACCAATGAGGTGAACCTCTGGTGGACGGCCCTGCCCACCTTCAAGATTCTGGAGGTGAACTCGGAGTACTACTGGCCCTACGCCCTGCTGGCCGCATGCATGGTCGTCCTCGTGCTCGGCAAGTGGGAAACGAAAGCCGAAAAACCAGAGGCTAAGAGCAAGGCGGAAGCCGAAGACAAGACGGAAGTCCCAAACAAGGCAGAAGCCAAAGACAAGAAGAACGCCAAGGGTAAGAAGGCTTCTCAACCGCGCGGAGCGCACTCTCAACCCTTCTCAACCGCGCGAAGCGCTTCTCAACGTCCGAAGGGCTACAAGGGTTGGTGGAAGCTGGCCATCGTCGTGATAATCTTGGCGGCAACGGTCTACGGCGTGCAGAAGGCATGGATGAAGGACGAGAACTTCCATCGCGAGGTGGCCATGGAGTACTACATTGAGCAGACCCGCTGGGACGACGTGCTGGCCGAAGCCGACAAGCAGCGAGACGTGCCCACGCGTGCCATCGTGCTGATGCGAAACCTCGCCTTGTCGCGGCTGGGACGCCAGAGTACGGAGATGTATCGCTTCCCGAAGGGGGCAAAGAGCTACGCCTCGCCCGTCGCCATTCCCACGTCGATGCTCATTGGCGACCTGTTCTACTACCACTACGGCATGCTGAACGACTGCCACCACATGTGCCTGGAGGGCGGCGTGGAATATGGCTGGCGCGTGGAGCACCTGAAGTACATGGCTCGCTGCGCGTTGCTGACGGGCGACCGGAACGCCATGCTGAAATACACCGGTCTGCTGAAGCACACGCTGTTCCACGGTGGTTGGGCTCAGTGGGCGGAAACGTTGCAGCTTGATGCCAAGCTGAGGCAGAAAGACCGCGAGACAGAACCCGTCATGAACATGATGCGCTATCCCGACATGGTGGGCTCCGACCACGGCTATGCCGAGAACTACGTGATGAACCACCTGTCGCAGATGGACAGCGACGACCCCACCTTCCAGGAGCAGTGCCTGCTGGCAACGCTGTGGAAAAAGAACAGCCGACAGTTCTGGCGCCGCTTTGCCACCTACCTGCAGCTGCACAAGGGTGAGCCCATACCCCGCTACTATCAGGAGGCCGCCTGCCTGTATGCCACCACGCAGCCGCCGGCACCCATCGAGGTGCCCATCGACGAAGGCATCCAGAAAAGCCTCCAGGCGTTCATGCAACTGCTGCAGCAATACGACGGCATGTCGCTCGAACAGGTGCGCTCGGCGCTGTCTCCGATGTATGGCGACACCTACTTCTTTGAGTATTTCCTGACGGATGACCTGAACTACATGTAGAATCTTTTTGTATGATGAGAAAAATATTCCTGCTCCTTTCGGTGGCAGCCTTGCTGGCAGCCTGCGGGCCGCGGGTGCCCGAGAACTTCAAGGCATCAAACGAACAGCCCGACATCTATCCCGACTACAGGGAGGTGACGGTGCCGGTGAACATGGCGCCGCTGACGTTCCAGATGGCCCGCGAGGCCGAGCAGATGGTGGCGCGGCTCTCTGCCGGCGGCGAGGAACTGCTGCTCGGGGGCGACAAGATTCAGCCCAGTCACGACGACTGGCAACGCCTCGTGGCGCAGGCCGCCGACAAGGGCATCAGCGTGGAGGTCTATGCCCGCTACCGAGGCCAGTGGACGAAATACAAGCCCTTCCACATCTACGTCTCCAACGACAGCATCGACCCCTACCTGAGCTACCGACTCATCTCGCCCTCCTACGTGAGCTACGAGGAACTCACCATCAGCCAGCGCCATCTGGAGAACTACGACGAGAGCGTCATCTACGACAACATCCTCTGCAGCGAGGAGGGAGCCGGCAAGGGACAGTGCATCAACTGCCATAACTACCAGCAGTACAACCCCGCGCGCATGCAGTTCCACGCCCGTCAGAACCAGGGCGGTACGGTGATTGCCTACGACGGCCAGATGCGGAAGGTGGGCATGAAGCACGACTCCATCCTCTCGGCTGGCGTCTATCCCGCCTGGCATCCGTGGCTGAAGCTCATCGTCTATTCCACAAACAAGACCAGCCAGGTGTTTCAGGTGAAGGACCCGAACAAGATTGAGGTGTTCGATTCTGAGAGTGACCTGATTGTGTACGACGTTGAGCGAAACGAGGTGATGAATCTGGAGAACGACCCCAACGAGATGGAGGTGTTCCCCTGCTGGGCTCCCGATGGCAAGTGGCTCTACTACTGCAGCGCCCACTTCGAATATACCGACACAGCGGGCCACAACAAGGAAGTCATCCGTCGGCATCGGGAGGTGAAGTACAACATCTACCGCAAGTCGTTCGACCCCGAGACGATGGCCTTCGGACAGCGCGAACTGGTGTTCGATGCTGCCGCGCAGGACATGAGTGCCACGCTGCCCCGAGTTTCGCCCGACGGTCGCTGGCTCGCTTTCACCATGGGCAAATACGGCGTGTTCCACATTTGGCACCACGACGGCGACCTCTGGATTCTCGACCTGCAGACCGGCACGGCGCGGCCTTTGGACGAACTCAACTCCGCCGACACCGAGAGCTACCACTCGTGGTCGAGCAACGGTCGCTGGATGGTGTTCAGCAGTCGCCGCCACGACGGTGAGTACACGCGTCCGTTCTTCGCCCACATCGACAAGGACGGCCACTGGTCGAAGCCCTTCGAACTGCCCAGCAGCGATCCCGACTTCCACCTGCAATTCCTGAAGTGCTACAACGTGCCGGAATTCATGTCCGGTCCCGTGACCATCAAGCCCCGCGAGTTTGCCAAGGTCCTGAAAGGTGAGGCCGTGCCCGTGAAGTACAAGGAGAAAAGGTAATAGGTAATAGGTAACAGGTAATAGGTAACAGGTAACAGGTAATAGGTAACAGGTAATGATATGAAAAAACTACTCTTAGCCGTTGCATTCCTTGCCCTTGCAGGCATGGCGAATGCGCAGTTGCCGAACGAGAAATTCGGCAAACCGTCTGATTTGGAATGGGACTACATAGGGTGGGGCGATGCCGTCGGTGCCGATGCCATCATTCTCTGCAAGACCATGAAGGTGGCGTATCAGCTCTCCGACCAGGTGTTCACCAACAGCCAGTCGTCCGACGTCAACTACGACAACCTGGCCGACTTCGGCAAGAACGAAATCGACGACAGCAACATCCTGGTTCGTCACGAGTTCCGCCTGCGCACGAAAATCCTGAAGCCCGAAGGAGCCCGCCACGCGAATATCGACATCACCTATTTCAATGCCGACAACGAGAAGACCTTCAACCACGACGAAATTTCTGACATGAAGGTCACTGTCTTCAGCAAGAACGAAAAGGGGAAGGTGGTGAAGCGGAAGGTCAGCACGGCCAACTTCGTCGAGGAGCGTGTGGATGAAAACTACGTGGTCCGCCATGTCGTGGTGCCCGACGTGCAGGCCGGCAGCATCGTCGAATACCAGTACAACATCACCAGCACGCGCCCTGCGTTCCTCTACGACTGGACATTCCAGGAGCAGATTCCCACCGTTCGTTCGGCGTGCGACATCGAGATTCCTGCCTTCCTGCAGTTCAATATGAATGTGCCCATCAACCGACTCATCAAGTCGAGCGTGGAGGTGGGCCACCTGGCTTACGACACCAACCGTCCCGACATGAAAAAGGGCAAGACCTGCGTCACCAACCACTACAAAATCTCTGGCGACTACATCCTGCCGCTCGGTCAGGCGCTCACGCACAACCAGAATGGGGCCACCGACAACGCTGCCGCCGAGGAGATAGGCGTTTTCACCAGTAAGATTGTCAAGCCTCAGGTCACGCTCCCAGCCTCAATGCCGAAAGGAAGCACGCACTTGAGAATAAAATAAGGTAGTTATATACTTTTATATATACACAAATGAGAAAAACTTTACTATGCATCGCTCTGCTGGCGACCGCCCTGCAGGGCGCGCACGGCCAGGCCGACCCTGACTTTTACATCTACATTTGTTTCGGACAGTCGAACATGGAGGGCAACGCCCAGTGGGAAGCGCAGGACGTGGGCAACGTGGACCCGCGCTTCCAGATGCTGGCCACCTGCAACTTCGACAACCCCAAGCGCAAGCTCGGCAACTGGTACACGGCGGAATGCCCTATCGTCAGCCCTGTGGGAAAGCTGGGACCCAGCGACTACTTCGGCCGCACGATGGTCAAGGAACTTCCCGATAAGCGGGTGGGCGTCATCGCCGTCGCCATGGGTGGCAGTCCCATCGAGATGTTCGACAAGGACCTCTACCAGCAGAAGCTGAAGGACAACCCCAATGAGTGGTGGGCTCAGCTGGCCAACCGCTACTATGGCGGCAACCCTTACGGCCGCATCATCGAGATGGCGAAGAAGGCGCAGGAGGTGGGCGTCATCAAGGGCATCCTGCTGCATCAGGGCGAATCGAACAACGGCGACCCGAACTGGCCTGCCATGGTGAAGAAAATCTACAAGGACATGTTGCGTGACCTGGGTCTCAGGGCTTCCGATGTGCATCTCTTTGTGGGCGAAACGGAATATCCGGATATGGGTGGCGGCTGCTATTGGCACAACACAGTGGTGGCGAAGATTCCCGAGGTGATTCCTACGGGCCACGTCGTGTCGGCAGAAGGCATTCCCGGCAACGGCACCGACCCGTGGCACTTCTCAGCTGAGGGCTACCGCACCCTGGGCAAGCGCTATGCCGAGAAGGTGCTCGACGTGATGAACCATCCTGAAGCTTACACCAAATACTGGACCATCGACGAGCGCCTCACGGGCAGCCTTTCGGCCTTGAACGACAAGTACTTCGCCATCGTCAACGAGGCTGAAGGCAAGGCGTTCTATTGTTCCTTCGGCCAGGACCTGGCCTACGACGACTGCAAGAATGCCTTCGACGTGTCGAACGAGGGCTATCTCTTCAAAATTGGAAGAATCACCGGTGGTCGCAGTCTCCGACTGGTCACCCCCGATGAAGAGGTGTACGAGATTGCGGGCGGCGTGGGCTACCTGAACTCGCAGGATGTGGCTGGCAACTGCTGCTTCATTCAAGGCCTGAACGGACAGCGGGGCTGCGACATTCCCGACGGTGCCGTGTGGGACATTCAGTATGTCGACGGCAAGGGATGGTCGCTGAGAAACGTCGGCACGGGCAAGTATCTCAAGGATGCCAGCCCTGCCAAGTACGACGAGCCGACTTACTTCACCTTATGCACGCTCGCTCCCGCCACGTCCGGCATCCAGGAACTGACAGAAGAGCCCGTCGCCCGTCGGCAGTCAGACGTATACATCTACAACCTGCAGGGTGTCAGGGTAGCGAAGAAGAGCGACTGGAACAGTCTGCCCCGCGGCATTTACATCGTGAACGGAAGGAAGGTGACAAGGTAACAAGGTAACTGACGCAAAGCCGAAAGGTTGCTCACATCTGAAAGACAGATAGCTGCCGTCAGATTTAAAGAAAAAATTATAGGGAGGTCATGGCGAGGATGCGGTCGCGGCACTGTTCCATGAGCCATTTCGGTGTGCTCGTGGCACCGCAGATGCCAATCGTCTCCACACCGTCGAGCCACGTCATGTCGATTTCGGCGGGACTCTCGATGTGGTAGCTGCGCGCATTCTTGCGTTGGCATTCGTGGAAGAGTACGCGTCCGTTGCTGCTCTTGCGGCCTGAGACGAAGAGTATCAGGTCGTGGCGCGCAGCAAAGGAAGCGATGGAAGGTATGCGGTTGGCCACTTGTCGGCAGATGGTGTCGAAACTGCGGAAGGTAGCCGTAGGTGCAATACGATTCTGGATGAACGTGATGATTTCATGAAATTCATCCAGATTTTTTGTTGTTTGCGAGTAGAGGTAAATGTCTCGCGTGAAGTCGAGCCGCTTCACATCATCCAGATTTTCAACAACGATGGCGTGTCCCTCGGTCTGTCCTACCAGCCCGAGCACCTCGGCGTGGCCGTTTTTTCCGAAGATGACGATCTGAGCTTGCGGCGATGCCTCATACTGCCGCTTGATGCGGCGTTGCAATTGCAACACCACTGGGCAGGTGGCATCGATGAGGGTGATATTGTTCTGGCGTGCAAGAGCGTAGGTGGACGGCGGTTCTCCGTGAGCGCGCAGCAGCACCTTCACGTCGTGCAACTCGGCCAACTGGTCGTGATTAATGGTGACGAGTCCCTGAGCATGTAGGCGTTCCACCTCTTTGCCGTTGTGAACGATGTCGCCGAGGCAATAGAGCGACGGAACGCCGTGGCTGAGCTCTTCCTCAGCCTTTTTGATGGCCGTGGTCACGCCGAAGCAGAAACCGCTGCCGCTGTCGATTTCAATCTGAACCATGGGCTGAGGCTTATTCCGTTTTCACTTCTATGACCACCTTGGGCTGCTCGGGATCGTTGGTGATCATGAGCACACGCGGCTCTTTCACGAGTTTGAGGTCGCGCTCGACGGCCGTTATCTTGAGTTTGGCATATTCCCCAGGCGCAAGCTTCGTCTTGTTGAGCGACACCTGCAAGCCGACGGTCATCATCTGGAGTTTAGTGATGTCGAGGGTGGCGTGGCCGGTGTTTTGTATTTCTATTTCGCCCTTGAGCTTCTTCTTGCCGTTAAACGGACCCAAGTTGAGGCTTGTGGTTGAAAGCAGAATGCGCGGAGCCTGTGCCAGCTGCTGGTCGGTGAGGTCGCTGAAGCTCGGCAGGAGCAAGGCAGAGATGTTGATGCGCTTGTTGGGAGCCACGCGGTCGCCGGGATTCTTTCCAAGGAAGACTGTCGTTTCGGTTAGTCCGTAGTCGCTGATGCTGCGCGTATCAAGGGTGATAAGGGCTACGCCCGAGCGTCCTGGCCTGATCTTCGAGGGCGACACCTCTGCCACGATGTAGTTAGGCGTGTGCATGATGATGGGTTGCACGGTCTGGTCGGTGTTGTTCAAAATGTGGATTTTCGCTATCGGGCGGTCGCCGCGGTTCACGTCGTCGAACATGATCTCGTTCTGATCGACCAGCAGGTCGCCCAGCGAGAGAGGATAGTCACCAGAGAAGTCAACAACTTCATCCACAACCACACCCTTCAGTGTGAGCATAAAGGGTTCCTTGTTGCCTTCGGTATAAATGCCAATTTGCTTTTCGAAATGTCCCATCTGCTTGGCATCGTAGGTGGCTCGCAGCGTGAAGTCAGCATTGCCGTGGATGATGCCTTCGGGATAGTCAACGGTAGTGCAACCGCAGGATGTGCGTACTTTCGCGATGCTGAAGTCGCGGCTGCTGGCATTGTGGAGTTCGTATTCAGCCACGACAGGCTGGCGGAACATCACCTGTCCTACATTCAACACTTGGTTCTTGGCCTCAATGCGCTGGGCCGATGCGGTGGCGCAGCTCAGACACAGCAGTCCGGCTGCAAACACTTTTCTATAGAGATTGTTCTTCATTTTTTTTCTTTATTTTGTTGTGGTAGGGGTGGCAAGGGTTGCGATGGATCGCAACATACTTGACAGTGAGGCGACGATTACTCGCTGACAGTAATCTGGCGGGCGGCAGCACGTGCGGTGTACTCGGGAGAGTAGGCGCACTGAACGGTGCAGGTGCCAGTCTGATAGGTTCCCGTTCTGTCGACGTAGTATTCAGTCTCGACGATGTGTGTGCCCTTGGCCATGCGGTCGAAGTAGTAATTCGTCACGTTGTCGCGCGGGGCGCAGTAGTAGCCCCAATGGTAGCCACTAAGTTGGCCGAGAGGCTCCAGGCAGGCTGCACGCTTGTCGCTCACCTGCACGAAGTCGTAGTCGCGGTCGGCCTCAATGGTGATGCGAACACGGATGCGGTCGCCGACCTTGAGCGTGTTGAGAGTCTTATCTTGGGCAATCACTTCGCGTTTCACCTTAAGTCCGCTTTGGGCGTCGCTGATCTCCGTGAGCGGCTGGAACGAACGCGTATAGACGGCGCCCCAGGATGTGCCCTCGCTGGTCTTCTCAGCGGTGAAGGTCTTGAATCCGGAGCCCGTCTGCGAGCTCTTTACGTAACCCAAACCAGCCGTGGCAGCTGAGATCTCCAGTTGCTTCCCGTCAACCTTCAGGACAGCCAGGCTTCCCTGATTCTCCAGAACGTCCGTATTCCCTTTCATGAAGGCATAGACGGCATCGACAGCATTGAGCGGCGTGTCCCAGTTCTGTGTGCGTTTCTCCTGCAGAAGCCAGCGCTGCATCTCCTCTACGGTCTTCGTGTCAGCAGGTTGCAGCAGGCTGATGGCCTCGATGGCGGCCACCTCAGTCGGAATCTTATAGTCGAACCAGCTGTAGTAGGCCTTGCGGGTGTCGAAGTAGCGGCCTATTTCCTCTTTATATACGGTGTACTCGCGAATGCTCTGCAGGTATTCCTTGGCTTTCTGCTCGTAGCCGTTCTTGGCGAGAATCACGGACGAGACAGCCTTGCCGTAAATGGTGAATTCTTTCGTCTGTTTAGCCAGTCGGTTGACGAGGTAGGTCTTGGCTGCTGCGACGTCGGCAGAGAGTTTTCGACCGTCGATAGTGGTCAGATAGAGCCAGTCGATGGCGGTCTCGCTCGGGCGCAGGTTCTTGGCGCCCTTCTTCTCCAGTTTCTTCATCTCCTCAACCTCCTTGATGATCTGTCGTCCCATGAACGGCCACGCATTCGAGAGCATGTCGGCAGCCTCGTCGTTGGCTTCGCCAGTCATGGAATTCAGGCGTACCATCATCTTGCTCACGGCCACCGTCATGTAGAGTGAACCCGGCATGCCCGGCCACCAACTCCATGAGCCGTCGCCGTTCTGCAGTTTGCGCAGTTGCGAGAGGTTGTTGCCGAGGCGGTAGCTGACGGCGTTCTCGTCGAAGTAATCACTGAGCAGTTGCTTCTGGTCGCTTTCGTGGCGAGCATCGGCCACCCACGGCGTCTCGTCGAGCACCATTGTCTTCAGTTCCTGGTTCTTCTCCAGACTGCTCATGAGCGAGGTCTCCTGTCCCTGCTCGCGCTTCCATTGGTCTATCACCGTCTTGATGCGCGGCGACTGGTGGAGCAGGTGAGCAGCCAGACTGTTGGCATAGAAAGCGGCAGCCTGACTGATAGCGTTGTTCTCGCTGGCTTTCGCCACAGTGGGCAAGGTCTGAATCATCAGCCATGCGGGGTTGTTCGTATATTCAACTGTGAGATCGGTCTGTCCCTTACCAGCAATTGTTGCGAGGTCGATGGTCTTCGTGCCAGGGCCGTTCTGCGTGAACGGTACGGTGTTGATGACCAGTTCGCGGTTGGGCAGGATGGGCAGGTAGTGTTGCTCGCCATCGCTGAAGCCATTGCCTGATGCCGACACGCGGCAGACGAGCAGCGGCAAGTTGGCAAACTTGCTCTCCGTGGCATCCACGTCGAAACTGACGCTGGCTGTCTTGCCTGCCTCCACACTGAACGGGCGGCTCTGCGAGTAGACCACCTTTTCGGTTTCGGGGTCGAGGAGTTCGATGAGAGCAGTGCCTTTCACGGTCTTCTCGCCCGTGTTGAAGATGCGGGCGGCGAGCTGTCCCTTGTCGCCCAGTCGCATGAAGCGTGGCACGTTTGGC
Source organism: uncultured Prevotellaceae bacterium (assembly GCA_902781315.1). GTDB lineage: Bacteria > Bacteroidota > Bacteroidia > Bacteroidales > Bacteroidaceae > Prevotella. The sequence goes on from CACZIT010000033.1 coordinate 12,581, forward strand.
TGAATCATCACATCCTTCTTAGCCACCACCTCGCTCTCCAGCGTGCCAAAGCGCACGTCCTCGTCGGTGGCCAGCGCCATGAAGCGCCACGTGGTGATGCTCTCGGGCAGCGTGAACTTCATCGTCACATCGCCCTGCTCGTCGGTCACGAGCTGCGGATAGAAGAAGGCTGTCTCGTTCAGGTTCTCGCGCACCTGAGTGCTCTCAGCAGCTTTTCCGCCTTCGCCGGCATCGCCCTTGGCCAATCCAGCGATAGAACCTACGAGAGCCTCATCGTTGCCTTTAACATCGAGAGCTCCGATGGGAGCCTCAGGAAGGGCATCGGCAGTGGCCATTTCCTCGACAGCCATGGTATTGACGGAGGCTGACTTCGCCATCAGCATCGGGCGGGCACCGCGAACACGAATGTGGTTGAACACCACACGTGGCGAGAAATCGAACATCTCGTCGTCGAAATGGGTGAACTGCAGGGCGCGCTCGGTCAGCGACTTGTAGGGCAATTCGCCATACAGGCTGAGGTCGTTGAGCTGTCTTCCCTGCCAGATTGTATTGGGCAAGTTGCGCCAGAGGCCCAGCGAGAAAGGCCACGAGTGCTGGCGGATGTCGTCGAGCGACTTGTCGTACAGCACGGCCAGCACGGAAGCCCCGTTTGTTACTTCGTCACCTTGTTCCTTTGTTACTTTGTCAACGTGCAGCGTCCACTCTTCCTTCTGTCCTGGCGTCAGGCGGTCGCGGAAGGTCTTCCACGAAAGCTGCAGCCGCTTGTCGGGCAGCGGTTTGCTCAGCGAAATGCTATGGCTGTAGAGACGTCCCTCGCGCACCCAGGCACAGGTGAACAGCACGCCGTCGCCATATTCTTCCTTATACGTGAACTGGCGCGTAGTGATGGCATTGCTCTGGTCGATGACACCGCTCTCGAGCACCTTCTTACCGCTGATGAGCGTGTAGACGATGTGCTGGTCCTTGTCCGAGGAACCCATCTGCACATAGATAGGACGACCATCGGCAGGGAATTCCTTGGCCGAGGCGTAGAACCAGTCGTGAGTCTCTACGGCAGGACGCTTGTCCTTCAGGCTGAACACCACGAACTCGTGGGTTACCGTGTCCTCGCCGCAGATACCCTCCAGCGTATAGAGGCCCGACTTCAGGTGGCTGACTTTCATGTCGAAAGGCTCGTTGGCAGGAGTGCTCTGGGTCTCTTTCAACTCTTTCGACTCCTTCGAACCCTTGAAGATTCTGTAGATGACATCGCCGGGAATGGGCTTGCCAGCATTGTTCAGATAGCTGAACTTGACGCGGGCCACGCTGTCGACCTCAATGTTCGAAGGCATGCTCATGCTGAAGGCCGTGGCCTTGTCGCTCAGCGGCAGCGAGGTTTCGCCGTGGTGGCTCTCGCCGGCGGCATCGGTGGCATCGGCCTCCACCACGAAGTTGAAGAAGCGACCCCATGTCTGTTGGTTTCTCGATTCCGGCATCACCATCGGCACCTTCACTTCGAAACGGCCTTCATCGTCGGTTACGAGTGTGTCGGCCTTCATGGTCTTGTCAGCCTCGTTGCCCGAACGCCACCACCACAAAGCGCGTCGGCGCACCACGTTGTATTTCACCTTCGCACCCTGTACGGGAACACCGGCAAAACTCTTTACGTGGCCAACAACGGTCACGGTATCACCATTCTGGTATTTCTCAGTCACCTCGTCGAACTCCACTTGGAACGTCGGACGCTTATACTCCTCTACCGAGAAATAGAAAGCAATGTTCTTGGCCGAGACAGAGAACTGCCCCGTCAGCCCTGTCGTGGGCAGAACGAAATCAGCCGAAGCCTTTCCGTAGTCGTCGGTTCTCACTTCTTTTTCCTCCACCACTTCGTGATTGGCATTTCGAAGGGTGAGCGTTAGTTTCTCGCCAGAGTTCACTTTCGTGTCGTGATGCGCCATGTTCTGGTAGGCTATCACGGCAGCGTGCACGGTCTGACCGGGTCGGTAAAGGCTGCGGTCGGTGAATACGTTATAAACGTTCTGCGTCACCTTGTTTTCATAGAACGAGAATCTGCCGCCAAACCACTGCTCGGGGCAGGCATCGTCCTTGTCCGTGTAGACGTATATCTGGTTAGGCTGTCGCTGATTCCATTTATATTCAGCCTCACCGCGACCGTCGGTGGTCAGCGTGTTCAGTTCTTTGCCGTTATTTCTATTATAGGTGTTCGTTGTCAGTCGGATCTGGGCACCAGGCACCGGCCTACCCGTCGTGGCATTGACGGCCACCAGCCGGATGCGGTTGTCGGGCAGCGACTCATGCATCACGTAGAGGTCGCTCACGTGCAGCAGCATGCGCTCCGTGCGCATGTTTTGGCGCTCGGTTGAGAATTCCACGAGGTAGACGCCTACAGGCAGTCCTTCGATGGTCATCGAGTCCTGCAAAACCTTGTAGTCGGGCTGTCCCACGTAGCGGCGTGTCACCGTCTGCTGTGTGCCGTCGTTGACGATGAGTTTCTTCAGCTTCTGGTAGTCCTGATCGTTGTTGGGATTCAGTTCCGAGTCGCCCTTGATGTTCACTCGCGATACGGTCATCGTCAGCCGCTGGCAGTTCACGAGTTGGCGCACCTCCACGCGGCGCTTCGTGTTAGGCAACTGAATGCCGTCGCCTATGTTCACCGAGAACGACGGCAGCGTCAGCTGGTTTTGCGCGTTGCGCAGGATGTTCATGCGCGGCCATGCCCCCCAGTGCTGCAGGGCGTAGTTGATGTAGTTCATCTTCTCCTCGGCCGTGGCATCCTCGGCCTGGTCCATGAAGTTATAGCGCTCGATGGCGAGTTCGCCACACTCCTTCAGGTCCTCATACTCTGCGATAAGCGAGTCGATGGTCTGCAGATACTTTGACTTGCGCACCTCGTTGACGTCGGCAAAGCGGTCTTTCTGTGTCTGGTAGTAGGCACAGATGCAGGCTGCGCGACGGTTCTCGTGGTTCTGATACCAGTTGTTCAGCAGTTGATACTCCTCGGCCTCGAAGCCCAACACGTGCAGCAGGTCGCCGCCGAAGATGTGGCTGTCGGTACCTTCCACAAGTGCGGGCTCGTAGCCCTTTGCCGACTGCTTCGCCAATTGTTCTACGGGTTCCATCGACTTCCGGTAATAGTCAGCCGACAGGAGCTTATATTCTGCCTTGTTGGGGTCGTCGGCACCGAAGCGGTAGCCGTTGCCATTAGATTTGTCTTTATAGATGCGGCCCAGCACACTCTGCCAGACGGCAGCCAGCACGCGGTTGCCATCCTTTTCGGCCTTGGCGAGCGAAGCTTTCACACGGTCCAGTTCCACGTCAGCCGAGTCGGGAGCTATCTGCGTCTGCACGGCAGCCCGTCGCAACTGTGCTTTCAGCAACTGCCCGTAGGCGCGCTCGGCTGTTGCCTTTGTGGCTATTTTTCCGAGCACGTCCAGCTCCGTTTGCGGCAGGTCTTTCTCCTGCGCGTCGCTCACTTGCTTCCATAATGTTGTGTAACCTTGTGCCATCATCTGTAAGTTCGACAGGGCCATCAGGCAGACCACTGTCATCAGCAATTTCTTTATCATAGTTGTAAGTACTATTTTTACTTTCCAAACTGCAAAAATAGCGAAAATCTTGCAAACGATGAAACTATTTAAGAACTTTTCAGCATAATTCTAAAAAAACCTCACTTTCATTTGCCCCATTGGTCGAATTGTTGTAACTTTGCAGAGGCTGGATGTCTTAGGAATTAAAGGAGTTCAAGGAGTCCAGGGAGTTGCAAGGAGTTCAAGACAATAGTCTTACTTCTCGCTATTATCACGGCTTCCCGCCCTCCAGAAAAAGCTAATGTCTTGAACTCCTTGGACTACTTGAACTTCCTGAACTCCTTGGACTCCTCGAACTACATAAACAAAAAAAATATGCTACAGATTGGTGACAAGGCCCCCGAAGTGCTGGGGCGCGACGAGAATGGTAACGAACTGCGACTGAGCGACTTCGCTGGCCGCAAACTGGTGTTGTATTTCTATCCGAAGGACTCCACACCCGGCTGCACCAGCCAGGCCTGCAGCCTGCGCGACAACTACGAGCAGCTGCTCCAGCGAGGCTTTGCCATTGTTGGCGTGAGCGTGCAGGATGAGAAGTCGCACCTGAAGTTCAAAGAGAAATTCCAACTGCCCTTCCCCCTCATTGCCGACACCGACCACAAGCTCGTTGAAGCTTTTGGCGTATGGCAGGAAAAGAAAATGGCGGGCCGCACCTACATGGGTACCGTCCGCACAACATTCGTCATCGACGAGCAGGGCATCGTGGCTGAAGTATATGGCCCGAAGCAAATCAAAGTGAAGGAACACGCCCAGCAGATTCTGGGGTAAAAAAAAAGAGACCCACCCCCTGCCCCTCCCTGTGAGGGAGGGGAGTAATTACCATTTCCAGCTGTATAGGCATACTACTCCCCTCCCTCACAGGGAGGGGCAGGGGGTGGGTCTGCTGTTGGGTGAGTCTCTTTTTTCTCTTTTTTTCACCTCACCCTCTTCAGTACGACCGTCGAGCTCCCTTTTTCTTCTCCATCACATACGACAGCGACTGGCCGTCTTTGCTGAGGGTGTAGATTCTAGTTTCCTTCCTGCCTTTCACGACGATGTTGCGCCCATTGACAGTATAGGTTGTCAGCATTTTGTCGGAACGCCCTTTGCCCTTTTCCTTTTGCTTCTTGTTGTTGTCAATAATGGCAGCCGTGCCGAAGGTGAGCACGATCGATACGGTGGTGGCGATGAGCGATAGGAGAAACTGTTTCAGCGTACCCATACCGCTACCTGTCTTCAGACTCTTGGGGGTGTGTAGTTTGATGTTCATAATTGTTGATGAGTCATTAAGTCTTGGACAAAGGTACAGACTTTTTTTTGAAAAATGCAAGAAGAAAAGACAATAAGTGGCAAAATAAGATGGAAGAGCGCGGGATTTTTTGTAATTTTGCAGCCCGAAAAAAGAAAGGTAAAAAGAAAAATGTGGTTACTTCTGGCATTCCTCTCGGCGACGCTGCTGGGATTCTATGACTCTTTTAAGAAGGCAGCACTGCGCGACAATCCTGTTGTGCCGGTTTTGCTGCTGAACACATTGTTTTGTTCGCTGATTTTCCTACCGTTCATCGTGCTGTCGGCGACGACCACGGTGCTCGACGACACGCCTTTCCATGTGGCATCGGGCGGCTGGTCAGAGCATCGGTATATCATTTTGAAGAGCCTGATCGTGCTGTCGTCGTGGGTGTGTGGCTATGTGGGCATGAAGCACTTGCCGCTCACCATAGTCGGCCCCATCAATGCCACGCGGCCAGTGATGGTGCTGGTGGGGGCCATGCTTGTGTTCGGCGAGCGGCTGAACGTGTATCAGTGGATTGGTGTTCTGCTGGCCGTGGTGTCGTTCTTCATGCTCAGCCGCAGCGGTAAGAAGGAGGGCATCGACTTCAAGCACGACCGCTGGATATGGTTCATCGTGCTGGCAGCCCTGCTGGGAGCGGTGAGCGGCCTGTACGACAAATTCCTGATGGCGCCGCGCGGCAGTGGCGGCGTAGGACTCGACCGCATGTTGGTGCAGAGTTGGTACAACATCTACCAGTGCGTGCTGATGGCAGGAGTGTTCATGGTGACAAGGTACCAAAGTAACAAAGAACAAGGGCATGAAGCGACGCTTTCGAAACGCAGTGGAGAAAGAACAAGGAACCCAAATAGCAAAGTGACGCCGTTCCGCTGGACGTGGAGCATCGTGCTGGTCAGCGTGTTTCTTTCGGCTGCCGACTTCATGTACTTCTACGCGCTGAGTCTGCCTGATGCCATGATTAGTGTGGTGAGCATGATCAGGCGTGGATCGGTGGTGGTGAGTTTTCTGGTGGCTGCCGTGGTGTTCCACGAAAAGAACCTGCGTAGCAAAGCTGTCGACCTGGCGCTGGTGCTGCTGGGATTGTTCTTCCTGTTCATTGGCAGCCGTTAGGGTAGGGGCAAAAAAACGCAGATTCGTTTTGCATCGTAATAATTTTTTAGTAATTTTGCGATTTGTAAAAGAAAACATCATAAAACAGCATTGATATGGAACAGAAACGCTATGGTCATTTCGACGACCAACACCGTGAATATGTCATCACCGACCCGCAAACGCCGTGGCCGTGGATCAACTATCTGGGCAACGAAGACTTCTTCTCGCTCATCTCGAACACCGCCGGCGGCTATTCTTTCTATAAGGACGCGAAGTTCCGCCGCCTGACGCGCTATCGCTACAATGGTGTGCCGATGGACAGCGGGGGCAGATACTTCTACATTAAGGACTGCCCCCTGACACCCACCCCCCTCCCCTCGGGAGGGGCTGGGGGTGGGTTCTGGAGCCCTGGCTGGAAACCTTGCAAGACGCCGCTGGACTTCTACGAGTGCCGCCACGGCATGGGCTACACACGCATCACCGGTCGGAAGGACGATGTGGAATGCTCGGTGCTGTTCTTCGTGCCGTTGAAGACGTGGGCAGAGGTGCAGAAGCTGACGCTCAAGAACCTGTCGAAGGAAGTGAAGCATCTGAAGCTGTTCTCGTTCCAGGAATGGTGTCTGTGGAATGCAGCCACCGACATGGAGAACTTCCAAAGGAACTTCTCGACGGGAGAGGTGGAGGTGGAAGGAGCCCCCCTTTCGTCCCCCGAGGGGGACACTAATGCCTCAAAGGCTATAGAAGCCCCCTCGGGGGCAGTAGGGGGGGCTACCGTCATCTATCATAAGACGGAGTACAAGGAGCGTCGCAACCACTATGCCTACTACTCGGTGAATACGGCGGCACAAGGTTTCGACACCGACCGCGAGTCGTTCATCGGCCTCTACAACGGCTTCGATGCGCCTGAGTGTGTTGTGGCTGGGCAGCCGAAGAACTCCATTGCCCACGGCTGGAGCCCCATCGCCTCGCACTACATCGAGGTGGAGTTGCAGCCGGGCGAACAGAAGGACTATGTCTTCGTGCTGGGCTACGTGGAGAACGAACAGGAGGAGAAGTATATAACCCACCCCCAGCCCCTCCCGAGGGGAGGGAAGCTGATTACCTCGCTGGGTGCTCTTGATCATACCATCATCAACAAGCGGAAGGCACACGAAACCATCGAGCGATTCTCGACCGTGGAGAAGGTGGATGAGGCGTTTGCCGAGCTGTGCAAGTATTGGGACAACCTCCTTAATATCTATAAGGTGGAGACGGGCAACGCGAAGCTTGACCGCATGGTGAATACGTGGAACCAGTACCAGTGCATGGTGACGTTCTGCATGAGCCGCTCGGCATCGTTCTTCGAGAGCGGTATCGGTCGTGGCATGGGCTTCCGCGACAGCAACCAGGACCTCGTGGGATTCGTGCATCAGATTCCCGAGCGTGCCCGCCAGCGCATCATCGACATTGCCTCGACACAATTCCCCGACGGCGGCTGCTATCACCAGTACCAGCCGCTCACGAAGCGCGGCAACAACGACATCGGCGGCGGCTTCAACGACGACCCCTGCTGGCTCATCTTCGGTACGGTGGCCTACATCAAGGAGACGGGTGACTTCTCAATTCTCGACGAGCCCGTACCCTTCGACAACGAGCCTGGCACTGAGGTGCCGCTCATGGAGCACCTGCGCGTGTCGTTCAACCACGTCATCGAGAATCTAGGCCCCCACGGCCTGCCCCTCATCGGGCGTGCCGACTGGAACGACTGCCTCAACTTGAACTGCTTCTCGTGGGATCCGAACGAGTCGTTCCAGACCACCGAGAACCGCAGCGAGGGCTCGCAGGCCGAATCGCTCATGATTGCCGGGCTGTTCGTTGTGACGGGCCGCGAGTATGTGAGGCTGTGCAGAGAGATGAGCCGTCGGCCTGTGGGTCGCGATGCGATCGCAACATACGAAAACGAGGCCGCTCGTGCTGAGCAGGCAGTTGGCGAGATGGTCGAGGCCGTGAAGCAGCATGGCTGGGATGGAGAGTGGTATCTGCGTGCCTACGACTTTTTCGGCCATAAGATTGGTTCGCACGAGAACGAGGAAGGCAAGATATTCATCGAGAGTCAGGGCTGGTGCACGATGGCCGGCATCGGACTCGAGGAAGGACTCGTGGCGCGTTCGCTCGACTCAGTGAAGAAATACCTCGACTGCGAGCATGGCATCGTGCTCAACAACCCCGCCTTCACCACCTATCATGTGGAGATGGGCGAGATTTCCAGCTATCCCGCTGGCTACAAGGAGAATGCCGGCATCTTCTGCCATAACAATCCGTGGGTGATCATCGGCGAGACCGTGGCCGGACGTGGTGATGACGCCTGGGCCCACTACGCCAAGATACTGCCTTCCTACGTCGAAGAGAACCGCCAGACGCTGCACAAGGTGGAGCCCTACGTGAACTGCCAGATGGTGGCAGGCAAGGATGCCGCCCGTCCCGGCGAAGGCAAAAACTCGTGGCTCACGGGCACGGCAGCCTGGATGTGGCTCACGGTGTCGCAGTACATCCTCGGCATCAAGCCCGACTACGAAGGTCTGCTCATCGACCCCTGCCTGCCGCAGACGGCTCGCGAGTACACCGTCAGTCGTCGCTTCCGTGGTGCCTACTACACCATCCACGTGCAGAATCCGCAGGGCGTTGCCAAAGGCGTGAAATCAATTACCCTCGACGGCCAGGCCATCGAGGGCAATGTGGTTCCCTTCAGCGAGGGTAGCCACACGGTGGAAGTCGTCATGGGGTAATCCCCCATGGCGGCATATTAGTCCCACCCCTCTTCGTCGTTGTTTTCCATGTAGCGGCTCATGCCGTTGTCGTCCATGTCGTCTTCGGAGGCGGGGTCGAAGCCACGCATGTTGTCGGGTTCGGTGGTGGTCATCTTCTCCGGACGGATAGGAGCACTTGCCGCAGGAGCAGAATAATTGTTTTCGCTCTGTACTTCCTTAATGACTTCTGAACTATCCGCCGTGCCCTCATCTTTTTGGGTAAAAGAGGCAGGGTATTCCTTCTCATCGGCCATAGGAGAGTGTCCACCCTTGCCGTTACAACTCGACAGGACGGTAACCGTAAGGCCGAAACAACTAAGTATTATCACAACTCTACTCCGGTACTGCATAAAAGCTCTATTTCAAACTATCCATTGCAAATATACGAATTATTTCTGATAGCGGCAAACTTTTCCTAACTGTTTTATCCCATCGGCTCCATCAGCGATGCCATTGAAAGATATAAAGGAACCACGGCAACCAAGTGTCGCCGTGGTCTTTTTGTTTCAGGCCTCTGCCGCTCTCACCTCCTCTGGTAGCAACAATGCATTTGTCCCTTTTAATCCCTTCCACTCCCCTTTAAGCCCTTTATACCCCTTATTCCTTTTACTTTGCTAATGCTTCACTACCTTCGTGTGATGGTGGATGTAGAGGCCAGGCTTGGCGGGGGCATCCACACGTAGTCCCGAAGGAGTGTACCACCCTTCATCTTCTTCTCTTTCGGGCATGTTAAAATTTGCAATGCCATCGGTGGTGACGTCCTCCAACACGAACTGTGCCGGTGTCGCCTTGTCGGTGAAGACAATGGAGCCCGCCGAGCGACTGTCGAAGTTGAAGTACTGGTTACCCATCCATGCCCCACGCAAACGCACGTGGTCGTCGCCCTCCTCGAGCTGCATCCACCCCTCGGGCTTGGAGGCATCGGTGATGAGCATTGCACGCCAGTTGGCATTGCCCTTGCCAATGATACCGGAGGCCACACCCATCGTATAGAAGGATGTGAACCTGGCAAGCCTCGTCACCTTGAAACGAAACGACTGGTCGGTGCTGCTCTTGCGTGCCAGACAGAAGTCGCCGTTGTCGGCGGCCTTGTAGTGAAGGTAGAGGCCGGAGCTTTTCTCGCGAAGGTAATAGGTTGTTCCCGACTGTATCAGCGAGGGCTTTTCGGCACGCTCGTCGACGATGGCCGTGGCCACAACGCCCAGTTCGGCTGCCGATGTCCACGCATTGCCACCCACCTCGCTACGGGCTATCAGGCGGAAGTAGCGTGCCTCGACGGGTGTGGTGAGGACAATCGCCTGCTCGTCGGAGGTGTTCTCCAGCGAGCCTTCAGCAGCCGGAGCGCCCCAACGATTGGTAGAGTTGGAGAAGTAGAGCGAGTAGTTGCGGATGCGGCCATTGCTTCCGTCGCTGCGTCCCTGATAGAGGAATTCCGTCACACGATAGGTCTTGCCCATGTCGACAACAATCTCATGTGGACATGTGGGCACATTACCCGAATAGAGGGTGTGCCAAATGGTGTTTATGTTGTCGTCGAAAGCATTCGTGGCCTTGTCGCCGCCATGTTCGCTGTCCACACTGACCAGCTTCCACAGGCGTTTGTCGACGAACAGCGGCACAACGATTTCACTCTTCAGGCTCGGCAGCATGCCTTCGCAGGTGGCATAGGTCGTGAGGGTGCCTCCCTCGGGAAGACTCAAGGGCTTTGTGTACACCTGTTCCGTTTTTCCGCCGTCGAGGCTATAGTAGATGACGGCATCGGGGGTGGCACACGACAGCGTGACTACTGCCCGCTGGGTTTTCACCTCCACGGGACTACACTGCGGGCTTGCCACGCGACTGCGAGCCACCAGTTGCTCGTCGGAGAGCGGTTCGGTAAGTGGGAGGATAAGATAGTTGAACGTGCGTCGCTGGGCACGCAACTCATACTGCGCGAGCACATCGGGACCGCAGCTGGCATTGCCCAAGGCGCGATTCTCCATGTCCAGACAGACGACGTTGTTGCTGACGAAGTTCACTTCATAGGGATGCTTCTTGCGATTGTCGCGGTTTGTGTACATGTCCTTCGGACGCCAATGGCCGACGGTAGTAGCCATTCCTTTGGGTGCCACGACCATGAGTCCCTCGCCGTCAGCGTTGGTAAGGGCGATGAAGCGCACATCTTCCTTGTTGCCCGTTTCCTGCGGAATGACAAAGCCCGTCCACTGATCCGTTACCGTGCTGTGCCAGAGTCCCTCGAAGCAACTCTCCTTGCGATCGCGATAGCTGTCCCAAGGACCACGACCATACCATGCGAATTGTTCATAGCCCGCCGGCATCTCAAACAGATAGCCCATCTTTGGCAGGATGCTGTTTTTCACCGCCGGATTAACAATGCTACTGACATTGATGGCACCATCGGGCATGATGGTATAGCACACCTGGTCGGTGAAGGCCACGGGCGAGTTGCCCGTGTATTGGTTGGTGACGGTCAGCACAACGGCTTCGTCGCGCTGCTCGATGGTCCACTCGCCGCCCTTCAACTTCAGGTCGCGCAGACCCATGGCATCCCAGTCGCCGCTGTGCGCCTTGTCGTTATCGGTGGGAACACGGAAGGCGTTGAAGCGGGGGCCACTTGAAATCAGGTCGTGCCCAGCGACACGATAGCGTGTCATGAGTCCCGTGGAGCGCGAGAAGCTCACACTGAAGTTCTCACCATCCACTTGAATAGTGGAGGAGCCGTCGCTGACGGTCAACTTGCCTGCGGATGCGGAATGGTAGATGTCGCGCTGAGTGGCCCGGCGCAGGCATAGCTGCTCGCTGGCCACCTCAAAGCCGGCAGGAGCCCATGCGGTGGGCTCGCGCTGTGTGACATGGAATCGCACGAAATAGTCGGCATCGGCCTTCACGTCGGCTGGCAGAAGGTCGGGCAGCGTCACCGACAAGGTCTTGCCACCTTCAACGTCGACGTCCATCGTTCCCGACTTCAGCACCAGCCCGTCCTCCAACACATCGTAGGAGAAGGCATAGCGGCTGAGGTTGGCAAACGCCATCTTGTTCTTAATGACAAATGTGCCCTTCAGACTATCGGTCATCACAAAGTCGGCAGGCTGGTAGATTTTCTTCATGTTCAGCGCCTTTGCCGAGTAGGTGTAGTCGGCAAAGATGACACCATTGGTGCAGAAGTTGTTGTCGTTGGGTCGGTCGCCAAAGTCGCCGCCATAAGCCCAGTAGCGCTGGTCAGGCTTGCCAGGCACGGGGATGCTCAGCGCCTGGTCCTTCCAGTCCCATACGAACTCGGCAGCCATAGCGGGATATTTCTCGTAGATGTCGTAGAACTCACGCTGGTTACCCATGGAATTGCCCATGGAGTGGGTGTTCTCACACTGTATGTGGGGTCTGATGCCCGTGCGTCCGGCACGATAGTCGTTGAGACGGCCCTCGCCCGTGCCCTGCATGGACGAGAGGTTGGCATACATCGTGCTGGTGACATCTGCCCAGGTGCTGTTGCCCTCATAGTGGGTGAGACGTGTCTTGTCAAGAGCCTTGATGGCCTTCTCCACAGCCTCGAAGTTGTTGCCGCCGCCGCTCTCGTTGCCATACGACCAGAGGCAGATGCAGGCATGGTTGCGGAGCGACAGCACATGACGCTCGTTGCGCTCCACCATTGCAGGCTTGAAGGCTGCAATGCTCGACAGTCCCATGTTGCCGTGACACTCCACATCGGCCTCCGCAAGCACATACATGCCGTACTTGTCGCACATCTCATAGAAATAAGGATTGTCAGGATAGTGACTGGTGCGAATGGCATTGACGTTCAGTTGCTTCATCAAAAGGATGTCGCGCTCGGTCTCCTCACGGCTCACCGTACGTCCGTTCTCGGTGCTGAAGTCATGACGGTCGACGCCATGGAAGATGATGCGCTGGCCGTTGATGGTCAGTGCGCCATCGGCACGGACGGCAATCTGGCGGAAACCAATCTTGCCTCCACGCACATCGAGAACCTTGTCGCCCTGTCGGAGCGTGACCACCAAGTCGTAAAGGTTAGGCTCCTCAGCACTCCATAGGCGAGGATTGCTGACACGGATACCGCTGAGCGTCAGCTTCTTGGCTTGCGTCACGGCCTGGCTCTTCTGAGCCACGACGGTTCCGCCATCCATGATTTTCACCTCTACCTGCCCGTCGGTGAGCGTCTCGCCTTGTACGTCGATGGCTACCGAGGCAGTAGCAATGGTGTTGGCGGAGCTGAGCGTGGAGGTGAAGAAGTAATCGCGAATCTGCGTCTTCGGAGCCGACCACAGGAATACTTCACGTGTGATACCGGTCAGACGCCAATAGTCCTGACATTCCAGGAACGAACCACTGGTGAAGCGATAGACACGCACGGAGATATTGTTGCGTCCTGCACGCACAAAATCGGTTATCCGGAACTCCGAGGGCAGGTAAGAGTCCTCGGCATAGCCGGCAAACCGACCATTCACCCAGACGTAGTAGCCATGTCCGGCACCGTTGAAGCGCACGTAGACATCGCGTCCTGCCCACGACTCAGGCAGGTCGAAGTCGCGGCGGTAGGAGCCCACCGGGTTCTTCTTCGAGCCGCTATAGGTCCAGTCGGACGGTCGGTCGGCCATCACGCTCCACGTGTTGGAGTCATAGGTGAAGGGGTACATGACGTTCACATACAACGGCTTGTCCCAGTTCTTGCCGTGACGCACGCCGTAGACCTGCCACGTGGCAGGCACGTCGATGTCGTCCCAGCCTGAGGCATTGAAGTCGTCGCGGAAGAAGTCGGCGGGTGCTGCTTGCGGCGTGCCGGCCCAACGGAACTTCCACGTGCCGTTCAGACTTAGGTAGTAGGGCGAGCTCTCCATGTTGCCCGCCAAGACACTCTCTTCGTCGGCAAACGGAATGGGAAGCATGTGTGCTTGTTCACGGTTCAGGCTGGTGATGCTCACATCGTCCCACTCCTTCAGGGTCTGTGCGCAAAGGCCTGACGACAGTGCCAACAAAACGATGCTGGCAATGCTCTTTTGAATAGTCTTGTAGTTCTTCATACGATTATTTCATTCAACTTTCGGAAGTTATTTCACTTTCACAATCTTACGAATGGCTTGCAGGATGAGCGGCTCCATGATGGCATAGCCGGCATCGGTGGGATGGCAGCCGTCGCTGGAGAGGCCCTCCTTCATCGTGCCTTTCTTCTCACCGGAATCGATGGCCATCGGGGTGAAATAGTCGACGAACGCAATCTTGTTCTGCTTGGCATAGTCGCGCAGTCGGGCGTTCAGGCTCTCAATCTTCTGAGGGACATCCTTGATTTCGCGGCGCCAGGGATACAGGCCGCAGGGAGTGATGGTGGTGAGGATGACCTTCACCTTCGCAGCCTTCGCCAGCTGGCACATGCCGACGATGTTTCCGAATGTGCGGTCTTCCACATAGCGGTGGTTGTTCTGGGCAATATCGTTGGTGCCGGCATTGATGACCACCACTTTCGGATTCAGGCTGAGCACGTCTTCACGGAAGCGCAGCAGCATCTGATAAGACGTCTGACCGGAGATGCCACGAGGGATGAAGCCGTGATCGGTGAAGAACTGCGGTCGCATGCTGCGCCAGTTCTGCGTGATGCTATTGCCGATGAACACGACGCGCCGCCCGTCGTTGGGCGTTGCCTTTACCTCGCGGTTATCTTGTTCGTATCTGCCGAAGTTCGCCCAGTCGTCTTGCGCATAGCTGACAAGTGAAAGGAAAGCCATGAAGGCCACTGTGATGAGTTTCTTCATTTTGGTATGATTTTGGTGTTGTGAATAAATCTACATTTAGGTTTGTTTTTGGTGTTGTAGGAATACTGCTGCAAAGTTACAAAAAATCGAGTGCAGAACAAAAGAAACTCGTTTCTTTTTTTTGCCGAGATGCAGGACTCGAACTCGTTTCGCTTGCGTTTTGAGCAAGAACTTCGCGACTTTGTCGCAAAGTTACAAATTTTCGACGCCAATTCCAAATTTTGCGGAGGTAATTTATAAGGTATTAATCCCAACCCTCCTCATCGTTGTTTTCCATGTAGCGGCTCATGCCGTTGTCGTCCATGTCGTCCTCGGAGGCTGGGTCGAAGCCGCGCATGTTGTCGGGTTCGGTGGTGGTCATCTTCTCCGGACGGATAGGAGCACTTGACGCAGGAGCAGAATAATTGTTTTCGCTCTGTACTTCCTTAATAACTTCGGAACTATCCGCCGTGCCCTCATCCTTTTGGGTAAAAGAGGCAGGGTATTCCTTCTCATCGGCCATAGGAGAGTGCCTACCCTTGCCGTTGCAACTCGACAGGACGGTAACCGTAAGGCCGAAACAACTAAGTATTATCACAACTCTACTCCGGTACTGCATAAAAGCTCTATTTCTAATTATCCATTGCAAAAATACGAACTATTTCTGTAAGCGGCAAACTTTTCCTAACTGTTTTATCCCATCGGCTCCATCTGCGACTCACTTATAACCAAACTCCAACTCAATGGGTTCCTCCCCTATTTTACTACTTCCAGAATTGCTCCTAAATGATATTCAATGATGCCTTCAGAGAATTTCGTATCAACAACTTCTACCAAAGCACTTTCACGGTCTTTGTGGTAGCCTACAAATAATCTTAAGGCATTGTATCTGCGGAGATAGCGCTTTCCATCCGCTTCATCGATGTAGGTGTATTTGTTGAGTGTAGTCTGTTTGATTTCCCGATACTCTATTTTCTTTCTTCCGGCAATGATTTCATCGAAGTATACTTTCTTTATATTCAGCGTCAGGACTTTCAAATCCTTTGTGTCGAAGGTAGACTGCTTTTTCATGATACGTTGTTCCAGACATTTCATATCGGGATTATATGTATAGCCTACAATCGAGCCATCCATAATCTTCTTGATAATAACGTCCACCACATTTAGTGGAACAACAAACCACTCTTTCGGCTCGTGACTTAGTCCCTCGTCATTAATGACCGTCACATGAAACTGAACAGCCTGCAAGACCTGATGCACCAGATCTTCAAACTTCTGCGAGTGCAAGTTCACCACTTTGTATGTAGCTACGACTTCAACAGGTGCCATCAGGTAGGTCGGCTCATGTTCTGCATTGGCAATACGTTCCTCTACGCTATTGGTGGAGAATCCAATCTTATAGAGGTTCGGCTGACTGCTGATGGCAGGATTCTTTGAGAGCGAGCGGAGCACATAGATATAGCCGGTCACTTGGTCTTTCTCCGTCAAGTCTACATTCGTGAAGAACTTGCTGTCGCTTTCCGATTGAAGTTCAGTGACGGCATAGCCGTTGCCTACCACACTTTTACGGAGTGTTTGGAGCAGAATGTCCGACTCGGTGCCATTCTCATAAATGCATCGCGTCCTGCCATCGGGCAGAAAATTGCTGCTTTGATGTTTTTCACCAATAGCCTCCAGCAATAGCAGTTGCCCATCTACCACGTAGTAATGCCCGGCTTGTAGGTTGATGGTCTTGGAAATCTTCACCAGACTGCGCTTCCCCTGTTTCAAATCTAGATGCACCTGTTTGAACAACGGCAGGTAGTGCTCGAAATCCTCACAAAGTTTGCGTTGAGCAACGTAGTCAGCCTTGTTCTTGGCAACCATCGCCTTACGCATATCCGTTGGGATGTCGAACAATTCAGCTTCCTTTTCTGAAATGCTCAGTAGCGGATCGTCCAATATTTTTTCTAACTCCTTGTCTATGTCCATACCTTATTCCATCAAGTTTTTGTTTTTGAGGGCAGTCATTGCTGCCCACATCATTTTCTCCTTCAGATCGCCATTCCGCGCCGGTTCCCGCCCATAGCGTGCTATCCATGCCCTTACTTCTGCCAGTTTCTGGTTCATTCTGTCATCAGCCGTCGGGGCTGATGCCTTGGGGCGAACGCCATCCAGCAGCGGGTCGTCAAACAAATCCAGTAACTCTTTTGGCCACTCCATGATAGTTCAAAGTTTAAAGTTTAAAGTTCAAAGTCGAGACCAGCCATTTTTCTTGCCTTCAGATTTCTTATCATCTGAAGGGCTGCAGCCATTTCCCTTACTTTCGGATTCGGGTCATCCGAGCTTGGCAACCGTCCGTCGTGTTCTTTCACATATTTCTTCAGCGGACCCTTAAAGATGGTGATGGCCTGCTCCAGTGTCAGGTTGAACTTTTGCTCGGCTATCGTGTCCTGAATAATCTTCAGCGTAGGTGCATCTACTGACTTCGACAGCACCTCGTAGGCCCTTTGGAAGGGATTGATCTGGTCGATGAGGTTGATGCTCAGCTTGTCGATGTTGATGAAGCGATTGGCAATCTTGATGAGGCGGTTGCCTTCGCTCTCCTGCTCATCGTCGCCACCCTGGCTCACGTCTATCGGTTCTCCCTTCTCGTTCACGACATCATTTCCCTTAATCATGGTGTCGAGCAACACCCGTTGACGTACTTCTTCCACTTCGCCCTCCGACAAATCAGAATAGCGTTCCCGGATCACCTTGGGTATCAGGTTTTGGGTAATAGTTTCTGCTGTCGTAGAGCCGCTGATGGCCTTCACCACCATATCGTCTTGCAGGATAGCGGCTTTCAGATCGTCCAACTGCTCCTGCACGATGAGTTTAGTCTTTTCGCTCGACAACGGCTTCAGTCCCTCTACAATCAGAGTCCTGAGTGGATTGCCTTTCACGCCATCGCTGTCATCATCATCCTTCACGGTCTTGAATCGCCAACTGGGAGCCATCACCTGCTCCATCAGCAGTGAGGCGGTAATGGCTTTCAGAAAATCGTTCACTGCTACCTTCACATCGCTCTGCTCAGCCTCAGGCATGGCTATCAGGTTGACAAACTTGGCAGTTTCTTTACCCTCACAGTCGCGGGTGCATCGGCCTATAATCTGAATCACTTCCGTCAGCGAGCCACGTACGCCCACCGTCAGGCACACCTCACACCACTGCCAGTCGAAACCCTCTTTGGCGGTGCCTAAGGCGATGATGATGTCCATATCCTCCTTACGCTTCATGCGTTGCAGGTAGCCCTGCACCATGTTGCGCTCCTTCATGTCGTCCTCCACCAGGTCGGCCACTTTCAGCAGTCGCCCGTCTTGGGTGCGGACGTGATAGATGCCTGTGTTATAGTCCTTATACACAAGGGTGCCTATCTTCTTCATAATCTCATCGGTCTCGGCATATTTGCCCAGGCCTGTCGATGCCCGTGCATTCACACTGGGTATATGGATAATGGTTTTCTTCGTCGTGTCCAGCACCTCTTGTATATGATCCAGATAGGAGCCATGATAGAAGTGGTAGCCCAGCACAAGGTTCTTCAGATAGCGGTAGCCATTCAGCTGCTGGTAATAATTATAGGTGACGGGATAGAAACGGGCCTCATCTTCCACACGGAGCACGGGTATGCCGTCGCCTCGGAAATAGGATCCTGTCATGGCCACAATATGTCCCGTGGAGTTGTTCATCACGCGGCGCACCACGTCGCCCAGGTTCGAGTTGGCATCGGCCGAGGTATGGTGGAACTCATCTATCGCCAGCAGTGTGTCATTGAAGTCTTCGTCGGAAATCTCTTTCATTCCATTCCTCAACGTGGCGTGGGCACATACCAATATCTGCGTCCTCGACTGGCGGAAGAATTCTATGAAGCGGCCCTTCTTGTCCTTCTCATTCTTCACATCCGTCAGGTTGAAGTAAGGAGCCACCTCCCAGTCGGCGAAGAATCCGTAAGGCTTCAGCCGTGTGTTCTGGAATGAGCGCCCGATGCTTTTCTCTGGCACGGCCACCACCACTCGCTTCATCCCTTGATGCGCCAGTTTGTCGAGGGCAATAAACATCAGCGCCCTACTTTTTCCTGATGCCGGCGGAGCTTTGATGAGCAGAAACCGTTTGTTGCGGGCCTCGTATGCCTTGGCCTGCATCTCGCGCATGCCCAGTTCGTTGGTGGCACTTGCCTCACCCGTCTGTTGGTAGCGTATGTCTACGATGTTATTCGATTGTTGTTCCATAACTTATTTCTTATTAGCTGTCATCTTTTCATACAACTTAAACAGGCATTCCAGGCGGGCTTCGTCAGAGGCAAAGGGGTAGCCGGGGTAGCAACTCTCCACGATGTCGTCCAGTCGGGCGTGAGCCTCACGCAAGTCCTGCGGCATCTTGTCTGGGTCGTACAAGTCGGCCAAGGTCTTGTCGGGATAGAACTCACGGGTCACTAATACCTCCTCGGCTGCCTGCTTGATTTCTTCTTTCTTCTCGGCAGAGATTTTGGGGAAGGGGAAGGTGTTGTAGCAGAGTTGAGCGGAATAGCGGTAACGAGTTTCAAGTTTGCCGCCAACGGTATCTACCCAAACCATGTGCATATGACTTGTGAGAAAGCCGAATAACGACATGTCGCTTGAACCAATAACCATGCAACTATTTGCAGCAATGTTATTCCCATCTAAATATCCTATTGGGATATAAGTGCGGTTTTCTGATGAAGTACTTGGAATAAGAATGAATGGCATCCCCATTGGTTGAGTAATTTGAGCGAATAGATGTGGTATAGAGGCCAATTGTGGACGAGATGATTCCTCTCGTATAACTTTCAACTCTTCTATCCTCTTCTTAAAGTCTGGAATCATATTATATTCCTTCTCATCTTCCCCATATAGCCAAATGCACCAACGTTGTTTCCCATTAATAAAATCTTCAGCTCCTATTAAGCGTTTGATAAATTTTTCTGCATTAGGCTCTCTTCTAACTAATTCATTTTTTTCTTCTGTAGATAGAATCAGTTTTCCTCCATCTGCAGGCATATTACCAAAGTTCATCTGAGGATATCCTTGACAAATGGGGGTTGTTTCACTCTTTACAAAGACGGTTGGACTATCCATTAGCAAAGGAGAGATGTTTTCTGCTTCCTTGCATTTGGTTTCTTCAAATAAAAGCCTCTTATTTACATTCTTTTCTACTGCGACTCCAACTATTACACAAGTAACACCTGCATTGTATTTGGCATTGTTTGACCATTTAAAGGACTTATATGCGAAGTTAATAATAAGTCCATCTTTTAACACTCGTTTCCAAAGCAAAGCTACTTGCAGTCCTTGACAGATAGAATTAGTAGATACAAAGGCATACTTAGCTCGCGTTCCTTTTATATATTTAGCACCTACCATGAACCAACAGGCTATATAATCAAGCTCACCAAAATCGGATTTGAAGATAATCTCCATGTCTTTCTTTTGGTTCGCATCTTGTCTTCGGCTCCCCAAATACGGCGGATTGCCAAACACAAAGACCTCTTCCTCAGGTGTATGCGGGCAAACCTCGTTCCAGTCTATTCGGCAGGCATTGCCACAGACTATCTGGGTGATGTTCTTCAGGGGCAGGGCTTTGGTGTTAACGCCGAAGTTCTCGTTGAGTTTCGTGTTCATCTGATGCTCGGCGAGCCAGAGGGAGAGCATGGCCACCTCATGGGGGAAGTCGAGCAACTCAATGCCATAAAACTGGTTGAGATTGATGACGCTATTGTCGACAAACTGAATCTCGCCCTCTGGCGTACACTTACGTTGCAGCGAGAGAATATCCATTTCGAGGAATCGCAAGCTCTTGTAGGTGATGACGAGAAAGTTGCCGCTGCCGCAGGCTGGGTCGAAGAACTTCATGCGGCTCATGCGTCGGAGCAAGTCATCGCATTTCTTCTTAACAGATTTCAGGTCTTCGTAGAACTGCTTTTGAGAGAGTGCTCCTATGTTTTTCATCTGAAGTTTCTGCTCGTAGAATTCATTCAGTTTGTTGTACTCCCCTAGCAGGTCGTCCATGAACAGCGGGTTGATTACCTTCATGATGTTGGGCACGCTGGTATAGTGCATGCCTTGGCTGGCACGTTCCTCGGGGTTCACCACCGCCTGAATCATCGAGCCGAAGATGTCGGGATTGATGTCCTTCCAGTCCAGTTCGCCGCACTCGATGATAATCCGACGTGCCTTCTGTCCCATCCGTGGTATCTGAATGTGCTT
This sequence comes from uncultured Prevotellaceae bacterium, assembly GCA_902781315.1. GTDB lineage: Bacteria > Bacteroidota > Bacteroidia > Bacteroidales > Bacteroidaceae > Prevotella. The sequence goes on from CACZIT010000033.1 coordinate 33,296, forward strand.
GGAAAAGAGACCGCCATTGACGTAGGGGAACTGCTTCACGATGCTGGGAATATGCTGTGGACGCAGCGAGAGGTCCATCACGTTGAACGACTCGTCCAGGTATTGAGAGAGGTCTGAGCCGTCGGGCTTCGTAAAGCGCTGGATGCTGTCGGTAAAAAGGTTGCCCTCGAAGATGCCCGTGTCTTCGGCAAAGAAGCAGAACAGCAAGCGGGTAATAAAAATGTTCAAGTCGTGCAGGTCGCTGTCAGAACGGAATTCGTTGTAGGCACGCAGCTCGTCGTGCAGCTTGGCTAACTTCTCGGCAGCCTTCACGTCGGCAGGACTCTCCTCTACGTAGTGAACGCGCTCCACATCCATCAGCGGGTAGAAAAAAGCAAAGTCGCAATAGACGCGCTCCAGCAGATTCTCGTAGGTATCCTTTTCGCGCAGGTCGTAGGCCAGCAGCGTCTGTCCGTCGCTGACGGCTATAATCTTTGGCGCAGCCTTCAGCACCTGAACGTCGTGTTTCAGGCGTTCAAGTTCCGCTGTCAGACCGATGGTTGAAGTGCCACGATAGCAGAACAGCCCCTTGATGAGCAGTCCGTCAAAGGTTTTGAGCACCCCCTTACCCTCCTTATAGCGCTGTATGTCGCGCTCACTCTTGCCAAAGGCATACAGTAACTGATAGCCGATGTCGTCGGCCCATAATGATGTACGTTTCAGTGACTGCAAGCGATCTTCTATTTCCTTGTAGCCCAACTGAATTTTCTTTGCCATACGCTTAACATTTCTGGCGCATTGCTTATCTTCGGAGGCAGGCAGTAGGGCACAAAGAAAGCACGGACGATCGTCATCCATGCTTCAAAGGCCCTGAGAACTGCCTACCAAACCAGATAAGTCACGCCCATGCTAAACGCACGGACGTTTGCGACTTATTCTTTCGGTTTGGACTTTTCGAATTTCTCAGGTTCTTGAAGCAATTCCGAATAACAGCAAACGCTTGTTATATTTATTTCCTCGAAAGTCGCACAGCGGCTCTGCGCTCAGAGTCTGTCCATGGGGGAAAGGGTGCGGCGGGCCGCGATTCCCAATCATGTTGGAACTGTGTTCAGGTGCAAAGGTACAAATAAGTAGGGAAAGCACCAAATTTTATTAGAGCAAAAAATGAAAATGCAACAAACAAAAGGAACCACGGCAACCAAGTGTCGCCGTGGTTCCTTTTGTTATCATGTCGCCTTGTCCTCATCCGCAGTGGAAGTACTGCTCTACGAGGGCAGCAATCTTCTGCTCGTCGCCGGTGATGTCGGCACGGAGGGTGCGGTCGTGGAAGGCGCGCAGCTGGGCGATGATGCCGTCGATCATGGTCGTCGAGAACACGCCATGCTCCTCAAATACCTTGCGCTGCTGCTCCAGACAGTCGGCCGACGCCTCGCAGGAGTCGGGCAGCTGGGCCAGCGTGGCCAGCTTGTCGGCGTTGGCAGCGTCGTGGATGTTCACGTCAACGTAATTCTTCTCGGCCAACTCCAGGGCGTTCTGCATCTCGAAGCCGTGGCGGCAGGCCACACACAGGCCGGCCAGCAGCTGGTAGATGTCGGCTGAACCGTCGGGCGAGCGCATCTCGACCGTCTGCTTCTGCGTGGTGTCGAAGTCGGAAGCCGGCTCCAACGGATTGGCCAGCGCACTCATGTCCGACTTGGCGGTCCATCCCAGCGGCACACGAACGAGCACAGAACGGTTGCGGTCGCCCCAGCAGACATTCGTGGGAGCTTCCTGATGAGGCACGAGGCGGAAGTAGCTCGTGGGGTTCTTGTTGCCGAAGGCGGTGATGCTGGGAGCCAGGTCCATCATGCCGCCAATCATGCGCAGAGCATCGTCGGAGAGCGGCGTGCCGAACTGCGGGCGCGGCTGGTCGGTGAGCATCATGTTGCGACCGTCCTTCGTGATACGCATGTGCACGTGCAGACCCGAGCCGGCCTTGCCGGTGGTGATCTTCGGGGCGAACGTCACGTTCAGTCCCTCGCGCCATGCCAGGTTGCGGATGACCCACTTGGCAATCATCAGCTGGTCGGCAGCCTCGCACACGGGCACGGGCAGGAACTCTATCTCGTTCTGCTCGTAGGTGAGTCCGTCCTGCGTGAAGTTGCCCACCTCGCTGTGACCGTACTTAATCTGGCCGCCCGTCTGAGCGATGTAGTACATGCAGCGCGTGCGGAAGTCGTTGGTCTTGGCATAGGGAGCACTCTCGTGATAGCCGCGCTGGTCGATGGCGGGATAAACCTCCTCCGTGGACTTGATGACGTAGTACTCCAGCTCGCCCATGGCCTCGTAGTCCATGCCCGTCACGTCGCGGAAGGCCTGTGCGGCGCGTCGCAGTGTCTGCTCGGGCGACGAGGAGAGCGGCTGGCCGTCCTTGTCGAAGTAGGAACAGAGCAGGCAGAGTGTTGGAATCTCTGAGAACGGATCGACGAAGGCCGTGGAGAAGCGCGGCAGCACGTAGAGGTCGCTGGCCGAAGCCTGAATGAACGAGAACAGGCTGGAGCCGTCGACACGCTCGCCGCAGGTCAGGATGGTCTCCAGATAGGCGCGGTCGCTGATGACGAAGTTCAGCGTCTTCAACTTGCCGTCGCCACCGGGATACATGAAGTTCACCATCTTAATCTGGTTCTCCTCGATGAAGCGGATGATGTCTTGTTTCGTAAACTCTTGCGGCATCTTCTGCAGGAATGCCACCACGCGATTGGCGTTCAACGCCAGACGATTGTTTGTCATGATAGTTTTTAGGGGGTTTAAAGGGTTTCAGATATGGTTTCAGCTACAAAGTTATACATTTCGGCCGACATAACCAAAACTTTCAGTTTATTTTTGCATTTGCATCATCTAAATTGTCCGGAGCATGCCTTTCGTGCAAGCGAACCATTGCTTTCGATGGGCTGGAGAACTGCCTTTGCACGACGATTGAATTGCACCTAAGATGTAAATTAACTGAGATTAAAAAGCAAATTAACTGAGATTGAAAAGTAAATTAAGTTAATTTGTGAAGTAAATTAAGTTATTTTACTATGCAAATTAAGTTAATTTACCGAGCAAATTAACTTAATTTACTTTTTAGGAGATAAGCTCTTGATAATCAATAGGATAGAAAACAAGATAGCAGAGCAATGCTTTTGCTCTGCTATCCGATGTATTCAGGCAAACGGAAGAACCACTATTTGCCTTCGAGATACTGCTGCCAAGCCTGGCTGACGTCGTCGATGGAGAGGCCGACGAGCTGCAGGCGGCGCAGGAAGTCGGGCATTTCCTTCTCGAGGAACTCTTTCTTTCGGGCGTTCAGAATCTTCCGCTTTGCCCCGCGCGCCACCTGCATGCCCACGCCGCGCTGCTGCTGCAGGATGTCGTCGCGCTGCAGCACCTCGAAGGCGCGCAGGGCGGTGTTGGCGTTCACCTCGTATTCGGCTGCCAGTTCGCGCACGCTCGGCACGCGGTCGCCCTCTCGGTAGCGGTCGGCAAGGATGTCGTCGCAGAGGCGTTCGGCAATCTTCACGAACAGGGCTTTATCGCTGTGGTAGATCATAGGCGCATGGATTTACAGGTGACGACTTGTGCACGACAGAAGCAACGGTAACCGAGCCAATAGTTGAAGGCCGAGAACAGATAGATGACGGCCACGAACAGAAGTATGAGCAGTGTGTCGTGCTCCCAGGCCCATGTCTTGCTGATAAGCTTTTCAAAGACGAGATAGGCTATGCCTACTCCCACAAACAACGTAGGAATGGCCCACAACCAGCCGTTGCGGCGAAACAGCAGACCGCTGAGCGTGAACACCGACCATGGCCAAAGGGCCATCGTGCTGGTCATGAAGAAGTATCGCAGGAATCCCAGCAGCGGCGTTGTGCCCCAATAGGAACTGAAGAGAACCCATTGGCCAGGCAGGATATAGCCGAAGACAATCTTCCTAAGCGGAACCTCACCACCGAGGAACAGCGTGTCGATGAGCATTGGTATGGAGGTGATGACGTGTGCCGTGACACGGGCGGCGAAAGCCAGCAGCCAGATGCCCACGGTGGCAAAGAGCACGCGCGAGAGGTATTTCTCCAGATTGCTGGCTGGCAGCACGAGTGTGGTGGTGGCCGTCTGCTTGCGTCCTAACGAGGCAAACATGTAGGCAGCACTGATCAGGATGAAGCCCCAGAACACCCATTCGTCGTTGAAAAAAATGTAAAGGCCATTCCAATATTCGACCGAGAAGAAGCGGGCGAGCAGCCAGAACAGTATCGACTTGAACACGTAGAAAGCGACCAAGCCGAGGAAAAGGCGCTTGTAGATGTGTTTTCCCGTGCGCCAGAAGTAGCGCATGAGGCGCAGCATGTGGCGAAGAGAGATTTTTTCTTTCATAATTATTTGAGAGTTATTTGTTGGCGTCAGTGGGGGAGAGTTTCATTTCTATTTTTCCGTTCTGCACGGCGGAGTAGAGCAGTTCGAGGTTGAGAGGTGTCTCCTCGTCGTCGGGGTGGCGAGGGGCGATGCAGGCATAGCCCTGGGCTGTGCGCTCGGTGTAGAGGGCATCGGCGGTGGGCTGGGGCGCGAGGGTGAAGGAGTACTCCTGGGTGAGACGCGACACGGTCGCGTCAAACCGTAACTGAGAATGAGGGGCAAGGCTATTGTCTTGCGCTCCTTGCGCTCCTTGTACTCCCAGAATGAGCACGTGGTCGAGCAGTTGCTCCACGTCGTGCACTTGGTGAGTGGCAATGATGATGGTGCGCTCGTCGGTCATGTGCGAGGCAATGACGCGGCGGAACTGCTTCTTCGACGCGATGTCGAGACCATTGGTGGGCTCGTCCATGAGCAGATAGCGCGTGCCGCAGGCCAGGGCGAACGCCATCAGGACCTTCTTCTTCTGACCCATTGAGAGGCGGCTGATGTGAAGCGACTCGGGCAGGCAGAACTCCTGCAGGCACTGGCTGAGCACTTCCTGCGAGAAGCGCGGATAGAACGGCCGATAGGTGTCGACGTACTCGGCGAGCGTCATCGACGGCAGTTCGAACTCCTCGGGTACGATGTAGAGGTCCTGCAGCAGGGAGCGCTCGCGTCGACTGGCGTCGCGAGTGTCGACCAATGCCAGTCCTTCGCTGGGATGCAGCAAGCCCATCATAATATATAATAAGGTGGACTTGCCCGAACCGTTAGGCCCCAGCAGGCCATAGATGCGACCCACGGGCAGGCTCAGACTGAACTGCGAGAACACAGGGGCTGCGCTGCCCGCATACTGAAACGAAATGTTTTGCAGTTGAATCATAACTTTACTTGTTGTTTTTTTTAATAATTGAACTTTAAACTTGAAACTTTAGACTTGAAACTCAGAGAGTTAAGTGTCTTAGTTACTTAGGACACCGCAAAAGTAATTCTTTCTCTTGAAACTGCCAAGAAAGGGTCATGCTTTTTATAAGATTTTAACTAAGAGGTGACAAATCGTCGGTAGTTTTATGACAAATTGACAACACCCGACGATTGGCGCGCTGTTTGAAGGCATGATAGTAGAAAAAACAAAACAAAAACAAAAAGAAAGGAGAACAACGCTATGACATTAGACAAGTTTACGATTAAGGCGCAGGAGGCCGTGCAGGCGGCTGCAGGGCGTGCGCAGTCAGCTGGCCAGCAGGCTGTGGAGCCCGTTCACCTGCTCTACGGCATCATGCAGAAAGCCAAGGACGTCACGGACTATCTGTTTGGTAAGCTGGGTGTGAACAGCCAGCAAATGGAACGCCTCGTGGAGAGCGAGATTGCACATCTGCCACGCGTGCAGGGCGGCGAGCCCTACTTCGCCAATGCAGCCGGGCAGGTGCTGCAGCGCGCTCAGGACACGGCCCAGAAGATGGGCGATGAGTTCGTGAGCGTGGAGCCTATGCTGCTGGCATTGCTCGCGGTGAACAGCACCGCCAGCCGCATCATGAAGGATGCCGGCATCACTGAGAAAGGTCTGCAGCAAGCCATTGGAGAACTGCGACAGGGACAGAAGGTGCAGTCGATGAGTGGCGACGAGAACTTCCAGGCGCTCTCGAAGTATGCCAAGAACCTCGTCGACGATGCCCGTAAGGGCAAGCTCGATCCGGTGATAGGCCGTGACGACGAGATTCGGCGCGTGCTGCAGATTCTGTCGCGCCGTACGAAGAACAACCCTATCCTGATAGGTGAACCGGGCACGGGTAAGACCGCCATCGTGGAAGGTCTGGCCCAGCGTATCGTGCGCGGCGACGTGCCGGAGAACCTGAAGAACAAGCAACTCTTCTCGCTCGACATGGGTGCGCTGCTGGCCGGTGCAAAATACAAGGGTGAGTTTGAGGAGCGGCTGAAGGGCGTCGTGAAGGAAGTGACGCAGGCTGAAGGCGAGATCATCCTCTTCATCGACGAGATCCACACGCTGGTGGGTGCCGGCGGCGGCGAGGGTGCCATGGATGCCGCCAACATTCTGAAGCCTGCGCTGGCCCGCGGCGAACTGCGTGCCATCGGTGCCACGACGCTGAACGAATACCAGAAGTACTTCGAGAAGGACAAGGCCCTGGAGCGACGCTTCCAGACGGTGATGGTAGACGAGCCCGACGAGCTTTCAGCCATCTCCATCCTGCGAGGACTGAAGGAGCGCTACGAGAACCACCACAAGGTGCGTATTCAGGACGATGCCTGCATCGCCGCCGTGAAACTGTCAGAACGCTACATCAACGAACGATTCCTGCCCGACAAGGCCATCGACCTGATGGACGAAGCCGCCGCCAAGCTGCGCATGGAGCGCGACTCGGTGCCTGAGGAACTCGACGACATCACCCGACAACTGAAGCAGCTGGAGATTGAGCGCGAAGCCATTCGCCGCGAGAACGACACGGAGAAGATTGCACAGCTCGACAAGGACATAGCCGAACTGCGCGACAAGGAGACGGCCTTCCGCGCCAAGTGGGAGGGTGAGCGCACGTTGGTGAACAAGATTCAGCAGGACAAGCAGCAGATGGAGCAACTGCGCTTCGAAGCTGAACAGGCTGAGCGCGAGGGCAACTACCAGCGCGTGGCTGAAATACGCTACGGACAGCTGCAGTCGCTCGAAACCGACATCGCCAAGATTCAGCAGCAACTGAACGAGCAGGAATCGGCCAGCCGACTCGTCAGAGAGGAAGTTACGGCCGACGACATTGCCGAGGTGGTGAGCCGCTGGACAGGCATTCCGGTGAGCCGAATGCTGCAGAGCGAGAAGGAGAAGCTGCTGCACCTGGAGGAGGAGTTGCATAAGCGCGTCATCGGACAGGATGAAGCCATCCGTGCCGTCAGCGATGCCGTGCGCCGAAGCCGTGCCGGACTGCAAGACCCGAAGCGACCCATCGCCTCGTTCATCTTCCTCGGCACCACGGGTGTGGGTAAGACGGAGCTGGCTAAGGCGCTGGCCGAGTATCTCTTCAACGACGAGCAGATGATGACGCGTATCGACATGTCGGAGTATCAGGAGAAGCACACCGTCTCGCGACTCATCGGAGCTCCTCCGGGCTACGTGGGTTACGACGAGGGCGGACAGCTGACCGAAGCCGTACGGCGCAAGCCTTACTCGGTGTTGCTGTTCGACGAGATCGAGAAGGCTCACCCCGATGTGTTCAACATTCTGCTGCAGGTGCTCGACGACGGTCGACTGACCGACAACAAGGGACGGACAGCAAACTTCAAGAACACGCTCATCATCATGACCTCGAACGCCACGCGCGACCAGCTGCGCATGCTGATGCGGCCGGAGTTCCTGAACCGTATAGACGAAATCATCACCTTCGAGCAACTCACCAAGGAGCAGATTGCCGACGTGGTGACACTGCAGATGAAGAAGGTGAAGGCCATGCTCGAACCGCAAGGCTTCCAGCTCGACTGGACACCGCAAGCCATCAACTATCTGGCTGAGGTAGGCTACGACCCGCAGTATGGTGCACGTCCGGTGAAGCGGGCCATCCAGCAATACGTGCTCAACGAACTCTCGAAGCGCCTGCTCAGCGAACAGGTGACGCGCGAGAAGCCCATCATCATCGATGAGTTCGGCGACGGGCTGGTGTTTAGGAACTGAGTGACAAAGTAACAAAGTAACAAAGTAACAAAGTGACAAGGTAACAAAGTAACAAAAAGGAAGGACCTGTACCCGAGAAAAGGGGTGCAGGTCTTTTTTTGTTCGTAAAAAAATGTGGAGATTTTTTGTGTTCTGCACATTTTGCACTATCTTTGCAGATTGAATTATTACGCGAACTTATTAAAAACCAGCAATATGGAAGAAAAAGACAGACTGGCAGCAGGACTGCCGGAAAATGCATTCAGAGAGTTGAAGGAGGGTGAACAGTACGAACCGCTGATGTCGCCCGATAGTAATTACCCCGAGGTGAATGCGTGGTCGGTGACGTGGGGCGTGGTGATGGCCATGCTCTTCTCGGCCGCAGCCGCCTATCTCGGACTGAAGGTTGGCCAGGTGTTTGAGGCTGCCATCCCCATCGCCATCATCGCTGTGGGCGTGTCGACAGCTGCCAAGCGCTCGAAGGCCTTGGGCGAGAACGTCATCATCCAGTCTATCGGTGCCTGCTCGGGTGCTGTGGTGGCTGGCGCCATCTTCACGTTGCCTGCCATCTACATCCTGCAGGCAAAGTATCCTGAGATGAGTGCTTCGTTCATGAAAATCTTCATCTCGTCGCTCCTCGGCGGCATCATCGGCATCCTGTTCCTCATCCCGTTCCGCAAGTACTTCGTGAGCGAGATGCACGGCAAGTACCCCTTCCCTGAAGCCACGGCTACGACGCAGGTGCTCGTCTCCGGAGCCAAGGGTGGCGACCAAGCCAAGCCACTGCTGCTGGCAGGTATCGTGGGCGGACTGTACGATTTCATCGTGGCCACCTTCGGCTGGTGGAACGAGAACGTCACCACGCGCATGGTTGGCTGGGGCGAATACGTGGCCGACCATGCCAAGCTCGTGCTGAAGGTGAACACCGGTGCTGCCGTGCTGGGTCTGGGCTACATCATCGGCTTCAAGTATGCACTCATCATCTGCCTGGGTTCGCTCTCGGTGTGGTGGCTCATCGTGCCGGGACTGGCACTGCTGTTCCCTGACACGGTGATGAACCAGTGGGACCCCTCCATCGTTACTGCCGTCGGCGACATGTCGCCCGAACAAATCTTCACGTCCTACGGCAAGTCGATTGGCATCGGTGGCATCGCCATGGCCGGTATCATCGGCATCATCAAGTCCTGGGGCATCATTAAGAGTGCCGTGGGACTGGCCGCACAGGAGATGAAGGGTGGCAAGGAAACCGCCGTCGCCCAGAAGCGTACCGAGCGCGACCTGTCGTTCAAGTTCATTGCCATTGCCTCGTTGCTCACCATTCTCGTGACGTTCCTGTTCTTCTGGTTCGGCGTGATGGATGGCAACGTGTTCTTCGCCCTCGTGGCCATCGTGCTGGTGACGGTCATTGCCTTCCTCTTTACGACAGTGGCCGCCAACGCCATTGCCATCGTGGGCTCGAACCCCGTCTCGGGCATGACGCTGATGACGCTCATCCTCGCCTCGGTGGTGATGGTGGGCATCGGCCTGAAGGGCACCAGTGGCATGCTGGCAGCGCTGATTATGGGTGGCGTGGTATGCACGGCACTGGCCGTGGCCGGCGCCTTCATCACCGACCTGAAGGTGGGCTACTGGCTCGGCACAACGCCGCGCAAGCAGGAGCAGTGGAAGTTCCTCGGAACACTGGTGTCGGCAGCTACCGTGGGCGGTGTGATGATGCTGCTCAACGAGACTTACGGCTTTACCACCGGACAGCTGGCTGCCCCGCAGGCCAACGCCATGGCAGCCGTGATTGATCCGCTGATGAACGGCGTCGGCGCTCCCTGGCTGCTCTATGCCATCGGTGCCGTGATTGCTATCGTATTGACGCTGTGCAAGGTGCCCGCATTGCCGTTTGCACTGGGTATGTTTATCCCCATCCAACTGAACCTGCCGCTGCTCGTAGGTGGTGCCGTGAGTTGGTATGTCACGACGCGGTCGAAGGACGAGCAGGTGAACAAGAAACGTGGCGAGAAGGGAACGCTCATCGCCTCAGGCTTCATCGCCGGCGGTGCCCTGATGGGTGTTGTCTCGGCCCTGCTGCGCTTCGGCGGCTTCAACCCCATCAGCGAGTCATGGCTGGCCAATCCGTTATCAGAGGCATGCTCGCTCGTGGCTTACGTACTGCTGATTGCCTACTTTATTCAAAGTACCAAAGTAACAAAGTAACAGGGTAACAATACTAACACAATAACGACGATGAAGAATAGATGTATAACAATGCTGGGAGCGCTCATGGCTGTGCTGCCCATCAACGCTCAGACCACTGAGCTGACCACGCAAGAGGCCAAGACGCTCTATAAAAACATCACGATGAAGCACGTAAGCGTGCACGATCCGTCAATCGTCTACGACGAATCTGCCGACTACTACTACATCATTGGCTCGCATCGCGGACTGGCTCGCACACGCGACTTGCAGAATTGGACCTCGCTGACTGAGAAGTTCGGGGTTGTCAGGGCAGATGGCTCTGTGGAAACCATCACCTACAGTGAAAGCAACAAAAAGAACATTGAGCGAGTTTTCCGCACCAATCAGACCAAACAGGTGACAAAAGGTGGCGAAACCATTGCTTTCGGCAACTACGATGCCGTGGCATGGGCATGCGCATTGCCTGATGCCGACGGCAACGAATGGGGACTCGATGGTGTGATGTGGGCTCCCGACATCATCTGGAACCCAGTGATGCAGAAGTGGTGCCAGTACATGGGCATCAACGGCTTTAACGGCAACTCGGTAATCGTGCTTATGACAGCCGACCAGATTGAGGGACCGTGGATTTATCAAGGCCCCGTGGCCTACAGCGGATTCCGCACCAAGACCGATGACCGTGTGTCGTGGAAACTGACTGATTTGGAACTCGTCATCGGCGAGCAATCAACCCTGCCAGAACGATACAATAAACCAACCAACAACAATGGTGTGAATTGGGGCGATTGGTGGCCCAACAACATTGATCCCAGCGTATTCTTCGACGAACAAGGCGAACTCTGGATGATCTACGGTTCGTGGTCGGGCGGCATCTGGATGCTGAAACTGAATAAGGAGAATGGTCTGCGCGACTACGACGTGACCTATGCTACCGACTATTCTGCCTCGACAAAAGCCATGACGAGCGATGCCTACTTCGGTAAGCGCGTGGCCGGCGGCTGCTACGTGTCGGGCGAAGGGCCCTACGTGGAGCACATCGGACAGTACTACTATCTCTTCGTTTCCTACGGCGGATTTGCTCCCGACGGCGGCTATCAGATGCGCGTGTTCCGTTCGGAAAACCCCGACGGCCCCTACGTTGACTGCCGTAACCAACCCGCAACCTACACTTCTTGGCAAGTGAACTTCGGCCCGAACACGTCGAACCGTGGCCAATTGCTCATGAGCAGCTACAACCAGTGGGGATTCCAGACCGTCGGCGAATGTGCACAAGGACACAACTCGGCCATCGCTGCCAAGGACGGGCGCAACTATCTGGTCTACCACACGAAGTTCAACGACGGCACCTACGGCCACCTCGTGCGCGTACATCAGCTGTTTGTCAACGAGAAAGGCTGGCTCGTGGCTGCTCCGTTTGAATACAATGGCGAGACCCAGACCGACGAGCAGAATGCCTCGCAGCAACTCTACCAGGCATCGGAGATTCCCGGCAAGTGGCAGCTGCTTGTGCATAAGTATGGGCTGAACCATGAGAAGATGGAGGAAGTGCTACCCGTGGAGATTGAACTGAGCGACGACGGCACCATCAGTGGCGGAGCCAAAGGCAAGTGGGAACTTGTAGACGGCACCACCTACATCCATCTGACCATCGGCGGCGTCATTTACTTCGGTGTGCTCACCGAGCAGCAGATGGAGCCTACCAACATCAAGGCCCTCTGTTTCACGGCACTGAATGCGTCGGGTGTTCCTGTCTGGGGCTACAAGATTCGCGAGAAGTACCAGTTGGCTCGTCAGGTGAACACGCAGACGATTCCCGTGGCCGGCACGCGTCGCGTTTCGGGCAGCATCGACCTTTACAACGTTCCCCTCCTCCCAGGAGTTGATTTGCAGTGGACATCGTCCGAGCCCGACATCATCTCCAGCGAAGGCCGCTACAATCCTGCCGGACTGACCGAGAATGCCGACGTGCAGTTGACGGCGCTCGAGACCTGTGGCGACTATTACTGGAAGCAGACCTACAATGTCGTGGCCCAGAAGGACACCATTCCTGCTGTGGATTATAAGAGTGGCATGCTGGCTTATTACAACTTCGACGCATCGCCAGTGGTGAATATCCTCAATGCCGAGCAGACTGCCAACCTGCGTCGCACCACGCCAGCCGAGAAACCCGAGCTGGAGGAGGGCGGCGTCCGTAATGGCAGCGTGCTTCATCAGTTCACGACCACCACGGAAAACCGCTACAGCTATGCCGAGATGCCCAATCCCTACTATGGTCTGTCGCTCGACGACGGTGCCACCATCGCCTTCTGGGTGAAGCCCAACGACGACAACCTCTGGAACTGCATCTGGGCTTTCTACAATGCTTCGCAGAAGAAACGTTTCTTCATGACGCCCAATGCCTATCTGGGCTACAGCGACGGCACCGACTATGTGGATATCAACCATGCCGACCGTGCCACTCACTACCTGACGCCAGGCCAGTGGAGCCACATCATCCTCACCATCTCGCCCGACAACGGCATCAGCATCTATGTGAATGGTGCGCTGAAAGCTAGTTCGGGTTATGCCTACCGCGGCAGTGTTGATGGGAAGAGTATTTCGAAGAAGGCGGATGTTGATTTCACGCTGTTCCTCCGATTCATGCAGGAATGTCCCAACTTCTACCTCGGCTACGGTTCGTTCTGGTCGTCGGCCGACATGCACATCGACGACCTCATGCTCTACAACCGAGTGCTCACGTCGCAGGAGTTGCGCGGCCTCTACACGCTGGCCAATCGCGTTTACGACTTCGCCGGCGACCTGACCGACGCCATCGAGATTGTCGAGAATGGAAAGCGGCCAGCCAACAATACTTCCACCTACGACCTCAGTGGTAGAAAGGTGGCGCCTGCAAGCCTGAAGAAGGGCATCTATATCAGCAACGGCAAGAAGATCATCGTCAGATAAAACTGCAATCAGCAAAAAGCGAGAGGGAACCGATTCCACAAACATTGGTGGAAATGGTTCCCTCTCGTTTTTTATAGCCGCAGCAGGTCAATCCTCGCTGGCGCGCTCCAGATAGCGCTCCATCACCCATTCGTTCTGCTCGGGAATCGTCATGTGCGAATTGTCGAGCAGCAGGGCATCGTCGGCCTGTCGCAGCGGCGACACTTCGCGATGGGTGTCGATGTAGTCGCGCTCCACAACGTTCTTCAGGATGTCTTCGTAAGGCTCGGGCATGCCCTTGCTGACCAGTTCGTCGTAGCGGCGCTGGGCGCGCACCTCGGCCGATGCCGTGACGAAAATCTTCAGTTCGGCCTGCGGAAACACCGTCGTGCCGATGTCGCGGCCGTCCATGACGATGCCGCCTTCCTGGCCCATAGCCTGCTGCTGAGCCACCATTGCCGTGCGCACAAAGGGCACTGCCGCGATGGGGCTGACGTGGTTCGATACTTCCAGCGAGCGTATTTCCTTCTCCACCAGTTCGCCGTTCAGATAGGTGTCGGGCTTTTGCGTCTCAGGGTTGAATTGGAACGTGATGTTGATGTTGCCCATGTGCTTCTCCAGTTGTTCGGTGAGCACGCTGCCGTCTTCGGCAAACAAGCCGTTGCGCAGGGCGTAGAGCGTCACGGCGCGATACATGGCACCCGTGTCGACGTAGACATAGCCGATGCGGCGGGCCAGATCCTTGGCCATCGTGCTCTTGCCGCACGATGAATAGCCGTCAATGGCAATTGTAATTTTCTTCATAGTGTATATGCTGCATTAATGAATATCGAGGAACTCGACACGTGATACTTGCCGTAGGCCACGCCCAGTTTGAAGCGTTGCAGCGACAGTCCGCCGCCCAGCGTCAGGCCTGCGCCGTGGTTGCTCTCCTCCTGGTCCAGGCTGGAGAGAATGCTCATCTGGTGGGCACGACGGAAATTATAGCCAACGCCCAGCCACACCTGTTGCGAAAGCAGCAGGTCGGCACCCACAGCCACGTGTTGTATGAACTTATAGTCCCAGTGCACCATGTCGCTCAGCGTCAGCGAGAAGCGCAACGGCGTGTGCTGCAGCCGTTTGGTCACGCCAACCTGAACGTCCATCGGCATGCGGTCGTAGTCTTCGTCGAGTGCTTTCACTTGGCCGCCCAGATTCTTGGCCACCAGCGACACCGACCACTCGCGCTCAGCGTCGAAGTAGTTCAGTCCGAGGTCAACGCCCACGGCTATCGAGCTGTAGTCGGCAATGTGGGTGTACACCATCTTCGCTGCTATGCCGCCCGTGATGCGTTCGCTCAGCAGGTGGGAGTAGTAGCCTGTCAGCGCAATGTCCTTGGCCGAAAACTCGCCTGTCTGCACGTTGTACTCGTCGGTCTGGCGCATAGTGCCGTAGTCCATCAGCTGACCGCTCACGGCCCAGGCTCCCTTCTCGCCAGCCACGCGGCTGAAAGCGGCACTCGCCGTGTTCACACCCGACATGTAGTTCATGTAGTTCAGCACGATGGTCTTGTCGCTGACGTTGGTGAGCAGGGCAGGATTGCTGAACGTCATCGACAGGTCGTCGTCGTACAGGCTCACGTTCTTGCCGCCCAGCGCAGCCTCGTGGGCACCCACGGGCAGTCGCAGGAAGTTGTAGGCCGTCTGGCTTTCCTGACCCCTTGTCAGCACGACAAAAAGCGTTAATATCAGTGTAGAAACGATTCTCTTCATTAAAAAAACATTATTTCGCCCACAAAGATACAAAAAACTTTCAACTTTAAACTTTCAACTTTGAACTTTTTACTATCTTTGCACAAAAATTGGCAATCATGCAGACAGAAGCGGCTTATACTGAGGTGCGGCGCTCCACTGGTTTCCTCCTGGGACTGGTGGTCGTGCTGTCGGCGTTGTTCGTGGCTCTGGAGTGGAACACGGGCGACGACGACATCGACATCGACGAGATGCTGCTCGACGACGTGGCCGAGGAACTGCTCGTCAGTGCCTGGGACGAAAAGGAACAGGTGGTGGTGCTCGAGCAGCCCAAGCCCACACCCGCGCCGAGCGAGCAAATCAAGGTGGTCGACGTGCTGCCGGAACTGCCGCCCGAGGCCGAAGCCAACACGCAGACTGCCACCGTGGGCGAGACGGAAGACTTGGGCAAGACGGCTCCCGACGAGCCGCTGCCGCCCGTTGTGTCGTCGCTCGACGACGAGCCGCTGCCCGTGCGTGTGGTCGAACAACTGCCCGAATATCCAGGAGGCATGGGCGAGTTCGTGCGCTGGCTGTCGAAGAACCTGCAGTATCCTGCCTCGGCCCGCCAACTGAAACAGCAGGGCAGGGTGGTGGTGTCGTTCATCGTCAACCGCGACGGCACCATCAGCGACGCCAAGATTGCTCGGTCGGCCTCCAGCTTGTTCGATGCCGAGGCCATGCGCGTCATCCGCATGATGCCCCGCTGGAAACCTGGCGTGCAAGGCGGAAAACCTTGTCGCACAATGGTGGCAGTCCCCATCGTCTTTGAATTATAACCCTCTCAACCCTCTCAACCGCGCCAACGGCGCCCTCTCAACCGCGCCAAAGGCGCTCTCTCAACCCTCTCAACTGCGCCGTAGGCGCTCTCTCAACTGCGCCAACGGCGCCCTCAACCAAAGAAAAAAATGAAGACTTCTAACGAAATCCTCCAACTGGTCAACCAGTATCTCGACCAACTGCCCTACGAGCGCCAGCCGCGTTCGCTCTACGAACCCATCCAATATGTCCTCTCGCTTGGCGGCAAGCGCATCCGACCCGTGCTCATGTTGCTGGCTTACAATCTCTTCCGCGACGATCCTGAGAGCATCCTGCCCACCGCCTGCGGACTGGAGACCTACCACAACTACACACTCCTGCACGACGACCTCATGGACAATGCCGAACTGCGCCGCGGCCACCAGACCGTGCATCGCCGATGGGATGCCAACACTGCCATCCTCTCGGGCGACTCCATGCTCGTGCTGGCCTATCAGCGCGTGGCCCAGTGCCGTCCCGACAAACTGGCCGACGTGCTCGCACTCTTCACCGAGACTGCCCTGCAGATAGGTGAGGGACAGCAGTACGACATGGACTTCGAGCACCGCACCGACGTCAGCGAAGCCGAGTATATCGAGATGATTCGCCTGAAGACCAGCGTCCTGCTGGCCTGCGCCACGAAGATGGGTGCCCTGCTGGCCGATGCCTCCGAGGCCGATGCCCAGAACCTCTATAAGTTCGGCGAACAGATGGGCCTGGCCTTCCAGTTGCAGGACGACTTCCTCGACGTCTACGGCGACCCTGCCGTCTTCGGCAAGGCCATCGGCGGCGACATCACCAGCAACAAGAAGACCTACATGCTCATCAATGCCTTCAACCTGGCCACACCCAGTCAGCGCGACGAACTCATGCACTGGGTCACCGCCACCGACTTCGACCGCCAAGAGAAGATACAGGCCGTCACCCACCTATATAATATAATAGGTATCGACCGCCTCGCCCAGAAGCGCATTGCCTACTACTACGGCGAGAGCCTGAAGTATCTCGAGGCCATCAGCGTGGCCGACCAGCGCAAGCAGCAGCTCCGCCAGTATGCAGCCGACATGATGCACAGGCAGTATTAGTTGAGAGTTTAGAGTTTAGAGGTGGAAGATTTTTCAATTCTCCATTTACCATTTCAAAATCAGAAGAATTTTGATTGATACCCATGCCCATCTCGACGGCGAGGAGTTTCGCGACGATCTCCCCGCAGTCATCCAGCGAGCCCGCGAGGCTGGCGTAGAGAAAGTGTTCATTCCCGCCATCGACCTCGCCACGTCGCAGCTGATTCCCCAGTTGTGCTCCCAATACCCCGGCTACCTCTATCCGATGGCAGGCCTCCATCCCGAGGAGGTCAGGGCCGACTGGCGCGAGGTGCTTCAAGAAATAAAGCTCGCCCTTCCTCTGGAATCAGCCTCTTCTGCAGATAGTAACCAAACGCCCCTCCCAAGGGTAGGGGATGGGCCTCTTGCCATTGGCGAAGTGGGCTTGGACTTCTACTGGAGTCGCGAGTTCGAGCAGGAACAACTGCTCGCCTTCGAGGAACAGGTGCGATGGTCGGTGGAGACGCGCCTGCCGCTCATGATTCACTGCCGCAAGGCGCAAAACGAGATGGTGAAGATTCTGCGCCGATACGAACGCGAACTGCCCGGCGGCGTGTTCCACTGCTTCACGGGCAACCAACTCGAAGCCCGCGAACTGCTGTCGTTCGAGCGCTTCGTGCTCGGCATCGGCGGTGTGCTCACGTTCAAGAAAAGCCATCTGCCCGAAGACCTTCCCGCTGCCGTGCCCCTCAGCCGCATCGTGCTCGAGACCGACAGTCCCTACATGGCTCCCGTACCCAATCGCGGTCAGCGCAACGAACCCGCCTTCGTGGCCCTCGTCATGCAGCGACTGGCCGAAGCCTACGGCGTCAGCCCCGAGGTCGTGGAGCGCCAGACCAATGCCAACGTAGCGCGCGTCTTCGGCATCAGTTGTTAGAATAATCACGACAAGTTTCTTCTTTTTCCCACTCTTTTTTCGGACGAAACAAAGCTTTCGCCCGCCCGTTTTCATGCCCTTTTCCGAACAAACGCCCGCCCTGTCTCGCCCAAACCATAGGTTTCGATCACACAAACCTATGCTCTGATTGCTCTATACCTATGCTCTCTATCATCCAGACCTATGCTCTCTATCATCCAAACCTACGGTTTAGATGGTCAAAACCATAGGTTTTGCAAAACGGCCACTTGGTTTTCTCCGCAGATTTATCCCCGTTTATTGCCACAAAGTTTCTAACCATCTGATTCTCAGTGGTTTCTAAAAACAGCATAATTTAGCCCCGTTTTTCGCCCCGCGCAGCACTTCCTTCCCAATTTTGCCATTTTTCGGAGGTAGTTGTTCAGTAATTATCTTTACATAGTTTTCTATGAGTCAATGCCAGCAATAAAGGAACTGATGTCCCCCCGTGACCTCGCCGGGGCAAAAAATATATAGTTAAAGATGCTTAAAATGCATATGCAAAGTATGGCATTTCAATGGAAATGCACTAATTTTGCAACCGCTTTGAAAAAAAGCACAAACATTTTTCATTGGAGAGGTGCTCGAGTGGTTGAAGAGGCACGCCTGGAAAGCGTGTAACCGGCAAAACTGGTTCGCAGGTTCGAATCCTGTTCTCTCCGCATTTACGTGAATAATTCACTAAAAGTTTAAATTCTGCACCATTTACGTTATCATAAACTAAACGAGTCTTCTGGATTCTACTATCAACAATAATATCATAACGCTATTTTTCATCAAGACAAACAATGAGAAAACTAGTCTATCTTGCAATAGCCATGCTATTGCCTGGTTCACTGTTGGCTGAGCCCATCAAGAAAGATGCGGCTAAGGCAAAAGCTGCTGCTTTCCTGCAGCAGAAGATGACTGCCACCAATGGCAGACGTGCTCCACAAAACCTTTCTCTCGAAAGCAACGAACCCGAAGGGGCTGCTTACTACGTGTTCAAGAACGGAACGAAAGGCTTTGCCATCGTGGCTGGCGACGACCGTTTCGGCGACGTCATCGGCTACAGCGAAGAGAACTCTTTTGACGAGGCCAACATGCCGGAAGCCCTTCGCCTGACCCTGCAGGACTACGCCGCTGTCGTGAAGTTTGCACAGGAAAACAACATCGAAGTGAAGAAAGGGCCGCGCAAGGCACCGCGTGCTAATGTCACGCCATTCATGGAGTATGAATGGAACCAGAGCGCTCCTTATTGCAACCAGGCACCTGCTACGACGGGTTCAAGCCATGCGTCGTTAGGTTGTATGCCTGTCACGGTAAGTATGATTGTGGCTCATTACAAGTATCCGGAAACACTGCCGGCAGCCTACAATGGCGACTACAGCAACCCTGCAACAGCGTATGATTACACCGCGTTCAAGAAGAGCTACAGCAAGAATGCAACTGACTTGAATAATGTGGATATGTTCATGTATCACATTGCCAACCTTCTTGGTACAAACTTTTCAAATTCCAGTGCTCAGGAAAGTGCTCTGTTGCCTACGCTGAAGAATACGCTGGGTTACAACCCCTACATGCGTACACTTCGTCGTGATGCCTATAGTGCAGAAGACTGGGAAGAACTTATTTATAACCTGTTGGCGGAATTAATTTAGTGCATACTTAATTCTGCCAATGGGCTTGTCGTTAATGAAGTTTACGTATTGCAGAATGGTAAGTGCACTAAT
>CACZIT010000034.1 GCA_902781315.1 uncultured Prevotellaceae bacterium
GACTGATGATGAACTATATCAAGATACTTTCAAATGTTGTTTCTCATCTGACCAAGAAAGTTCGCATGCTCTCCATGAGTGTACGAGAAAAGGTGATACATTATCTCGAGGAGCAAATCAGGCTTCAACAGTCGAAAGATGTTCTTCTGCCTTTCTCCCGACAGGAACTGGCTGACCATTTCGGTATCCAGAAATATTCGTTGCAACGGTGTCTGAATGAGCTGAAACAGGAGGGCGCTATCCTCGTTGAAGGGAGACATGTCAAAGTCTTATCTTTTCATCCCAGTGGGGGAACCGCTGGACACACTTAGGGGGGCTTTGACCGCAAAAAGCCTTTGACCTTGGTCTTCCACCCGTATCTCAAACAGGCCGGGTATGAGCTTGCCTCTCTCTCCGCAACCCATCAAATCAAAATTCGCTTGTCCATTACGGATTAGCGACTTTTTTTTCTTGTCCCTGCTTCTGCCAAGTTCGTCTTTAAAAGGTTTCATCATTATAGCAATTTCTCTAATTGCTCTACAGCTTGGGTAATATCCTCTTGAAAGCGCGTGTGGTCTTTCAGAAAGTCTGGGATGCCTCCTGAAATTGAATCATAGAGCTGCGCATTCATCTCGTCGACGTATGACGCAATGGCATACTCGATATCATCTTTCTGCCAGTCGAGGGCGGAATGGATATAGATGTTCCGTTTCTGGTGCAGAAAACTGTAGGCGGTCTCTATGACATCTCTTGTTATCATTCTTTTATTCATCGTATCCGATAGGACGGAATTGCTTTTGCTGAACACTATAGACGAATCCGTGTCCGTACAGGTAGTTCTTTATGTCTTTCGGTTCCGTCCCGTAGTTATAGCACAAGGATTCCAAAGTGTCAAACTCTTCGTCCCTCAAAAGCATGTTGACGCTCGAAACCAATATGGCAGGGTCTTTCGGAAGATGGTCCATTTCACAAATCTTATTAAATATTTCTGCAAAGATACACAAAAGTGCGCTTTTTTACGTAATTTTGCTCCAAAATAATTTATATATTTATGAAGAAAGTTACATTTGTCAGTTTCGTTTCTGCCATATTATTGTTTGTGGCAGTGGTTCCTGCATCAGCTCAGGAGGAGAACGGATTTAAGAAATTTCAGGTTGAAGAAGGTTTTGAGGACAATGGTTTCCAGTGGTTTCGTGATGCAGAATTGCTATGTGCCGGTGACAAGGAGAAAAGCAATGCCATGACGATTGGCTGGGGAGGCATCGGCACCCTATGGGGACGTACGGCCTTGACGGTATATGTGGCAGAAAAACGTTACACCAAGGAATTCATGGATAAGGCTGAGTACTTCACCGTGATGGTTTTCGATGTGGAGCATAGTAAGGTGCTCAGATACATGGGAGCGAAAAGCGGGCGTGACGAAGACAAGGCAGCGGCTCTTGGACTGCATACGGCCTATACTGCCAATGGAACGCCGTACTACACGGAGGCAGAAATGGTGATAGAGTGCAAGATCATGTATGCTGCACCTTTCGAGCCTCAGTATTTCAAGAGTGATGTGCCCGAGAGGATGTACGACCATTTCCCCGCTGGCATTCACTCCATGTATATTGGCGAAGTCGTAAATGCCTGGAAAAAATGATTCAGCAGATTGAGATAACACTTACCCCCAAGTCGAGAGGCTTCCATTTGGTGACGGGCGAGCTCATGCGCCAGCTGCCCAAGTTGCCAAAGACCGGCATCATCAACATATTCTGCAAGCATACGAGTTGCGGACTGAGCATCAATGAGAATGCCGACCCAGACGTGAGGACCGACATGGAGACCATCTTCAATCGCCTCGTCCCAGAGAACCGTCCAGAGTATGAGCATACATTGGAAGGAGCCGACGACATGCCTGCCCATGCAAAGTCTACGTTGAGTGGCGTCAGCCTGACCATCCCCATCACCGACGGACGCCTGAACATGGGAATCTGGCAGGGCATTTACCTTTGTGAATACCGCAATCATGGCGGGGCAAGAAAGTTAGTAGTAACGATAATAGGAGAGTAATATGAACTTTTTAGAACTTGTCAAGCAGAGATACAGCTGCAGGGCTTACAAGCCTCTCGGCGTGGAGAAAGAGAAACTCGAGTATATCCTGGAGTGTGTGCGCCTTGCACCTTCAGCAGTGAACAAACAACCCTGGTGTTTCCGCATCGTCAGCAAGGAAGAGGACAAAGTCAGGCTGCAGCAATGCTACAACCGAGACTGGTTTAAGACGGCTCCCATGTACGTCGTTGCCTCTGTGCTGCATGACGAGGAGTGGGTACGTTCTGACGGCAAGCATCATGGTGACATCGACATTGCTATTGCTGTAGAGCATCTTTGCCTGGCAGCCACAGAGCAAGGACTGGCTGCATGCTGGGTGTGCAACTTCGATGCTGTGCTATGCAAAGAGCTCTTCAATCTGTCTGACAATGAAGAGCCTGCTGTCCTCATCCCTCTGGGCTATGCCGAAGATGAGGTGAAGCCTAAGAATCGGAAGCCTATTGAAGCCATCGTGAGATAGCATGGCAAATGCAGAGGACCTCTGCAATGACGTTACAACAAAGAACTACATCAGCGACTGATTATGGATTATAGAAAGATAGGCGATACATACTATATCAGAATGGATCGCGACGACGAGGTAATAGCAAATATCCTCGATGTCTGCCGAAATGAAGGTGTCCCTTCTGCTGTGTTCTCGGGCATAGGTGGTTGCAAGAGTGCCGAGTTGCAGGTGTTTATTCCTGAGACTGGCAAGTTTGAGACCGAGCAGTTTGAGGGAATGCTGGAACTTGTCGCACTCAATGGCAATGTGGTTACGGGTGACGACGGTCAGCTTTTCCACCATACGCATGCTATGTTCTCTTTCAAGAAGGACGGTCAGCATGGAATGGCAGGTGGGCATCTGAAATCTACAACGGTGCTCTATACGGCTGAGATAGAACTGCGTCCTACGCTTGGCTCAACTATTGGCCGGAAGTTCGACTCGGAGACTGGTACAGGATTCTGGAATTTCAAATAAATCGTAATTTGCATGATTAACACTTATATTACACTCCCAACCGTTTTTCCTTTTCTGACAGAAAAACCGTGGCAGGTTGTGGAGAACTTATGCGAGCAGGTCAGTCGCCTCATAGAGACGCTCGGCGATGAATATGAGGTGAAGGACTGAGTGGCTATCCATCAGTCGGCTGTCATCGGCCACAACGTGACCATCAAGGCTCCTGCGATTATCTCTGCCAATTGCTTTGTTGGCAGCAACTCCTATCTGCGTGGTGGAGTGTTTATGGCTCCCGGTGCAAAGGTGGGCATCAGTTGCGAGGTGAAGACCTCGGCCTTACGGTTAGAGCCGAGCACTATTGGTGTGGCTTTAGCCAATCCTGCAAGGTCGACCAAGAGAGTACAGAAAATGGAGGAAAAAAGCAGAGTTCGGTTTACCAGTTTCTGTACCACGCGCTGGTAATACTTGTACCAGCGCGTGGTAATGTCTTTACCAAGGCGTGGTAAACCGTTTACCAGGCCGTGGTAAAGGTATTACCAGGCCGTGGTAAAGACATGGTAAAGCCGCGGTAGACAGGAGAAACGGCATTTGTGCTGGCTCAATAGCTGGCACATGCTCCTTTTGGACAGAAATGATGGTAGGCAGTCAATGCACTGACTGTTAATGACTTTGCGTCTTGTGGGCAGGTGTACCTACTTTACGCTATATTCGTGCCGGTTCCTTCATCAGCGTAAGCCGACAAGTCCGAATTCTTCATCTCGGCATGTTTTGAGTCACCTTGATGAAGGGACAGGCATAAAACAGGTTTAAAAAAACGATTATTTCTTTTGTTCTGCCCTCGATTTTTCGTAACTTTGCAGCATGGAAGCATTAAGAAGACTTTACGTGCAATGGAAGGGGGAGGAACCTGCCGGCATGGAACGGCTGGAAGGAGCAGGCAGTAACAGGGTTTATTGCCGCATGACCGACGGCAAGGGGCACAGCGTGATAGGATGCGTGGGCACCAGTCGCGACGAGAACCATGCCTTTGTCTATCTGACGCGGCACTTCACGCAGAGGCAGTTGCCTGTGCCCCGGATACTGGCTGTGAGCGAGGACGAATTGCGCTACCTGCAGACTGACCTGGGGACGACATCGCTCTTCGATGCATTGCGCGGCGGACGCGAGGCAGGAGGTCGATATACGCAGGAGGAAAAGGCGCTTCTGGTGAAGACCATTCGCGAGCTGCCGAACATCCAGATGCGCGGTGCCCGCGGGCTGGAGTGGTCGAACTGTTATCCGCAGCCTGCATTCGACCAGGACAGCGTGCTCTTCGACCTGAACTATTTCAAGTATTGCTTCCTGAAGGCTACGGGGCTTGACTTCCATGAACTGAAGCTGGAAGCCAACTTCCGAATGCTTGCCAAGGACCTGACGGCAGAGCAGCAGGATGCCTTCCTCTATCGCGATTTCCAGGCTCGCAACGTGATGATAGCTGCCGACGGCACTCCCTCGTTCATCGACTATCAGGGTGGGCGTCGCGGACCATATTATTATGACCTGGCATCGTTTCTCTGGCAGGCTTCTGCCCGCTATCCCGACAAGCTGCGTCGCGAGCTCATAGGCGAATACTACGACTCGCTGAAGAACTATACCGAGGTGCCCTCTGAACGTCACTTCCATGAACGGCTGATGCTGTTTGTGCTGTTCCGGCAGTTGCAGGTACTGGGTGCCTACGGTTTCCGCGGCTACTTCGAGCGCAAGCGCCATTTCATCGACAGCATACCGCCTGCCATGCAGAACCTGCGCGCGCTACTGAAAGACAGTACTGCTGCAGATGCCTGTCCTTATCTGAAGGAGGTGCTGCAGGCACTATGCGACCTGCCGCAGTTTGCTCCCGAGGAAGAACCGGCGGTGGCTCGTGCCGACGGCTATAGGACGGCAGAGAGGAATGTCTACACGGCTCATCCACAGGACGGACCTGCCACATTCTCGAAGTACGACGGGAAGGGGCCGCTGGTGGTACGCGTGTTCAGCTTCTCTTATCGTAAGGGCATTCCCGACGACGAGAGCGGCAACGGCGGAGGCTACGTATTCGACTGCCGTTCGACCCACAATCCAGGCCGCTACGAGCCCTACAAGCAATTGACTGGACTGGACGAGCCCGTGATACGCTTCTTGGAAGACGATGGCGAGATAACGACGTTTCTGGAGAGCGTATACAAGTTGGCCGATGCCCATGTGGAACGCTATCTGCAGCGTGGCTTCACATCGCTCATGTTCTGTTTCGGCTGCACGGGCGGCCAGCATCGGTCGGTCTATTCGGCTCAGCATCTGGCTGAGCATATTCACGGGAAGTATGGCATTGAAGTGCGCGTGTGCCATCGTGAGCAAAACATAAAGCAAATACTGAAATGATTTTTGAATACCAACTCCGCGTTCTGCCCGAGCAGGCAGCTTCGGAACAGGCTATTGCCGACTACATCAGTCGTGAAAAAGGACTGCCGAGCAAGAGCATCACCCATGTGCGCGTGCTGAAACGCAGCATCGATGCACGCCAGCGAACCATCTTTATTAATCTGACCGTGCGTGTCTATCAGAACGAGATGCCACAGGACGATGCCTATGTTCACACGCATTATCCCGACGTGAGCAATGGGCAGCAGGTCGTGGTGGTCGGGGCAGGTCCAGGCGGACTGTTTGCTGCCCTGAAGCTCGTGGAACTGGGCTGCAGACCTATCGTAGTAGAGCGAGGAAAGGACGTTCACGAACGAAAGAAAGACCTGGCACTCATCACGAAGACGCAGCAGGTGGACAGCGAGAGCAACTACTGCTTTGGCGAGGGTGGGGCTGGAGCCTATTCTGACGGTAAACTCTACACGCGCTCAAAGAAACGTGGCTCAGTAGAGAAAATCCTGAACGTGTTCTGCCAGCATGGGGCTTCGACGAGCATCCTCAGCGATGCCCATCCGCACATTGGCACAGACAAATTGCCAAAGGTGATTGAAGCAATGCGCAATACCATTGTAAGATGTGGCGGCGAGGTGCATTTCCAGACGAAGATGACGCGCCTCTTGCTGGACGATGGGCGTGTTGTTGGCATTGAGGCCACGAGGGCCGACGGCGGACAGCTGAAGATAGACGGTCCCGTGATTCTGGCCACCGGTCACTCAGCACGTGATGTGTACCGCTATCTGGCTGCTGAGAAGATTGCCTTGGAGGCCAAGGGCATTGCCGTGGGCGTGCGACTTGAGCATCCCTCGCAACTCATTGACCAGATACAGTATCACCGGCGCGAGGGTAGGGGACGCTTCCTGCCTGCTGCCGAATATTCGTTTGTGCAGCAGGTGGACGGGCGAGGCGTCTATTCGTTCTGTATGTGTCCTGGTGGCTTCGTGATTCCTGCCGCAACAGACAAGGAGCAAATCGTCGTCAACGGCATGAGTCCGGCAAGTCGCGGCACCCAGTGGTCGAATTCCGGCATGGTGGTGGAGCTGCGCCCTGAAGATGTTGAAGGCGAGGACGTGCTGAAGATGATGGACTTCCAGCAGCAGTTGGAACTAACTACATGGCAGCAAGGCAACCGCCGTCAGACGGCTCCTGCCCAGCGCATGGCCGACTTCGTGAACGGCCGCCTGTCGTTCGACCTTCCGAAGAGTTCCTATGCACCTGGATTAATCAGTTCGCCGCTGCACTTCTGGTTGCCGCCTTTCATCGGCAAACGCCTGCAGGAAGGTTTCAAGGCCTTTGGAAAGAAAAGTCATGGATTTCTGACCAATGAAGCCGTGTTGATTGCCGTAGAGACACGCACAAGCAGTCCCGTGCGCATCCTACGTTCTCCCGAAACCCTGCAACACGTCAGCATTGAGGGACTCTTCCCCTGTGGAGAAGGAGCCGGCTATGCAGGAGGCATCGTTTCGGCAGGCGTCGATGGCGAGCGCTGTGCTGAAATGGCGGCAGCGTACATCGCGAGTGCTGTATAAGTTTTAGAAAGACAAAGTTTTTATTCCCTTCCCTTAAGAAATTCTTCGGCCCGTGCAAGGTCGTCAGGGGTGTCGATGCCTACGGTCTCGATATCGGTCTGGGCGACACGAATGCGGTAGCCGTTCTGCAGCCAGCGCAACTGCTCGAGACTCTCGGCCACTTCAAGCGACGAAGGAGGCAACTGAGTGACCTCGGCCAGCACTTCGCGCCTATAGGCATAGAGGCCAAGATGCTTGAGGAAAGGATAGTGGGTGAGCCACTGGTCAGACTCTACACCGCGTACAAAAGGAATAACGCTGCGCGAGAAGTAGAGGGCAAACCCCTGATTGTCGACTACAATCTTCGGCGAATTAGGATTCTTCACTGATTCCATATCGGCAAAAGGCTTGCCGAGTGTGGCAATCTGGGTGGCAGGATTATCGAAACACGCACATAGTGAGCGAATCTGCGAAGGATGGACGAAGGGCTCGTCGCCCTGTACGTTGATGACCACGTCGGCATCAGAGCAAAGCTTGCTCACGGCTTCTTGCAGGCGGTCGGTGCCACTTCGATGGTCGGCAGATGTCATCACAGCCTTACCACCGAAGGCTTCAACGGCTTGTCGGATGCGCTCGTCGTCAGTAGCCACATAGACTTCGTTGATGACGGACGACACTTGTTCGTAGACTCTTTGTATGACGGGCTTTCCTCCCAGAATGGCTAATGGCTTTCCGGGAAAGCGCGTAGACGCATAGCGTGCGGGGATAATGGCTATATACTTCATGGATAATGGGTTTGTTCAGAGGGGGTCAGCGCGAACTGCGGAAGCCTTCCAGCAGGATGTACTTGCGCTTCATCATACGATTGTAGATGTTGCGCAACCAAAGCTTGTGGGTGAAGATGAAGGCCAGGCCGATGGCCATCATGATGGAGTAGGCCACGTTGTCTGGAAGGAAAGCCTGCAGCAGGCTGATGAGCATAAGCGGGAAGAAGAACTCGACGAGCTGCACCACCACCTGGTAGTAGTTGTTTTCCATGCCGTTCTTGCTTGTGAACTTGGTGTTGAGAGGTACGGTCTGCTTGTTATAGACCGCCATCTGAAAGCAGATGAAATACTGGAAGCCTGCCGTGAAGAGACCGTAAGAAATGAGCATGAACAGCGACCACTTGCCTGAGAAAACCGTGGGCAACATCAGCAGCAACGGCAACAGCAAGAGCAGACAATAGAAGATGTATTTGGCGTGCAGAAGCTTCAGAATATTCTCACGACGCACCATCAGGCAGTCTATATAGTTGCCCTCGTTGCACATCACGCGGATAAGCATCATGGCACCGTAGACAACAAAGTTGTAGATGCACCAGAAATTGGTCATGAACTGCCCGTCGTAGACATCGGTGAGCGCTATGAGCAAACTGAGTAGGAAGACGAAGAACGTGGCAAAGATAAAGCCCTTGCGCGGGTTCTTGTTGCGCAGGATGGTTTTTATCTCCAATTTCAGATATTGCCCGATTCCACCGTAGCGGTCGAGGAACGCAAAACGGCTCACACTATGGAGAGTGGTCTTCTCGGCCTTCGTCACTTCCGCCATGATGCTCTTTGTCTGCACTACTCTGTTAATGGCAACCATGATGCCGAGCAGCAGTAAGGCGCCCAGGTAGGGGAGCAGACTGCCGGCACTGATGGCAGTGCCGATTCTTGAGAAAAGGTCAAAAAAGTCTTCAAATCCTTTTTCGCTAAATCCCTTGAGAATGATGGGGAGAGCCATCAGTGCATAGACGCCTATGGGCAGTATCCACCAGACGAGGGAGCGGTTGATGAGTGTGCGCACAATGGCGTACCACTGGCTGTTGGCCAGAATGATCAGATAGAAGAAGAGTAGGAATCCTATCGTAATCCAAACGCCTTCGCTGAACACCACCGACATCAACGCATAGGGCAGCAGCATGGCAAACCAAATGACGTTGCCCCAGGTGAAAAGCGATGTCGAGATGAACGTATCGATGCAAAGCAAGCGCGGAATAGGCAGCAGCAGGTAGGGCTTGATGATCTGCGAAGGTGTCTGCTGAGCAAGGAATCGGAAGAGGAAGTCGACGAGCAGGATGAACGGTGCGGCCGCCGTCATGAACTCTATGGCGGTGATGGTGCTGCTGCTGTTGGCAATGAGTGCAAACATCACGGCAAAGAACATCAGGTAGGCTATCATGAAGCCGCTGAGCACGTAGATTAGTACTTTGGCAGTCTTGTTTTGTTCGTAGTTGACGGCCCGCTTCTCAGCCAGTTTGCGGTGCTGGCGCAAAGTCTTGTAAATACCGTAGATGTGTTTGTCGAAATGCAGGTTTGCCATAGGATTCCTTTCTTGGGTAGGAGTATTTATCTCAGGTCGATGACTTCAGCCGAAGGGAAGTCCTTTGAATTGAATACGAATGTGGCATCGCTCTGGTTCTTGGCCTTGAAGCCGGTGATGCTGATGGTGGTCCATGTGGCACCTTCGCGCATTTTCACTTGTGATGGGCTGAATGTCTTCTTGTTGACGGTGATGATCATCTCTTGCACGCTGCGGCCTTTGTTCTGAGCCACCATACGCACGTTGTAGTTGTTGCCACTGGCCGTCATTGAGAGCGAGTAACCCGACTTGTACATGTTGATGAACTTATACGGGTTCATGGCCATCTGCTGGGCTTCCGTTGGTGTTGAGACGTTTACCTCGTCGGTAGATTTCATATAGCTCCATTGCGTCTTGCCGTTGAACCAAACGATGGCCTGCGGTGTGCGTGCATGGAATTTGTTGCCCTTGATGGCAATTGTGCCAGAGGTAGAGCCAATCTTTGCACTCGAAATCTTAAACGAAGCGCTGGCACCGCCTTTGCGCCCGATGACTGCTGCTGTTTTATCGAGTACTTTGCGTGCTTGGGCGGCGTTGGCTGAAACACTCTTCGTTGGTGTGGCAGCAGTTTTTTTCTTTGTTGCCACGCGAGCTGTTGTCTGTGCCGTGATGCCAAGTGTGAAGACACTCAGCAAGGCTGCTATGATGATTTTCTTCATATATTCTTGTTTTTGTTTATCTCAAATGATGCAGGGACGTTACATGCAGCGTAACTGCTGCCAGCGGATGGCCTCCCTAAGAACGCGGCACGTCGTGCGCCCCCTGCATTATTTCTGACGTTTAAACACATTAAAAGTTAGCCTGCTTTTCGTTTCTTTAACTTATAGCAGGCTTCCTATATAATATTTTTGCTAACCGCGAAGGCGCGTAAACAGTTCGTTCAGTGAGTTCTCGTCTGCAATCAGCACATCGCGCGGTTTGCTGCCAAATGCTTCACCCACGATGCCAGCCTCGTGTAACTGGTCCATGAGTCGACCGGCACGGTTGTAGCCGATGGAGAAGCGGCGCTGTATCATGCTGGTTGATCCCTGTTGGGTCATCACAATGGCGCGGGCTGCATCTTCGAAGAGGGGATCGAGCGGACCGCTGGCGCTTCCTCCACCGCCTGCAGCACCACCTCCGTCGCCACCTTCCGTGGCGGGTTCGGGCAGTTCGAGCGGTTCTACTGGGCCTGGCTGGGCTTCTACGTACTTGTTGATGCGTTCCACCTCGGGTGTGTCAACGAATGCGCATTGTACGCGGACAGGCTCGCTGCCAATCAAAATCAGCATGTCGCCACGGCCTACAAGCTGGTCGGCTCCCTTTTGGTCAAGAATGGTGCGCGAGTCAATCTGCGACATCACGCGGAAGGCCATACGGCCAGGGAAGTTGGCCTTAATGGTACCAGTGATGATATTGGTTGTCGGGCGCTGCGTGGCAATAATCATATGGATACCCACGGCACGAGCCAGTTGGGCAATACGGGCTATTGGCAGCTCAATCTCCTTACCTGCCGTCATGATCAGGTCGCCAAACTCATCGATAATGACTACGATGTATGGCATGTAATCATGACCCTTCGTCAAGTCGAGTTCGTGGTTGATGAACTTCTCGTTGTACTCCTTCACATTGCGGGCACGGGCCATTTTCAGCAGGTCGTAACGCGTGTCCATGAGTTTGCAGAGAGAGTTGAGCGTTCGCACCACCTTCGTCACGTCGGTGATGATGGGCTCTTCTTCGTTCTCGGGCAGCGTGGCCATGAAGTGGCTGGCCAGTGGAGCATAGACGCTGAACTCCACTTTCTTCGGGTCTACGAGCACGAACTTCAGTTCGTTAGGATGCTTCTTATATAATAAAGAGGTGATAATGGCGTTCAGACCGACCGACTTACCCTGACCCGTTGCACCAGCCACAAGCAGGTGGGGAATCTTCGCCAGGTCAGCCATATAGACTTCGTTCGTAATAGTTTTACCGAGAGCAATGGGCAGTTCCATCTTCGCCTCCTGAAACTTCTTCGAGTTCAGTATGCTTTCCATCGATACGATGTTGGCCTTCTTGTTTGGCACTTCAATACCGATGGTGCCCTTACCTGGCATCGGTGCAATGATACGGATGCCCAAGGCAGCGAGGTTCAGCGCTATATCGGCCTCCAGGTTCTTGATCTTCGAGATGCGCACGCCTTCGGCAGGAGTAATCTCGTAGAGCGTAATCGTCGGGCCGACCGTGGCTTTGATTTCCTTGATGGCTACACCAAACGAGTTCAGCACTTCCACAATGCGTTGGTTGTTGGCCCTGATTTCCTCCATGTCAACCTCTGGCTTGCCCGAGTTGTCGTATTTCTTTAGCAGGTCGAGCGTCGGGAATTTATAGTTCAGGAAGGGCTCTCGCGGGTTGATGGGCGTCTTTCTGATTTCCTCTATGGTCAGCGTCTTGCCTTTGGCCTTATCTTCGTCTTTACCCACTTCTACGGTAAGCCCGCTTTCCTCGTCTGCCTTCGCTGGGGTTTTCTCCTTGCTTCCAACTTCTTTCTTTCCTGTGGGCAGGTCGACGACCACAGGTGCTTCTGCCTCGTCGTCATGAGGCAGTGGGGTGGTGTCTATAACGCCTTCATAGACGGGCTCCATCTTGTAGCCCAAATCCTCAGAAATAGACGCTTCAGCATCTTTCGCCTGATTGTTGGTGACGGTGAACTTAATCTTAGAAGTGAGGTATTTCACTGGATTCAGCGCCTTTCGGATGACCTCTATCGTCTCAGCACTCAGATAGGTGAGAAATGCCAAAGCCACGAGCAGCAGAATGGCAGTCAGTCCTGGTGGGCCAACGATGTTCTCCAACTGCTGCACACAGAACAAGCCGTGATTGCCACCGGCATTGAACACCTGATCGCCCATAAGAGGAGTTAGGAATTTAGCCATGGTTACCGAACTCCAAATCATGACGAGTGCCAAACCGAAGAACCATTTCAGCAGATTCACTTTGTAGGCTCGCATGAGCTGTAGGCCAACAAGCACGATGAAAACGGGAATGAGGAAGGCTGCCAGACCAAAGTTGACGGTGATGAGCGTGTAAGCCATGATAGCACCAATGCTACCGCAATAGTTGGCAAATTGATGTTCAGAATTCATCCATTCGCCTGGCCGCAGGTCTTCCAGCAGACTTTGGTCGGCCTGACCGGTAGTGAAATATGATACCATTGCAATCGTCAGATAGATTGCCAGACCTACTAATATCAGTCCGAGGATAAAGTCGGTTTTCTCGTTGCTGAGAATATTCTGAAATCCGACCGCTTGCCCAACGTTTTTAGGCTTGCGTTCAGTCTTTTTCTTTGCCATAATGTCCTTTTTTATCAAATTTAAGTGCAAAAATAGTGGAAAAAACTCACATTCGTTCATATTTTCGCACTTTTTTTCTAATTTTGCACATTGATAGCGATAAAAACGATGAAAAAAGTCATTTTTAATAAGTTTCCTAAGCAAGAAATAGCGCAATTGCCTGTTGTCAGTTTTCCCGGTCGCATTGTTGTCATACTGTCGGCCGGCGAAGCCCAAAGAGCAGTTGACTATTTGCTCAGCCAGCCCATTCTCGGTGTCGATACTGAGACGCGGCCTTCTTTCCGCAGAGGCGATAAACATTTGGTCTCGCTGCTTCAGGTTTCGGCTGACAATATTTGCTTCCTCTTCCGACTGAATAGAACTGGTCTTACGCCTGCCATTGTCCGTCTGCTTGAAAACACCGACGTTCCTATGGTGGGGCTTTCTTGGCACGACGACATTCTCTCGCTGAAAAAGCGTGGAGAGTTCAAACCGGGCCATTTCATCGATCTTCAGGACATGGTGGGCCGTCTCGGCATTGAGGACCTGAGTCTACAGAAACTATATGCTAATCTCTTTGGCCAGAAAATCAGCAAGCGGCAGCAACTGTCCAACTGGGATGCCGACGCACTCAGCGACCGCCAAAAGCTCTATGCAGCCACTGATGCGTGGGCATGCATACAGCTTTATCGAGAGTTGAAAAGGCTTGAAGAAACGGGCGACTTTGAATTGGTCAACGTCATTGAGCCTGCAGAAAACGATCATCAATCATCCAACAATACTGAACGCAAATGAATTATAAGGCAGTTATCTTAAAACGTGGAAAGGAAGAGTCGCTTCGGCGTTTTCATCCTTGGGTGTTCTCTGGTGCCATTCAGCGTGCCGATGATGGCATTGAAGAAGGAGAAAAGGTCAGGGTGTTGACGGAAAACGGCGATTTCATCGCTGTTGGTCATGCTCAGGCAGGCTCCATTGCCGTTCGTGTGCTCTCGTTTTCTGATGTAGCTATCGACGATGCTTTCTGGGAACAGCGTCTTCGTTCTGCCTTGCAGATGCGCGTAGCAATCGGCCATAATGCCGACTCGGCCTTCCGTCTGGTTCATGGTGAGGGCGACAACCTGCCGGGACTCATCATCGATTGCTACGGCCAAACGGCTGTCATGCAGGCTCATAGCATCGGAATGCATCTGGATCGCTTCGATATCGCACGTGCCTTGGTGAATGTTTCCGAGGGAAAGATAGCCCACATCTATTATAAAAGCGAGACCACACTTCCTTTCATGGAACCCACCAACGGATTTCTCTATGGCGGAACCAGCGAGAATATAGCAACGGAGAACGGTCTGCGTTTCCGAATCGATTGGCTCAAAGGCCAGAAGACAGGCTTCTTCATCGATCAGCGCGACAATAGGCTGCTTCTCCAGCACTATGCACAAGGGCGTAGCGTGCTCAACATGTTCTGCTATACGGGCGGTTTTTCTGTCTACGCCATGCGAGGAGGAGCGAAGCTGGTTCATTCTGTTGACAGTAGTGCCAAGGCTATTGAGCTCACGCGGCAGAATGTTGAACTCAATTTCCCCGGCGATGCCCGCCATGAAGCATTTTGCGAAGATGCTTTCAAGTACTTGGAGTCACAGCCAAAGGGCGCCTACGACCTTATCGTGCTCGACCCGCCTGCATTCGCCAAGCATCGCGGCGCTCTTCATAATGCGCTCAAGGGTTACACCCGTCTTAACATGAAAGGCTTCCAGGCCATTCGTCCTGGTGGCATTCTCTTTACGTTCAGCTGTTCTCAGGTTGTCACGAAGGATCATTTCCGCAATGCTGTCTTCACGGCAGCGGCACAGGCTCGCCGCAATGTGCGCATTTTGCATCAACTCCACCAACCTGCCGATCATCCTATTAACATCTATCATCCCGAGGGCGAATACCTGAAGGGACTTGTTCTCTACGTGGAGTGATAGACGACATCGCCTCTTTGTCTTATGAAAGGATTTATTGCAAAAATCAGCGGTTTCATCGCTCACCACCAGCTGTTAGACCCAGACAAGCGCTATCTTGTTGCGCTTTCGGGTGGTGCCGATAGCGTGTGCTTGCTGCTGGTGTTGCAACAACTGGGCTATAGGCTTGAGGCTGTTCATTGTAATTTTCATCTTCGTGGCGATGAAAGCGACCGCGACGAACAGTTTTGCGAAGCGCTATGTAAGGATAAGAACATCCCGTTTCATCGGGTTCACTTCGACACTCATTCCTATGCAGAGGTGCATGGTGTGAGCATCGAAATGGCTGCCCGAGAACTGCGCTATCATTACTTTTACCAACTTTTGCAATCCATTGATGCAGAGGCTGTTTGTGTGGCTCATCATCGTGACGACATCGTAGAAACCGTACTTATTAATTTACTTCGCGGAACAGGCCTTCGGGGGCTCACAGGCATAGCAGCAAGTGCTGCACTTCCTACCCCTTCCGCCGACCAGAAGCCTCGCCAGTTGCTGCGTCCGCTGCTTGCCGTCGGCAGGGAGGACATTCTGCACTATCTCGATTCCGTTGGGCAAGACTACGTGACCGACAGCACGAACCTGCAAGACGACGTATTGCGAAACAAAATCCGCCTTCATGCCTTGCCGCTATTGCGTGAGATTTCTCCTGCTGCCAGCATGAATATAGCCCGTACGGCCCAGTATCTGGCGCTTGCCGAACCGCTTTTCGACGAAGCCATCGAGCGGCGTCGAGCAGAAGCATTAGTAGTCGATAAAACCGGCGATTTTGTTGTGTTCAGTCTTGAAAAGCTGCTCGACAACGAGTATTTCCTCTATGAGTGCCTACGGCCCTATGGCTTTACGTCGGCTCAGGTAGAGTCCATCAGCTGCTCCGCGTTCTCTCCTGGCCAGCAATGGTTGAGTCCTACTCATACAGCGGCTGCCGATCGTGGCACACTTGTCGTTTTCCGTAACGACCATCCGCGTCTGGGCAGCCGGCTTCAGCCTCGCAAAATGCCCATTGAGGGTACCTACGACCTTGGCCACATGGGGCGTTATTCCGTGGTAATTACAGAGCAGAAATCCTCCATTTCATCGGACCTGAAATCCGCCTTTCCGATTGACAAATCTCCCTCTGTTGCTTGTCTTGACGCTGATAAAGTAAGCTTTCCACTCACGTTGCGCCCCATTGCCGAGGGCGACCGTTTTCTGCCTTTCGGCATGCGTGGCAGCAAACTGGTCAGCGACTACCTCACCGACCTTCATTGCTCGCTCTTTGAAAAGCGTTGCCAGCTAGCATTGACCGATGAAACGGGCGAAATTCTTTGGCTGGTAGGACGTCGTACCTGCCAACAGGCGTCCGTGACAAGCGAGACTCGAAGGCTGCTGAAAGTGAGCCTTCTGGAGTGTTAATCCCCTCTTTTTAAGTTTTTTAACCCCTGCATGTAGCGAGTTTTGATTTAAATTCGTAATTTTGCCCCCAGAATGTAGTGCTTTGGCTCTGCCGCTGGCGCAGCACTTACCACTTTTCCCCGTGGAACTGTTGGTTCTGGTGCAGCGCGAGAGGAAAGTCCGGGCAGCATAGGACGCTCCACTTCTGAAAGTAGAAGCTGTCTGCGAAGGCAGGTCAGGGTAGAAGAAAACAACCGCTCCGCTTAAGGGAGTAAGGGTGAGAAGGTGGTGTAAGAGACCACCAGCCGGCGGGTGATCGTCGGGCTGTGCCCACTGGAGGCTGCAAGTTCATGTAAACCATCGACCGAGGGTTGTCCGCCCGAGTGAAGCAATTCAGCGATGGAGGGTAGAACGCTAGAGCCGCAGGGCGACCTGCGGAGTAGATAAATGGCAGGCACCTGACAGCCTGTGGCGTCAGGAACAGAACCCGGCTTATAGAAGCACTGCATTCTTCTTTTTAGGATAATAACTCATTAAAACGACTCAATATGGAAATGCCGAACCTTCCCGATTTTATGAAATACAAGGACAGATTCTCCAAAGGCGGATTTGTCGAGAAGATTTCCCGCATCGCCAAGCGGGCAGGTGTGAAGCTCGTCTATGCAGCACTCATCCTCTATTACACGTTGGAGAGCGACAAGGTGTCGCTGAAAGACAAGGCGACCATCATTGGAGCACTGGGTTATCTCATCAGCCCGCTCGATGTAGTACCCGATGCAATACCTATTGCAGGACTTTCTGACGACCTGGCCGTGCTCATTTATGTGCTTAATCGCATTTGGGGCGACGTTTCAGATGACGTGAAGGCCAAAGCTAAGGCTAAACTCGCTCAGTGGTTCGACGACGACGAGATTATGTCAGCCGACGATGTGTTTAACAGCGATCCCAACGACACGCCCGTCTGAACAGTGATTTCCTCCGCACTTTAGAAGGCAAACCAACATATTGATTGCATTACCCCGTTTTGGTAAAAGTGTTACCAGAACGGGGTAATTTTTTTACCATAGCTTGGTAATATCATTACCACGTGCTGGTAAACCTTGTACCACGTGCAGGTAAACCATGTACCACGTGCTGGTAAACCGTGTACCACGTGCTGGTAAACCATGTACCACGTGCTGGTAAACCATGTACCACGCGCTGGTAAACCATGTACCACGTGCTGGTAAACCGATTACCACGCGCTGGTAAAAAGTTGGTAATGTTCTTTTGTTTGATTATTTGCTTAGTTCCGCTTTCACTAAGGCAACAATTTCGTCGGTTTCATCGGGCGTAAACCAGTGAATTTCAGGGTCTCGCTTAAACCACGTGAGCTGTTTCCGCATATAGCGACGTGTGTTCCCTTTGATTCTTTCCACGGCTTCCTCCAGCGACCAAGTGCCATCGAAGTAGAGGAATAGCTCCTTATAGCCGACGGTGTTGAGTGCATTCAGATGGCGCAGGGGATAGACGCTTCGGGCCTCGTCGAGCCAACCGTCTGCCATCATTTGATCGACGCGACGATTGATACGGTCGTAGAGCTCTTCGCGCGGGCGATTGAGTCCGATCTTCAAAATTCGGAAAGGACGTTCCTTCTTGCTGTTGGTACGGAAGGATGTGTAGGTCTTGCCTGTCATGTGGCATATCTCTAACGCATGGACAACGCGTCGGGGATTTTGTTTGTCTACGACGGCATAGTGCTCGGGGTCAAGTTCTTTAAGTTCTTGAACCAGAGCGGGTAATCCTTCTTCGGCTAAGCGTCGCTTCATCCACGTTCTGGTTTTGTCGTCAACCGTCGGGATGTCGTCGATGCCATTGCAGACAGCATCGATGTACATCATGGAACCGCCACTCATGAGTGCGCAGGGATGAGACAAAAACTCATTTTGGATGATGTTTAGGGCGTCCTGTTCGAACATGGAGGCACTATAGTAGTCCTGCAGATGATGGGTGCCCACGAAGTAGTGCTTCACGCGTGCCAACTGCTCTTTCGTAGGAGCTGCCGTGCCGATTGGAATCTCAGCAAAAATCTGGCGCGAATCGGCGTTGATAATGGGAACATGAAAAGTGTCGGCAAGACGAATGCAGAGATCCGTCTTGCCGACACCTGTAGGACCGAGGAGTACGACGAGTAGGGGGTTACTTGATGATTCCACGTTGGGAGTTTTCTACGAAGTCGATGATGTACTGAATCTCGGGTGTCAGCGGCAATACTTCCTTGATTTGGCGGATAGCATCGGCACGCGTGAGATTGCCCTGATAGATGATTCGATAAGCTTCGTGAATGTTCTGAATGGTTTCGGCCGAGAATCCACGACGGCGCAGGCCTATGAGGTTGATTCCTGCATAACGGATGGGTTCTTTGCCTGCAATGATGTAGGGCGGAATGTCCTGCGAGAAGCGGCTGCCTCCCTGAATCATCACGTAGGAACCGATGTGACAGAACTGGTGGCAGAGCACCACGGCAGAGATAATGGCAAAGTCGTCGACCACCACCTCGCCGGCAAACTTAGTGGAATTGCCGATGATGCAACCGTTGCCCACCACGCAGTCGTGGGCGATATGCATGTTCTCCATTAAGAGATTGTTGGAGCCAACGATGGTGGTTCCCTTCGATGCCGTACCGCGCGAGATGGTGACGTTCTCACGAATGGAGTTGTTGTCGCCAATCTGACAGGTGGTCACTTCGCCCTTGAACTTCAGGTCTTGGGGCTTTGTGGACAGGCTGGCACCAGGAAAGACTTCGTTTCCATTGCCGATGCGGGCTCCCTGATTGATGGTGACGCTGTTCTGGAACACGTTGTTATCGCCTATGACGACATCGCGGTCGATGTAGCAGAAGGGGCCGATGAAATTGTTGTCGCCGAGTTGTGCCTCGGGATGTACGTATGCTAATGGATGAATCTGATTCATAGAAAACTATTTGTTCTTTACGATTTGTGCGGTGAACTGAGCCTCGGAAACCACGTTGTCGCCCACGAAGACATAGCCCTTCATGGTGCTGACGCCGTGACGAACGGGATGGAGAAGCTCTACGCGGAAGAGTAGGGTGTCGCCCGGAACTACTTTCTGGCGGAACTTCACCTCGTCGATGCGCATGAAATAGGTCGACCAGCGCTCGGGTTCCTCTACTTGGCTAAGCACAAGCAGACCGCCACACTGAGCCATAGCCTCCACCTGCAGCACGCCAGGCATCACGGGCTCTTCGGGGAAGTGGCCAGTGAAGAAGGGTTCGTTGGCCGTGACGTTTTTCACGCCGACAATATGCATAGGTCCCATGGCGATAACCTTGTCGATGAGCTGCATGGGATAGCGGTGGGGCAGCAGCTGGCGAATGCGGATATTGTCCATGATAGGTGCCTGGTTCGGATCGTAGAGGGGAGCCTGCACCTCGTGTTTCTTGATTTCCTTGCGCATCAGACGGGCAAACTTATTGTTGATGGTATGCCCGGGGCGGGTAGCTACGATGCGGCCCTTAATAGGACGGCCGATGAGCGCCATGTCGCCAATGATGTCGAGCAGCTTGTGACGAGTGCACTCGTTTTCCCACTGGAGGGGCTTCGGCTGGATGTAGCCAATCTTCGTGGCATCCATGTGAGGTACTTTCAGCAGATCGGCAAGATTGTCGAGTTGCTGCTGGCTGACCTGACGCTCATAGATGACGATGGCGTTTTCGAGGTCGCCGCCCTTGATGAGGTTGGCGTCGAGCAGCGGCATGATGTCGCGTACGAAGACAAACGTACGGGCGGGAGCAATCTCCTTCGTATAGTCATGAATGTCGTCGAGCGTAGCGAACTGGCTGTTGATGAACTTCGACTGGAAGGAGCACATGGCCGTAACGGAGAATTCTTCGTCAGGCAAAATGGTGATGCACGACCCGCTTTCTTCGTCCTTTACTTCAATTTTCTTGCGAATGATATAATAATCCTTCTGGGCATTCTGTTCTTCGATACCCACTTCCTCGATTTTTTCCACATACATAATGGCAGAGCCATCGAGGATAGGGAACTCGGGACCATTGACTTGGATAAGGCAGTTGTCGATGCCAAGGGCATAGAGAGCCGAGAGACCGTGCTCAACGGTAGAGACGCGAACGTCGCCCTGGGCAAGGACGGTGCCACGCTGAGTGTCGACCACCTTTTCGGCAACGGCTGTAATAACGGGTTGTTCTTCGAGATCGACGCGCTGAATGCGGTAGCCGGTGTTCTCGGGTGCAGGATTGAACGTCACGGTGAGGTCCAAACCTGTGTGCAATCCTTTGCCTGAAAGCGAAAAACTGCTTTTGAGTGTCTTTTGCTTGCTTGTTTCCATATCGGGATAATAAGTTTTTTTACGATTTCTTGAGTTCTTCCACTTCTTTACGCAAAGCTTGTAACTCCTTGTACATTTCGGGCAGGCGCTGGAAGATGACCTGCGACTTGAAATAGGCTCGGGTGTTCATGGGCGGTGTACCGATGAGGGTCTGGTTTGACTCGATGCTGCTGGGCACGCCCGACTGGGCACCCAGGTTGACGTGGTCGCCAAGGGAAATGTGTCCGGCAATGCCCACCTGGCCGCCAAACATGCACCACTGGCCAACCTTCGTAGAACCAGCGATACCCACTTGAGCAGACATCACGGTGTTCTCGCCGATGTCTGTATTGTGGGCAATCTGCACGAGGTTGTCGAGTTTCACACCCTTACGAACGTAGGTGCTGCCCATTGTCGAGCGGTCAACACATGTGTTGGCACCTATCTCAACATCATCCTCGATGGTGACGATGCCAATCTGAGGTATTTTGTCGTATCCATGAGGCGTAGGAGCAAAGCCGAATCCGTCGGCACCGATGACACTACCAGCATGCAGCGTCACACGAGAGCCAAGGCGGCAATCGTGGTAGACGACAGAGTTGGGGTAGAGGATGCAGCCATCACCCATAGTGACGTTTTCACATACGACGGCATGAGGATATATCTGGCAGCCCTTACCCACCTTTACGCCGTCACCTATGTAGGCAAATGCACCCACATAGCAATCTTCGCTAACGGTTGCCGACGGCGATATGAATGCTAAAGGATCAATGCCCTTTTTCTTCGGTTTCATCGACTCATAAGCCTGCAGCAGATGAGCAACGGCCTCGTATGCATTTTTTACTCGAATAAGGGTGGCGGGAACTTCACGCTCTAACTGAACACTTTCGTCGATGAGCACCACCGACGATTGAGTATCGTAGATGTAATGAGTGTACTTGGTATTAGAAAGGAATGAAATAGCACCAGGCTTTCCTTCCTCGATTTTTGCAAAAGTGCAGACGGTGGCATTCTCATCGCCTTCGACGCGTCCACCAATCATTTGCGCAATTTGTAGTGCTGTAAATTCCATATGATGCGTTTAAAACTCTGCAAAGGTACATATTTTTCTTTAAATACGCTGATAACAAAGGTAATATTTACGGATTTTTTTGGAAAGTAAGGAAATATTGAATAGTTCCGAGGCATTTGCTATGTCTTTCACGACGTAATTTGTGTCATTGCCTTCTTCATCGTTTTTGCCTTTGAAAAGGATGTCGATTTGGTCGTCGCTTGGGTCGTACATGTCCTTTTGGATGGTATTGACGCTGATGAGATAGGCAGCATCTTCAAAGGACACATGGAAGGCATCGGCAAGCTGTTGCTGGAGAGTGGATACTTCGTTGTCGGCAAAAGGCTCCTCGCGCACTTCCACTCGGAAAATGCGTCGCTCGGCGAGGTCTTTGGCCAAGATGGAGAGCACTCGATCCGTATGACTCATCCATGTCTTGACAGAAGCCCAGATGTCGTTGTCGTCGAGAAGTTCATAGTTGGCCAATGCTTGCGGGTCGCTTTCGAAGCGGCTGGCATCGACGTCGTTATAAAGGAAGAAGCGAAGGGCAGGCGTTGCAAACACCTCTTCACCCTTGTGAGCCAGATACTTGGCGCGACGAAGCAGGTTGACGAGTGTCTTCTCGTAGGCAACCGTGGTCTTGTGGAGATATACCTGCCAATACATGAGTCGGCGAGTGGTGAGATAGTTCTCGATAGAATAGATGCCTTTTTGCTCAACCACGAGACGATCGTCGACAACGTTGAGCATCTTGATGATGCGTGCCGATCCGATGTTGCCCTCGGTGACGCCGGTGAAGAAAGAGTCGCGCCGGAGGTAGTCGAGTCGATCCATGTCGAGCTGCGAGGAAATGAGCTGATGAAGGAATCGCTTGGAATAGTCGTCTTTGAACATCTTGATGGCGAGGTTGAGTGCTCCGTTCATCTCGTGGTTGATTTCTTCCATCATCATGATAGAAATCTCTTCGTGGGATATGTCGCGGATGAGCGTATGCTCAAGGACGTGAGAGAAAGGACCATGTCCGACGTCGTGAAGGAGAATAGCTGCCTTCAAGGCTTCGGCCTCGCTATCGAAAATAAAAATGCCTTTCTGAGAGAGAGACAAGATAGCCTCGCTCATCAGGTGGAAAGCACCTAATGAGTGTTGGAAACGGGTGTGCTGAGCACCTGGATAGACCACACTGGCCATGCCCAGCTGCTTGATGCGCGAAAGTCGCTGAAAGAGACGATGCTTAACGATGTTGAGCAGCAACCCGCGAGGCACCTTTATGAACCCAAACACTGGGTCGTTGATCACTTTGTATTCATTCATTTATCATTTCCCATGTATGGCCGAAAACACTATCCGAGCTTTGCGAGTTCGGCTGCCATCTGTTGCTGTATTTCGCGGGCTTTGTTGGCGGCAATCTCCGCAAAGTGCTCGTCGCTGGAGGCGTAGATGATGCCACGTGAAGAATTGACGAGCAGTCCGCAATCCTTAGTCATGCCATAGCGGCACACCTCCTCGAGACTTCCGCCCTGAGCACCCACACCAGGTACGAGCAGGAAGTGGTCGGGAGCCACGCGGCGCACGTCCTTGAACATCTCGCCACGCGTAGCGCCCACGACGAACATCATGTTCTGCGGCGTGCCCCATTCCTGCCCTTTGCGCATCACTTTCTCGAAGAGTCGCTCGCCATCGGCGTCCTGCATGAGTTGGAAGTCGAAGCTTCCCTTGTTGCTTGTGAGGGCAAGCATGACTACCCATCGGCCTTCATACTCGAGGAAAGGCGTCACCGAGTCTTCACCCATATAGGGGGCGATGGTGAGGGCGTCGACGTCGTATTCTTCAAAAAAGGTACGCGCGTACATTTTACTTGTATTACCGATGTCGCCACGCTTGGCATCAGCGATGATGAAGTGGTGCGGATGGCGCTCACGGATGTACTCGATGGTCTTCTTGAAGGCTATCATTCCGTGAATGCCATGAGCCTCGTAGAAAGCGAGGTTGGGCTTATAGGCCACGCAATAAGGCGCGGTGGCATCGATGATGGCCTTGTTGAACTCGACGATGGGGTCGTGCAGGTCGAGCAGATGGGCGGGTATCTTCTTGGCATCGGTGTCGAGGCCAACGCAGAGGAATGACTTCTTCTGGAAGATTTGCTGGATGAGTTGTTCTCTGGTCATGGTTGTTTCTTTTATTTGTTGTTGTGATACAACAACATACGGGACGTTTAGAGTTCTGATTCTTTCATGCGCTCGGCGTTCTCGGCTACGGTGAGAGCATCAATCATGGGCTGGATGTCGCCTCCCAGGAAGCCCTGCAGGTCGTGGGTGGTGAAGCCGATGCGATGGTCGGTGACGCGACCTTGCGGGAAGTTGTAGGTGCGAATCTTGGCCGAGCGGTCGCCGGTGGAGACGAGGCTCTTGCGGCGTGAGGCGATGTCGTCGACGTACTTCTGGTGCTCTTTGTCGTAGATGAACGTGTAGAGTCGCGAGAGGGCGCGCTCCTTGTTCTTAGGCTGGTCGCGCGTCTCGGTGCACTCGATGAGAATCTCCTCGGTTTCGCCCGTGTTGGGATTTTTCCACATATAGCGCAGGCGCACGCCCGATTCCACCTTGTTGACGTTCTGACCACCGGCTCCCGACGAGCGGAACGTGTCCCACTTGATTTCGCCTTCGTTGATGTGAACCTCAAACTTGTCGGCCTCGGGCAATACGGCCACGGTGGCGGCAGAGGTCTGCATGCGGCCATTCGACTCGGTGACGGGCACGCGCTGGACGCGATGAACGCCCGACTCGTACTTCAACGTGCCGTAGACGTCGGCACCGGAAACGGCAAAGTCGATTTCCTTGAAGCCACCGACGGCTCCTTCGTTGAAGTCGGTGACGGAGAGCTGCCAGCCTTTCGACTCGCAGAAGCTCTTGTACATCTTGAAAAGGTCGCCGGCAAAGAGGCAAGCCTCGTCGCCACCCGTTCCGGCACGTATCTCCATC
Source organism: uncultured Prevotellaceae bacterium (assembly GCA_902781315.1). Lineage (GTDB taxonomy): Bacteria > Bacteroidota > Bacteroidia > Bacteroidales > Bacteroidaceae > Prevotella. Next base: position 24,353 of record CACZIT010000034.1, read on the forward strand.
TGCACGTTCTTGGCATCTTCAGGGTCTTTCGGCACGAGGGCAATTTTGATTTCCTCTTCGAGCTTGGGCTGAAGTTCTTCGTTCTCGGAAAGCTCCTCGCGTGCCATCTCCTTCATCTCAGGGTCGGTCTCGTTGGCAAGGATGTCCTTGGCCTCGGCGATGGAGTTCAGGCAGGCGATGTAGCGCTTGCGCACGTCCATAATGTCAGAGAGGTCCTTGTATTCCTTCGTGAGCTTCACGAAGCGTTGCTGATCGGTGATGACATCGGGGTCGGTGATGAGCGTAGAGACTTCCTCAAAGCGAGCTTCGAGGCCGTCGAGTTTTTGTAGTATTCGGTTGTTTTCTATCATATCTGTTTCTTATTCCTTTCCTTTCTGCTGTTTGTAGTTGAAGTAAGTGAAGGCGGTTGATGGTTGCTAATCTTAATAATTGAACTCGCCGAACTCCGAACGGATGGTGAGCGAGCGAGGGCCTTCCTCGATGTGGCCAACGACTTGTGCATCGATGTTGAACGAACGGCTGATGGCGATGACCTGTTCGGCCACTTCGGGGCGTACGTAGATTTCCATGCGATGGCCCATGTTGAACACCTGATACATCTCGCGCCAGTCGGTGCCGGAACACTCGTGGATGGCTCGGAAGAGTGGGGGTACGGGGAACATGTTGTCCTTCACCACGCGGCAGTTGTCGGCTACGAAATGGAGCACCTTCGTCTGAGCACCTCCCGTGCAATGCACCATGCCGTGAATCTCGGGGCGAAGCTCGTCGAGCAAGCGCTTGATGACGGGAGCATAGGTGCGGGTAGGCGAGAGAACGAGCTGGCCCATATCGGGGAGGGTGAGGGGTTGAGACTCGGTCGCGACAAACGGGACGGATTCCGTTGCGGCATACGGGACGTCGTCGGTGAGGCGATACTTGCCGCTATAGACGAGGTCGTCGGGCACGGCGTGGTCGAAGCTCTCGGGATACTTCTCAGCCAGATACTTGGCGAAGACGTCGTGGCGGGCCGAGGTGAGGCCGTTGGAACCCATGCCTCCGTTGTAGCGATGCTCGTAGGTGGCCTGGCCCGTTGACGAAAGTCCGACGATGACGTCGCCCGGACGGATGTTGGCATTGTCGATGACATCCTCGCGACGCATGCGGCAGGTGACGGTAGAGTCGACGATGATGGTGCGCACGAGGTCGCCCACGTCGGCCGTCTCGCCTCCGGTAGGCCAAATGCCGATGCCCATAGCGCGGAGATCGGCAAGGAGCTCGTCGGTGCCATTGATGATGGCCGAGATGACTTCGCCCGGCACGAGCATCTTGTTGCGCCCGATGGTGGAGGAGACGAGGATGTTGTCGGTAGCACCCACGCAGAGCAGGTCGTCGGTGTTCATGACGATGGCATCCTGAGCGATGCCTTTCCAGACGGAGAGGTCGCCCGTTTCGCGCCAGTACATGTAGGCCAGCGAGGACTTGGTGCCGGCGCCGTCGGCATGCATGATGTTGCAATAGTCGGGATCGCCACCGAGGATGTCAGGAATAATCTTGCAGAAGGCCTGCGGAAAGAGGCCTTTGTCGATGTTCTTAATGGCAGCGTGGACGTCCTCCTTGGCGGCTGAGACACCACGTTGCATGTAGCGGTTGTTGGTCATTTGTCTTTTTTTTAGGTTGCGACGAGGTCGCAACAAACGTGACTTAGAGGGGGAGTTGCGACGGGGTCGCAACAGATGGGACTGAAGGGGAGTTGCGACGGGGGGCAACAAACGGGACTTAGAACTTTACCTCGGGGGCTTTCTGAGCGGCGGCATCAGCCTCGAACTTGGCCATCTTGTCGAAGTTGAAGAGGCCGGCAAGGATGTTCTTCGGGAACGAGCGGATGACGAGGTTGTAGTTCTGCACGGCGGTGTTGAACTTGTTGCGAGCCTCGTTGATGCGGTTCTCGGTGCCTTCAAGTTGCACCTGCAACTCCTTGAAGTTCTCGTTGGCCTTCAGGTCGGGATAGTTCTCCTGAATAGCGATGAGCTTGCCGAGAGCAGAGCCGAGTTCGCCCTGAGCCTGCTGGAACTCCTTCAGCTTCTCGGGAGTGAGGGTTTCGGCATCGAGGGTGACCTGCGTGGCCTTCGAGCGAGCGTTGATGACGTTTTCGAGCGTCTCCTGCTCGTGCTTGGCGTAGCCCTTGACGGTTTCGACGAGGTTGGGGATGAGGTCGGCACGACGCTGATAGGCCGACTGTACGTTGGCAAGTGCAGTAGTGGCTTCCTCCTGAACACCTACCATAGAGTTGTAAGCACTAGCAGCCCATGCACCTACGATGACGACGGCTGCGATGATTCCGATAATAAGACCTTTTTTCATAATGCTATTTTTTTTTTGATGTGAATTAATGGGAATTGATGGGAGTGATGAGGGCGCTACCAGCGAGAGGTGGCACCACCGCCGCCGAAGCTTCCTCCGCCATAGCCGCCTCCGAAGCCTCCGCCTCCACCGAAGCTGCCACCTCCGCCGAAGCCTCCGCGGGAGGAGCCGCCCAAGCCTCCTCCGCCTCCTGTGCTGACGAAGACGGGGGCTGCAACGAACGGGTTGGCCATGAGGGCCATCGTGCCATAGACGCCCAGCCACTCGAACTTGCGCTCGAGGAACATGACGAGCACGAGGAAGCCAACGAGGAACCAGAAGTAGAGCCCCAAGGCCATCGACTCATCCTTGACGGGGCGGGAGATGTCCATATCGGGCAGCGGTTTTCCTTTCATCAAGGCATAGAGACCTTCAGCCAGATAAATCATGGCAGAGTCGGGTTGTTCTACTTTCATGCCGGGTATGACATAGCGCTGTTGCAGACGATAGCACTCCGCATCGGTGAGGTCGGCTTCGAGCGAGCGACCCGGCGAGATGTTGATGGAATGGTCCTGATAGCCCACGACGATGACCAGTCCGCGGTCGTTTCGGCCTACGCCATAGCGGCTGCCAACGTCCTGAGCCAGCCGGAACGGGTCGTCGCCGGCGATGTGGTTGACCACGATGACGGCGGTCTCAATGCCCAGTTCGTTGTCGAGCTTGAGCATGGTTTCGTTGATGCGGCTGACGGTGTTCGGCGAGAGCACGCTATCAGGATTGGAAACGTATTGCGTGCCGTCAGTGAGGTGGGGCAGAGGGATGTTGTCGGCACTCCAGTAGGTGGGTTCGCTTTGAGATGTTTCGGGGCAATTGTCTACGGCCACGTCCATCGAGTAGGAGCAACTGAAGACGGCACCACAAAGCACGATGACGAGAATCCATCCCCATATTTTGCCGAACAAGGCGTAGCGCTTATGGCTGTTCAGCCAGAACTCCACGAATTCCTTGTATTCCTTCAGGTATTCGACGCGCACGGCATCGTAGCGGGCGGAATAAGACTTGAGCAACGATTGCTTCTTGAACGTGCCGGCAAGCGTTAATGCCTGCTTCTCCTGGACGTATTGTTTTTCTAACTCCTTCACCTGCTTGTTGTATTTCGATGCGATGGCCGAAAGTCCCGACCGCTTCTCGCTGATGATCTGCTCGTCGTTGGGGTTCAGGAAGAGGTCGGCAAGCAGTCCCAAGCCCACTATCAAACTACTGATGATAAGAAACGTGCGGAAGACGGCTTCAGGATTAGGTCGTTCATGCGTATGATTGCCCAGGAAAATGGGGAGCAGCCAAAGCACAAAAGAAACAATGGCAAAGCCGATGAAGAGCTTTGTCACGGAAGAGGATGGCTTGGAGTTGTTGGGCATGGTAACTATTATTTGTGAGAGTTGCGACGGGGTCACAACATACTAAACCTAAAATCTTCTGAACATAATACCTTACGAAGAATCCCGGTGAGCCTTAATCCTCAGAGTTCCAGAACTCCCACGAGGCAAAGGCCTGCAGGAGAAGCATCTCGAGACCGTTCTTGACGGTAGCCCCATGCTCTCGTCCACGTTTCATGAAGAGCGTGTCGTCGGGGTTATAGATGAGGTCGTAGAGCAGCGTGTGGCTGTCCATGGCCTCATACGGCAGATTAGGGCAGGTTTCCACCTTGGGATACATCCCCAGGGGTGTACAGTTGACGATGACATTATACTCGCGAATGTCGTCGGGGGTCAGTTTCTCGTACTGAATGGTACCTGGTCGTTCGAAGCGGCTTACGAACACTGTTTCCAGTCCAAGTGAGCGGAGTCCGTAGTCGATGGCTTTGGAAGCGCCGCCTGTGCCCAGGATGAGAGCCTTTTTGTGGTAGGGCTGTATCATGGGTTCGATGCTTTGCGTGAAGCCAATGACGTCGCTGTTGAAGCCTTTCAGATGAACGTTCCGCCCTTTGTGGCTGACGCGGATGACGTTGACGGCTCCGATGGCTCTTGCTTCGGTGCTCACCTCGTCGAGATAGGGGATGACCTTCTGCTTGTAGGGAATCGTAACATTGAGCCCACACAATTCCGGATTGGAATCGAGCACCTCATGCAGGTCGTCTATGGAGGGTATCTCAAAATTGATGTAGCATGCATCGATGCCTTCGTTCTGAAACTTCTCGTTGAAGTAGCCGATGGAGAACGAGTGGCCCAGTGGATAGCCGATGAGTCCGTATTTGTCCATGATTTTTCTTTCTTGTGGGGTTGCGACGGGTCGCAACAAACTAAAACTTATTTCTTAGCGAGATACATCGTGCAGATGCCGAAGGTGAGGCGACGGAAGGAGGCTTCGGCGAAGCCAGCCTTCTGAAGAATCTCCACCATTCGCTCGCCTTGCGGGAAGGCTTCGATGGTGGCCGTGAGGTAGTTGTAGGCGCTCTTGTCGTGTGAGATGAGACGTCCATAGAGTGGCAGGAAAGTGTGGCTATAGACGTGGAAAAGCTGCTTCATGGGAAAGGAGACTGGCTCTGTGAGTTCGACGATGCTCAGATGGCCTCCCTTTTTCAGCACGCGGCACATCTCAGCGAGTCCTCGGTCGAGGTCTTGGAAGTTGCGGATGCCGAAGGCAGCCGTGACGGCATCGAAGGTGGCGTCCGGGTAGGAGAGTGCCAGGCAGTCTTCGCGTTGGAACTTGATGACGTCAGAGAGCCCCAGCCGTTCCACTTTCTTCCGTCCCACGTCCATCATGCCCTCCGAAATGTCGGCCCCGATGAGCGCCTTCGGGTGTAGCATCTGAGCGGCAAGGATGGCGAAGTCGCCTGTACCGGTAGCGATGTCGAGCATCGTCTGCGGCTTGTGGGGTGCGAGTGCCTTGATGGCTTTCCGGCGCCAGCCTCGGTCGATGTTCCACGATAGGCGATGGTTCAGCTGGTCGTAGGTGGGAGCGATGTTGTCGAACATCTGCTCCACCTGCGATGCTTTGTCGCCTTGCTGGGCGTAGGGTTTGATGGTTTCCTGCTTGTACATTATTTCTAGATGGACTATGAGAACTATCAGCGCGTGGCGAGCCAGTCGGCTACGTTCTTTTCGATGCGCTGGGCGATGTCGCCTTCCTCAACGGCTTTGTCGAAGCGTTCGCCGGTGATGTGCTCGTAGAGCTCGATGTAGCGGTCGCTGACCGAGAGTGCATACTCGTCAGTAATCTCGGGCATCACCTGACCTGGTTCGTTCATAAAGTTGTGCTCGATGAGCCACTGGCGCACGAACTCCTTCGAGAGCTGTCGCTGGGGCTCGCCCTTGAGGAACTTCTCCTCGTAGCCGTCGGCATAGAAGTAGCGGCTGGAATCGGGCGTGTGGATTTCGTCGATGAGATAGACTTTACCGTCGCGCTTGCCAAACTCATACTTCGTGTCGACGAGGATGAGTCCCTGGCGGGCGGCAATCTCCTGACCGCGTGCGAAGAGGCGGCGCGTGTAGTCCTCCATCACGGCGTAGTCCTCAGCCGAGACGATGCCCTGGGCGATAATCTCCTCGCGCGAGATGTTCAGGTCGTGACCTTCGTCGGCTTTCGTGGTGGGCGTGATGATGGGCTCGGGGAATCGCTCGTTCTCGCGCATGCCGTCGGGCAGACGCACGCCGCAAATCTCTCGCACACCTTTCTTATAGTCGCGCCAGGCCGATCCGGTGAGGATGCCACGGATAATCATCTCTACGCGGAAGCCCTCGCACTTCAGGCCTACGGTGACCATCGGGTCGGGCGTGGCCAACTTCCAGTTGGGGCAGATGTCGCTGGTGGCATCGAGGAACTTGGCGGCAATCTGGTTGAGCACCTGTCCTTTGAAGGGGATGCCCTTCGGGAGGATGACGTCGAAGGCCGAGATGCGGTCGGTGGCCACCATCACCATCAGGTCGTCGTTGATGTTATACACGTCGCGCACTTTGCCGTGGTACACGCTTTTCTGTCCATCGAAGTGGAAGTCGGTTGTTGTTAATGCTTTCATTTTTTTCTTGAATGGGAGTTTATGGGAATTAATGGGAATTGATGGGAATTATGGGGGATTTTTATGGGGTGGGGGATTCGTACTGGCGGATGTCGCTTCTTTCGCGGTCGTAGCGCTCATAGGCGTTCACGATGCGGGTGACGAGCTTGTGGCGCACGATGTCCTTCTGGTTCATCTCGATGAACGAGATGCCCTCGATGCCGTTCAGCAGGTCATAGGCCTCACGCAATCCGCTGCGTTGGCCCTTTGGCAAGTCCACCTGCGTCAGATCGCCCGTGACGATCATCTTCGTGTTCCATCCCATGCGCGTGAGGAACATGCGTATCTGCGCCGGAGTGGTGTTCTGCGCCTCGTCGAGGATGACCACCGCGTCGGAAAGCGTGCGTCCGCGCATGAAGGCCAGCGGCGCTATCTGGATGGTTTTCCGCTCCATCAGTTCCTGCAGTTTCACCTGCGGCAACATGTCTTCCAGGGCGTCGTAGAGCGGTTGCAGATAGGGGTCAATCTTGTCCTTCATGTCGCCCGGCAGGAATCCCAGCTTCTCGCCAGCTTCCACGGCTGGTCGACAGAGGATAATCTTGCGTGCCGACTTCTCCTTCAGAGCCTTCACGGCCAGGGCGATGGCGGTGTAGGTCTTGCCGGTTCCGGCTGGTCCGATGGCAAACACCATGTCGTTCTGCTCGTAGGCCTCCACCAGTCGCTGCTGGTTTTCCGAGCGGGCCTTGATGGGGCGTCCGGTTACGCTGTAGACGATGACTCCCTTCGTGCCCTCGGCCTTGGTCTTGTTGCCGTGGACAATGTCGATGATGTCCTCTTCGCCGATGGTGTTGAACTTCAGCACATGCTGCCGCATCAGCTCGATGCTGTGGTCAAAACGCTCCATTTCGTCATGGTCACCCAGCACGCGCAGGACATTCCCACGTGCCACGATGCGCAGTTTGGGGTAGAGCGACTTGATGATTTGCAGATGTCCGTTAGCGGCTCCGTAGAGCATAACCGGGTCGATGTCCTCCAGGACGATATGCTTCTCTGTCAATGTTGTTTTGTCTTTAAAAGTACCTTATTTTTAATGTGTCTTTAATTCGTGTGCAAAATTACGAAATTTTTGTGAGACTAGCAAAAGGACAAGGGGTTAGTAGTGCAAAAATCTGTTAACAAAACAAGATTTAATTCTTAAAAAATATAAAGCATTGCTATTCGTGGCAGAAACAGCAGCGTTCTTTGTCGGAAAGGTCGCATTTATTTTGTACTTTTGCATCGGGCAAGTGCCTCCCCGTCGTCGAGCGCAGGGTGCTCCCGTAGCCCCGACGGACGGTGCTTCCGCGGGGTGCAGACGGTGCTTCCGCAGGGTGCAGACGGTGCTTCCGCAGGGTGCAGATGATGCTTCCGCGGTGTGCAGATGATTTCTTCACGTGCGAAAAAGGGGGCAGTTGCGGGCGGGGGTGGTTTCTCCGCTGCATTCAAACAAACAGAAAAAGAACGATGAAAATTAGCGAAAACAGATATCTTCAAGGCTTCTGCCTGGCCGTTGTCGTGCTGGGCATCGTGCGTGCTGCGGCTCCCCGGGTGGGCATGTCGGCCGACGAGCGGCGCCAGGCCGATTCGGTGGAATGGGTCAGCGACTCTATCCAGTGGGTGAACGACTCGATTTTGAGGGTGAACGACTCGCTGCAGCATGTGGAGGACTCCATCAGGGCTGTGCGCGACTCGCTGGAGAACGCTCAGCGCTTGAAGTTGGAGGCCGAACAGGAGGCCAGGGGAGCGCGCGAGAAGGCTGCCAAGGGAGGCGCTCGTGCCAGCCGTTTCTTCAATGCCGACGGCTCGGTGGCGCGTCATCGCATCGTGAGTGTGAGTAGCTACTCCGACGCCTTCCCCGACCTGCAGGAAGTGCAGATTGTGTCGGCTCAGAAGTGGGGTGTCTCGCCCGTCTGGAATCGACAGGAAGCCGAGGGGCGGAAGTCGGAACTGGTCTACGTGGGCAGCAATCCCAACTTCTTTATCGAACCTCTCTACTGGAGCATTCCCTACCTGGTTCCGCGTGCCGCAGTATTGCTTCAAGACATTGGCCGTAACTTCCTTGACAGCCTGCAGGTTAAGGGTTTACAGGCTCATAAGATTATCGTTACCTCCGTGATGCGCACGAAGGAGGAGGTGGAGCGCATGCGCCACTACAACGGCAACGTTTCTGAGAACAGCTGCCACATGTATGGTACCACCGTCGATATTGCCTACAATCGCTTCCTGCGTGTGGAGGAGCAGGACCGCGAGTACTCGAAGCAGAACACCGTGGCCGACGTGCGCCTGAAGCAAGTGCTCTCGGAAGTGCTCGACGACCTTCGCCGCCAGGGTCGCTGCTGGGTGAAGTACGAAGTGAAGCAGGGGTGTTTCCACCTCACGGTGAGGTAGCTTTGTGGTCTTCCCATCGCTTTCGCCTTCACGGCTATGGAGCATGCCTCTATAGCCGAAAGAGACCGTGTCTGTGTCCTATGGAGCATGCCTCCAGTCCGTCTAAAGCATGTCTCTGTAAGCAGTCGAACTATGCTCCACGCGGTGTGGTCGCGCTCGGTTGGGACATAGTCAAATGTCTTAGCCTGAAATACGTTGACTCCTGCCAAGCCTCTTAAGAGTTAAAAAAAGTTATGAGAAAAGGTCAACGTTTTGCACGCGCTTTCAAGCGTGC